>CAZPRJ010000106.1:4211-23104 GCA_964588805.1 uncultured Microcoleus sp. | reverse complement strand
AGCGCATTTACCAATGTACGCCATCCAATTTAAACTGTCAACTAAAATCAAAAAATTTTTTTGACGTAGCTTCAAACCCAGATTTGACAAGCTTTTTGCGCCTTTGCGCGAAAATAGGTTATACCCTTTAGGGCTATTGTGAGCTGAGGTGTGTATGAATTTTCAATCAGTGATTGCTACGTTGCATCAATTTTGGGGTGAGCGCGGCTGCTTAATTGTTCAGCCCTACGATACAGAAAAAGGGGCGGGAACCATGAATCCTCATACATTTTTGAGAGCGATTGGCCCAGAACCTTGGTCTGTATCATATGTTGAACCTTGCCGTCGTCCAACAGATGGTCGCTATGGTGAAAACCCCAATCGCTATCAACATTACTATCAGTACCAGGTTCTGATTAAGCCGTCACCCGATAATATTCAAGAAATTTACTTAGACTCCCTCAAAGCGCTCGGGATTCATCCTGAAGACCATGACATTCGCTTTGTAGAAGACAATTGGGAGGCTCCAACGTTAGGAGCTTGGGGTGTGGGCTGGGAAGTTTGGCTAGATGGCATGGAAATTACTCAATTTACCTACTTCCAGCAGTGTGGTGGAATTGACTGTCGCCCAGTCTCGATTGAGATTACCTATGGACTCGAGCGACTCGTGATGTATCTTCAAGATGTTGATGCTTTTACTAAAATTCAATGGAACGAACGCATCAATTATGGAGATGTTCATCTTCAAGGCGAAATTGAGCAGTGTACTTATAACTTTGAAGCATCTAGCCCAGACTTGCTCTTTACTTTATTTGGTTTATATGAACAGGAAGCGGAGCAACTGAGCCAACGAGGACTAGTTCTGCCTACACTGGACTATGTTTTAAAGTGTTCTCATACGTTCAACTTACTGGACGCTAGAGGGGTAATTTCAGTGACAGAGCGAACACGCTATATTGGCAGAATCCGCAATTTGGCCAAGCAAGTAGCTCAACTCTATTTACAGCAACGCGAGACTTTAGGGTTTCCTCTAATCAGAACTAATGACCAATTTAAGCCAACTATTAGAACCCATTGCTGAGTTTTTTCGGAGTTTAGGCATTCCTTCTCCAATCGTGCATTGGGGGCATCCGCTTATGATGGCAATTGTAGTTTTCGTGATGGGTAGCTTTGTAGGATTAGCAGGATGGCAGGGGCGGATGCTGGCGGATGCAACGGTGGCCAACAAAAGTCGAGCCAGTCACCGTAAACTGGCTCCAAGTCTGTTTCTTTTTATTGCTCTTGGTTACACTGGAGGGGTTTTGTCGCTTGTGATGCAACATCAGCCTATTCTTGAGAGTCCCCACTTTTGGACAGGGTCAACAGTATTGATTTTATTAGCCGTAAATGGAGTTATTTCCCTGTTTGGTTTTGGAGGCAATAAGCCGATTATGCGTACTGTTCACGCTTATTTGGGAAGCACAGCACTTTGCTTGCTGTTTCTTCATACCGTACTGGGATTGAAGCTGGGTTTGGCAATCTGATGAGTCCTGCGAGTGGTGCCCTACTAAGTTTGGCTTATATCTTTGGCCTGCTGTTGACGGCAGTTTTGGGTTTTCCAACTCGTGCCGTTTCCTGGACAGAGTATGGTCTACTTAGCTTGGGAGTAGTTATTGTAGGTCTAGTCTTTGCGATCGCACTCCCTCGATTCTGGCGTACTGGCCCTAAACCAAGATTATGGATAGTAGCTGGAATTGTGGGAGCTCTAGCAATCGTGTATTTTCAAGCACGAGTACCCAAACCAGCTACCAACGATATCAGCCAATTTGTTCTGTCTTCTAATGGCATTGTGCAGGAGCAAGTGGTTACGATTCAAGGTAAGGTCCAGAGTAGACCTCGCTTAACACGCTCCTCTAAAGGTCAATTTTGGTTAGAAGCCACTCAATTAAGCGAAGTTGAAAGCCGTAGCCAAACCGGTGCTATTAGTAAAGGGGTGACAGGGAAGTTATACGTCACTGTACCGATGCTACAGGCCACAGGACTCTATCCCGGTCAAACGATTTCTGTAACGGGAGTTTTATATAAGCCTAAGCCAGCTTCCAATCCCGGTGCTTTTGATTTTGAAACTTATTTAGCTAAAGAAGGCGCTTTTGCGGGTTTCAGTGGACGGCAAGTCAGCCTTTTTGAGGAGGGGCAAGAAAAGCCTTGGGGTTGGTGGAGACTGCGCCAGCGAATTGTCCGGGCTTTAGTGTTGAAGTTAGAGAGTCCAGTTGGGCCTCTGGTGAGTTCAATGGTTTTGGGACGCCAAGCCGTGGATTTACCCTACGATATTAGCGATCGCTTTACACGGGTTGGGTTGGCTCACGTTTTAGCGGCTTCCGGATTTCATATTTCTTTAATTTTAGGCTTAGTATTAGCTCTTACTAGACGTTGGGGTGTGCGATCGCAATTTGGTATGGGGGTGGCAGCACTGTTTGTTTTTGTGGCTTTAACCGGCGCACAACCCTCGGTTCTTAGAGCAGCAATTATGGGTTTTGGAGCATTAATTGCTCTGCTGACAAAGCGTAAGGTGAAACCCTTGGGTTCGCTGTTACTTGCCGCCACCATCCTACTATTGATTAATCCCCTGTGGATTTGGGATTTAGGGTTTCAATTAAGTTTTTTGGCAACACTTGGGTTGTTAGTGACGGCACCGGGTTTAACTAAGCGATTAGATGGGTTGCCACCCGCTATTGCTGCGATTATTGCTATTTCTTTATCTGCATCTTTATGGACATTACCTCTGCAACTGTATGTGTTTGGGACGATCGCTCCCTACAGCACTGCCGCTAATATTATTTGTGCTCCCTTCATTACTCTAGTCAGTATTGGGGGGGTCATTAGTGCCTTAGCCGCATCGATCTGGCCGCTCATCGGCAGTACTATAGCTGGGTTACTGTATTACCCAACGGGGTTATTGATCAGTTTAGTTAACCTATTTAACCAGTTACCAGGAAGCACCGTTGCTCTGGGTACAATTTCGTGGGTACAACTGCTGCTTTTGTATAGTTTAATTGCATTGTGTTGCCTGAGTACAGGGTTGCGGCGTTATTGGTGGTTGGTTGGTTTTGTGGCGGTAACGGTAGTTGCTCTTCCGGTTTGGCAAACCAACATTGCTCACTTTCAAGTGACTGCATTAACCACAGATCAAGAGCAAGTTGTAGTCATTCAAGACCGGGGGCAAGTGACGTTAATTAATAGTGGAGATACAGATACCGCTAATTACACAGTGCTACCGTTTCTGCAAAAGCAAGGAATTAATCAAATTGATTGGGCGATCGCGCTCGATAACGAACCCCGTCTCAGGAGTGGATGGCTACAGATCTTGCAAAGTTTACCGGTGCGGACATTCTATGATAGCGTAGCACCACAAACTCTATCAGCCGAGGATAAAGCGATCGCGGCTGCTCTACAATCCCAGCGAACCAACTATCAAATCGTAACAGTCGGGCAAAAATTTGCGGCGGGTTCTACACCGATGGAATTAATCAATATCAATCCATCCGTCTTGCAATTGCAAGTTCGCAACCAGATCTGGTTACTGTTAGGAGAAATGAGAGCCGAGGAGCAACAACAATTACTCAACAGCCGCAACCTCCCACCTGTTCAAGTCTTGTGGTGGTCTGGCGAAAGTTTATCGCCCGATTTGCTCAAAGTTCTCAAGCCCAAAGTGGCGATCGCTACCTCCAAAGTTGTGGATTTAGAGGCAGCAAAATTACTTCAAAATGCCGAAATTCCTCTTTACTGGACGGGACGGGATGGTGCAATTCAGTGGACTCCTCAAGATGGTTTTGAAACCACCCTTGAGGCCACCAATAAAGACGTACCGCTACTATGAACTATGACTGAAAAACTCCTGTGATCAATGCCAAATCCAAAATTTTGCTTAAGTGTTAAGGCTGGTATCTAGCCACGAACAGTTGGAATCATGGGCATGATGATAGGATTAGCACGCCAAGTCAGGTCGGATACAACAAAGATCTGACTGCAACAGATTGGAACAGGAGTTCAATTGATGAACGTTGTTGCTGCCAAAAGTGCAACACGCACTGAAACCGATAGTATGGGAGCGATCGAAGTACCTAGCGATCGCTACTGGGGTGCTCAAACCCAGCGTTCCTTATTTCACTTCTCCATCGGACAAGACACCATGCCCAGAGAAATGATTCGGGCATTAGGCATCCTAAAAAAAGCCGCTGCTTTAGTCAATTGCCAGGTGGCAAAACTGCCCGATGACAAAGCAACGTTAATTGTCCAAGCGGCGGATGAAGTAATTGCCGGTCAACTAGATGATCACTTTCCCCTGCGAGTCTGGCAAACCGGGAGTGGCACCCAGACAAATATGAATACCAATGAGGTAATTGCCAATCGAGCGATTGAAATCGCTGGAGGAGTTTTGGGTAGTAAAAGCCCAATTCACCCTAATGATCATGTCAATATGTCTCAGTCTTCTAATGATACATTTCCGACAGCGATGCACATTGCTGCGGCTGAGGAAATGAACCATCAGTTAATCCCAACGGTGAAAAAACTACGGGACGAACTCGCGGCTAAAGCAGAAGCATTCCAGGATATTATCAAGATTGGCCGTACCCATCTGATGGATGCAGTACCTTTGACGCTGGGACAAGAATTTTCGGGCTATGTTTCCCAACTGGACAAGGATTTGCAACGAATTCAAGGGTCTTTGCCAGATTTGTATGAACTGGCGATTGGAGGGACGGCGGTAGGAACGGGACTTAATACCCATCCTGAGTTTGCGGTGCGCGTAGCTACTAAGATTGCTGAATTTACCGGATTGCCTTTTGTTAGTGCGCCTAACAAATTTGCAGCGCTAGCGTCTCATGATGCGATCGTTATGGCGAGTAGCACCCTCAAAACCCTAGCGGGTTCATTGATGAAAATTGCTAACGATCTGCGCTGGTTGGGTTCTGGGCCTCGATGTGGATTAGGAGAACTGCTTCTACCTGCAAATGAGCCTGGCTCCTCGATTATGCCTGGAAAGGTGAATCCAACCCAATGCGAAGCGATGACAATGGTCTGTGTACAGGTCATGGGTAACGACACGGCAATCAGTATTGCTGGCTCTCAAGGCAATTTTGAACTAAATGTGTTTAAGCCCGTTATGATTCACAACTTGTTGCATTCTATTCGATTATTGTCTGGCGCTTGTTCTACGTTTACAGAACATTTAGTAGTTGGTATTGAACCCAATCGTGAGCAGATTGACCATTTCCTTACTAATTCACTCATGCTCGTGACAGCGCTTAACCCTCATATTGGGTATGACAACGCAGCGAAGGTGGCAAAGAAAGCTTTCACCGATCGCACAACATTACGACAAGCTTGTATTAACCTCGGTTTTCTTACAGGTGAACAATTCGATCAGTTAGTAAAACCCGAGCAAATGATTGGTTCTTGACCCTCTGTGTTTGCTATTACCAAAATCTGCAATCAATTGGCTTCCCCTGTTCAGGTCTGTTTCGTGTTTAATTTGCAGAATGAAGACCGATTTTACAGTCTATTCCAAAAACCAATCGGTTGACTGCAATTTGTAATACTAAATTCATTCATTAGTGCTACATTCTCGGGAGTATGTCAGGTTTACAAGTGGACAGCCCGCACTGCGTGCCGCCACGCTAACATCCCCCAGCCCCTTCTCCCATAGGGAGAAGGGGAGCAAAACTTCCAAGTCCCTCTCCCTGAGGGAGAGGGATTTAGGGTGAGGGCTGACAAAGGTGACATATTCCCACAGTCTCCCCCCTAACCCCCCTTAACGAGGGGCAAAAGAAATAGTTAACGTAATACTCGACTAATAAAGGAAAGATCGACAGACTCAAAATTAGTTGCTAAAGCAATATTCAAATTCTCCAATGATTCTACTAACCAGAGGATTTCATTAATAGTTTGAGACTCATAATGGTCAAATAGAATAGAAAACCGTTGCTCTAAATGGGGCTTGACTTGTCGTGATAAAAGCGCAATTTTCAATAGTAGTCCAGTTGTTTTTAAAGAACCATTATTAGAAATTAAATCAATAAAAAACAAATGTTCTGGATGCTTAGGACTAGCCACTAAAAAATTGAATAATTGACGACAAGTTTGTGCCAAAAGAATGTTGTTGACTCTCTGTGAGTCACATTGAGGAAATGTATTTTTTAGATGGTTGGCTAAGCGTTGATTAAATTGATGACGACCATATTCAGGTTTAATTGAAGCAATCAAGTAATCATATAACTCTCGTTTAAAGTCTCCATAGGAGCGAACTTGACAAGTCCGAGTTAAAAAAAGTTGGGCTAAGTCTCTGTAAGTATGAGAGCCATCAACTTTGCCAACAAATTGTCTCAGAGCGAGGAATAAATCGCGATCGCTTAATAGTGTAGGATTAGGTACAGGTTTTATGATCTGCTTGGTCTGAGAGGGGTGAGCCTGGCGCTCAACTTGGACACGCCGAATTAGATAGGTTGCGTATTGAGACAAATGAATGCCAAACTCATGCTGTCTTTGCGATTGAAGTTCCTGAATAATTTGTCTATTTTCAAAGGCACTTCCATCACGGTGTAGATAATGGGGATATAAGTAGGGATACCGATTAATAATCTGAGCTAAAGGACACTCAACTGCTTTAGCTCTACTCTGATGACTTTGCTCTAAAACTTTAGCGAAACGCTCTAGAGAACAATATTTTTCACTTAGAGTAAATAACTGTACTAACTCTTGTAAACGCCGACTCGATCGAGTTTGTTCTACACTAACCGTATAATTTTTGAACAGCCCCACTAATAGAGGGATTGCTGGTTGGCTTTTGGAATGCCAGCGCCAATGATTAATGAGAATATAGCAGCATCGATTGAGGATATGCTGGAACCTAGGCTCGGCTTGCTTGGATATAAGAATTCGATGTAGTGCCCCTACAATTTCGGGTTCCGGATAGTTTTGTCCTTCGATAAATAACATCCGGAAGCGCTCAATTAATTGCACAGGAGACTCTTTTTGTACCCAATAAAGCAGGTGATTGTAAAGTAGTTGTTCCTCCAAACCTGTATCTTCATTCTCACTTTGCTCATACAAACCACGATGGGAGGAGGGAGGAGGAGGTAAGTGATTTTCCAGCCAACGATGATTAAATACAGATTGATAGATACGATTGTAAACCCTGAGCTTGCCTTGCTGTTTAACAACCAAACCACTCAGCCTTAAATCCATTTCAGTTGCAGTATCATTCGCCGTAACTTCCTGATGTTGCAAAATTTGTTGATAAAGTCGGAGAAGTTCAGTACTCAATTGCCCCCGTCTTAACAGGCGATCGCGTATAGTTCTCAAATGCTCAGGATTATCTGTGGCTTCCCAGTTATCAATTAAATAAGTGTGAACTAAATCGCTAACCCACTCAGAAATTGAGCCTTTGAAACTTGGACGCTGTTTTACTAAAGACATCCGTAGAGCTTTAGGCTGATGGAAAAATTCACCGCTCTCATGACGCTTGTTTCCTAATTCTTGAGTAATGAGTTTACACAACTTTTGAGTTAGAAAAGGCTGGCCACCTGTCCATAACAAAACTTCTCTCAAGACAGCGTGAGGATTATTGACTTTCCCTTTTAATCCCCGAGCCAAAGGCAAAACTTCACGTTCTTGAAAACCACATAATTCAATTGCCCGCCCAATATTAAATGGCGTACCATTGGAGTTTCGCAGCAGATCCGAAGGGGTAGCCACACCCAATAAAGTAAAGGTTAAACGTTTATACTCTGATTGATGAGCACGATTATTGTAACAGGCTTGAATAACAGCCAGAAAATCATCCTTAAAATCTAAACGCAGAATACTATCGATTTCGTCGAAAAAAATAACTAGTTTTTGAGGGACTAACTGTAATAAAACTTTGCTGATAAATTCACTAAAGCGCTGTACGGGGGCAAGAATTTGGCGATCGCGATCGCACCACCACTTTCCAATATCGATCCGATCTAATAAATTAAAACTACTGGCTAACGTGTAAACAATTCCTGCATACCACTGAGCCGGGGTAATTTGCTTAGCACCGATGGCACTGAGATCCACTACAGCACAGACAATTTCTTCCGCTTGTAGTCGCTGCATCGTGCGTACCCGTAAGCTAGACTTGCCCATTTGCCGAGAATTCAGGACATAGCAAAATTCTCCCCGTTTCAGGGCATTGTAGAGTTCAAAGTCGGCTCGGCGTACAACATAGGTTGGAGCATCCGGGGGTAAGCATCCACCCACTTGATATTCATAAGCTAAACTTTGCCCTGCAATCATAGGATGCACCTTAACTCGCATAGAAACACAGAAGATTTCCTAATCGGAAAATCTTATCCTATCTTTATATATCTCTGGAGGTTAATTCGGTTATGCAGCCGAGATTGCAGGGTTCACATTGTCTAGTTCCTTGCGTATTTTAGCAGTAAACCCCCATTAGTCTCTGATTCCCATTTTCACTACTGCCTCATTCATTACTTACCAATCACGGCTAACCCCCGTCTTGTCCATGTCCAGTCTAACTTACTATCTATAGCTAACAGGTATTTTGGGAAACAGGGGACTGAAACCGCCTAGTACTGCTTCCTGGGAATTCTCGCATTCAAAATGATGACATTGCAAGCGTTACAGCGAGATGAGAAGAGTCACTTTATTGGGACTAGGATGTACTAGTTTTTGATTAAGTTGTTTAAAATTTTCTAATTAAGCACACCACTGATGTTGATGTTGGGTTGAATGGTAAGGCATCATGATAAATTCTGGGGGTTCGTCTTGATGACTCAAGGGATTAATAGAGTCATGAGACTGAAAATGATCGGGTTTGGCATGATTTCTGAAACCCTCCATGGCTGCTGTCAGCTTAAATTTTCCTCTAATGTAGGAACAATACTGTCCTAAGCGATCGCCTAAAATCAGTAGTTCAATGCCGACAGCTTCCGCTTCTAGGCTTGCCGATGACTTAATATTGACCCGTCGAGCAATTTCTTGCAGTTGGCTTTCTGATGGGGGGAGACAGGGTTGCTCAATTTTAGTTTGCCCCGATGCCATTTGGAGCCGCCGCCATTGTAAGCGATCGCGCCGATACACAGCATGATAGCTTTCCAATAAAATAGCAGCTTGGTCAATTTCATCCTGACTCAGGTGATAAAACTCCTGCAAAATTCGCTCTAACTGCTTCAACTTCGTATCATTCAAGATTGCCCAATTACTAACAAAATCCACATCTGTCTCCTACCGCAATAATTTGAACTTAGGATATTGCACCCCTTACTTTGTCTTTAGGATGCACGAAACTCTGCAATTGTGCAGGATCGGGTAAGATCGATCCCAAACTGATCTCAAACGATCTTGACAATTAACCCCAAATGGGTAACAAAACTCTCCAGGCTTCTGCTCAGGGACGAGCAAAAATTCAACAAGCGAGAGAAGCAAAAGGATGGACTGCTAAAGAAGAGAACGATATTCCCCTAAAAGAGGCGAGTAAATGTTTCATCCGGCAGTATGCACTCGCCAATCAATGGGAAGCCAACGATCGACGTTGGCTCAAGCATTGTGAGCAATTGTTCCGTGTCGAACCCGACAATCCCCATTCCATTACCACTATCATTGCTAAATCTAGACAGGGTTCGTTTTTAGAGCGAATTGAGCATCTTATTGAAACTGGCGAAGTTTTAGCCAAGGGAATTTCCTACGGCACATGGAGTCGATTTGCAGCTCAAAATAAATCACACCCCATAAAAGCTCGTACCTTTAAAATTTATTGCCAAATTTTAGGATTGGACTGGGAAGAAGTCGCAGAAGCCAGCGTTACTGCAGAATCCAAGAACCCTGAAAAACCAATTCCTTTACCCCAAACTGCACAAACGCTGCCATCAGTCGCGCCGAAAGAGCAATCACCCCCTCACCACAATCTACCGGTACGCTATCACACGGCATTGATTGGACGAAATCAAGAGCTGCAACAATTACTGCAACGACTGTCTAACCCGGAGAACACCTATCATATTAGTGTGGAAGGTATGGGTGGTGCGGGCAAAACCTCCTTAGTCTTAGAAGCCGCCTACTATTGCCTCAAAGCCAGTTGTGGAGAATCCACCCCATTTCTAGCACCGTCTTTTGATGCCATTATTTTCACCTCAGCCAAACAACAGCATCTGATCGGCAATCATATTTTGCAACGTCATCGACGAGAACGTACCCTCAATGACATTTTCCGAGCCATTTTCCGTACCTTAGATTGTCCGGGTTCCCTGCCGGCAGACTTTGAGCAGCAACTAGAGTTAATTGATAGCCGTTTACAAGAGTTACAGACTTTACTGATTGTTGATAATCTAGAAACCATTGAAGACCAAGAGGCGGTTCTTTCTTTTTTGTACGAACTTCCCTCTACTGTAAAGGTTGTCATCACTACTCGGCTGCGAGGAGTTTTTGGGGTTTCAATTTATCTGGAAGGTTTACCTCCGGATGAAGGGGTACGCTTAATTGAACACCAAGCGAATGAGCAAAGTATACAACTCAATCCTGAACAGTTCGACGCGATTTATCAAAGAACGAATGGTTTACCTCTGGGAATTGTTTACGAAATTGGTCAATTATCAGTTTATGGCACTTCTACCGAAACTGTATCCACTCGCTTAACTCCAGCGATTAACAACCTCGCTTATTATTGTTTTGAGGATTCCCTACAACGCCTTAGAGGACAACCCGCTCATGAATTGCTGATGGGAATGGCACTATTTGCTAAATCGGCTACTCCAGAGGCGATCGCTCAAGTCGCATTAGCTACTTCTAATCCTGCTCATGCATTAGCTCAATTGTATAAACTTCGCTTAGTGCTGCAGCGAGAGAAACGCTATGATATGCATCCCCTAACCCGTGAATATGTCCTTACAGAATTAAAATCTCACCCCCAATTTGAACAACAAGCACGAGAACGTTGGATTAATTGGTATCTGCAATTTTCTCAAGCTTATGCTCCTCAGGATTGGAAGCAGTGGAACGAATATCAAAACCTTGAGAAAGAGTGGGAAAATCTCCAAGCTGTGATTGATTGGTGTATCCAACACAACCGCTATGAAGAGGTTAAAAAGTTTTGGCAATATGTTAAAGGTTACACCTATGTCCGTGGATATTGGACTGAGCGCTTAACGTGGATCGATTGGCTCCTGCAAGTAGCTCAGCAGTACCAAGATAAATCAATGTTACTCGAAGTTTTAGTGGATAAAGGCTGGACTTTAACTCTAATGTGGATGGGCAAACCTGAACAGTTAGCCGAAGTGGATGCTTTGTTTGAACAAGTAACTCATCTGCAAGAGAATGAAGACCTAAGTTTACAGTTGGAATTAACAATTGAACGCGCCGTTTTATCAATTCATCAGAAGAAGTTTGATGCCGCCTGTCAACTCTTAAATCGGGCAAAAGACTTACTCCTTCGAGTTCAGTTAGATTCATCGAAACGCCTATGTCAGGAAATTCGTATCGATTACTATCAAGCAGAGATTTGGTTTGGAACAAGGAATTATAAACAAGCAAAAATTGGCTATCAAAAGGCTCTAAAACAAGCTAGGATTGCACAATGGCAGCAAATGGAAGTTTATATCCTCAACTGGTTAGCCGATGTTGTGCTGGCTGAAAAGGATGAGCTGGATGAAGCTGAGAATTTATTAAAAATAAGTATGCCTATTGCACTGGAGAGAAAAGATAAAATATCTATTGCCTTTCATCAACGTTCTTGGGCACATTTGGAAAAATTGAGAGGAAATGTTAATCAATTTCAGTTTTGGGCAATGAAAGCAAAGGCAGAGTTTGAGGGTTTGGGAATGTTGGCAGAAGCTCAAGAAATGCAGAGTTGGTTAGATAATAAATAGTAATCAGAAGTTAAAAACAATGATCGCCTAATCCTTGCTCAGGTGATGGGAAAAGGCGATCAGATTGTGTAGAAATAGGCACGGACTGCTTAGGTTTGAGGCAAGGCTTGATCTATGAATGTAGAGCTACTTTTCAATGCCTGTAAACTCTACATTCTGAAATTATAAATTAAATTCAGGTTGCTCTTGCCATTCAAAAATTCGCTCAAGTTGCTGTAAAGAAACTAAACCATATTGCCACAGGATTATTGGTAAAGGTTCTGAAATCTGTTGACGCCTTCGTAAAGCGACTGCAATTGAGGATGCTGAAATCCTCAGCTTATCTTGCAAAAAATGAATGAGTTGAATGTCTTTTTTGCTAAGTTCCATGTCTACATGCTGAACAGATTATTCAGTCGCAATACGTCTCTTGAAATTGACAGCCTAAGAGTTTCGGGCAAAGTAGCCGTGACATCACTTAATTTGTCGCTTCATGCATAATGACTAGCGCTTCGTAGGCACATTGCTTACAAAAAGCGACTTGTCTATGTCCACTCCTTACCCATCAACTATTGTTCGGAACTGTCTGAACGTTGAAGACGACGCCCCACCCAATCGGCATTTTCTCGAAGTAGATGCAGGATACTCCCCCGAATTAATGTATCTAGGCGGATGCGCTCTTGTTTGGAACGGTAGGGTAATTTTGCATCTTTGATCGATTCTTCTTCACTACCTAAAACAGACTGACATTTAGGGAGATAACGTAGTACATGGGATACTAACTTTTGGTGTAATTCAGCAATAGAAAAAGCATCTTGATAAGGATGTTCAGGATAATCTTCTAAGACATTTTTAATCTCTTGAAACACTGCAAAATTTTGCTGAAAAGACTCCTCGAATCCACTCTCTCTAGCTAGATTTCCTTCAACAGAAATGAAAGCGCTGGGATGTTCTTGAGTCAGGAACATGGCTAATTTTCCCCTTTTAACTACTTTTCCTACCTCAGACGCCAAAAATTAGAGTGATAGGCAACTCATTTTATGGTCGAGGGCAGGCATGACGAAGCGAATAGTTACCAGCCAAGGACACTGACGAGTTCACACACACTAACTTGTAAGAATGCCAACTCTTCAGTCTCCCCTCAATGCCTACGAAGTTAGCTGACGGGCTAGGGCTGAGAGATGCCCTTCTCTGAGCTTTTGAGAGCTGATTAGAGATTTGCCCCAAAGTTTGGTTCCTCCGCTCTAGCACTGACCCCACAATCTGTATAATTTTTATTGTTTGAGTACTAGATTAGGCTGACTTACTTAATTCAATTTCCACTATATTACCACCCTTTTCCCCGGTTGTAAAATCTTCCTTGTGATATATATTGGGGTACAGGGCGATCGCAAATATTTAACTTGCGAGATTCAGCGCAATTCTTTAAGCGTTATTGTATAGAGAATTGTATTGCATACAAGAAACGAGTCCGATTTTAGGCTCGGGAAATGCTGAGAGAAGATCGAAATTGGCTCAACATACCTTCGTCCTCCCTCCGCCATCCATATCCTGACCCTAGCTGACTACCAATGTACTAACAACTAATTCCAATTTCCTCAATGTTTGCTACAGATAATTGACTTATTATCCACTTTAAATAAAGGAGATACGTCAAACAATGTGTAGCAGAATTTCATAAAAGGTTAAAAAGCTTGTAAAGTAAGCTTTTTAACCTTTTTGAAGAGGTAAATTATTTCCGCGATGCTGTACTAGTTTTCTGTAGAGTCTGTCGAATTAGCTTCTGTAGCAGCGAACAAAGACTGCTCAAACTCCATGCGCTGTTCTGCATTATGCAGAAAGTAACCGCTCATCATAGCTGAGGCCAAAAGCCGACCTAAATTTTCCCGGCTAGTTGTAATGGTGACACCAAAGTGTTCATTGGGTAAGCTTCCTAGCATTCCCATAATATTACGTTCCATCACTTGAACAGCCCGAGGAGAAGGTTTAGAGAGTTGAGCAACAGCTTCAGGATTGAGAGATTGAATATATGAAGAGAGCATATTACCACCCTCTGACTCGCTACCAAAGAAATCTGGGGCTCGATTGGACAGATTGTTCATAAGTGTAATTGGCTGTGTGTGGAGTAGTTAACGTTTTATATCCTTCAATTTAATCGATTCATCCTTGCAACCAAGTGAGCGCAACCGAACTCCTAATGACGGATTCTCCGACACAGCACCCTAAAGGAACTAAAATTACGGAAGTGATGTCTTAATACCCTTTGGGTTTAGACTAGCTAGTTGAGATGTAGGTTGAGATTTATGTTGTCAAGTCCCAATTCTCTTACCCCTGTTCTCACTCCTGGACATTTACGCCGAGTGCATCATATTGCTTTAAACGTGAGCGACATGAAGGCTTCTCGTCACTTTTATGGAGATATTTTGGGGTTGTATGAACTCATAGGGGATGAAGTTCCAAAAACACTCGTTGATTTAGTCGCTCAAGGGAAAGTGGCTAACTTTGTGACTCCAGATGGTACAGTGATTGATTTATTTTGGGAACCCGAACTCACACCGCCAAACCCTGACCCTAAGCAAGCTTTTACTCGTGCCAATCACCTAGCTTTTGATATTGCTCCAGAGAGGTTTGATCATGCCGTTGAGGTCTTGAAAAAAAATGAAATTTGTATTGATCATGGCCCCGTGACTCGACCTACAGGGCGAGGGATTTATTTTTATGATCCCGATGGATTTATGATTGAAATTCGTTGTGATCCAACCGATTCTTCCCTGTAGAGTTCCCTAACAAAAGGCAGAAAGTACTAGGCTTTTAGACCAGAAACTTTATTTTATTACAGATACGGGGCTAATTTATCGATTAAATTTGCCCTAAATTCCATAATGAAAGTGATGATATTTACCGTATTTATGTTCGCTTGTCAATCATATCAGCGAGCAGAGCAAACATCCCGGTTTGAGTGGCGGCAATAAATAGAATTAATGTCCTTTCTGTTAAATCTTCGCGAACAAAAATATCTTGAATCAGCGTAAACATACAACCACAAAAAAATACGGTTGCCAAAGGCAAAAATACTCTCAGAGGAGCAAAATAAACGCCCGTTCGCAAGATTAACTGAATGAAGCGTAAGGTATCGCGTATGGGCTTAATCTTGCTTTTGCCAACTCGATAGCGATAGTCAATAGGTTCGTAATAAACGATGTAATTGTTGGTTAGCATCGCAATCGTGATAGTACTCGTAAAGCTAAAGGTATCAGGTAAGATTTTCAGGAATTGTTCCACCACGCTCTTACGAAACACCCGCAACCCACTATTCAAATCGGGAATGGTAGCTTTGGCCACCCACTGAGCAAACTGAACCAGAAACCACTTGGGAATTTTCCGAAGAGTTGGATACTGAACATTCGCGCCAATTCTGGCACCCACAACCATATCTGCCTGCATCGTTCGCCTGACTAATGCAGGAATTTGCTCATTAGGATAAGTCCCATCTGCGTCAGTAATCACAATCAGGGGATATTTTGCGTGACGAATTCCAGTCTTGAGTGCTGCACCATATCCTCGGTTGCGTTGATGTTCGATGAGGCGGATATCTGTGCAAGTCCGCAAAATCTCCCCTGTACCATCAGTAGAGCCATCGTTAACTGCAACAATTTCGTATTCACAACCCGCAGAACCCAGGATTTTGTGAAGTTCATCAAGGGTGAAGGTGATCGCTCCTTCTTCGTTATACACCGGTAGCACCAGCGAAAATGCTGGACAAATACCCTCCCCCTCCTGTCGCGAAGACGAAAACTTTTCACCCAATCCCGTGATTTCCTGCATGATTTGCCATGTCTATTTGCTGGGAGCATGGCTTATTTTATCGGAGTTTTCCCTTCCTCATGAAGATGAAGATTAGTTGATTTTTTAAAAAAGGAGTTTCCAGACTAGCGAAGGATAACAGAAAATGGGAGACAAACAAAGTCGGTTTAGTTGTTATACGACTTTTTAGCAGCAGGAACCCGCCTGTCTGAGAACTATTCATGATGACAAGGATCGGGTTCGGGAGCATCTTAGTTCAAGCCAATGTATCTGCCGAAAAAATCCGGACAGATGTGACCTTTAGCGGTAAGTACTAGAAGCGTATCTCTGCATTTATGAGGTACACCTATTCAGTTCGCTCCGCTTCAATTTAAGTGTCTACGAAACTGGCAGTGAAGGCGCACTCACACATTGCCGTATTGGCCTGTGCAATCCGGCAACGGCAGAAACCCACTGGAGGAGAAGAGGTTTTTAACCCCACAGGGGAGAGCTTTACCATGAACTGCTTTAAAAGTCTAACCAGGCCCAGCTATCGATAAACAAATATGGAAAAACAACCGCTAGAGATTGCCGAATATGTTGCCCTTGCTGGCTCCGCTGTCAGTGGTGTCGTGGCTTTGGTATCTGGGCAAGCGCTAACTGCAACCTCGCCATTATTACTAACTGCAGCTCTTTCACTCAACCTTGCTAATCGACGACGATTTGAGCAACAGGTACAAACTTATACAACTGAGACGCTAGCTCCGACGTATCAAGTCATTCAGTCTCTACAACGAGAAGTTCAGTCGCTGCCCGTCATCAATCGTCAGCTTAATGACTTATACCAACAGCTTGATGAACGATCGCAAACTCAAACCATTGAGCAGTTAAAAACTTCGTTTGCTCAGCTTTCTGAACAACTTAATTACATTAGCTCCAGTCTCAATGATTCACCCACTCCTCAAGAGGTTGATTTATCCGGGATTGAGCAAGCGATTGCCTACCTCAACAATCAGGTTGATACCTTAACGCTCCGTTTTGATGAGTTGCCAGCTTCACAGACTCTTGATGTCACTGGAATCGAACAAGCGATCGCAGATCTTCAAGGACAGTTGGATACATTAACCCATCAGTTTAATCAACCACCCACTGCCCCAACGGTTGATTTCAATGGCTTCGAGGAAACCCTGGCACAGCTTCACACTCAAATTAATGACTTAAATGAGCAGTTTTTAGCTCGCCCGGAAGCCCAAGCGATCACAGAATCTCAACAAACGCTCTCGCAACTGACCGAACAGGTTGCAATTTTAACTCAACGTCTGGACAACACCTCTACACCTGAAACGTCTGATCTTAGTGTACTAGAACCCCTGATCGCGGAATTCCGCAGTGAACTAGACACTCTCAGCCAACAATTCCAGACTCGACCGGAAGCAGAAGCGATCGCCCAATTAACTCAACAGTTAGAAGCTGTCAGTCAGCAACTCGAACAGCCTTCTACTCCTCAATCGGCTGATTTGAGCAGCGTTGAACCTCTGTTGGCTCAAATGCACACTCAACTCAATGCCCTTGAGCAACAATTCCAGGCTCGACCGGAAGCAGAAGCGATCGCCCAATTAACTCAACAGTTAGAAGCTGTCAGTCAGCAACTCGAACAGCCTTCTACTCCTCAATCGGCTGATTTGAGCAGCGTTGAACCTCTGTTGGCTCAAATGCACACTCAACTCAATGCCCTTGAGCAACAATTCCAGGCTCGACCGGAAGCAGAAGCGATCGCCCAATTAACTCAACAACTCGAAGCTGTCAGCCAACAACTCGAACAGCCTTCCCAAGCGGTAGATTTGAGTGCGGTTGAACCTGTGTTGACTCAAATGCAAGCTCAACTGAATGCCCTTGAGCAACAATTCCAGGCTCGACCGGAAGCTCAATCGGAAGCATCACAGCAATCGATCACACAGCTTACGGAACAAATAGAAGCTCTAACACAGCGTGTAGATCATACCCCATCCGCTCAAGCGGCTGATATTAGTGGGGTAGAGTGGGCGATTTTAGATATCAATAATCAACTAGACGCTCTCAATCAACAGTTTAATACTCGACCTGAAACTCAAGCGCTCACGCAACTGACTGAACAGGTAGAAACTCTCACTCAGCGTCTAGATACTTCCTCCACACCCCAATCAGTTGATTTAGGTGGAGTTGAGCAAGCGATCGCAGATATTAACGGCCAGTTGGATGCAGTGACACTCCGTCTCGATCAACTGTCAACGCCACAAACCACTGATCTCACCGCAGTTGAACAAGCGATCGCACAAATTAATAGTCAGTTAGAGAGCTTACATCAACAGTTCCATGATCGACCTGAACTCCAAGTGATTGAGCAGTTACAAACAGCCAATGCTCGATTGACGGAACAGTTTTTAACACACCGCCTCGATCAGCAATCCGCCCCGCAAGCGGTTGACTTGGGTAGTGTAGAACAAGCGATCGCCCAAATTAACGGTCAACTCACTAACCTGCATCAACAGTTTAATGAGCGCCCAGACGCTCAAATCATTGGACAATTACAGAGTGCCAATGCCCAGCTATCTGAGCAATTAAATTTTGTCACTCAACGCTTGGATAGTACACCGACTCCACAAGCGGTTGACTTAGGTAGCGTGGAACAGGCGATCACCCAAATTAACGGTCAACTGGCTAACCTACATCAACAGTTTAACGAGCGGCCAGAAGCTGAGGCTGTGGAGCAATCTCAAGCAGCGATTGTGCTGATTTCTGAACAGATCGAGGCTCTAACCCAGCGCTTGGATAGCGCACCTGCACCCCAAGCCGTTGACTTGAGCAGTGTGGAACAAGCGATCGCACAAATTAACGCTCAACTCACTAACCTGCATCAACAGTTTAATGAGCGGCCGGAAGCTCAAGTTATTGGACAATTACAAAGTGCCGATGCCCAGTTATCTGAGCAGTTAAATGCTTTCGCCCAACGCTTGGATAGTGCACCAGCGCCCCAGGCCGTTGACTTAAGTAGTGTGGAACAGGCGATCGCACAAATTAACGCTCAACTCACTAACCTGCATCAACAATTTAACGAGCGCCCAGAAGCTGAGGCAGTTGAGCAATCTCAAACAGCGATTGTGCTGATTTCTGAGCAGATAGAGGCTCTAACCCAACGTTTGGATAGCGCACCTGCTCCACAAGCCGTTGATTTGAGTAGTGTGGAACAGGCGATCGCACAAATTAACGCTCAACTCACTAACCTGCATC
>CAZPRJ010000106.1:0-4111 GCA_964588805.1 uncultured Microcoleus sp. | reverse complement strand
AACAATTTAACGAGCGTCCAGAAGCTGAGGCTGTGGAGCAATCCCAAGCAGCGATTGTGCTGATTTCTGAGCAGATCGAGGCTCTAAACCAGCGTTTGGATCAGATGCCCAAACCTCAAGCGGCGGCATCTCAAACCAATGTGCTCAGCAGCGTTGCTCAGATGATCGCAGATATCCAAGATCAGATAGACGCTGTTACACTCCGTTTGGATAATTTACCGACTTCCTCAGAGGCTCAAGCGAGCGAGGTTAAGGTTTCTAATCCAGCCCCTGCTGCTCCAACTAAGACTGTAGCTTCGCCCCCAGAAGTTTTACCGATACCCACAGCTTCTAAACCTAAACCTAGTGCAGAAGTAGCCGCTACTGCTACAGGTGCTCACGGCCAGCTTAATGCCTTGATTCAACAGTTCCATGAGCGGCCGGAAACACAAGCTGTCCAAGAAATCAAAGGAGCGATCGCAGAACTCAGCGAACATCTTAATACCACAGTCTCCCGTATTGGCGATGTAGCAACAGCTTCAGGAATTGACCTAAATCGCGCCAAGCAAGGGGTTACAGAGGCTCAAGGTTTGATGAATGCCCTCAACCAACAGTTTAAAGCTCGGCCTGAAACGGAATCGATTGAACAGTTGGAAGGAGCGATCGCCCAGTTTGCTGAAATGGAAGTTGGTGGAGATGAAGAGGCGCAAGAGGACTTGAATTTCCAAATTGATGCGATGGTGCTGTGTCTTGACAATCTACCCCGTCCTCTGGAGTTTGACATCATGGGAATCGCGCAAGCCATGGCTAACCTGGATAATGAACTTGATGGCGAACCTCAAACTGCCGAACCCGTGGAAAAGGCGATTATGCAGCTTAATGAGGAGATCAACGCCGCTATTTCATATCTCGAACAGCTACCCGATCCTCAAGGTGCTGACCTTTGGGGAGAGGATGATATTGCCAGCTTACAGTGGTAGGTAGCTATATCTAATCCATCCTGATATTTAATTTTCGGGACAAGAAAAGGAAAAGAAAGAAGGGGTAAGGGGAAAAGTTTTTTTCTCTTGCCCCTTTCTTTTTATCCTTTTTTTTGACATCAAATCCGTTTGAATAACCAGTTTATCGTAGGGGCGGGTTTTGATGTTAAGTTTTCGGTACTGCCCAAAGTTGATTCCTTAACCCGTCCTTACAGGTTTTATAGCCGGGGAGCTAAGAGGCTGTCTCTAAAAGGGGGAATAAGAAAAGTATTTGTTCCAGGGTTTTATGAAATTGGTTTTAGCTATTTACTGACTCAGCCATGCGATCGCTTTTCTAATCCATTCTTCTACATTGGAACTTTTTGCCAACAAGGTATCTTGGCCAATCACATTCAGAGCTTGAGTAATCTCACTATTTTCATAACCCAAAGCCAGTAAAGTCATTTCCACATCTTCTAAAACGGCTGGAGATGGCCCGGCTGAAGATGCAGGTGCCGCTACTCCAGAAAGCTGACGCCATTCGGCTAACTTGGTTTTGAGTTCCAAGGCAATTCGTTCTGCGGTTTTGTTGCCGACGCCTGGAGTTTTGGATAAGGCGCGGATATTTCCGGTAACGATCGCCTGTACTAAATTTTGTAATCCCAGTGTATCAATTAATGCGATCGCTAGTTGCGCCCCAATCCCACTCACACTGACTAATTGACGAAATAAATCTCGTTCTGCTGCCGAACCAAAACCATACAATACTTGTTGGTCTTCACGGATTTGTAAATGGGTAAACACTTGAATCATTTCCCCCGAAGCCACTTGTAATTCTTGGGACAAACTCCGGGGAATTTGTAACTCATAGCCAATTTGATTGACTTCCAGAATCAAGACTACGCGGTTACTGGTACTTTTCTGAATATTGGCAACTGTCCCCTTGAGATAGCTAATCATTGATTATTGGTTATTAGTTATTGGTTGTTAGTTATTGGTGTTAGGAAACCAACTAACAACCAACAACCAACTCCCCTAATTGCTAAGGAATCCAAAGTGATACAAACCTTCTAGGATACCACCCGCACAGTGTGCTTGAGCCATGTACCGATAATCAGCCTGGTTAGCCTTGTACCACTGGCGCAGTTCAGGTCGAGCGTTGCCCACAATGATACCGCGTGCTTCACCGACGCTAAAAAGAGCAATATCATTACCGGAGTCGCCACAGACAACGGTTTTTGTGGCATCGATTCCCCACTTTTGCCGCAGAAATTCGATCGCGAGTCCCTTATCCCCTTGGCGCGGGAGAATATCTAAGTCTTGGCCTCCACTGTAAACAAGTTTGACATCTAAATTTCGCTCTTTTAGAGCTGAATCGAGCCTAGGCAGAACTTCTTGTGCGGCTTGTTCGGAAAGCAGATAGCTGACTTTAAAAGGACGTTGCTCGCTGTCAGTTTGGGGGACTAAATCAGAATAATGAGCCGCCGTGGCTACCACTTGTTCACGATCCCACCCCTCGGATAAGATTTCCATCCATTCTGAATCAAAGACTTCCTCTTCAGGATTGAAGCAAATTTCTGTACCCACTGAGGTAATCAGAGCATCCGGGGGTAATAATGGCTTTTCGGTGGCTAGCTCCCGATACAGAATCGGCGATCGCCCCGTTGCATAGACGATTTTTGTGCCGTATTCTTGACGATGCTGGCTCAGATGCTGGTTGAGTTCATTGAGGGCGTTGTCATCACCCACTAAAGTATTGTCCAAATCAGTTACAAATAAAAATGCTGTCACGGCAACCTCAATATCACTTGCGGACTTGCTACTGCAGTTCTTATTGTCCTATACAGTTGCATTCTGCCATTGTGATGTTGCCAACAGCACTTTGGAGACAAGGGAGATAAGGAAGGGAGGATGTCACCTTTGTCGGCCCTCACCCTAAATCCCTCTCCTTTTGGGAGAGGGACTGTCAACGCTGTGCATAAGCAAAGTCTTTCTTAATCAGTGCAGGGAGTACTTTTTCACCAAACACCTCAATAAACTGCTCTTGCTGGCGGTTGACATTATGCAAGATAATCTCGCTAAATCCCAGTTCTATATCCTGCTGTAACCACTCAATGTGCTGTTGAGGTTCCGCCGAAATCCGCACTGCACAGTCAATTTCTTCTGGCTTCACAAACTGGGCGGCTGCATCGAACTGTTGAGGAGTCCAGAGTTCGGAGAGTACGCCACTCTTAAAAACATTAGTACGCCATTGCTCGTAAGCTCCTGCTCTTGCTTCCTCTTCGTTGTTTGCATAGGAGAGTTGCACTTTGAGATACATGGGCTTGCCTTCTCCACCCCCTCGATGAAAGGCTTCTACCACTTGACGAAGTTTTTCAGGAGGACGGGAAATGGTGATTAACCCATCTGCCCAGGAACCCACCCACTCGGCTGTTTCAAGGGTGACGGCGGCTCCAATCATTAGGGGGGGCTTTTCCGGTCGAGTATAAAGCTTTGCTTGCTCAACGCACACCCGTCCATAGTGAGTGACTGTTTCTCCAGCCCACAGGGCACGGATAATGTCGGCGCATTCTTTAAGGCGAGCATTGCGTTCAGCTTTAGGAGGCCAGTGTTCTCCTGTAATGCGCTCGTTGAGTGCTTCGCCGCTTCCTAGTGCTACCCAAAAGCGCTGGGGAAACATTTCTGCTAGTGTCGCGACGGCTTGGGCAACAATGGCAGGATGATATCGGTGTCCTGGTGTACACACGACACCAAAGGGAAGTGAGGTGGCTTGCATCGCTGCACCCAGCCAAGCCCAAGAGAAACCGCTCTCTCCTTGACGCTCACTCCAAGGGTGGAAGTGATCAGATGATGAGGCGGCAGTAAATCCAGCTTGCTCGGCCATCTGAACGTATTGCAGGAGAGCACTGGGCTTGAATTGTTCGTGGGAAGAATGATAAGCAATTTTAACCATAATGGCTGAC
Source organism: uncultured Microcoleus sp. (assembly GCA_964588805.1). Lineage (GTDB taxonomy): Bacteria > Cyanobacteriota > Cyanobacteriia > Cyanobacteriales > Coleofasciculaceae > CAZPRJ01. The sequence goes on along the minus strand of CAZPRJ010000106.1, from coordinate 210 downwards.
ATATCCTGACTAATAAGATTGAGGGTGATCGCTTTTGTTGGGCTTAATCATTGCTGGCATAAGCGATGGTACTCAGCAGTGCATTTTCCGATTGGCGTGAATCCAAGCGTGTATGCTGTACCACAACTGGCACATTAGATTGGAAAACACTGGCATATTGACACCCTCACCGTCCTGGAAGAACGGTGATTCCCTACCAGTCGAACAATT
>CAZPRJ010000105.1:0-23358 GCA_964588805.1 uncultured Microcoleus sp. | reverse complement strand
GCTTTTATGCTTTTATGATTAAACCAACTTCTTCCTTTTCCCTTCAGGATACAAGCCCCGTCGTTTACGACGGAAAAAGGTTTGGGAGAGGTGCAAGCCTCTTTCTCTCCCAGTGAACTTCTGCCATCTGCCCTTGTAGCGCAGCGTCTTCTGCCTTCTTTTGACCCAGTAAGTTCTGATTGCACCACCAGCACCCTGCCTTCGTAATAAACTCTGGGTGTGTGTGACACAGGTTGCAGGACAATTTTGCCGTCCTGGATTTCGAGAGTCAGTTGATCTTCTGGATTAAGTCCTAGCGCCTGTCGAATCCCTTCGGGAAGCATTACTCGGCCTAGATTATCGATGGTTAAAACCGTCATATTGACTTCCTCAACAGACCTGCCTTTAGCTTAGCAAGCCGGTAACATCGATGTTCACTTCAAAACTTCACCCAAACGGCACTTATGTCCGCACCTTCAACCAGCCAAACATCTCCTCGGCCGTCAGTTGCAAATCAATTCCTGCAAGACAGGGCAATACAGCACCTTCACTAAACTCATCCGGTAGGCGATCGCACCGATACACCAGCACCACTCGCTCATCTGGATCTACCAGCCAACCCATCTGTCCGCCGTGACGCAAAGTGTGTAAAATTTTGCGCGTCACCTTCGTTTGATTCTGATCGGGTGACAAAATCTCAATGATCCACGGTGGGGCAAATTCAATCCCGGTACTGATGATTTCTCCATCATCATCAACTGGAATTTGCTCTGTGGCTACTACTACCAAGTCTGGAACAATCGATCGCCCTGCAAAGGTACACCGCAGTTCTGGCAATGCCTCATAGTTTGGAGTGACGGCATTAATGGCAGATGCCAGACGCAGTTGCAATCGGCTGTGTTTTCCTCCTGGCATTGGTTTTTGCATCGCCTCTGAGTCAATGTATTCCCAAGCCGGTGATTCTTCAATAGCGGGTAGCTTTAAGAAGTTGTCTAGAGTCAGGGAACCTGGGACTGCAATCATGAGGCGCGATCGCTTTCGGATGGACACCGTTAATTCTACCCGTCCCTTGAAGCTATGAGCATCCTCTAAAAATGCTCCCTCTGACACAACCAATCACAATCCGTCCATTCCAAGCAGGAGACGCAGAGGTATGCGAACGGATTTTGCGATCGCACTCTGTTTAATTCAATTTGTCCAACTATCTACCACTCCAACTCAGCCGGAGATAACTTAGTTTCATTGCGTTGAATCCGAGTAATCTCACCACTCCGCATCATAATCACTCGATCCGCCATCCCAGCAATTCCGGCGTTGTGGGTAATCACGGCGGTGGCGGTGCCAAACTCTCGATTCACTTGCGCCAATGCCTCTAGTACTAACTTCCCCGTTTGATAGTCCAGTGCTCCCGTCGGTTCATCGCACAGCAAGACTTCTGGACGCTTGGCAATGGCACGGGCGATCGCGACTCGTTGTTGTTCTCCCCCCGATAGCTGCGCCGGAAAATGATCTAAGCGATCGCTTAATCCCACTAACTCCAAGGCAGCTTCTGGGCGCATGGGATGACGCGCAATCTCCGTCACCAGTGCTACATTCTCACGGGCGGTAAGGCTAGGTATCAAATTATAAAACTGAAAAATAAAACCCACACAATCCCGACGAAAGCGGGTGAGTTCAGCATCATTGGCATGGGTTAAATCCCGTTGGCGGAACCAGAGATGACCACTTGAGGGTAGATCCAGCCCTCCCAAGATATTCAGCAACGTTGACTTACCACTCCCTGAAGGGCCTAAAATTACGACAAACTCGCCTTCGTAGAGGTCTAGGTCAAGCGATCGCAGCGCATGAACATCCACTTCCCCCATGTGATACACCTTGGTAATGTCATGCCCATGAAAAACGACGCCGGGTGGTGCAACAATATCAGGATGGAGCTGATGAATAGGCATGATTCCGACCTGACTCTCTACTTCCTTAATCCTAGGAGCAAAGGGTTAGGAAGTTGTCAGGATATTCATTGTTTTTAACGCCAACTTTCACAACCCGTTACCAATTAAAATGAACGGTGCCCAGTAGTAGGGATGGCTGAGGCGACTGTTGACGGCTGTCGGTAAGCCACGACTGTTTCGCTGCACGACTGCCAGCCCCCGTTGTTGACCGAGTGCTTGGTAGTTGCCTGTAATTAAGGCAATTTGAGCTTGGCGGAGGGCTTCTGCTTTTGTGGTATTGCCATTTTCCAAAGCTGCATAGAAGGCATTCATCAAGACTTGGGTTCCTCCATCATCAACTGCCCACAGAGAAGCAATTGCTGCCCTTGTCCCGGTTCTTTGTAGCTGATAGCCAAGTCCAAGAATTTCTTTGCCGTCGCCCGACTTTTTCTCCACTGAACCTAAACCCGTTTCACAAGCGGAAAGTACAATCAAATCCACATTCGGTAGACGCCAGCTTCCTACATCCCGAAGATTGGCACGGCTACCATCGCCAAATAAAATAAAAGATTCTTCGGGTTGGCCTATGACAAATGCTGCATGCGTTGCTAGATGGACAACCGAATAATCATTCATTTGAAAAATGCTTTCTTGGTTGAATTGTTGGTCTAATACTTTTGTTGTATTCGGAACAATATTCGCCAGATTTTCCACTTCAGTTCCAGCATATTGTAGTCCGTTAAATATAAATTCCTGACCCCCAATTTGAAAACTATAACGGCCTTGCGTGAATGCGGCAGCAAAAACTTGCAGTGTTTCTTGAGGTTTTGCATCAAAATTGGTAAGGCTGAGAGCCGTGATGTTATTGATGCGATATTTCTCGACTAGCCATTGATTGCCATCATAAAGGGCAGCCAGAGGGATGTAACGCAATTGTCCATCCGGGGCGTAAATGATAGTTTTTGCTTTAGCTTGTACAAGGTCATTTTCAATCGGTTTTATGAGCCAATCGTAGAGTTGTTTAGCAGGCGTTTTGGCATCACTGGCAGGCTTTTCTAAACTAGAACGAAATTGGGCAATAACTCGGTTGAGTTCTGCCCGTTTGACAGCAACGGTGCGGCGAATTGGAGGGGCGTAAGGGGTGACTAATACTAATTCCAAACGGTCATTGAGAACGAAGGGATAGAGAACGATTGCATCTTGTTGGATTTGCTTGAGGTTGTTTTGTAAGCTTGTGGCGTTATTTTCTAAATCGAATGTCTGTCCGCCAGTCGTTTGCCTCAGTTGTGCTATTAACGCTGTAAATTCAGGACTTTGGAGAAATTGCAGAAATTGTTGAGTAATTTCCTGCTGATTTTTTCTGAGTTCAGTAATACGTTGTTGTTCAGCTTCGGTTCTTTGGGATAGAAAAATACGTTCGAGTTGGACAAGTTCTTTCCCTTGTATAATGGCTTTGTCTAAAATGGCTTCATAGCCTTGTTTAATTTGCCGTTCTGGGGAACGTTCAGCAACACCCTGAATTGTATGGTTACTGCCTCGGATGTTTTGAAGAAAGTCTTCTAGTTCTTGGACTTTGAGCAAATCTAGAACTCGCTGCGCTTCCAAAACTCGGTCTTGTTTGAGCAACATATCAGCAAGATGGCGATAGGTATAAGCAATGGTTTGCAGATATGATCGCTGTTGTTCTTTGGGCAATCCTTGAATATCGTGCCGAATAGCTTCTCTGACATTAACTGATTGCTTATAGAAAATAATGGCTAGTTCGGGTTGGTTTTGTTGGGCTAACATAAGACCAATATTGCTGAGGATAATGCCTTCACCTGCCCGATCATCGATTTCCCTTGCTATTGCCAAAGCTTGCTGATACATTTGAATCCCTCGCTGGTATTGCTCTAGGGAATAATAAATATTGCCCAAACCTACTAGGGAGTTGGCTTCTCCTTTGCGATCGCCAATTTCACGGGCAAGCTTCAAGGCTTGTTGATAATAAGTCAGTGCTTGTTGGTAGTTATTTAAGTAAACGTAGATATGTCCGAGATTCGTAACTAAATTGGCTGTTTCTTTGAGTAGAGCATAATGATTATCATTTGACAATTGGCTCATTTCCTGAATCAAAGCTAAGGATTGTTCGCCAAACGCAATCGCTTGCTGATATTGCCCTAAATTCCGATAAACGTTACTGAGATTATTGAGTGAATTTGCTTCTGAACGGAGTAAATCGTAGTGATTATCGCTCGATGAGTGATTGATTTGTCGGACGAGTGTTAAGGACTGCTGATAAAATTGGATGGCTTTTTGGTATTCTCCCAAGTTGCGGTAAACTTCACCCAGATAATTGAGAGAATTTGCTTCTCCTATATGATTGTTCAGTTCCTGTTTTATCGCTAATAATCGCTGATAAAACTCAATCGCTTTTTGATATTGCCCGATGGAAAAGTAAGCATGGCCTAGATTAATGAGAGCAATGCCTTCTCCTTCGCGATCGCCGATTTGCTCATATATGGCTAATGCTTGTTCCCAGGATTGTATGGCGGCTCGAGGTTGATTAGTTTGATACTGTTGATTGCCTTGTTGTATTAATCGGTATGCTTCTGGGTTTTGAGTTGAGGGGGTTTGAGCGAGTACGGAGGGTACACAGAAAATAAAGAAACAATTAACGGCAAAAGCGGTAGTAGTTGCAGCGAATAAACGGATAAGAGTAGTAAGTCTGATGCTTCCTGATGACATAAGTCATACCAAAACTTAAATTCCTGATATACATAAAGATTGTAAAATCTCAGTCCCATGTCTGAGGTGGATGGAGCAAGTTTCTTTACAGATAAGAGTAAGAATTATGAATGGGCAAGAATATGGATTTTAGATGGTTATGAACTAAAGGCGTTGTGGTTGACTAATGATAATGTGTTGCAGGATTGGGAGGGGGTTTGGCGGCAAATTGAAGAGTCGATCCCCCCAACCCCCATTCAAAAGGGGTGCTAAGATGATGTGTGCGATCGCATTCCGTCTCTGATACTCAAGGGGAACTAATTAAAACTATTTGAACTGCTCATTGTTTTGAACAATTTCTTTCAAAGTTTGAGCCACTGAACGCGGTTGCCATCCCAATTCCTGACGGGCTTTACTCGCATCCACTCGAACGCAACGGTCATAAATATAGTGAACCCGTTCTCGACTTAAGGGAGGTTGCCATTTTAACAAACGCCCAATTGGATCGAGGATATTTCCTGCTAATCTCACGATAGATTTTGGGGCTTCATTCGGTACAGGAACTCCCGATTCTTGAGAGAGGATAGCAAACATTTCACGAGTCGTGAGGTCGCCTGCCGAAATAATATAATGTTCTCCGGGTTTGCCTTTTTCTGCGGCAAGAATCATCGCAGATGCTAAATCATCCACATGGACAATACCCGTAATGCGATCGCCTCCTGCCCACACTTTCAACCCTCCTTTGAGAAATTGTTTCATCACTGGGCCAAAATGAGGGTCATCCGCCCCAAAAATCCCCGAAGGTAAAATACTGACAACCGGTAAACCCTCTACCGCCAAATGATCGACAATTTGTTGAGCCTCGTATTTCGTGCCATCATAGGCAGAGGAAAAATCAGCCTGTTCCCGTTGGAAGGTTTCATCAATCACTCGCCCTCGAGTATCCCCATACACCCCAATCGTGCTGCAATAGACGACTTTAGCCACACCCACCGCTTGAGCCACTTCCATCACTGCACGAGTACCCTCTACATTCACCCGTGCCATTTTTGCGGCATCGACTAATCCGAGTTCGACGTAGGCCGCCGTATGAAATACCCAGTCTACCCCACTCATAGCGGACTCGAGTGCGGCGCGATCGCAAATATCCCCATAAACAAGCTGCACCTGGCAACCCGATAGACGGGATAAGTTACTGGACTTGCGGACTAAACCAACAACCTCATCACCTCGCTGTTGCAAGGCTTTCACTAAATGAGAGCCAGTAAATCCATTCGCCCCCGTTACCAGCGTTTTCATGTTGTTTGTTGTTAGTCGTTAGTTGTTGGTAAAAACATAAAGAACAAACTAACAGAAAACAAATCACCCAATCATCTTGAGGCGGGGGATGAGTTAAACATTCGCCGCATCTTCAGTTTGCTTCGGCGCTTGTCCTACACCCATGCGAATTTCCGAACTCAAAGACGCCATACTAAAACCACCAAAGCGCTTGAGAATGCTAGTGCGTAGCCGTAAGTTTGGGCTAGCGAACCACAAACGCTCCTCAGAGTACATGGTTTCGTAATCCGTAATCAGCGTCAGAGCATCATCACTTCCCATCATGTAGCGGCCGGCAACAGGAGCCTTCTCTGCATAACCCATTTCACGCAACAGCCGACCTTCATTAGGCTTGTCGGGGTCAGGAACGGGAACCAGCACCGTAGAACCGCTATGCTGTTCCTTATCTTCATCCCATTCCATTGAGCCGTCCCAAGTCACCCTAGCACCGCATAGAGCCAACTGGGGTTCAATATCATACTGTTGGCAAAGTTTCACGACCTCTGGAGCATCGGCAGCTAGCATCTCAATCACGATATTCGATTTACCATTCTCAGCCTGCCTAAACGCTAGGTGGTGACTCGTCCGTTGAGAGAACCACTTGCCTGCACTCTGCTCGAAAAACTCTTTAATATCCATGAAGTTCGTGAGAAAGCGTTAACGATTTGTAACTAGATAACCTTAATTTTAAAATTTTAAGCGATCGCCTTGGGCTTAGGTTCATTCACTTAACAACACGAAGCCCAAAGGCGATTGCCTATGCTTAAGCCGAAGCTTCAGCTAGGCGTTTTAAGGAGATTGTCGCAGATTGAGAGACTTGAGGATGGCTGTCTTTTTCCATGAATTTTAACGCTGAGATGCTTTTTTCACTGTTCAAATTTCCTAGAGCTTCTGCTAATCGCTGACGCACTAACCAATCTTCGGCCTGAACAAAGTCTAAGATATCATCCAGAGCTTCCAGCGCCTTGATTTCACCCAAAGCCGCGATCGCTCCTTGTTGAATGACGACCTCATCACTCTTCAACGCCTGAGTCAGCGCTTCACGCGCACGGGGGTCTTTAATATTCCCTAAAGCCACGGCTGCACTAAAACGCACCAACCATTCCGTATCTTCGTAAAACGCCCGCACCAACGCTTCAAAGGCTCTCGGGTCGCCCAGATAGCCTAAAGCCCCAGCCGCATCAGCACGAATCCCATAGTCGGGGTCAGTTTCAAGTAATTTTACCAAGATAGGGTAACATTCTTCCGTTGGCTTCACCCCCAAGGCAAAAACTGCCATTGAGCGGATTTGTAAATTATTGTCGTTGAGAACTTTCTTAATCAACGGCACCGCTTCGATGGCTGGAACATGGCGCAGTGAAGCCAGTGCCACCATGCGATCGCGGATATTGGGGCTTTCGAGTTGACTGGAAAGTTGATCTAACGTAGGACGATCCATAATTTTATAGGGCTTTATTAAAAAATATTACAAAAAATTAGAAGAATTGACATCCTCAACAGGAGTAGTGGTGCGTTACGCTGCGCTATAGCAAAAGGCTCACCCGGCAGAGGGCAAAAGGCAGAAGGCTCACCCGGCAAAGGGTTCCAAGGCTGCTATGTTCAGATTGCCTGTTACTCAAAACGCTGATTCTTGGATGACCAACGCTTCAAAGTGTAATTCGTCTTACTGCTCAGGAGTAACCCGGCCGGGCCACCATCTCCTAAATCTGCGATCCCCGTTAATGAAGTGTTGGCATTTTGCGAGAATTCGCTGTAGAGTAGTGTCCCCGCATCTGAAAAAATTAAAGTCCGGGGCTGATAAAGAGGGCTATCTCCTGGAGTGGGCAGAATCGTTTCCGGTTTCAAGCCTCCAAAGAAATCTTGATACAGCGTCAATACAGCGTCTGGCTGATTATTGCCGGTCAACTCCACCAGTCGGACTGACCAATTTCCCATAGCCTCGAGTGAGGCTTCCTGATTAAGCGCTGCACTCGACGGATACTGACCACTTTTTTCTAACTCACGCCGCAAGGTGGGAAGGAGGGCAGACACCCACCCAGATTGCACTTGATTGAGGTCGGATAAGGTTACGGGGATGGGATCGATCCAACGCAAAGCGGCATCTGTATGGGCTAGTAGGCGACTGTTGATGGCAGCATCCGGACTAGTTGTGAAAGTAGGTAAAACTTCACCGGCGGCCAAAAGTTGGAGGACACCACCTTGGAACGAAACGCCTTTAACTGTTGCGGTTGTTGCTTCTTGGCGTCCCTCAGCAGACCAAAGTGTAATTTGGATTTTGGCATCTGTGTCTAAACCGAGATAGTTCCACAGTTGGTTGGCACTAATGCTTTGTTGGGGTAACGATAAATTAGAAAATGGAGCTCGCCACCATCGCTGACCATCGTGGAACGCCGAAACCTGGACTTGATACCACACTTGTAACGGTTCGAGTTGCAACCCTTGCGAGGGCGTAGGCGTGGGACTGCCCAGAGGGGTGGCAGAATCGTCTGTGAAGGTTCCACTTGCTTCTGGTGCAGGGGGTTCGAGTTGCAACCAGTCCGTAGGGTTGACATTGAGTACAGGTCGTGCAGTGCCAATCACCCGACTGGAATGATTACGAGTGGGGAGTAATTGGGCTAAGACGACATCGAGACGGTCGAGTAATTCGCTAATTTCGGAAGAATTAACCGGTTGAGTTTTAGCCAATTCCTCCAACCACGCGATCGCTTTGAGTCGTCCTTGCTGCACGGATAGAATCAACGCACCCCAAGCTTTAATCTCATTATCGTCTGGAAATACTTTCAGCGCTGTTTCTACCCGATCCCATAGTTCCCCCGAATCATTTTTTAATAGGGTGATGATTTCCTGTGCCTGTGGCCCTGGAACGGCGGAACGAAACACCAGTAAGGCATCCGCCCAGCGACCATCCATTAAATGGGTCAGGATAGAAGAATTAGGGCTAGCCCAGGCTTGCTTGGCTTGAGCTTGGGTGACTTGGGCATGCAGTTGAATCACGTCGAGTTGGGCTTGGGCGCTAGTAGACCACTTGCTTTTTTTCTGGGATTGCAACAATGTCACCGCAGGCGACCACAATCCATGACGCACTAAGAGCAAGGCATTGCGGAATCTTTCAGTATTGAGGGCCGGTTGCACCAGGGAAATTTCTTCTAAGGCAATGGGGTTAGGAACAAAATTGCGGGGTTGTAGTTGGTGTACTTTGAAGTTGGGTTCTAAACCTACCGTCTGATTGATCACTAATTCTGGTGTGGAATTGCCAGTGATTTGCTGCCAGTAGGGAAGCTGTTCGTTGGGGGTTGTCCACTGCAACATCACACTTAAATGCAATTGGCCGGGGTTGTAGTGAACTACCTGTCCATAAGTCATGGGTGTGTCGCCACTGGGTTGCTGGCCGGAGAGATTGAACCAAAAGCCTGATTCGGGGGCGTTGTCACTGAAGCGCTCGATCTGGGTTAAAGGTAGTGTGCGAGAGGTACTGGCTTGTTCGGCGTTGTGATCTTGCAGGGAAGACAGGACAAAATACTCTTCGGGTTCTGCGATCGCCAGTCGAGTGGCTAATTGATAATATTTGGGAGTGGTGGGTTGATAAACTCGCAGTTCAAAAAGCTGTTGGCAATCAATTTGGCAATTGGGTGGCGATTTGAAAATCGGTAATAATAGCGCTGTCGAGCCTTCGTCAATACCATTTTTAGAGAGATATAGGGGTTCTCCTGGCATTAGGCCGCTTTTGCGAATATCTGCTTGAATCGTTTCTAGAGATTTGGGGGATGAAGCGGCAGAAATGGGGATGCGAGTCCACTGTGGCAAAAATTGATTGAGCCATACCACTGCATTAGGGTTAATCATTAACAAAACCCCTAACCAGATACCCCCAATAATCACACCTCCAGACGCTAGTAACAGCGAGATTGCCCCTAATGTCACCAGACAGCCTTGCCAACGGGTTTTTGGTTTTGAAGGTTTTGGGTGGGTGCGTTGAGGTGAGTTGGCCATTGATGAACGGCGAACTAACTGCTGAGTCGAAGGCTTTGTTCCCTTTGCCAATGAATTTTTGACCCGCCGATTGTCTTTTGCCGGTGGTTGGTGATGTCGTGAATCTTGAGGCGTTGTCATGGTTATCCCCTAATCTCGACGCCCGGATAATACCTGCTCATAAAGTTTACCCGCACGTTCCCAGGTGTATTTTTTCTCAATGAGCGATCGCGCATTCTCCGATAGCTGTTTTCGCAATTGGCGATGTTCAAATAACCGACTTACAGCATACACGTACTCGGTGGGTTCATTGGCTCGTAATGCCCTCAACGGCACTTCTCCCCCATCTACTTGCAATCCTTCTAATCCGCGATCGCTTCCTACCAACGGTACTCCGGCGGCCATCGCTTCTAGGGTTTTATTTTTTATGCCATACCCCGTTCGCATGGGGACGACGCAGACAGTTGCCTTATGCAAATACTCCACCATTGACAGGACTCGACCGGTGACGTTAATCCCCGGATGTTCGGCCAAGTCCACAACCTCTGGGGCTGGATTTGCGCCGACTAGATCGAGTTGTGCGTCTGGATATCGTTCTTGAATGGCTGGAAACACCTCTAAACTAAAAAAACGGGCAGCATCGATATTGGGATGTCGATCCATTGACCCACAAAATACAAGTTGGTGTCCTCCAGGGTCAGAAACTCGCTTGGGGTAAAGGCTCAGATCAACACCATTAGGAATCACGGTAATTTGACCTTCTGGCTCGAGGGCTGTGATTTGACGGCGATCTTCCGGTGTTGTCACTACAATGTCCGTGAACTTAGCACAATATCGCTGTTCATAACGATGTAATAAAGGTAAATTTAACTGGTCTCTGAGTTTTTTATCAGATGTTTTGGTTTCTAACAAGTTGCGACCCGACCCGTAAACGGAATTATGTATATTGACTACAGTTCGCAATTGTAATTGCCATTCAGGCCGCACGTAAATTTCATTGATGCTATGTTCGCAGGTCAATGCCTCAAATGTTTCGGATTGTATCGCCTCATCCACCCGTTGTTGCATTTGAGTGGAGTAGTGGTGTAGGACGCTAGGCGGCGTTCCCTGTTCTAAAAACGTTCGCCAGCGCTGTACTTTTTCCAAAATCCCGATCTCGGCCTCTGTTAATGAGGGTTGAGGAAAAACGACCAGTTCCTCCACCCACTGCTGCAATTCTTCCTTATCTTTCTCAGTTACATCTTCAGAGCGTTGCGTGATCAGGGTAATGGCATGGCGCTCATTTAAATACTTGAGTAGGTTAAACGTCCTTACCTGAGTTCCTCCTCGCATCGGTGGATACGGAAAGGTGGAAGAGAGCATGAGAATCTTCATAGAGTGTCAAGTTGAGTCAGAACGTGCAGCATATTGAGTGAGAAGAATTCCGCCTTCAAGCTCATCATTTTTTGTCATTCCCTCACGGATTCTCCTGGAAACTTGCTCAATACTTTATTGATTTTTTGACCAGCCGTTGAAAATTATATAGTTGCATACATATTTACACATATTGGTATTTCCGCTAAATCGAGTTAATAGAAAATTACAACATTAAAGCCTTACTGTAAAATCTGCTTGGTTTTAAGATTTTATTGATGAATAAAAATTAGGCTTATTATTTAATAATTTTATTTTTTATATTCGCCATAATTTTTATCAAGTTAGGAATATAAAACATAAAACTTTTACTTGTTTTTAGATTTATTAATGGTTTGATGTAATACATTTTAGGGATAGTAAAACGGCAAATTTATCGCCACGTTACTGGTATTGCATCCCTAGTCAAAAGCTCACTATAGCGTATTACGTCTAGAGCAGAGATTGACCGGAAAATGCACCTCAGATCTAAGTCGCTCTTTCAGTTCTTTGAGGAACTCGAGGACAAAAGTGCAAAAGAGTCCAAGGGTCAAGAGTAAAAAATGGCCGAAAAACCACAAGTACTTACTTTCTCGTTTACAGTTACAATTCTTATAACGTTAAATCTATGGTTCTATGAGAACAATAGAGTTGACTCTATCCGTAAAGCTTTTTCATAAATCAAACAATTGAATTTCAAAACCACTGAGATTGATGCGTAAATCTCTGTCGGTTTTTGATGCTCGCATTACACACCTCTTAATTGAGACGCTCATGCAAATTACCAATCGAATCCATTTTAGAAACCTCCAAGGTGATATCTTTGGCGGTTTAACTGCTGCAATTATTGCCTTACCGATGGCTCTGGCTTTCGGTGTAGCTTCGGGTGCTGGTGCTGCTGCGGGTCTTTACGGAGCTGTTTTAGTCGGTTTTTTTGCTGCACTTTTTGGTGGCACTCCTACATTAATTTCCGAGCCAACTGGACCAATGACCGTGGTCATGACGGCGGTCATTGCCAACCTCACAGCAACGAACCCAGAAAACGGGATGGCTATGGCTTTTACCGTAGTCATGATGGCCGGAGTTTTCCAAATCCTTCTTGGTTTGTTGCGACTGGGTAAATATATTACCCTGATGCCTTATGTAGTAATTTCAGGATTCATGTCAGGGATTGGAATTATCCTGATTATCCTGCAACTCGGGCCTTTCCTAGGGCAAGCTAGCCCCAAAGGTGGCATCATTGGCACGCTTCAAAACTTGCCCCAGCTATTGGCAAATGTCAATCCTGTTGAAACAGGTCTGGCGGTGCTGACTGTTGCCATTATTTGGTTCATGCCCTCTAAACTCAAGCGGTTAATTCCCCCGCAGTTAGTGGCGTTAGTGGCAGGAACAATTATTTCACTGACTCTCTTCCCTGGTGTTGATATCCGACGAATCGGAGAAATTCCTACAGGTTTGCCTTCATTACAAATACCTACGTTCAGTGCCGGCCAGTTCCAAACGATGTTAATCGATGCTTTGGTGCTGGGGATGCTGGGCTGTATTGATGCTCTACTGACGGCGGTGATTGCTGATAGCTTAACTCGCACCCATCACGAGTCTGATAAAGAATTGATTGGTCAAGGTTTAGGTAACTTAGCGTCTGGATTGTTTGGTGGGATTGCTGGTGCTGGTGCGACGATGGGAACCGTAGTTAATATCCAAGCAGGTGGTCGCACGGCGCTATCGGGTTTAACTCGTGCCTTTGTTTTGTTCATTGTGGTTGTGTGGGCGGCTAATCTGACTGAGGTGATTCCGATGGCAGTGTTAGCAGGTATTGCCCTCAAGGTTGGGATAGATATTATTGACTGGAGCTTCCTCAAGCGTGCCCATAAAGTCTCTGTGAAGGGCGCACTGATTATGTATGGGGTGATTGCTCTAACAGTATTTGTTGACTTGATTGTTGCAGTTGGTGTTGGGGTGTTCGTTGCTAATATCTTGACGATTGAACGTCTCTCGAATCTCCGAGCTCAGGATGTGAAGACGATTACTGATGCTGATGATGCCATCCTGATGAGTGATGAAGAGAAAGAATTGCTTGACCAAGCTGATGGCCGTGTGTTGTTGTTCCACCTCAGTGGTCCGATGATTTTCGGGGTGTCGAAGGCAATTTCCCGTCAGCAAACGGCAATGAAAGACCACGATGTGTTGATTCTGGACTTAAGCGATGTGCCATTATTGGGCGTGACTTCTTCTCTAGCGCTGGAAAATTCGATTAAAGAAGCGATTGAGAAAGGCCGTCAAGTGTTCATCGTGGGGGCTGCTGGTTCCACTAAGCGGAGGCTGCAAAAGTTGGGAATTCTGCAAATGTTACCCCAAAATCACTTAGTGATGGATCGTTTAGAGGCACTCCAGCGAGCCGTTGCTCTTATTGAGGGAAATGAAGTTGATGACAACTCCACAGCCTCGGATGATTATTATGCTGATGCCAATGGGGCTACAGCAAGCGGATATCGTGTTAAGCCGAATGATGCTCCAATTAAGCAATAGTTAGATTTGGGTGAGCTTCGACTAGTAGACTTCGGCGGAAGTCTACCTGCCATCATGCAGCCAAAGCCTTACCCTTGTAAGTCCACTTAAAGGGTTTTGCCATAGTGCGATTGAAATAGTCAATAAATTCAAGAATACGGGTTTTGAGATCGGCAATACTTGTGAAACTGGCACGCCTGAGTAACTTCCGATGGTTTGTTGCACATGAGTGATATAGTCGTTCTGTACGAGTATCGCCAACCGTGGACTGAATTACCTGTCCACTGACTACATCAAAACTGGCGATTAAGGTTTGGGTACCGTGGCGAATGTATTCAAATTCTTGCCGTTGTATCTTGCCCGGTCGCATGGGTAAGTCTGTAGCTTTGCGCTCAAGAGCCTGAATTCCTGTCATTTCATCCATGCAGACCGTTCTCTCAAACTGTTTGGCTGTTTCTATGGCGCTCTCGTAGGTTTGACAGATGTCTGTGACTTTGTCGTCAAACTTAGGGTCGGGGGGGGATTCAACCAGTAGCTGGACTGGTGGGGTTTGAGTGAGGCTTCTTCGAGTAATCGCCCTACATGTCGAGGGGAGATCCTTTCCACTATCCCCTGTTTCACCATTTCCGCCGCCAGTTCTCTGGCAGTCCAATGACTGATGGGTCGCCCCTAGGTCTGTGGCTTTTCACAGGCGATCGCAAACAATTGTAGAATCTGTTCTAAGCTGAAGCTCGCCGGCGCACCAGGGAGATGTCTATTAGCCCCCGATCCGCCCGCTCTTGCTCCTCTCCAATTACCCAAGCAGCGGCGCTAACTTCTGCGATTGTTGGTGTAATTAAGGTTAAAGTCTTTCCCAGATTACTTCTTATCCACACTAATATCTAATGACAACAGACTACGCAGATCGGGCTGATGAATACCGATGTCAGGTTAATCTCAATCTCTATGATTCTCACAAATGCGATCGCTTGGCAACTCAAGCGGCCATCGGGCGTCATTTACAGATTTTGTCCCCCACACTTCAAGAAGAAGCCGTCTTAGTACGCTTGTGTGAAGATGGCTACTCAGCTTGGTTACGAGTCCAAGATATGGACGCACTAGAACAGACACCAATTCAGTATCGGGCGATCGCAGTTTCATCGGAGCAAATTCAAGCTCGAATTCCTACCATTATTGCTTTTACGAAAGCCGCAATGCAACAACCCAATCATTACCTCTGGGGGGGTACAGTCGGGCCAAACTATGATTGTTCAGGATTGATGCAAGCAGCGTTTGCGGATTCAGGAATTTGGCTGCCTCGAGATTCCTATCAACAAGCTGACTTTACCCAACCCGTTGAGTTTAGCCAACTATGTCCTGGCGATTTGGTCTTTTTTGCCAAAGCCGAGAAAGTCAATCATGTAGGATTACATTTGGGAGATGGGTATTACATCCACAGTTCTGGCCGAGAAACAGGACGCAATGGGATTGCGATTGATCGTCTAGCAGAAGATGGAGATGAGATTGCGCGTTCCTGTTTTCGGCAATTTGTGAAGGCAGGACGAGTGATGAGCAGTTATGGGCAAGCTTGTTGAAGTTCGCCAACCGCTTTTGGGAATTCAAAATTATCAATTCAAAATTAAAGGCAATCTTATGGTATTAAATCCAGTTAAATAGCCATAAAACCTGTAAAGGCGGGTTTTGATGCCAAGTTTTTGGTACTGCCCAAAGTTAATTCGTAAACCCGCCGCTACGATATGGTTAAACCCAATTGGTAAATAGTCATTCTTCTTCTTGGATAGCTGCCGTCCAATTGTCAACGTCTTGAGGAGTCATATTGCCTTGAGGAAGCAATCGCAGGTCTTGATATCCCCAGCTTTCAATATCAACTAAATACTGTTCCCGTGATAGGAGTGTACCTCGACAAATCCGATCAGGAACAGGGGTATGGCTCATCTCAACCTGTAAACGATGTAAGAGTTCCTCCATCACCCAATTGGGAATTTTTGAACGTTCGGTGGGATAGATAAAACCAAACAAAATTAAGTGACTCAACAAAACTCGCCAACGATAACCAAAGCGATCTAGCAAGTATGGCCAATCTAATTGTTGGCTACAAGCGTGTAAAATATGTGCGACATCGGCACCATCATACCGTTCACGCTCCATGATGAACGATTTGGAGCGGATAAACTCTTCGGGTGAGCAAATTTGGACGGATAGGCCAAACATTTCTGTCTCAACGGCGTGTTCAAACCAGGTATCATTGACCTCATCATCTCCATTAGCTGCGTTGAAAATAATGTCAGCAAAATCCTCACCATCGAAGACCTTACCCAACCAATGAGGAAAGGATAGCTCAGTAGGGCAATCGGCTGCGTTGAATACCTCAAACACCTGCTCATGATCGAGCTTGCGAACAAAAATATCTAAATCTTTGGTGTGGCGTACAATCCCTGTGTAACGCTCAAAAGCATAGGCACCACCCACCAGAAAGGGTATCCCCGATGCTTGCAGTGTGGTCAGCACGTAGGAATAGAACGCACGAGTTTTCGGCTCAAGTTCGCGCCGAGTTGGGATATACGGCAACATATCAGTCTCTATTAAACGCGGCCGAACCCACAGATTCCTTCCCAATCAAAGAGTTGGCAAACTGTAGGCTCAGCGTCAATTCTCTTATCGTGACCTAAAGCCAATCCGTTATCCTCAATCTAGAGGCCGAAACCTCTAGGTAGGGAATCCGCGCATAAAATGCTACTCAAGACTCATGAAAATCCCCCCATTGGCTACGCCATCATGGAGTCAACCCCTGCGGGGGATTTATGGGGAGCTTGATTTAATAAAATGGCGATCGCAAAAGAAAAAGTACGTTTAGCCGCCGTTGGCGATATTCACTGTACTAAAACCTCCCAAGGAACCTTACAGCCACTATTCGAGCAAGTGGCTGAACGTGCTGATGTTCTGTTGCTGTGCGGAGACTTGACTGATTATGGCTTACCAGAGGAAGGGCATGTCCTCATCAAAGAATTATCCACCACGAAAATTCCTACTCTGGCAGTATTAGGCAACCACGACTATGAATCTGGACAACATGAGGAACTCCAGAATATGTTGTGTGAGACTGGTGTTACCGTGCTGGATGGAGGAGCTTGCGAAATTCAGGGAGTTGGTTTTGCAGGCGTTAAAGGGTTCGGGGGGGGTTTTGGTCGAGCGGCGTTGGGTGCTTGGGGTGAAGAAACCATCAAGCGCTTTGTGCATGAAGCCGTGGATGAAGCCTTAAAGCTAGAATCTGCATTAGCGAAGTTGAATACTGAGCAACGGGTTGTCTTACTGCATTATTCGCCTGTCCATAATACGGTCGAAGGTGAACCCCCGGAAATTTTTCCCTTTCTCGGTTCTAGTCGGCTAGAAGAACCGTTAAACCGTTATGCAGTCACGGCGGTTTTTCATGGACATGCTCACCACGGCCATCCTGAAGGTCGGACGAGTGCGGATATTCCAGTTTATAACGTGTCTATGCCCCTGTTGAAGGAGAGGTTTCCTAGCCAACCCCCGTTTCGGATTGTAGAGATTCCCTTAGCCACGCATTCGGATGGGTAATTAATCCATTCAAAATTCAAAATGTGGATAAGCTGTTCGTCATTTAAACCTTATTGTCAATAATTGCTCTCATCCTTGTAGTGTGACCATCTTGGTCGCTACTTATACCAAATTTAAATGCGTGACAGGTTAGGAAAGTGCGATCGCTCCTCGTTCACCGCAAAGGTTCAACTCGTGCTTTCGGTTGTATCCAGTGGCGCATTGAGCAAGCAGCAAGTTGTTTTTGAGTCATTTGTAAGGCAAATTGTGTTGATGCAATCAGTGTGCGATCGCCTTTACATAGGCGCAAAGCCAGTGCTTGTTCAAAATATTTTTGCGCTTTTGTATACTGCTGTTGGTCAAATTGGGATTTACCTGCGTGTTGATAAACAAAGTCGAGATACGAAGCTAAGGCTGGATTGTTAATACAGCGTACCAGCAACTTTCTAAATAAACGATCGCTTTGCTCGTATTGCTGTTGCCATTGATATAAATGCGCTAAACGCAATTGATTAATAGTTTTTAATACTTCATCGTTGATTTCTCGACTTAGCGCGATGGCAGTGGTCAGGGCTGTATTGGCCAATGAAAAATCATTGAGAATACGAGCGTAAACACCAATTAATCCTAAATGATAAATTTGCTGACGATGGTTATTTTGTACCTCATCAAGTTGTTCTTGCAAAAACTCAACGGCACTTTGCATTTCTTTCGGGGCGTTGGGTATTTCGTGTAATTGCTCGTCAAATTGAAACGAAATATCAAATGGTATACAGATTACATTCATTGTTCTTTAGCCCTCCTTGGTGTTTCTAACCCTTCAGCTTTAAGAATACAGTCATAAAATTAAGTGTTGATTCTGAAGTGTGGGTTGTTAATTTACACAGCACTTATTCTCAATAAAAACTTGATTCAAAAGGCTTGAATTTTAATGCTTTTAGTAAATCAAAAACGTTTTACAACGTCGGATTCAAGTTAGAAATCCGAATATGATACCCTGTCTTTAAAAGAGCGGCTATAGCAAGCTCAAATTGAGTTTCTTTTACCAAGGCATAATCCGTGCCATAGGTTGAAATAGGAAATATCTTGACACCGGCTTTGGCTAAGGGGTTTATCACTGTCGCTTCAATTCCATTCAAATTAAAATTAGATGAGCCTTCAAACTTAAAAGCATTCCAACCTCGTTCACACTTTGCCTCTTGGGGCACATAATTTTCTGGACAAACAATAGACATTCCATCAACCGTACGCGATATCGAAAAGAACGGTGCTAAAGTTGCCCAATCAGGAATTATTGATAGGGAATCGAGTTGGCAAATTGCAAAACGTTCTGTGAGTATGTTGAGAGTTAAAACCACAGTTTGCATTTTTAATTTTCCTCCTCGGTGGCGATTAATTCACCCCGCATAACAGTAACAGCTTGTCCGGCTAAAAAGACGCGATCGCCTCCTGCATAACGCACCTTCACCACACCTCCGCGACTGGAGGCTTGATAGGCTAAAAATTCATCCTTCCCCAAGCGATCGCGCCAGAAAGGAGCCAAACAACAGTGCGCTGAACCTGTTACGGGGTCTTCATCAATTCCTACTCCCGGTGCAAAGAAACGAGAAATAAAATCATAATTTGAATCCTTATGAGTCAATGATGTCACAATGACTTTAGCCGGAGGTAACAGTTTCAATTGCTGAAAATTAGGCTGCATTTGTCGCACTAATTCTTCAGATTCTACTTCCACCAAATAACCCAAGGAATTCTTCAAAACTGATTTAATCGATGCACCTAAAGCTTGGCTAAGTTCTGGAGGAGAAACAGTTTCTTCTGAATGATTCACCGGGAAATCTAGCTCGATCCAATCACCCTGTTGTTTAGCAATGAGCAAACCACTTTTAGTATAGAAACGTGCCACATCATTGGGTGATAAATGCCCTTCTGACCACAGGACATGAGCACTGGCTAAGGTGGCATGGCCGCACAGTGGAACTTCCACCGCAGGTGTAAACCAACGTAAGTTAAAACCATCATCTTGCTTGACGAGAAAAGCCGTTTCAGATAAGTTCATTTCTCGTGCTACATTTTGCATCCAATTCTCTTTTTGGGGACTCGGTAAAACACAAACCGCAGCAGGATTACCCGCAAAAGGAGTATTAGTAAAGGCATCGACTTGAATAATGGTTTGTGTCATGGGATGTAAATTGTGATGAATTTGGTAGGAGAATAGGAGTCAGGCTTCAGGAGTCAGGAGTTAGGAGAGAACGGTTTTATTAATATAGTGTTCCTCACACAACTTTTTGAGGGCTTCATTGTAGAGAATATAGCCCTGTCTACTGACTTTAAAAACACCACGATAGGCAAGATATGGTCTGAGAATCCCTGTATGTTTGTGGCTGTGAATCAAACGAGTTTGTTGTTCATCAATGGATTCTAACTTAAAATTGTGACGGACTCTAAATAAGAAATCTGCTCGAAAATTCCCTTGCCAAACTAATTCATTTGGTTCTTGTATTGTTAAGAATTTAGCAGTCAGCCAATGTTGCCCAAATTCCTTTAAATCTTCTAAAAAGCAAATGTAAGAACTGACTTTTAACTCTGCCTTGGCCTCAAGCATGAATGGATTCCAGCTTTTGTAGGCTTCAAAGTCAACAATCTTGTTCCATACCAATTGTTGAGGAGCGTTGATGTTAATTTCTGTCACCCATCCTTTCAGTAAAGAATTAGAGTTAATTTTTGACATAAAGCAATTTCCTCTTCACTAGTATTATGGTCAAAAAGGTAGAAGGCAGAAGAAAAAAGGTTCTGCCCAGAGTTAAAAATACTTCTTTTCTCTGTCTTCCTCTCAATCTAATTCATTGGGAATTACTGCCAGTAAATCAGTAACACCCACATCCAATCCTTCTTGAGATAAAAGTGTTGTAACTTGTCCTCTATGATGAGTTTGATGATTAAACAAGTGTAAAATTAGGCTACCAAATGCTTTGACTGCAGGATGGCCTTTCATGTTTTTGTAGGGCAGATTGTAACTGAGGTCGGCTTCATTCATTTGTTGACACCAATTAATCGTGATTTCATCTAATTTTTTCTGCTCATCCGCAAGTTCTGATAATTTATGATACAGAATTTGATTGAGTGAAGTAGGCATGATAGTTTTGCGGATGCCATCAAGTGCTGAATGATTAGCAGGGTGAACGGAAAGCCGTTTAAGCCAAATAATATCAACCACAAAAATATGATTTAATGTACCCAAGATTGAACCAAAATAAGCCCCTTTATTTTCCTTGAGTTTTTCTTCACTTAATTGAGATACTGTCTCATACAACTTTTCATTCATCCATTGATTGTATCGGCTCATTAATTGAATATGGCTTAACAAATTCATAGCATTCCCTGGCTTTGATAGGTTTGTAGTAAGCGCTTTAGCGCTCTCATCGCAACTATGAACAGAATAAATCCCCCTCAAATCAAACCTTATGCTCTACTAATCGGTCAATAATATCAAATCCGGTTAAATGGCTATAAATCCTGTAAGGGCGGGTTTTGATGTTAAGTTTTCGGTACTGCCCAAAGCTGATTCCTAAACCCGCCCCTACGATTAGGGTGTATTAAGGTCGAAAATGCGTAGGTTCTGAGAAACTCAGAAATGTGAGGCAGTAAGGGTCACATCCGCATATTTCCAAGCTTGATCAAAATCCTTTTGTACAGATTGAGCTTGCTCTGTTTTCCCCTGTGCTTGTAAACTTTGCGCGAGTCCAAATAATGACCAGCCATTATTCGGGTGTTCTTGCAATTCTTCCCGATAAACTTGTTCGGCTGCTATTGGTTGATTGGCTGCGAGTAAAACTGTACCTAGCGACTGCCGAACAGGATAATACCAAGTTTCGGGTTCGTCATAGTTTAACTGGTCTTCTAAATTAACTGCCGTTTGCAATTGGGCGATCGCGTTTTCGTAATCCCCCTGCTTGGCTGCTAATTCACCCCCTAAAACCTGAGAGGCAATTTGCAATAAACTGTAGGTTGAATTAATCTCCCAAATCTTGAGATTCTCTAGGGATGAATCCGTTGCGATCGCCTGTAACTGTTCCAGTTCTTGTGCCGCTTCTAGCAGTTGCCCCTTGCCGATGAATGCCATGCCTCGAGCATAATGCCAAACACCTGTAGGATACTTCAGGTCTTCAGCCGGTGCAGGTTCTTCTAAAATCTCATCCCATTGCCCGAACCGCGTGAGTGTGTAAAGTGGAATTGAATAAAAATGCTGGAGTGATGCATATTCAGGCTTTCGCATCATCGTTTTATCCACCATCGCTGCAATGTGACGTGCTGACTCAATCGCCAACTGACTTTGCCCTTCAAGAGAAGCACTCGCCCACAGAAAATGATGATTGTGTGGAATGTAGGCTAGGGGATAAATCCCTTGCTCATGGCATTTGCTGAGGTAATCTTGGTCTACTTTGATTGCTTTTTGGTTGGCGATCGCTGCATCATGATAGCGCCCCACACGAATATAAATGTGCGATGGCATGTGTACCAAATGCCCAGAACCTGGAACTAAATTGGCTAAGCGATCGGCGCTAGGTATGCCACGTTCGGGATAGGGGGAGGCTTCGACGGTGTGAATATAGAGGTGATTAGCACCTGGATGGTTGGGATTTTTTTCGAGGATACTGTCCAATGTGGCCAGTAGTTCCTGAGTTTCCGGTTTCGGTTCACCCTCTGGAGTCCAGTACTGCCAAGGACTTTTATCCATTAACGCTTCAGCATATAAGGTGGCAGCATCTAGATCATCGGGATAGCGATCGCGTACCTCCCGCATAGCATCAGCATAGGCCGCATTCAGCGCCGCACGGTCGGCATTTGGATCGAGGGAGTAACGCTTTGCCAAGGCTTGAATGTAAGCTTGTTCCTTGTCGCTAGCTTGGGGTGAAAGGGCGATCGCGTTTTGCAAAGCCTGCCAAGCTTCAGGTACAACCTCTGTATCCATGCCAGCATTAATATTAGGGCCAAGAACCAGAGCAATTCCCCAATAGCACATCGCGCAATTTGGGTCAAGTCTTGCGGCCTCTCGAAACAAACGTGCTGCCTCAGCATGATTGAACCCGTAGGTCAGGATAAATCCTTGGTCAAAATAGCGCTGAGTAAGAGGAACAGAAGTAGAAATCGGATGATGGTACTCGCCGAGATTTTCAAAAAGCGGGGTTGTGGGTTGCATAGAGGGAACCGACTCCGCCGCTATTGCCATTGGCAGGCGTTGGGTAAACCCTCCCGGCAATCCGAGTGTGAGAAGTAGAGATAAAATACAACAGCAGAAAATTCGATACATGGAGCTTACCTCCGCGTTTGATACATCGATGAAATCAGTTACCAGTTACCCGATTCAGATGGGGCTTTAACTCTCAATCACAGGTCACTGGCCACTGAAAAAAAAGCTTAAATTGAGGGATAAATTTGATGGTATTCAGCGATTGACAGGAGCCGTCAATAATAGAATATCGCCTGTGACATGAATCAATGGATGGGGTACGATTGGGGTGCGGTCAATCACCTTAAACCCATTACGTTGGTAAAATTTTAACGCTCTAGTATTCTGCTCAAAACACAGCAAACTGACTTCTGGAAATCCTTGCTCCTGAGCTTGCGCTTGAGCCAGGGATAAAAGCTGAGTGCCCAAACCTTGACCTCGAAATTCAGGGAAGAACGCCAAGGCGCAAATATACCAAGTTCCAGGAGCTTCTAGGCTGTAAGGTGCCAAAACATCAGGTTCACTCGATGCGGTTTCTGGCTCTGGATTTGCCGGTTCACTGTTTGAGGATTCTGCGTCAGATTCAGCCGTAGGAAACGTAAGCATCATACCGATGACTTTACCCTCATGCTCAACTACTACTGTGTTTTTGTAACTAAATGGGGTTTCGTCACTGGCGTAGCGTTTGGCTCCAATTTCAAGCAGTGTCAAGCCTGGATACTCGGACGTGAGACGACTCCATATATAGTCAGCAACTCCCTCGGAAGCAAT
>CAZPRJ010000104.1:0-23471 GCA_964588805.1 uncultured Microcoleus sp. | reverse complement strand
AATTCGCTTATATCCCCTCTTTGAAAAGAGGGGCTTTACGCATCACGCCCGTAAACCCTGATATGCGTTGAATTTCTAATGTTGTAGATTAGACACCATGAACTTTCATCTCACAAACGTTGGGATGAAATATTTTCATCCCTAACTCCTGACTCCTAACCCCTATTTTCCTAGGAGGTGGCGTTATCTAAATGGAAGAAGAGTTTACTGCGCCCAACGCTATTGTCGATACCATAGCTGCTAATACTCAGAGAGCGCAAATGGTCAAAAAGCGGTTTGGCCAATAATTCCATGACTCGCACAATGGGGAATTGACGCTCTACAAAGGTTCCTCCTTCTCTCCAATCTAGATACAGATAACCATCGTTGGGGGTGGGTAAAGGCGCGATCGCATCTTGAAATGAATCACTTTTGACTAACGAATGCTCTACTCCCTGCAAAACTTGATTCATCGCTTCAATGGAAGTGGTAAAAATCTCATAATTGTCCTGTGAGGTATGCACTCCCCCAACCTGTGCCTCCAATTTCATCCATGAATTATCTTTTTTTCCGGCTACAGGTTTAGCAGAAGTAACCAGTTTTGTCCAGGCTGTAATGTTGGTATCGTTGAGTTGTAGACTGCCCACACTCAATCCCTGCTCTTGGGCTACAGTATCTAAATGCTCGATGGCATCAACAGCGGAATCAGCATTTTTTTGGGCCACAAAAATCCAATCGGGATAGGCTTGATCGGGACGTGGCAACATGGCGAGGGCGTATTCTCCTTGTACCCAACTAAAGATATCCTCGGCTAGTTGAATCCCCCAATAGGACTGCAAGCGGGTGATGGATTGTTCAATCAGAGGTTTGAGCTTATTGTCACTTGTGGATTCGGAGGACAGTTGATTCCAGAGTTGGTTCAAGTTGGTTCCTGCGATCGCCAAAGCACTTTGCTCGGGAATATATTGTAACGCCTCAACCGGTTGAGATAATGTGGGAGTTCGGTTAGTCTCTTCAGGTTCAGCACTCAGTAAAGCTGTTTCTGCTAGCAATCCTTGACGGTTTAAGGAGAGGGCAAGCGCTAGAGTTTCAGACTCTTTAAACGATTCTTGTACGGGAACAGGTTGTTTAGAAATCCAGGCAGCAAGGGCAGGAATATTGACAAAACTGAGTCCAATCCGGGCTTGGGTCATACTGTCGAGCATTTGCTGATACTCTGGATCATCATCTAAGTTCAGGTTTCCGGCTTGCACATTGTTGATGGCATCGCGCAGTACCTTGGGGTGATTAGCAAATAGCACAAAGCGATCGCCCACGACGGCACTAGTTAGCGCTTCCGGAAGGGATTGGCGCTGATCACCTTGAGGGGATGCGTCAATGGGTTCATGGAGAGGATGCCGATAAATCAGGTTAACGCCTTTGTACTTTTCAAACACTAAATCCTCAGCACTCGCGGCCGCCTGCTTAGAATAAAACAGTTGCAAAAACTCCTTGGCTTGTTCCCCGTTTTTAGTCGTCAAGGCTAGTAAATATCCGGGTTGCGCCGCATTAGCTGGGTTGCGATCAAAGTCTAAGGACGTAACCGCCAACGTGATTTCATCTCCCAACCACGGACGAATATCCCGTTGATAGTTGACACCTGTATTGGCTAAAAGGCTGTTTTCGATTTGGTTCAATTCAGAACGCGATCGCCTGCGATTGAGCGGCCGCGCCACCAGTTGCCGAAATGCTTCTAAGCGGTCGGGATTCACTAACAGTGACACCATTGCAGGTGCCTGTTTCGGTACAAAAATCGCGGCGGCTGGAGTCGCCACGGTTCCTTGTCGCAACAAATTCAGGGGACTTTGAGAGGTTAACCAGAAAAAGCCTGCAACTGCCAGCGACAGCAGTACGGTGGCTCCGGCTGCCAAGACATAAAAAAACGAGCGTAGCTTCATGGGGATTGGGACTGCGTTCGAGAGCGATTAGGAGCAAAATACTCCTAATTCCACGCCTATTATATGCAGAAATGTTGAATCTTCCTTGCCCCTCTAGAGTTTAATGAAGTGATATCCCTTTTATCGATGCGCGTTGCTGCGTAGCGTAGATCGCAGTTGAGTCTCAATCACCTCGATCAATTGCTCAAAGGTAAAGAACTTATCGAGGTAATCATCAGCACCTAACTTCTTAGCTAAACAACGGTCTGTCTGGCTCTGTTCAGAGGTCAGGAAAATAAATGGTATTTGGGCAATCATCGGGTCTTGGCGTACTGCCTTCAAAACTTCATACCCATCTAGCCCAGGCATTTTCAGGTCACAAATCATGATATCGGGAATCTGTTCTTTGGCTAGTTGTAAGCCTAACCATCCATCCCTAGCTCCAATAGCTTGAAATCCATTTTCTTCAAGCCCTGTGAGCAGGATTTCTAAGAAGATTTCATCATCATCGATCGCTAAAATTTTAGAGTTTTTTTTGTATTCATTTTTGCTTTTTTTACAATTTGAATGAATGGACAATTCTCCTAAAGAGTTTTTTAAATCAAAATCCCTGGAGACTGGGGAGGGATGCAAGGTGTTCATGTTTCTGGAAAAGGTAATAAATTCCCAGGTGAATTAAATCTTCTATTTTCAATCTTTCCTGAGTGGTAAAAATAAATCGTGTAGAATTGAGACTTTCAGCTTTTTCGGGTTCTATGCTTAAGTAATGATTGGGAAGCCGATTTAAAACAAAGGCTGTAAGTTTTTGCCGAAACTCGATATCGTTCAAAGCCTTCTGATAATAGGGTTCCTGAGCCATATCCAAAAAATTTTCTAGCTCTTCATTCACTTTGAGTAAAGTCAGATTGACAATCGTACTGGTCATAATTTTTGTGGGCAAAGAGTAAGGTATTTTAGAGCAATGGCTGAGAAAGCTGACTCAAAATATAGGCTAATATTGGATATTTGAACTTGAAAAAAATGGATTGTTTTGAATTAATACTCAAGAGAATATTTTGAGACAGCTTTTTTCTTTTACTAGGCTAATTAAACCGAATTTACAATTGATGAGCGATAAAAACAGATGCATTAAGCCAACGACACAACTATCATTTGGTTAAACTTAAAGCAGTGTGAGAATAAGATGAACAGGTCGTTGCCTGTTGTTTGAGAAGTTCAAACTCACGGTGTAATTCGAGGTGAGAACGTTCAAGAATTGGCATATCCTGCCAGCAGTGAGGGCAAAACCAGTAAATGTGGTGATGGCGAATGTGGCGAAGTAACAACGATGAGCAGCAAGGGCAGGCGTTCATAAGATTTTTTAAACTCGATACTTATGAGGTTACTACTCACTTGTCAAAAAATTGGGCAAAAAATCGGTAAGAAATCGGTAAGAACTCTCTATTTTTAACTTCTATTTTCAAAGAATTATTAAGCTGTAGTTTAACCTTTGTGAACCGCACATTCTTTGGAAACTGGCTTGAGGCGATAGCCCATTCCATGTACTGTTTCGATTAAATCAGTAGGTGCACCTATCTCTCTAAGCTTTTTTCGTAAACTTCTAATGTGAGCTTTTACAGTTCCTTCTTCAGGAGGATTTTCCATTGACCAAAGCTGTTCAATGATAAGGCTACGGCTCTGTAGTCGCTTGCCATTTCGTAGCAGAAGTTCTAGCAGGCTATACTCTTTTGAAGTTAAACGAAGTGGTTGCCCTCGATAGCTGACTTGATAAAGAGCTGGATCAAGACGCAACTCACCCCACTCTAAAATAGGAGAAGCGGAGGCATTTCCCCGTCGTAACAAGGCTCGCATTCTGGCCAGTAATTCTTCTAAATCAAGAGGTTTAACCATGTAGTCATCTGCCCCAGCATCTAAACCCGTAACTTTGTCACTACTCGTGTCCCGAGCTGTAATCATTAAAACAGGGACTAGATTGTTGTGAGCACGTAGACGCTGGCATAAGTGAATACCATCTAACTTGGGTAACATGACATCGAGCAAAATTAAGGCATACTCGAAGGTTTGGATTTGTTCCCAAGCGGCTTCGCCATCACTAACTACATCAACGACATACAATTGGTCGATTAGGAATTCTTCTAGAATTCCTGAGAGAATTGTGTCATCTTCTACCAAGAGAATTCTCATGCTCGGGGCACCATAAAACGTTTTTCTCTAACCCCAATTTATGAAGAATTGTAAAAGAACTTTAAAAGAAATTTATTTAGATAAATTCTATTTTACATCATGATTGATTAGCCGAAACGGTGATGCCATGCAACTTGAATCAAAAGTTAACATCCTCCTAGTGGATGACCAGCCGAACAATTTATTAGTTTTAGAAGCCCTATTGGAACCTCTAGATCACAATCTGGTCAAAGCCTTGTCAGCGCAAGAAGCCTTGAGGTGTCTGCTGCAAGAGGAATTTGCGGTCATTCTATTAGATGTTCAGATGCCAGACTTGAATGGATTTGAGCTGGCGAAGCTGATTCGACAACGACCTACAATGCAAGATATTCCAATTATTTTTCTGACGGCAATTAATCATGAAGATTTCTACGCTTTAAGGGGTTATGCCCTCGGTGCAGTGGATTACCTGGTGAAGCCAATCGAGCCAGAAATTTTGCTTGCTAAAGTAAAAGTCTTTATCTGTCTATTCCAGAAAACACAGGAAGTCAAACGGCAAGCGGCGCAATTGGCTACCATTAATCAACAACTAGAGCAAGAAATTCGCGATCGCCAACAAGCAGAGGAAGCCTTACGCCGCATTAGTGACCAATTAGAATCAAAAGTTGAAGAACGAACGGCTGAGTTATTAAGTACAAATGAACTGCTTTTGACGGAAATTGTCGAGCGCAAGCGTATAGAAATCGCATTACGAGAAAGTGAGGAACGCTTCCGTGTCGCTTTGAAAAATTCCCCCACAATCGTCTTTAGTCAAGATACTAAGTTACGCTATCTCTGGATTTACAATCCTGTTTACGATTATGCCGCCCAAGATTTTTTAGGAAAACTTGATTCAGACCTGATTTTGCCTGAAGAAGCCCAACGGTTAACGGTACTCAAACAACAAGTCCTGAACACGGGTGTGGGAATGCGGCAAGAGGTGTCTATCACCTTGGGTGAAAAACTCCGGTATTACGACTTAACCCTCGAACCGTTGCGCGATCGCCGAGAAGAACTCGTGGGTATTATCTGCGCGGCTATTGACATCACCGATATTCGCACAAGGGAAATTCAGTTTAGCGCAATTTTTGAGAATGTATTGGAAGGAATTGCGATCGCGGATGACGAGGGTTGTTTAGTCAAAGTCAATCCTGCAAGTAGCCCACTTTTTGGCTTGCCTTGTGAAGCCCTTTTGGGCAAATCAATAGCAGAGTTTATGCAACCCGGATTCGATTTTGCCCTGGCTTGGTCTACATTTTTGCAGCAAGGACAAGCCAGAGGAGAACTGTGCCTTGTGCATCCGGATGGGGCAATCCGAGAGGTAGAGTATTCTGCCAAAGCGAACTTTCTCCCTGGACGGCATTTATCCGTTTTGCGAGATATAACTGAGCGCAATCAAGTTCAGAATGCATTACGAGAAAGCCAACGTTTTATTGAAAAAATTACGAATACTATCCCTACCCTGATTTATGTGTTCAATCTCAATCCATTCTGTAATGTTTACCTCAACCGTTATGGTCAGGAATTTTTAGGCTATACCCAAGAAGAAATTAAAGTGAAAGGATTCCAACTTTTTACTGAGGTGTTACATCCTGATGATATTTCTAAGTTAATAGAATTGCCGTCTCGCTGCGCTCAAGCAAGGGATACACAAATATTAGAAAATGAAATTCGTCTGAAAAACGCTCAAGGCGAATGGCGTTGGTTTCATACATGGGATATTATTTTTAATCGCACCGATGAAGGTTTACCCGAACAGGTATTGGGGACAGCAATAGATATTACTCAAGAGAAGCAAACTGAAGAAATTACAGCCTCGTTGGAGGCAGAAAAAGAATTACGCAAACTCCAACTTCGCTTTTTTTCGATGACTTCTCATGAATTTCGGACGCCTTTGAGTTCTATCTTAGCAGGAGTGCAATTATTAGAAACTTTTGCTCATAACTGGCCAGAGGAGAAACGACGGAGAAACCTGCAACGGATTAAAGCGGCAGCTAAACAAATGAATCGATTGCTCGATGATATCTTGACCATTAATCGAGCTGAAACTGGAAAATTAGAAATCAATCCTCAGCCGATTGAGTTAGAACCATTTTGTCAGGCTTTAGTGGAAGAAATTCAATTTAGTGCGGGTAATCAACACATCATACTGTTTGCCAATCAAGGGCAATTTCAATCACTTTACTTGGATGATAAATTGTTACGTTCTATCTTGACAAATTTACTTTCAAATGCTGTCAAATATTCCCCTGAAGGGGGTAAGATTGCCTTCACATTGAGGAGTGAACCCAATGCTGTAATATTTGAGATTGAAGACCAAGGAATTGGCATTCCCCTCGAAGACCAAAAACACCTGTTTGAGTCCTTCCATCGAGGAAGAAATGTAGGGAATATATCGGGGACAGGATTAGGTATAACGGTGGTTAAAAAGTGCCTGGATTTACAAGGAGGCCAAATTTCCGTACAGAGTGAAGAGGGAGTGGGGACAAAGGTGACAGTCTCAATTCCTGTGTCGGTTAACTTTGAGGCGAACACTCAAGTTATGGAAATTTGAGCCTTTTATCAGTTGTATCTTGCCGGTCTAACTATTAAGATATTTGTACTTAAACCAACGGCTAAGCATTGCCGATGGTAAATAATCCAATTCATAAAATCTCTCTATTAAATCGGATGGCACAACAATTTTTCACTCAACCTCTGCCCCAAATTGATGTAAAGCAACTGGCTCAACGGATGTCTGAGGCTCATGAGGGTCTACAATTGATCGATGTGCGAGAAGAGCAAGAAATTGCGATCGCACAGATAGAAGGCTTTGAGAATTTACCGTTGAGCGAATTTGAACAATGGTCAAACCAGATCCAAACTCGCTTGAATCCAGAGGCCGAAACCCTTGTGCTTTGTCATCATGGCGTCCGTTCAGCCCAAATGTGCCAGTGGTTGATGAATCAGGGGTTTACCAATGTCAAAAATATTGTAGGCGGGATTGATGCTTACTCTCTAGTCGTCGATCGCAGCATCCCTCGCTATTAGTTGCGGTTCATCGTAAACCCCAGCTAGGAGTTTGTTCTGTTATCTTAAAACCAACCTCAGTGGGTAAACGTTGTAGCATCTACCGAGTTCGTAGGGGGAGCAACCGTATTGGTAGCTTTTCTATCTCGATAGAGTTTTTCTATCTCCTATTAACATCCCCATGAACTGACTCTAACCTTCTTAGCCGTCCTCCGGATAGCGAAAGGAATAGAGTGTAGCAATGAGGAGAGATGGCAAAACCTGTAATTTACCCTAGACTCAGTATCTTATAAAATCATTTGCTCTGTTTAAAATCAAAATAAGATCAGCTTGTGTGCAAATGTCTGAACAAGTTAGCCTCACGAATCGGCAGCAACAAATTCTTTGGGCTACCATCCGTCACTATATTGCGACGGCAGAACCCGTAGGTTCTAAGGTGATAGCTTCAGAATATGACCTGAGTGTAAGCCCTGCCACGATTCGCGCCTGTATGGGCGTTTTGGAAAAAGCGGGTTTATTGTACCAACCTCATACCTCGGCTGGGCGCATACCCTCTGACTCAGGTTATCGTATTTATGTAGATCGACTCATGACTCCTTGTGAAACTTTAGGGCGTCAAGTTGAGCATTTACTGACAGATCATTTGAAATTAGAGGAGGCGGGTTTAGAGACGATTTTGCGAGAAGCCGCACAAATCCTCGCCACTGTTAGCGGCTATATTGCCTTAATCACCATCCCTGATACTCGCACAACCCGGTTGCGGCATTTGCAATTGGTGCAAATAGAACCTCAACGAGTGATGCTGATTGTGGTGACAGATGCCTATGAGACGCAATCGGTGTTGCTGGAACTGCCATCCTTAGAGGATGAGTCGATCCAGGATGAGTCGATTGTAGACCGAGAGCTGCAAATTTTATCTAATTTTTTAAATAGTAAACTGCGGGAGCGATCGCTCAGTGAATTGGCGACTTTAGATTGGAGTGAATTAGACCAAGAATTTGCTCGATATGCCGATTTCATGAGACGCTTACTAGCAGAGTTGACACGCCGTGCGAAAGCGCCTTTACCCACACCGATTATGATTCGTGGGATTTCCGAGGTTTTGCGTCAACCGGAATTTTCCGAGTTACAGCAAGTCCAAAGCTTGGTGCATTTATTAGAAGATGAACAAGATTTGCTCTGGCCAATTATTTTTGAGATGCCAGAACATTCAAGTTCCAAACGTCGGGTAAAAGTACGAATTGGTTCAGAAAATCCTTTAGAACCTATGCGAACTTGTACCTTAGTAAGTGCCAACTATAAGCAGGGTGAAGTTCCAGTGGGGAGTGTGGGGATTTTGGGGCCGACTCGGATGCTGTATGAAAATGCGATCGCGCTTGTGGAAACGGCGGCTGATTACTTAACTGATGCCTTAACCCAACCGGCGTAGTACCGCTAGGATACAAGGGGGCTACCATCGGCTTAAACTCACACAATTGTATGAGATTCAAATACTAATGGGCAATAGTCCTCTGGAGGCATATACAAGTTAATTCATGATTAGAAAAATTGGATTCGGACTCATCTGGGTTAGTTTAATCGTCTACGCTTTTGTGTTTGCTCCTCCCAACCAACCCGATACTTTTGAATTGATTAAAAATCTGTCTACAGGTAAATGGGATGGCATCAATCCTCTGATTATTGCTCTATTCAATATCATGGGCATTTGGCCGATGATTTATGGTGCCTTAATCTTTAGCGATGGCAGAGAGCAAAAAATTCCAGCTTGGCCGTTTGCAGCCGCTTCTTTTGGAGTCGGAGCTTTTGCTTTATTACCCTATTTAGCATTGCGCGAACCGAATCAAACATTTTCAGGTTCTAAGGATATCTTTCTAAAGATACTTGATTCTCGTTGGTTAGGTTTGGCTCTAACTTTAGGAACTCTAACTTTGTTAGGTTTTGGCCTACTCCAAGGTGACTGGGGAGATTTTATTCAACAGTGGAAAACCAGTCGATTTATTCATGTCATGAGTTTGGATTTTTGCTTACTGTGCCTATTATTTCCCGCACTTCTGGGAGATGATATGGCACGGCGAGGTTGGCAAAATCCTCTATTATTTTTGGGAGTAGCACTGTTACCCTTAGTGGGTTCTGTTTTGTACCTTTGCTTGCGCCCGCCTTTACCTGAATCAGGGCAAGAGGTAACATCGAATCGGCAGCAACCGGCTGCTAACTAGGGATTTTTCCGCAAAAGCATCACCATGACTGAAAACGATACCAACGACTATCTATATTCCGCCTCAGACGATGAGCAAGACTCGGAATTCACACAAGAAGAAATTCAAGATATTCTCAGACTGGCGGCAGAGCAGGGTTTGAATATCACTAATACAGCTCAACTGATTAAATTTGTTCGAGATGTTCGCGCTGCTCATACTCAAAGAGCACATGAGCAGGGAAAATCTACACATTGGCCGACTCAAAAATGAGCGTATCAGTTAACAGAATAGGAGTCAGGAGTCAGGAGTCAGAAGTCAGAAGTATGTCTGTCTTTTTCTCCCCCGCACCCCCGCTCCCCCGCTCCCTCAAGGTGTAGCCTCTTGCAGTTGATTACCAGGATTAAGGTTCTCAGATACCTTTTGTAATCGGGAGTTTTGGACTAACTGAGTGACTTTGATGGCTTCTTGCGACATCCTAGCGGCTAACTGCATTTGTCTTTCGACTTCTTCCTGAAATTCCTGCTTGCGAGAATACTCGGCAATCTTGGTTTGTGCCATCTCGTAGGTAGGCGTTTCTTCAGGAATTTGAGATAAATATTGCAATGCGCTTTGGAAGTTTCGCTCGGACGCTTGTTGATAGGCTTGTTGCAACAAGTGTTCTGCTTTAATGTGTTGCTTTTGGCTATATTCCTTGAGTTTGGGCTGTATTTTAGCTCCTGTCGGAGTTTCTGGAGGAATTTGCTGGAGTAGTGCTAGGGCTTGTGTAAAGTCTTTCTTAGCCGCTTGTTGATAGGCTTGTTTCAATAACTGTTGAGATTCTACCTCCACTTCCGGCTTAGCCTGCTCAACTAATAATGCAGTCTGATGTTGCCAATATTGATGATTGGGAGTCTCGCGAGCTTCATCCAAGACATCGCGCCATCTCCCTTCCTGAAAGGCTTGTTCCACAGCTTGAAATTGAGCCTCTGCTTGATTCCATTCTTGCCGCCACTGTTGCACCACATTCACAGATTGTGGATAAACGGAACTATTGGCTGGAATAGATTTAGCTAGAGCAATGGCCTTGTCAATTTTCCCTTGTTGATACTGTTCCGTTGCCCGCTCTAATCGATCAAGTTCAGGATTAGCAGGAGCAGTATAGAGTAAGGTATAAAGCCCACAGGAGATGGCAATCGCATTGGTGGTGGCCACACCAGCGCTCATCCCTGATACCAAGGGAGGTAACTTCGGGACAAATGCGATCGCCAATTCCCGTGCATAGTCCCATTTTTCATAAGTCCCACTGTCTGGACTCTCGCTATTTGTCTGCTGAGTTTCCTCAGCAACCCCAGAAGATTCTAACGAACGACTCAAGGGGAAGGGAAACACCGGATGTAAGCACGAGGCTAAGTCCTCAGTATCCGTATCAGTTAAACCGTCTTCAATGGGAATTAAATCGCTAGAAGTGTTCCCATCCCATTCATTCGATAACGTTTCTGATGAATTCAAACCCACAGGAGTGAAGCAAACACCATCGTTTTGCCCCCCCAATCCCCCAACATTGGCGGGTGTAAATCCGGTTCCCCCACCCCTCTCGTTCTCCCCTAAAAGGGGAGAGGAGTAAGGACGAAGCCTTGTATGTATTGGGGGACTGGGGGGGTGAATGTGTAAGTCTTGACCCAATTCGTTGGGTAATTTTTCTGTCGTCATACCTCGCTCCTCACACTGAATCATCAGTCTCTTAAGGACTGTTTGCACATCGGTATGGACATCAGCAGCAGATTGATAGCGGCATCTAAAGTCGTATCGTACTAAGTTATTCAGGATGCAGGCTAGGGAGTTACTCACTGTAACGTGTTGCTGCCAGCTAATCTCACCCGTCGTTGGATTGACTTGGAGTTGCAACGGATCGAGTCCGGTTAGTGCTTGAATTGCAATGATACCCAAGGAATAAAGGTCACTACTCGGACAAAGCTGACTGCTGAATTGTTCTGCTGGGATGTATCCTAAAGGGGGAATCGCTACGGGCGCAATAGCCGAAGGCGCGCCCTTACGGGCGATCGCGGGCTGAATAGGAACAACTCTAGGTTTGGTGAGGGTTTGGCTGATTTGATGAGCAATACCAAAGTTCACCAACACCAACTTGCCATCACAGGCACGTCTAATTAGATTACTGGGTTTAAGGTCGCCGTAAATAACTCCTTGGTGATGAATGAAGGTGAGGATGCCTAAAACTTCATCTAAAAAAGCAACGCATTGAGATTCACTCCAAGGAGTATTGCTATGCTGTCCGGTGGGAAGCTCTGCACTCAGGGGTTCTCCAACAATGAACTCTCGTACCAAATAAAATCCTTGCTCATCTTCAAAGCTATCCAACAGTTGAGGAATTTGGTGATGAGAGTCCAGTTTTTTGAGAATTTCTGTCTCATCTGTAAATCGATGCTGGTCAATATGCGATCGCTTGGCGTGGTAGCCTTGAGGAATAAAGCACTTCACCACGCACTGCGGATAACCATTCGTCCAAGTATCTTTGGCAATGTAAGTTTGCCCAAAATCTTTGGTACTCAGTTCTCGAATTAGTTTGTAACGCCCATTTAGAAATTGTCCCAGATTGGGCTTTTTGACCTCAGTATTCAACAGACCCCTTCCTGATGAGAATTCCCCTACATTGAACACCATGAGCAACTGCGCCCCACTCCTCTTGGATGAGAATTGAGCGATTGAAGCCTGTTACTACAGGCTCTCAATCCACCATGTTTCCCAATCGAGAGTGAGACAACATTAAACGTTGCACAGAGTGCATCTAGATATCATCTTTCAGCGACTAGCCAGCATTTCCGGAATCCACCCTCAGATATAGGTCATTTTTCGTCTCCTGACTCCTGACTCCTGACTCCTAACTCCTGACTCCTAACTCCTGACCCCTAACTCCTAATACTGAATACGGTCGGTTTTGCGGTAGCGGGGAGTACCATTGCCGATTCTCCCCAGCACTGCATTTTTTTCTACAAACTCAATAATTTTCCCGGCCACATCAACCCCAGTCGCCTGTTCAATCCCTTCTAATCCCGGTGAAGAATTCACTTCCATCACCACAGGGCCGTGATTGGAGCGCAATAAATCCACTCCGGCGACACTCAATCCCATCGCTTTAGCCGCCCGAACCGCCGTACTCCGCTCCTCTGGCGTTAGCTTCATCGCCGTAGCTGTTCCGCCTCGGTGCAAGTTCGAGCGAAATTCTCCGGGGGCACCTTGTCGCTTCATCGTGGCAACTACTTTATTGTCAATCACAAAACAGCGAATATCCATCCCCTCAGCTTCTTTGATAAACTCCTGCACCAAAATATTGGCATCTAAATCCCGAAAGGCTTCAATCACGGACTTCGCGGCTTGTTGGGTTTCTGCCAATACAACACCAATCCCTTGAGTCCCCTCTAGCAATTTGATGACCAGAGGTGGCCCTCCCACAATCTCAATCAGACTATCAATATCTTGTGTGGAGTGAGCAAAGCCCGTAATTGGTAAACCTACTCCTTCCCGAGACAGAATCTGGAGACAGCGCAGTTTATCGCGGGAACGGGAAATGGCTTGAGATTCATTGGCTGTGAAGACGCCCATTACCTCAAACTGACGGACTACCGCCGTACCATAAAATGTTTTGGACGCCCCAATCCGGGGAATAATCGCGTCAAAATTTTCCAACGGTTTGCCTTGATACATCACGCTGGGTTTGTGAGACGTAATGTTCATATAGCAGCGCAGGTAATTGACGACTCGCGTGTCGTGTCCTCGCGCTTCCCCGGCTTCCTTGAGGCGTTGAGTGGAGTAAAGCGAAGCATCCTGTGATAATATCGCTATCTTCATATAAAAATGACTGTTAACGTTGTTGGCGTTCCTGACTCTTATTCTGGCTTTGCAGGAATGACCGACCTGCATCCACCAGAAAGCGTCCGCGCACGGCTTGACGCCCCAGCAACATCCTAAACCCCATGACATCTCGGTTGGTTAAGGTGAGTTCGATGGGAAATTTGTAGCCGTTCAGTTCTACATTAGTCTGGATAACCGGCCTTAGCTGAGCATATCCTCCGGAATTGCGAATTTGTCGTTGCTCGATGAGTTCAGCTTGGGCGATGACGACTCGCTGAGTGTTGCGTTGGTCAGGATGAACCTGGAAGCGAACCATTGCTTTGTCATCCTGTTCAAACCGTTCAATCTCAAAGGCGTGTAAAGCAGAGGAACGGGCTCCTGTATCGATTTTGGCCTTAATCTGCCCAATTCCTAAGTCAGGCAAGGACAGCAACTCTCGCCAGCCGATGATTAATAATTGCTGGGGTTGACAAATCGAGGTGGTTTGGCTGGTTGGCACGTTGATTCTTGTACTTTGTTGACAATGACAATAAGTCGAGCCACTGACCCATGATAAGCGATGAAATGAATATTAAGTTGTGTAAATCCAAGAGATATATGCATTAAGGAGGTAAAAGATTTTTTTTATATTTGCCAGGATAAACAAACAAGGAAAAAAAATCTGAACAGAAAAGAAGAAAAAAGCAAGAAAACGATAGAGGTAAATAGTATGACTCTACAGCAACATCACCATACAACAACTTCCGTGGCTACCAAAAATGTTCTGGATGAAATGCGGATTAGCCAAATCGGTCAAGAAGAATTAACCCAAACGGAAATAGAGCAGACTTTAACCGGTCAGGACCTCAAGCGCCAATATGACCAAGGGAAAAGAAACTTTAGTGGAATCGATCTTTCGGAGAAAAGTTTAGTGTGGACAGATTTGAGCGGAATCAACTTGAGCCAAGCTAATCTGCAAAAATCTAAATTGTGTGCTGCAACCTTAAAACAAGCCAATTTACAGAATACAAATTGTCAGGATGCTAATCTACGAGCCGTAGATTTGAGAGGAGCAGACTTGACGGGTGCTAATTTAGAGGGAGCCGATTTAGGACGAGCTGACCTGATTAATACCAACTTGAATGGCGCTAACTTAAGTGATGCAAATCTGAGTGAAGTTAATTTTGAGAAAGTCAGTCTCCGCAATGCTAATCTTACAAGAGCTAATCTGCAAGGGCTTGACTTGAATCAAGCTGACTTAACGGGTGCCGATTTAACGGACGCTGATTTAACCGATGTCAAACTGCAAGAAGCACAGCTATGTCAGGCTAATTTGAGTGGGTTAGATATGGCGCAGCTCAATTTGAGTGGAGCGAATTTAAGAAATGCAGATTTAAGTGAAGCACAATTGCATCAAGCCAAGTTATATGGCGCTGATTTAAGAGGGGCTAATCTTGATGAAACTGAACTTCAGCAAGCTAAATTAGCAGGAGCAAAACTACCTATCAAGAAATCGCTTTAATAAGATAAGATTCCCAGCCACCCAAATTGTGCAGAAAAGGTATATTTCCACAATTGGTCGAGAGAGAGGGGAATGTTAGGCGATAGGCTTTTATAAAAAGCATTTACGGTTTAGCGCAACAGTAATATAAAATACAAAATTTATTTATCCCCCTGAACCGTTAATCCTCATTTACTTGCCAATAATTGGGTATAAGAGCATTTCCGGTTTAGCCCGATAAAATATAAAGATTGAACAAGACCTAAACCGTCAATCCTTTCTATCTAGATAGCGACACTATCAATACATCAATGGCTTACATCAGTACAACCCCATAGCTTCTAGGATAGAGGCATCAGATTGTCTCTCTCTCAGCAGGCTAGTAAGCATTTTTCCAATTAGGTGTGAGATAGGAAAAAGCGATCGCGCTTCCGGGCGTAGAGTCAAGCGTCAAAGAAATGCGATCGCATAGTACTACATTTCTACCTCAAGATTCCGGTAACTTATACTGTCCCACAATCCGTTTCGCATATTCAGGAACATGTGCCTCTAATTTCTCAGGATGATTGCGCTTCACATACAAATAGTTGCGAGTGAAGTGGGAATCTATTGAGAAACGGGCATACTCTAACCCTTTCGGGCCAATTTTTTCAATGACTACACCCATTAATTTAGCTGCCCACATGGGTAAAGTAACTCCTTTGTCATAGGCAGGAATGCTCTGTTGGACAGCATTGTGCCTATCACCTTGGGACATTACAGGCTGAGTTTCGAGTTGGTTGTGTACTAAATCCAGCATTTCTTGTCCCGTGTCGTTGCGAACCACAATCCACTGCCAGCCAAAGGGTGCTCCCATGTAGCCTACAACTAAGTCGGCTAAGGAATTTACATAGTCAAAACAACTCATGCAAGAAGGGGCAAATACATCTTTAAGTTGGTTGGTTTTGAGTCCAAAAAACGGCACCATTTCAATTGAACCATCTTCATGTTTGAAGTGAACTCGAAAGTCTTGCATGAATTCGTAATGCACCACCGTATCCGGTGACTTGCTGGTGGTTTCCAGGAATTTTTGCAATCCTGCACGGGTGACGTTATCCACGCAAGGTGTACCAAGAACATAAAGTTTTTCTAAGCCGAGTTGTTTCTCAACGGCGCGTAATGCCTGGATTTGGCAACCGACACCAATCACTAACAACCGCTTCATACCGGATTGTTCAATTTGCTCTAATACCGAAAGATTAGGTGATAGGGTGGGTTTATTCACCCTTGCTGCTAGAATTTCTTCCGGAGTCCGAGCAATAATGGGCATCGGTTGGAAGCGGTCTTCTTTGGTATTTTGGACGCAGACAACGCCTTCCACTAAGCCCTGATTGAGCATTTCAATGGCAATGGTGCTCACAATTCCCGTCCATTGTGCTCCTTCGATGGGCTGAATTTTTCGTGCTGCCATCATGTTTTGATTGACGCCGAAGTACCAATCATCGGGATTATCGAGATTGCGGCTGCGTCCGTGTGCCTCTTGTTCGAGTTCGGCAATTTGTTGGTTTAAGAATGCACAAGCTTCCTTGACATAATGAATGTAATATGTATCGCATAACCCGCATTCGCTACAGAGTTCTTTAGCGGGGCGACGGCTACTGGATTTGAGGGCTTTGGCTTTTTTGTGCTTGGCGGAATCGGGAGTTATGGCAGTCATTGAAATGTCGCTTGTTAAAACTCAGGTTAATTTTCTCACGATTTTTGGGGAGCTTAGGAGCGAGGTTAATGATCGGTGTCCCTAGGCTATCGCGATAAGCTAGAGCTATCGGCAAAACTGACTAGACTGGAAACTTGTTGCTCTAAACGATGCAAACCCAACTTCCCCAAATTCAGGTTCAATTTACTCTCCAGCTTCCTCCTAATCTTCCTGAAGAAGTCGAAGCAGAAGCCAAACGTATGGCAAAAGAAGCCTATGTGATGACGCTCCTCAAACATGGCATCATCAGCAGTGGGCGAGCTGGTAGAGTGTTAGGAATGCACCGCATAGATGTAATTGAATTGATGAGTCAGTACGGAATCTCAGTTTTTGCTCCCCAAACTCAGGAAGAACTTGAACAAGATGTTGCTCAAACTCTCTCTATTTTGGAGCCATATCAGCAGTGATTGTGGTTTCCAATACCACTCCTTTGAGCGAATTAGCAAAAGTTGGACAGATGGGCTTGTTGGGTCAGGTTTTTGGGCAAGTCATCATTCCTCAAGAGGTTTTCGATGAAGTTACAACAGGAACGCATCCAGCCGTTAGCGAAGTGAACTCGAGTACTTGGATTCAGGTTCGCTCAATTAGTCATCCTGAACAAATATTAACTCTGCAAGCAGAAACTGGATTAGATGTGGGCGAGTGTGCCGCAATTGTCCTTGCTGAGGAATTAGAAGCAGATATAGTTCTAATTGATGAGTGGGCAGGCCGAAAAGTTGCCCAGTCTAGAAATCTTACTGTAACTGGTACGGCTGGCACTTTATTAGTGGCTAAGAAAAGAGGATTAATTAGCCAAGTTAAGCCTATCTTAGATGCTTTGATGGCTCAAGGTATGCGAATTAGTAACTCGCTTTATCAGCAGATTTTAGCAGTTGCACAAGAGTCTTGAATCCTATATGAGAAATTTCCCCTGTTCGGTAGGATGAGCAAGATAACTGAAGGCTAGCCTTTACACAAACTTTAAGAGGTAGGATGCATATTTCAGTAATTACTAGAGGGTCAAAGTAGTTCCCATAGGTTAGGCTCGGAGAGGTGCAGATACCTATAGCTCTATGAATGTCTAACAATTAAGAGAGAAGCAAAGCTATGGGACAACTGTTTGACCGGATGAGCCGACTCGTAAGGTCTGAGCTTAACCATATTAACAGTGAAACTTCTACAGGTAACTTTGGAGAAGGTATTGCATTTGCAGCAGGAGGAAGTGCAGCAGGTGCTGCGATTGGGACAATAGGAATTGTTGCTAAGGGTACTGGCTTTAGCGTTGGTGTAGTTCCTTTAGGTGCTGCTGGAGCATTAACTGGTCTTGCTCTCTATGAAGCGATAAAAGCTCTAGTAGACGGGGACAGTTCGTCAATTGGTTCTGCTGCAATTGGAGCAGGTGTTGGCGCTGGCGTTTCTGCCAGTGTCGGCAGCATTGGAGTAACCGCAGGGGGAACTGCATTCGGTGTTGGGATGGCTCCTATGGTAGCTGCTGGAGCGATCGCTGGACTGGGTATTGCTGGTTTACATCGACTCCTTCAACAAGGAATCGATCCAGAAAAACTCCTAGAGTTAGCGATTGAGGATATGCAGGAAGATTTGATGAAGCTGCGTAAAGCTATTATCCCTGTCATTGCTGCTCAAAAACGCACTCAACAACAATACGAAAAAGCAAAAGCCGATGTCAAACATTGGCAAGACTGGGCAGCACTTGCTCTACAAAACAATAATGAAAATTTAGCAAGGGAAGCACTGCTCCAAAAGAAGTCTTCTGTACAAAAGGCTAGTAGTCTAGAAGCTCTGTTGAACCAGCAAACCACTCAGATAAGCGGTCTGAGGCGGAACTTAATCACTTTTGAAAGTAAAGTTACCGAAGCCAAAGCGAATAAGGCAATGCTTAAAGCTCGAATCAGGGAAGCTAAGGCTCAAATGCAAAGCACCATCGGGCGACTAGGGACTAGCAGCGCTATGGCTGCTTTCGAGCGCATGGAAGAAAAAGTTCTAGAGCTAAAAACCCGTTCTCAAACTGCGTATGAGCTTGTGGGTGCTGATTTAGAGACTCAATTTGCTGCCCTTGAATCTGGTAGTGATGTAGATGATGAATTAGCGGCAATGAAGGCGCAATTAACAGGTAACTCTCAATCAGAAGAGATAATATCCTCATCCTCTGATTCAGTAGTTGATGATGAATTAGAAGCACTACGCCAACAAATCGATCAACTTTAGAATCCTGGTAAAAAGACATGACACAGACAACAAAGAATTCAAAGATAAAGCAGATGGCGCAGCCTTCAATCTGTCCTAAGCTTTATGGCGACAGCTATAAAAGGAACGTCAGCGCCAACGTGATCATGGCATCATCAGCAGTGGACGAGCTGGTAGAGTGTTAGGAATGCACCGCTTAGATGTAATTGAATTGATGGGTCAGTACGGTATCTCAGTTTTTGCTCCCCAAACTCAGGAAGAACTCGAACAAGATGTTGCTCAAACTCTCTCTATTTTGGAGCCATATCAGCAGATTTTAGCGATCGCACAAGAGTCTTGAATTCTACAAGCCTAATTTCTCTGGGAGTGTTTATAAACCGGAGGGGCGATTTCCTGTAGTTATGCTGAATACTCGTCTAGAAAACTAGATTTGTGAACGCAAACCTTATCTTATACAAAGCAAACGCTAGTGCAAGTGCGATCGCAAACATCAGACGGTCATATTGAAAATGTGAACTGTTGATACCCGTTTGTGAGAAAAATCCCAATGCAACCTATGTTTCAAAACACTAAAAAACTGATTGCGATCTGCCTCGTTACAGTACTGTTAGTCGCTAGCACTCTGCTGAGTTTCCCCGCTCCAGCTAAAGCAGCAGGAGATGTCGTGATTTTCAAATGTGAGACAAACTGTGGCAATATGGCAGCCTTTAGTGCAGGAGTGATAAGTGGTAGCGCAGTAACGATTGCGGCAACCGGAGGTAGTAGTGGTGCGGCTGCGGCAGGTATCGGTGTGGGAATAACTACAGCAGGTCATATCGCTACTACGGTAGCAGCTCCACTTGTGACAGCAGCAACTCCAGCAGTAGTAGCAGCAGCGCCGATAGTTGTTCCAGTAGCAGCAACGGCAGCAGTTGGATATGGTGCATACCGCGTGTGGGAAAATCATCACAACAATCAGGCACAACCTTCCAACTAATCTTGACAATTGCAAGACTTAGTGCAGAGTTCTTTTATATTGAATACCTATATTCCTCTGTTACTTAATTTTCACAACCCTCTGGCAAGCTTACCGGAGGTTTTTGTTTTTTAGGGTGTCAGTAAATTCACTGATATCCTGATCTAGCTCTCTCGGATTTACGAGAATTCACTGATGCTATTAAAAATTAGTCTCTATATGCTGAAATTACATTCTGTAAGAGTCTGGAAAGACAAATAAAGGTATAGAGGCTCAATTATGATCGCTGTCAGGCTAAATTCAGTACAAATAAAGAAAACATTCCTGTTGATGTTACTAATAATAGTTCTAGTTATTGGTTTGCTGCTATTTCAACCAGCACCAGCTAGAGCTAGTACCTGCTTCGGTGGTCAAAATAACTGTAATAACACCGGAGATTATGTAATAGGAAGAAAAACAGAGGGAGACAATGATACGGAAAAAAATCTCAGCGGAAAAAACTTATCGGGTTTCAATCTAAACGGAACAAATTTAACTGGAGCAAATTTCAGTAACGCCAACCTTACAAGAGTAGAACTCAGTGGAGCGAACTTGAGTGAAGTCAAGCTGAGTAAAGCCAACCTCGGTGGAGCTGATTTCAGTGGAGTAGACTGGAGCAAAGTCAATCTCAGTAAACCAGATTTACTCACACTAATCCAAGCCAATTTAACTGGAGGAGGTTGGATGATTGGGAAAAGTCAGCCAAAACTGAGCAAACAAGATTTACTAGATCTACTATCAGTAGACCTATCTCAAGTTAATCTGATCGAGGACAACCTGAGCCAAGTTAACCTGACAAGAGCTAACCTCAATAAAGCTAACTTAACAGGAAGTAATCTTCAAGGAGCAAACTTAAGTGGAGCCGATCTCAGAGGAGCCAATCTTACTGGAGCTATCATGCCAGATGGTAAAACTTATCGTCCATAGAAGACTTTAAATCTATAGTAATATCAATATGATTTGTAGCCCTTTGGTAATTTCAACAAGGGTTTTTTACTGTTCTAAAAACTGCTCTATTTCAGCAAGGCAATTTGGGAATAGTGGAAGTGCGATCGCGCCTTAGTACTA
Organism: uncultured Microcoleus sp.; assembly: GCA_964588805.1. Classification (GTDB taxonomy): domain Bacteria; phylum Cyanobacteriota; class Cyanobacteriia; order Cyanobacteriales; family Coleofasciculaceae; genus CAZPRJ01. The sequence continues at coordinate 2,860 of CAZPRJ010000104.1, read as the reverse complement.
GTTATAATTATCCCAATATTCCAATCTAAATTCATTAGTTAAGTTGCCTATTCAAACTCTGGTGCCCATACATCAGCAACTGGCAATTCCCAACCTGGAAGCAATTCTGGCACGGTCAAAATATCTCCATCGTAAAGCACAACTTTCTCTGCGCTAGGGCGATAAACTTCCATTGTCTGGGTTCTGGGGTTAACTAAAACCCCAACTTCAGTCCCCAATGCTAAAAAGTCTTGAATTTTCTGACGGAGCTTTGTTAAAGAATCACTCTTAGACTTAACCTCAAATATTAAATCAGGGACTAATTCAACATAATTTTCTGTAGTTCGCTTCAGTTTCTCAGCGCGGATGAAAGATGCATCTGGAGCGCGGACATCCTTATCGGCATTTGATAGTATAAAACCAGCACTAGAAGCAGTAACCCGCCCTAACTTGCGAGGTCTTACCCAGTTAGACAATTGAGCGATAATTGCGGCGACAACTTCATCGGACTCCAACCCTGATGGACTCATAACAATAATTTCTCCACTCACCAACTCCATCCGGTAGTCGGGATTTTGCGCTTGCAATTGTTCTAAGTCTTTAATCGTTAAACCAGACATCGTATCAAATCTCCCAGGAATCTGATTTATAGTTCTATTATCTATCTCTAATTAAGAGATATATAGTTTATAAAAGCCAGGCTATTTAATCCGCTCTATAGGCTCTCGGTGACATACCTGTAACTTGGCGAAATTGTTTACTCAAATGGCTATGGCTATTAAACCCACACTCTAAGGCAATATCCATAATCGATCGCTCAGTTTGCTTCAATAATTGCTTTGCCCGTTCGACCCGTTGCTGAAGTAAGTATTGGTAGGGGGTAATGCCAATCGACTGTTTAAATAAACGGCTGAAATGAAATTGGCTCATGTCCAGCAAAGCCGCTAAATCTGCAAGTTTGATGTCTTGATTTAAGTAGTCATTGATATAGTCTAAGACTTGCACCAGTTGACGCTGGGATAAGCCACCCTCGTAAATTGGAAGATTAGGGTTTACATCTGTGTACTGTCTGAGCAGATGCACTGCTAAAACATTGGCTAGTGAATCGATATAAAGCTTGCTGCCTAAATTTTCTTGTTTGAGTTCAGTCAAAAGCATCATACCGATCGCCTCAAGGTGTGGATCGCGAGTCCGAAATTCCGAGACTAATTCAAGCTGATCAGGATTTTTATCAATCGTTTCTCTGGCAACACTCTGCATAAAACGAGATGCAAGGCGAATTTCTAAGAAGTGATCATCACCATCCCAACGGGCAAAAAGCGGCACTTTAGCAGGCGTGATAGAAATGTCACCTTTCCCATACAGTCCTGTGTACGTCTTACCTTCCTTGATATGCAGCAAACGAACTGGACGGGGTGCAAGTGACAGGCAAATCGTGTGTTCATCACTGAAATGACATAGCGCCTCCCCTGGTGGGTGTTGAAATTGCTTAACCAGAATATTTTCCCAACCTTGGCTTTGACTGGACAAAACGGGCAAGTCGATTGCTTTAGTCTCATGGGTGGTTGGAGTTTTCATGATGCAAAGCCCAATTGATCTGATTTGATTGTATCCACTTGGGGAGAGAGGCTAGTCTTTTGCCAACTAAAAATTGAGCGCAAGATTTTGATAGTTGCACAAGAATTAGATAGCCCAGCATGAGTTGTTTCCTTAAGCTGAAAGGGTGATTGAGCAGGAGGAACTATGGCACATCTATTGCATATTGATTCTAGTCCCAGAGGAGAGCGATCGCGTTCTCGCAGATTCACCAGAGAATTTGTTGACACTTGGAAACAAGCGCATCCGGCTGATACTGTTACTTATCGGGATATCGGTCACAATCCTATTCCTCATCTAGATGAACCGTGGATTGCAGCAGCTTATACCCCAGCAGAGCAACGGACGCCTGAACTATGGGATGCAATTCACTTGAGTGATCAACTCGTAGACGAACTCTTGGCCGCTGATATCTACGTGATCGGTGTTCCCATGTACAATTTCAGCGTTCCCAGTACGTTCAAAGCTTACATTGACCAAATTGTGAGGATTGGGCGAACCTTTGAGTTTGCACCCGAAAATTTTGAGAATCCCTACAAACCGCTTGTATTGGGTAAGAAAATGTTTATCATCACAGCACGCGGTTCTTCTGGTTATGGCTCGGGTGAGCGTTACGAGATGTTGAATTATCAAGACCCGTATTTAAAAACGATTTTTGGATTTATTGGTATCACTGATATCACATTTGTTCATGTTGAAAATGACGAGGTGGGTGGCAAAAGTTTGACAGAATCCCTCGCGGCAGCTCGTACCCAAGTTGCTCAAATAGTGGCAATGTAAGACGATATAGCAATATCTTCTCACTCACTAATATTAAGCTGTTACGCATTAAGAAAGCTTGTTGAGACAGCGGGGGAGCAGGGGGGTTCTTGGTGCGGGGTGAGGATTTGAGCGATTTTATCCTGTGTTGAGAATGTGCAAGTGAAATGCGCTTTAGCTTATTAGCACTGTTTTGCTGATACTTTTCATGCAATGATTCAAAAGGAGAAAACATGGAAAAATTTATTCCCTTGTTTTTCATACTGAAGCTTATCGCCACACTCGGCTGTGGGTTGGTAGCTGGAGTCTTCTTTGCCTTCTCAACCTTCGTGATGAGCGCTCTTGCCCGACTTCAGTCCAAGGAAGGCATTGCCGCCATGCAAGCCATTAATATTACCGTCATCAATCCATGGTTCATGATCGCACTTTTCGGAACGGCTGCGGCTTGCTTATTTCTAACAGTTTCCTCTTTAATGAATTACCCCACCTCGTAGGAGGATGGGGTTTCTCGCATTCCCATCTTCTA
>CAZPRJ010000103.1:0-23723 GCA_964588805.1 uncultured Microcoleus sp. | reverse complement strand
CTAACCTGGTTTTTTAATTACTCCTTGGATTCGGAGAATGACAGAAGAGGGTTATTTGTCTAATCCGATTTGTGTCAATTCTTGGCTATTGTTCCCTGTTCCCCGTTCTGCTCGGTTGAGCGATCGCGCCAGCCCCCTATTCCCGAATTCTGCAAGAAGCCACTACATCACGGCGGAAATAACCCACCCCTTCAAAAAGGTTAAAAAGCTTACTTCCCTTCAGCATAAAAGCCTCCTGTCTACCCCTACGGAGAACGCTTCGCCAACTGCCTTTTTGCACTAATCTATCCAGTGTAACTCTAACCAAAAGCGCGGATCGGTGTGTTTAATTTTCGACATCGGATCGCGTAACACTCGTGTGGCGTTAATACAAACAACTTCAACTAATCCCATGTTTTCTGCAACTTCTTTGAGTACATCTCGTTGCTCTAAGACAGCAGACATCATCTCATTAGAACAATAAATGCCTACATATTGCAAGCGTCTTGGGGGTCGTCCCCAGTAAGAGTTAATGACCTTAACATAGCAACGGCGTAGTAATTTCCCGGCTGTTGGATAAAAATCTTCTACAACTTTTATAAATTCTTTTGCTAAATTGTCTTCAGTAATCATGATATAGCCTCATTGGGAGCAGAATTTACTACGGTTTATCATTAAAGATAAATTTAATAGCTTTAAGCGAATAAGCTTAATCAATATTTGTTTTTAGGCAATACTTACCCACAACCCAAGTAGACTGATTGAATAGATTCTAGCCAATAAAATATAAAAAAACTCCAATACTCAAGTCACTAAATTTTTCGCTTTAGTAATGGAAAGGGAGTAAAAGCAAGAATAAATTTAAGGATTATTAATAATTTATTTCTTTTTAAAAAGCTAACAATGGTACGAAAGAAAAAGGCAATTGACCGTTTTTGCATTTTTGGGGCTAAGCCATTGCCTCTCTTCAAATTCATTGCTCATGCTCTTAGCTAAGTTGAGACTTGAGGATACAACCCTAGCTGAATTGCAAGCTGACGCGCAACATGAATTAAAAACTTGGCACCATCAGGATTATTTTCATGTGCCATCATTGTTGCCACTTGTACCATTGTTTGAATTAAGCCAGCATCGATTAAATCGAGATGAGCATCCAAAACTTCGGGTTCTTGACCATTAGGGCAACGTAGTAGCTGATCGATCACTGTGAGATACAGGTCTTGGCGTTGTTCTGTTGGTGACATACTTATTTTTCTCTAGGTACAACGAAAAGGCCAGCAAGCCATCTTTAACGCCATCAGTCAATAGTCTGTGTCAATAACAATTATCTCGTTTTTCGATAAATGCTGGCCTGATTACTTTCTTTTTATCAGCCCTGGCAGAATCAGATACGATGGCTGATCTCGATTAAAATTATTAGTATTTATTAAAGTTGTACTCAAAGCCTCTATTCTAAAGCTCATCGGTTTTTGAAAAAGTTTTGGGGTAGGGGGACTAGTATTTTTGGGGTAGGGTACGAGTATTTATGGGGTAGGGGTCGGGAAGAGTTGTACTCAATCTCAAACCCTATCAGGATTTTGATTTCAAGCCGTTTGACGTGGGTTAGAACAGACCTTTCATCTTGTACTCAAAGTCAGTTCGATTTCAAATCATTAAGTAACTATTAAAAAACTGTTTAAATCCCACAAAGCTCTTCAGATAACAGGGGTATAGTAAAAATACTTATTCCCTACTCACTACTACGTGGACAGGTTTGTAAATCCTGACTCATCAACGTTGTACTGGTGCCTTGGTTGGCTTCATCAATGGGCTTTAGGCCAATCCAACGATCGATCTGTTCTTGATCAAACCCTACCTCTTGGCGATCGCCTACCTGCATCAAAGGACGCCGGATAAGTAAAGGTTCTTTTAGCATTAATGCTAGAGCAGTTTCAGCATCCACTTGACTGGGTACGACCTCTCCCGATTGTACTTGTGGAGCGGCACGGTTAAACCATTCGACCACCGGTCGCTCCCCAAAAAACGCAGACAATCTCTCGGTTGTCCAAGGTTCAGTGAGCAAATTGTGTGCTTGTACCTCGTGACCGGCTGCTTTCAGGAGTGCTTTCTGCTTGGTATTATTAATGCACCCTGGCTTCTCATAAAAAATTACTGTTGCCATTAAGCAATCTCCTACTTGATGTATCAGGTATCCAATGATGGCTTTAAAAAATTAGAATAGAAACTCTTAGAAATTATTATTCTTGTGTATTCTCTGTTGTTACTACCCGGTAATCATCGATTTCTCCTTAAAAGATGAAATCGGAATCGAAATCAAAAACTCAGTACCGCGATCGGGTTGGGAAATGCATTGAAGTTGACCTTTATGTTTGTCTGCTACAATATGATGAGCAATCGAGAGTCCTAAGCCTGTTCCTTTGCCAACTGGTTTTGTAGTAAAGAACGGTTCAAATAAGTGCTGGAGAACTTCTTCCGGTATACCGGCTCCGTTGTCAGCAATGGAAATGAGAACAGAGTTAGCTGAAGATTGTTCTGTTTTGATAGTAATAATTGGTGGATGGGGTTGATGTTCTAACGCATCAATGGCATTGCTGAGAATGTTCATAAACACTTGATTGAGCTGACTAGCATGGCACTCTACTAAGGGCAAGTCACCATACTCTTTAATCACATTAATTTGGCTGCGTCCTGCTTTGCCCTTGAGGCGATTATGCAGGATTAATAGGGTACTATCAATCCCTTCATTAATATTCATGGGACTCATTCCCGCCTCATCCAACCTCGAAAAGTTCCGCAAAGACAGAACAATTTCGCGAATGCGGCTCGTTCCTAGCTTCATCGATTCGAGCATTTTGGGTAAATCTTCTACCAAGAAACCCAAATCACTATCTTCGACTTTAGCCTGAATTTCGGGGGTAGGATTAGGACAGTGCTGTTGATAGAGTTGCACGATTTGGAGTAAGTTTTGAATATATTCGCCTGCATAGTTGAGATTCCCATGAATGAAGTTGACGGGATTGTTAATTTCATGGGCAATACCGGCTACCATTTGCCCCATACTCGATAGTTTTTCACTCTGAACGAGTTGAGCTTGTGTAAGTTTTAAGTCTTGGAGGGCAAGTTGAAGTTTTTCCGCCTGCTGACGAGACTTGGCTTCTGATAATCGTAAGGCTTCCTCTGCACGTTTGCGAGGGGTAATATCAAAGCGAATGGCTAAATATTGGTAAGGTTTTCCTTTTGGATCTAAGAACGGTACAATCGTTGTATCGACCCAATAGTAGGTGCCATCTTTCGCTTGATTCTTAATTTCACCCTTCCACACTTGGCCGACTCGAATTGTAGCCCAAAATTGCTGAAAGAATGCTCTAGAATGATGGCCTGAATTAATAATGCGGTGGTCTTGTCCCATCAAATCACCACGTTCATATTTGGACACTTCACAAAATGTCTCGTTGACGTAGCGAATAATACCTCGACAATCGGTGAGGGCAACAATTGCCGCTTCATCTAAAGCAAATTTGAGCTTTGATAACTCTTTGAAGGTATCGTGGAGCTTGTCATCAATATAATGGCATTCGGCGATCGCTAGACCGTAAGCGGCTAGGGTTTTTTCATTTAAACTTTCTTCAATCAACTCTTCTCTAGGCAGACTGGCACCTAAATAATAGTTTTGATAGGGATTCTGAATTTGTTGATGATCCATATTGCCTGCCCCGAGAGTTGCCATCTGCTACTCAGCCTTAATAAACTTGAGTTGAAATTTCTCGAAATTAGTAAACTCCGACACCTTTTTATTGAGCTGATTATGCATTAGGCTGCAGCCAATTCCCTCATTCCAGGTGCGCTCGAGAAAATTATTCTAAAATTTTAGAAACTCACATCTATATTAATTCTTAACGAAGCTTAACTCGTAAAAATTCCAATTGACTTCATAATCTTACCTTTAGTAAAAATGATTACAGATTTATTTATTTTAGTTAGATAAAAATCCCAAAGTTGCTATTCTTCCTTAGAAATTTTTAGCCGTCTGGGTGACGGGATCGAATTCAAAGCGCTGTTTATGGTGAGTTTCGCCGTAAATATTAAACGTAACAGTTGGTTCACTGCCTACGGCTTCAACGCTGTGAATAGCGCCAGGAGTAAAGCTGATAATATCTTTTGGAGCTAAGGTAATCTCCCCTACTGATTCAATTTTTTCCTGACCCTTGGGGTCATGTGAGCGCTTCCAAAGGGTATTCTTTTCTTGTCCTTTCAATACTGCAATGACTCCCCAGGTTCCATGATTGTGAATCGTTGATACTGTTCCGGGTGAGAACGTAACGGTTTGGACAGTCAAGGGAAACCCTAGCTCATCATAAAGCATCAGGACTGAAGTACCTGTTTGGCAGCAAGGTTCTAGATAGCGCGTTTGTACCCAGTAGGAGTTGGTAATTAAAACCCGTACTAGTCGGTGAATTGCAGCGAGGCTACTCAATTCATCCGTACTATTCTCGAGTACATCTTCGACTTCGGTTAAAAATCGATATAATCGGTAATTTTCTCGTAATAACTTCCATTCGCTCACAGGTTGGCGAGCTTGCAGTTGCCCATCATCGGTTACTAGCCAATCTTTACTTTTCATTACTATTAATCTCCAAAACCCTGTTGCTTAAGTGTGTATCAGCTTATCTAAACTGAGTTTTGGAGCAAGTTTTTGAAGATACAAAATATATAATTGATTCAAAATGTAATATAAGTTTGAGTCGGAGTTCTGGCGACTTAACTCCTGACTCCTGAATTCTGACCCCTAACTTTAGCATTTTTCCACCCACGCCAATCGTTAGACAATTGACGTGGGAGAAGCATTAAAACATGGTGAGAATGTACAGCAGAGTGAATAGGATAATCCAGATAATATCTACAAAGTGCCAGTAGATTTCTGCCATTTCTACACCAATATGCTTGGTATTGGAATAATGGCCGTCTCGGCGCGATCGCCACAACACGCCCAAAATCAGCAGCAATCCCACAAAAACGTGTAAACCGTGGAAGCCGGTCATCAGGTAAAAACAGTTGGAAAATACATTAGTGGCTAAACCGTAGCCTAGCGTTTTGTATTCGTAAACCTGACCTCCTAAGAAGATAGCGCCCATGACGGCTGTAACGATATACCAAAGCCGTAGTCCCGACACATCGTTCTTTTTAATCGCTGTATCACCCATGTGGATAACAAAGCTACTCGAAACCAGAATGATGGTATTAATAGCAGGTACTAATAACTCAACTTCTGTCCCTTCCGGAGGCCACTGTGCCGCACCACCCCGCAATAGCAAATAGGTGGCAAAAAACCCCCCAAACATCAAGGATTCTGAAGCGAGGAACGTTACAAGCCCCCAAACTCGTAAATCCGGATGTTCTTCATGATGGGCGGCACTCGTAGGAGTGGCAGGAACTGAGGAGTTAAGGGTATTATCGGGTGCGTCAATTGTTGAACCTTGCATAACTGCTCCAAATCTTCGTAACTGGTCATGGATGATGGCTCATTGCTTTCAGGTTTTGGGTAATAGGCAATGGTGAACACCCACTCATTACCCATTACCCATTACTGATTACTAATTAGCCATCATCCTTTAGGGACAACGATAGGTTCGCCCTGTTCGCCTTCTGGGTTCATCTTAGTGTTGCGACCGTTCATCCCATATTCATAGGGGCCTTGCTGTAAGACCGGCAGAACTTCCCAATTTTCGATTAATGGGGGTGAACTGGTTGTCCATTCCAAAGTCAGCGCATCCCAAGGGTTGTCACTGGCTTTGGGCCCTTTCATCCAACTCCAGATGATGTTGATGAAGAAGGGAATCACTGAGAGTGCCAACAGATAAGCCCCATAGGTACAAATCTGGTTGAGGAACGTGAATTGAGGGTCATACATGGCAATCCGCCGAGGCATACCTTTCATCCCCAACTCGTGCATGGGTAAGAAGGTGAGATTGGTGCCCAAAAATGTGAGGACAAAATGAACGCGACCCCAGGTTTCGTTCAGCATCCGTCCTGTCATTTTGGGGAACCAATGGTAAATCCCCGCATAAAGCCCAAAGACTGAACCTCCGAACAGGACGTAATGGAAGTGAGCGACTACATAGTAGGTGTCATGGACGTGTACATCAAAGGGTGCGGTTCCTAAGGTAACACCGCTCAATCCGCCCATCACGAACATCGCCAACAGACCAATCGCGAACAGCATGGCACTGGTGAAGCGGATTTTTCCTCCCCAAAGCGTTGCCACCCAACTAAAAATCTTTACGCCTGTGGGTACGGCAACAATCAGGGTAGAAATGGTGAAAAACATCCGCATCCAGGGGGGTGTACCACTGGTAAACATGTGGTGAACCCAGACAAAAAGACCCACAACGCAAATCGCCAAACTAGAATAGGCGATCGCTTGATAGCCAAAAATGGGTTTACGGGCGTGTACCGGCACCACTTCTGACATAATGCCGAAAATCGGCAAAATCATCAGATAAACGGCCGGGTGGGAATAGAACCAGAATAAGTGCTGGTAGATGACAACGTTACCGCCTGCATCGGGTTTAAAGAAGGACGTGCCAAAGTTGATATCAAACAACAGCAGCGTCAATCCGGCGGCTAGCACAGGTGTGGAAAATAAGGCCAAAATCGAGGTGGCCATAATCGCCCAGCAAAACAGGGGAAGCTGAGTCCACTTCATGCTAGGAATCTTCATCTTCCAGATGGTGATGATGAAGTTCACCGAACCCAGAATCGAGGAGGTTCCCACCAAAACGATGGCCAGAATCCACATCGACTGGGCAGTGTTGGCCGTGATAATGCTTAAGGGTGGGTAGGATGTCCAACCGGCTTGCGCTCCTCCAAAGAAGAAACTACCGATAAGCAATGCTCCCGCCGGTGGGTTTAACCAAAATGCGATCGCGTTTAATTTGGGAAACGCCATATCCCTAGCACCGACCATGAGCGGCACTAAAAAGTTGCCAAATCCCCCAATCGCCGCCGGCACAATCCACAGGAAGATCATAATCGTCCCGTGATTGGTCATGAAGGCGTTATACAGGTTGGGGTCAATCACATCGGGGTCTGGCGTATACAGTTCAGTCCGCATGACCACGGCCATTAGGCCGCCGATGAGATAAAAAATAAAAGCCGTGACCAGGTATTGAATGCCAATTACTTTGTGGTCAACATTGAAGGTAAAGTAGTCATACCACTTCCATGCCTTCGGATGTGAACCGTGAGCAGATGGCTTGTTCTCAGACTCTACGGGTAGTTGTGCTTGTGCCATAAGTAACGTTTGTGTCGATCGGCAATTGAACAGAGGCGTTGTGCAAAGACGCCCTCTTATTGATGAGCTGGGTGTAACTGGGCTAACGTTTCTGAATTAATGCCCATTTCACTGGCATAGGGAGCCAGAAACTCCTCTTCCGGTAAGTCTGCTGGGTTAACCGCAACCGCTTGATTCATGGGTTGGGCTTGAGCTACACGGTTTTCTTCCAGCCACTGATCGAACTCTTCTTGGGTATGGACGACCACGGAAGACCGCATCGCGCCATGATAACCCCCGCACAGTTCCGCACAAACCACGGGGTATTCGCCCGTCTTTGTAGCCACAAACCGTAATTCAGCCGGCTGACCCGGAATGGCATCTTGCTTGAGGCGAAACTGTGGCACCCAAAACGAGTGAATCACATCGGTGGCTGAAATATTGACTTGTATATCTTTGCCTACGGGAATGTGCAATTCTCCTGCGGTGACTCCACTATCGGGATAGTTAAAAATCCAAGCAAACTGCATTCCTGTGACATTTACAATTACGTCGGCTGGAGCAACTCCCTCTTGAGGGGTGGCACCAAATCCGTATTGAGGTTCAGTCGCATTAGCAACTGTTTCCGATCCCGTGCCTTCGGCTTGAGCAATTGCTGGAGCAGCCATTGCACTCCCTGACATTTTAGCCATTGTCGAGTGAGACTGGGCATGCGCCATTTGGTGATGGCCGGCGACGCTGAAGCCTCCCATATCTCTGTAAACTTCAACGCTGTAGATTCCGAGTCCGATGACGATAATGGCGGGGATTGCTGTCCAAAATACTTCTAAAGCAAAGTTTTCACTGATCGGTATTCCGTCCGTATCATCTCCTTTGCGCTGGCGATACTTAATCGCAAACAGCACGATGGTTCCTTCCACCACCAAAAATAGGGCAGTGGCGATGGTGAACATCACGTTGAAAAATTTATCGACTAGAGGTGCTTGTGCTGAAGCCTGCTCGGGCAGTAAACCGTGGTTTTGGCCTACCCACAGGCTGATGAGCGTGACGACAACGCCAACGACTAGGGTAATTATTGAAGCTGGAATTTGTTTCATGCTATATCTGCTGTTCAAAACGCATGTCAACGAGCTGATTCTTGGGGTTATCCAAGTTCATCACATCTGTCGGGTTTTCAGCTTTCCGCTCACAGATTACTGAGCGCTTTCAGATGGATGCTCCTCACAAGGGAAGAGACTCGTTTGGGTTGAGTCTCACTCTTGTCGGCGACGCGAGATGCCAATGGAGGAGGTTAGACTGCCATCCATGCTTTGGCCAAGCCATGTGTTTGTACACCATAGCCGCATTTTTGGCTTAACTGTTGTGGCATCAACCGGTTACTTCCATGCATAGTTCCTGTCTGTTTATCCGTTAAAGATAATGATGATTAAGTATATTTACTCATCATAATCACGAGCTTCACTCACCTCCTTCGCTAAAGGCACCCTCGCTTTTGCCTGCGTAGAAAAGCCGCCTGTTTTGATCTTGCAGGTTGGATACCAAACCACTGGTAATCCTAACGATTTCTTAGGCTAGTGGTGGAAGACTGTTGCAACTTTGTTACAGTATGTAACAAGTTACCGTTGGGGCTGTCTCATCCCCGGCGTCCCGTTCAAGCTTTTGAACCACAAAGGCTGACATCAGTTGGATGTTTGCCAAAATTCGTTGCTTTCCCAGAGATTTACCGAAGTAAGCGATCGCCTTGACTTCCAAATCACGACTAAGAACCACAAGTTAACAAGCGACTCTATAAATTTAGCGAACCCACCCACACCTTAGTTAAGTTCGTGGGGCGTATGGGTGTAGCATTTTTTGGGACAAATTCTTGAGCAAGCTTGACAGCCAATACAATTTTCAGGATTTTGAATCGTCATCACCTTGCGCTCGATTTCTTCATCATCTTCATCTTCTACAAATTCACCATCTTCGTTGAGTGCTCTTAATTCCAGCACATTCCGTCCACATACCTTATAGCATCTACCACAGCCCAAGCATACCGATTGATTAAGTACTTGAACGAATTGAGGAGTCCAAGTTTTGTTCCCAAATGTTAAGCCAGTAAGTTGTGCCATTGTCTCATCTCCTTCAGATTGTGCTACAACTGTCTTTCATAAATACTAATCTGAATGTTCAGGCTTTTCTATTAAAAACAACTCCAAATATTGTTAATAAATTATTAGTTTTATTCAAAAATATATTGCGGTTCTCATTTGAGGTTAAATCCGGAATTAACCCAGTAATTGCCAATCATTTTTAACTGAGGTTTTGAAGGTTAGCACCTAGAAAATACGGACTTAATAAAACGCTAAAACCTACTCTCACTCTAGCTTACAACTTAAACTAGCGAATTTTATTCAGCCTGACGGAAGTTAATATTTCAGGGATTAAAGGGTGTCAATTTATTCTCATCCAGTCTCAACACAAGGCATTAATGAAAATGTTTTTCAGGAATTTACTATAAAAAATAAAAAATCTCTCAAGATTCCTATTTCGTAGTTAAATATACAAAAAGCTTAAAATTAAACCACTGCCTTAGTTTCAGATTAAGCATCTTCTAATATTTAACGTTGAGATACAAAATGATTTTAAGTTACAAAATCCTGACCTGAAATAAAATGCAGGTAGAGATATAGACGTGGGAACTAATTTCTATCGCAATACAAGCAGTATTTTTAAAAATCCTTTCCAGAAACTGTAAAATAGAATACTAAATATTTTTTGTAAATTGTTCTCCACAAACAAATTTAGCTTAAATATAAAAAAAATATTTAAGCGCTCAATCTGAACAGATTTGTATAAGCTTTTTAACTATAAAGATTTTTAATAAAGTTCAAAGGAGCTGTCTTTAATCATCTCGTTATGAATTGAGACCAAGCCTTAACACTGAGAAATGTACGGCAATCAAACTTAGGGATTTGCCGAGATTTGAAGTGGTTCATCGTCAAAGAAACGGACAAGTGCTTAAGACTTGTGCCGACTTTCTCACCTTTGAAGTAGCAGCGTAAAGTTATGGCTTATAGAATCACAGGACGCTGTGCAGGATGCGACTATTGTCGCCCTCAGTGTCCTACGGGTGCAATCAGAATAGATAGTGATCAATATCGCATCGATCCGGGACTTTGTAACCACTGCGAGGGGTATTACACCGAACCACAATGTATAATTGTCTGTCCAACGAGTTCTCCGGTGCCGTTGCAAGCAAAACGAGGCCGATACAGAGCAGAAAGTAGAACAGCCACAAGCTCTGATTTATTTGCTAACGGACAAAGTAACCCCTTTGCCTCAGCGATTGTTATGTGGGAACTTTGTAATCTTTTAGCACAACGGCAATCCTTGCCTTGGGAAAAAGATAGGTTTGGAACCCTCTGTTACCAACGATCAGTGAGCAAAGGTCGAGGATCGATTACTTTTAAAATAACAGACACATTAGATCCTGATCCACCCATCGCACTCACAGGAGTAACCGCCTTTTCTGCAGTCGAGTCACTCGATATCCGAGCAGCTTGTATGCATCTTATCTATGCTGCACACGCCACGGCTCTAGATAAGCCTTGGGAGCAAGAATTTATCATTAATGATCGCCAAATTGAAGAATATCTTGGGTTAGAAAAACGCAAAGATTTAAGCAAGGCAACTAAACTTACCTTGATTAAAGACATAGCGCAACAACCCTGTAAGATTTCAACTTGCATTGATTGGCCGCAGCAAGGTAGAGTTAAAAGTTTTTCTGTACAAGAAAGCCGCTTGTGGCACCTTGTAGATATTGAGCATCACTTTCAAGAAGATGAAATTGGATGTAAGCATTTAGTGGGGCTTACATTTAAAATCAGAGCCGGAGATTGGACTCGATATTTTTTGAATAAGCAAGGCTGTAAGGAGCGAACCGCTTTTTATCAGTATGGGAATTTACCCAAATCTCTACTCAATGCCGTCATGAGTATTTGGCAACAGCATGAAGGGGCAGCACGGATGATGCTGTGGTTGCTGTTTAAAATTAAAATGGGACGAGAACAACGCATCACTATACCCACCTTAATGCGTGTTGCCTATGGTGAAGAAAAAGTGATTATTGCCTCATCGCACCGGGAAGAACGGAAGCGATTATTGCGAGCATTTGAAAGTGACCTGGAAATACTCAGTCATTATAGGCTAAAACCTGTCTTTGACCCCATAACCTATCCACCTGACATTCAGCCTCTGTGGGCGAAGTTAGTCGATCTTCCCGATGATGCTGATGAGGCTCTAGAATTTTGGATGAATGATGGAAGTAGTGATACGCGCTTAACGGATTCTAGCCCTCGGGGAAAATGGAATCGATTGATGAATGCTCGGATTTTGTGGTTTGAACTTCCAACCGACTGGGAACGACAATCTAATGAAGGGAAACATAAAAAGCAACGGTCTACTACTACTAAACGAAAAACTAAATCAAAAACCCAACCGATGCTCTCCAGCGAAGAGATTATGAAGGCGAGAAAGAATCTTCAGCTTAGTCAAAGAGCTTTAGCCAAGATGACGGGTAAAAGCCAAAGCTGGATTCGAGATATTGAAAATGGTCGATTTCGAGCAAATTCCGAAGACCAAGTATTGTTGCGAAAAGTCTTAGGATTGGCTTAATTAAGGCTTAAAATTCCAAATTTAAAATTATACAAGGGTCTAGATAACACCGTTGCTATCTAGACCCTGCAAAAGTGACTAGCAATTGTTACTAGTCAATAGCTTTTTTAACTTTGTCTTTGACATCTTCTTTAGCATGACGAGCTTCCGCTTCAGTCTGCTTGGCTTGACCTTCTGCTCTATCTTCAGGGTCGCCCGTTACATTGCCCATAGCTTCTTGAGCTTTACCTTCAATGTTTTTGGCTGTGGCTTTTGCTCTATCTTCTGTACTCATAATTTTTTTCCTTTGTACGATTCAAATTGAATTCAAAGAAAGCTGAAAAAATAACTTTTTAATAACTTTCTTCTCTTTGGTATCCAATTTATCGGAATTTTTTTACAAATTCGTCTTTCTGTAGGTGTATTAAGTTGCTGTCCGGCTTCAGTCTACTCACCCTTCATCTCTGTTCATCTCTCTTTTGGCAGGTTTTAATAATGAAGGGCACGACATATCGTACCCCTAAACTGTTCTTTTATCGAATTGGAGTATGTTGTTAATGGCTAAAACAACTCAGTTTTAGCAAACGAAGTGAATGTGGAAGCCGCTATAGGGTGAATGTAGATAGCACTTCAGTCCATTTAATCGAGATAACCCATCAAGTCTTCCTCACTATCTATATAATTTGAAGCGATGGGACGATTGCCCATAATCATTTGTGTTTCAAGAATCTGGATTGCACTAGCAGCAATTGGACGCTCTCCAGATACAGAGATTACATCCGCGACTTTGATATTACTCGCAATGATGGGGCGCTCTCCCATTGCAGACATTATGCCGAGAACCTGAATATTACTGGCATCTACAGGACGGTTGCCCATAACGGAAACAACGTTACTCAATTTTAGGTCGCTGGAGGAAATTGGGCGATTTCCAGGTAAGGGAGCAATAGATGCCTCATCCTCAGGAGCCGGTTGTATTTTCAGTTCGGGCATTGTCATCAGTTGTGTTCCTTTATCTACGCTCAGGGTTGACTCTTGATTCGCTTCTGTGGGCTCTAGCGTTGCCCTATGATTCAAGGTTTCGTCTTGATTTTTTTTACTTCTGCGGCTGCTCGTGCTGCTAGCGGCTTTGGCTTTGGTTGCTGTGCTATTGCTCATAATCCAATACCTTTATTTTCTAAGTGAGTTTTTCCTGAATTGAAGAACCACAAGCTTTCAGCGATTTGTTGTGGTTGCCTGCTGATGTTGAAGATATTATAAACGTATACTTATCTTTAGATAAGAGGCACAAAAGTATATCAAGTCAAGAATTTTTGCAAATATAGACGATTATCTACCCCTATCATTGCTAAAAGTAAGGGTTGGGCTGATGCGGCGAGGGACAAAGAACGGCACAAGCTTTCTGTCATATCAAATCCGTTTGAATAACCAGATGATCGTAGGGGCGGGTTTTGATGTTAAGTTTTCGGTACTGCCTAAACCTGATTCCTAAACCTGTGCTTACAGGTTTTATGGCCATTTAACCGGATTTGATATCATTCATCGGCTCAGTATCTTTAAAAAGATTTTCCCTATCGACTCAAAGTATGGGAACCGGGTGGACATTCAATGGGATTTGATTCATCTGTTGTTAACTGGGGCATCGCTGGGGGAATTAGTGCAGGGCTATTCGTTTCACAAACTCCGGAAACAGTAAAAACATCCTGGCCTTTTTTAGTCGCAAAAACAGCTCCCGTATAACTTTTAAAAAGTTCACTTTTGGCTTGAGCTGTAATCATCACACTGTTGTTACCCGACTGAGGTACAATCTGATAGCGATAATTCTCTGTTTCAGGTTGAATACCAAGCCCTAAAGCCTCAATGGACTGACTAAATGTTCCCTTTTCAAGATGGTAGGCTTGCTGACTTCTGACTAAAGCACCGACATTATTTTTAGCTTCGGATTGTCTAGCTTTAGCTCTATTCGCTTGGTTGAGAAAACTCGGCAAAGCAATAGCCGCCACAATTCCCAGCAGGACGACTAGACCAAAACAGCCACAACCCAAGCCTCCCAAAATCAATAAAACTGTGGGAACTGATTTTCGGGGTTGGGGTTGTATGGGTGGGGTTTCAAAGTCTGAAGGTTGTGTCATGATAGCAACTATTTGAGTGAGTAGATTGAATATAAATACCTGGTATAGGTTAGTAAATGTTTAGAGCATGGCTAACCTGTCTAAACAAGGTTTAACAAATATCTGGCAAAAGCCAAGGGTTGTGGACTACTAACCTTACTTATGTCTCCAGCTTCGCCACTTATGCAAGAAAGCGAGTTCAGTGACTAGTTATTAAAAACTTCAACAGAGAAAGACGCTTTTCCAGAATTTTTATCCTTCCTCTTAAGGTGGTAAATTTATTACGCTGTTTGGATGAGCATTTTTACGATGTATTAAAAAGTTGCTTAGCATATTAAATAGAGCCAGTTTTTGATCTTCACTCTTTATGTCCCACTTTCAACTCCAAGCCCCCTTTCAACCGACCGGTGATCAGCCACAAGCGATCGCGCAACTTACCGCCAGCCTCCAAGCTGGACATCGCTACCAAACCTTACTGGGAGCGACGGGAACCGGCAAAACATTCACCGTTGCCGCTACGATTGAAAAAATTGGCAAACCAACCTTAGTCCTGGCTCACAACAAAACCCTGGCAGCGCAGTTGTGTAACGAGTTACGGGAATTCTTTCCCCATAATGCGGTGGAGTATTTCGTTTCATACTACGACTACTACCAACCCGAAGCTTATATTCCCGTGAGTGATACCTATATTGAGAAAAGCGCGGCAATCAATGATGAAATTGATATGCTGCGGCATTCGGCTACGCGATCGCTCTTTGAACGGCGGGATGTGATTGTCGTGGCATCGATTAGCTGCATCTATGGCTTGGGAATGCCCGCAGAATACCTGAAAGCCTCGATTCCCTTGAAGGTGGGGATGGAAGTTGATCAACGTCAGTTGCTGCGAGACTTAGCTTCGGTGCAGTATTCGCGCAATGATATCGAGATGGGGCGGGGGCGCTTTCGGGTGAAGGGGGATGTGTTGGAAATTGGCCCGGCTTACGAAGACCGAATTGTACGTGTAGAATTTTTCGGGGATGAAATTGATGCCATTCGCTACATTGACCCTGTTACCGGTGAGATTATCCAAAGTCTGAATGCTTTGAGTGTTTATCCAGCACGTCACTTTGTTACGCCCGATGACAAGTTAGAGGAAGCCTGTGATGCAATTGAGGAAGAACTTCATCAGCGTTTAATGCAATTGCAGCAGGCAGGGAATCTATTAGAAGCTCAACGTTTAGAACAGCGCACTCGTTATGATTTAGAACTGCTGCGCGAAGTGGGTTATTGCAATGGAGTGGAAAATTATTCCCGCCATTTAGCAGGGCGTAATGCTGGAGAACCACCGGAGTGTTTGATTGATTATTTTCCTCAAGATTGGCTGTTGGTAGTCGATGAATCTCATGTGACGGTGCCGCAAATTCGGGGAATGTACAATGGCGACCAAGCTCGAAAACGAGTGTTAATTGAGCATGGTTTTCGCTTACCGAGTGCGGCGGATAATCGCCCTTTGAAAGCCGAAGAATTTTGGGCAAAGATGAATCAGTGCGTGTTTGTATCGGCAACGCCTGGAGATTGGGAAATTGAACAGTCTGATGAGCGAGTAATTGAGCAGGTAATTCGACCTACTGGTGTGGTTGACCCAGAAATTTTTGTGCGTCCAACGGAAGGGCAAATTGATGATTTACTCGGTGAAATTAAGAGCCGAGTCAGTCAGGGGGAACGGACACTCGTTACTACTTTAACCAAGCGCATGGCGGAGGATTTAACGGAATATTTGCAAGAGCGAGGAATTCAAGTCCGTTATTTGCATTCAGAGATTGATTCAATTGAGCGTATTGAAATTCTTCAAGATTTGCGTGAGGGAAATTTTGATGTGTTAGTTGGGGTGAATTTGTTGCGGGAAGGATTGGATTTACCAGAGGTTTCTTTAGTTGCTATTTTGGATGCGGATAAGGAAGGGTTTTTAAGGGCTCAGCGATCGCTGATTCAAACTATTGGACGTGCGGCGCGTCATGTGCGGGGGCAAGCGATTTTATATGCCGATAATCTCACTGATAGCATGATTAAAGCGATTGATGAAACAGAACGCCGTCGCGGAATTCAGCTTGCTTACAACCGGATGCATGGCATTACACCTCAACCGATTGTGAAGAAAGTTAAGAATTCAATTTTGGCGTTTTTGGATGTGTCGCGGCGGTTGAATGCTCAACAACTAGAAGTAGTTTATGAACAGGCGGATGAGATTCCATTGGAGCAAGTGCCGCAGTTCATTAGCCAGTTGGAAGTGCAGATGAAGGAAGCGGCGAAGAATTTGGAGTTTGAGGAGGCGGCGAAATATCGCGATCGCATTAAGCATTTGCGAGATAAACTTTTGGGGCATTAAGCCGCTTTTACAATAGACCTCTTGCAAAAGTCAATTTTTGCCCCCTTTGTTAAGGGAGAAACAAGAATAGTATTTGTTGTACTCTTGCTACTATTCTCATCTTTGAGAACAGGACTTACGCATTTTAGACCTTCATACACCATCTTCTTAGAGGCATGCCATGCCCCTACCTGTAGCGGCTCACTTCATTATTCCTCCACAAAATTTGTAGAGGAATAAAACGGTTCAACAATTTTAGAACCTGTTCGTAAACAGCATGGGGAAGTCCCAATAGCTTGCATAATTCTGATGCAACACTTAACTCCCCCCAGATTTGGGAGACTGCCGGGGCGAGTGCGTCTAGGGCATCAATGGCAATGATAAGCCGTTGGTTGGGTTCTAGGGAATCGCTAATTTTCTGAAGTAACAGCGACAGAAACCAGCTTCCCTCTTTAGCATTATCGGCTAGGGAGACAATATATTCTGCTTTTACATCTGGGTAATAATTGATTAATTGAGTGCAGATATCCAAGAGAAATTGGTCAGCGCGATTTTTACCTTCAACTTGGGCGCTGTAATAGATAACGTGGGGATTAGAGGTGACGTATTTGGCGAGGATGGCAGTTTTGCCGCTACCGGGTACGCCGATGAGGGTGAAGTAACCGCGATCGTATTTGTGCAAGAATTCATTGATGGCGGCAAAGACAAATTCACGCCCTACAAAGTTCACACTTTTTTCTGTAATGAGTTGCTGAAATTCTAGGGGATGTCCTCTGGTATTCGTTGCAGTTGGGGGTCTAGGTGTTGAATTCATGGTTGTTTTAGAGATGATTAAGGAAATAATTTAGAAATTAAGCAAAATTGGAGGTAGCGATGTCTGTACAATTGCTAAGACGAAAATTCACAGTTAAGCAGTACCACAAAATGGTTGAGTCGGGTATTCTCTGTGAGAATGACCGGGTAGAATTGATACGAGGCGAGATAGTTGAAATGTCACCCATTGGCAGAAGACATGCTGCTTGTGTGAAACGTTTAAATAGGCTTTTTTATCGCAAGTTGGGGGATAGTGTTCTCATTGGTGTTCAAGACCCTGTGGAATTAGATGATACGTCTGAACCTCAGCCAGATATTGTGTTGCTACAACCCCGCGAGGATTTTTACGAGTCAGCATCTCCTCAAGCCTCGGATATTTTTTTGCTCATAGAAGTTGCAGATACGACTGTTCAATATGACCGACAAGTGAAAATTCCTCTCTACGCTGAAGACACTATTGCTGAAGTTTGGTTAGTGGATATTAATGGGCAATGTGTGGAAGTGTATCGAGAATCTGCACCGGATGGATATCAGAATATTCAGAAGTTTGAGCGGGGTCAAACGTTATCGATATTGGCGTTTGGTGATGTAAATATTACTGTTAATGAGGTGTTGGGACAGTAATGGATGTTATTGACATCGCGGTGTAGTATTCATGGTGATGCCTCCATCCCTTCGAGGCGGAGAAAATGCAATCGCCCTGAACTGTAGAGGAATAATAAAGTTGAACAATTTAAGGGTATACAATTCTTGATTTTCCGTTCACTCTACAGAGTTCCTAAAAATAAAGTTAGACAATTTATAAATCCAAGCGATTCTCTGGGTTGGTACAACGCTTCACCTTGAAATAAAAGAGTTAGACAATTTGGTTTTTTGACAATATTCGGCGAATTTTGCGCTCAGGCAGGCTTTAAGATAAGTTGTACTTGGGCTGAAACAGGGCAAATTCGTAAAATTTTCCTAAACTGACAGAAGCTGTTCACGGACGCGATCGCGTCCGTTAGGTCAAGTAAGAAACCATTCTGATTTCTTAGGAACCCTCCACGAACGCGATCACATTCGTTATGCATGAAAGACAGGACTTACGCAATTCTTCTATATGTAGGGTGGGCAATGCCCAATTTACCACTATAGATAGTAGGTTTTGCCTAATTTTGCGTAAGTCCTGAAAGAAACACTACTTATCAAAATGTCTCAACCATGAGGGTTTCAGCGAGTGTTTCTTGAAAGAAGGTTAGACAATCCGGATAAAATCACGCTCTTCCCAAAACAGGTCAATTAAACTTGATGGAGTTTGGAAGTCGAAAAATTTCAAACAATTTTTGCAACAGTGGGGGAAGTTTGCAATTTATTCAGTTCATCTTCAAGAGCCGCTTTAACTTTTTGAGAGTAATCCTCTCGTAAACCAGCAAGGCGGATCACCCTCCAGGGCTGAACCTCTTTGCCCTGCTCTTCGAGTTTTGCACTCGCCCACTTAATCCGTCGAATCTGATAGTCCTCTATCGATTCGGTCACAGATTCCAAGTAAGCTTTCGTCAGAGGCATTTTATCGATATGCTGTTCGAGCAGCGCCTGCAAATCAAGAGTTTTCCCAATCCTCCCAATCGTCAGTCTGACAGGCTTTTCAGCCTTGAGGAGTAGCTGCACAACATCCTGGACTTGAGCGAGAACAAGCTTATCTCTGTGTTGCCAATCAACCCTGTTATTGGAAGGAACAGGCACCCTCAATGTCGGCGAATTTTGATTGAGCCACTCTCTGTCATTTTTATACAACCACGCATAGGTAGCTGGAGCCATTTGCCTGAGAGTTGTCTTCGACGCCTCTGGATGCTCAAGTTGTAGAGTCAACCATTTTTCCCGATGTCTGGTCTCGCTCTCACCAGTAGAATTGACATCATCCTCTGGCTGCTCTGGAGACTGCATTAGTTCGTTATCCTGGAAAGATTGCCAGGAGGTATTGAGGCTTAGCCGTAAGGCATACCGATTGACTGTTCTGGCATCGACCTTGAGTCGTCTTGCCGTTGCTCGAAGACCCAACCGTTGAACCTCTACGAGTTCCCTAAGCTTCTGTTCCCAAACAGTACCGTATGCTTTAATTTTGCCAATTCGGTATTTGTCATCTTCGGTTTCATCGGGGCCTGTTCGACAATAAATCATGCCACACGAACACCGAAAAGTACCTACAGGTTTTTTGGTATCACAGCATAGACTGATAGCCAACTCGGTCACAACTGGCTGGAGATAATGGTCGGCGGCAGCATTCAGACAAAGCCAATGTCCATCACCGAAGGGTTTGTAATCATAATCTATGTTGAAGAATTCTTCAATAGAGCCTGCGAGAAACCTAATCATCAGTAGGTGTCTCATAGGATGAAATGATTTTCGATGTTTTCTAGTGATGCCAAATACCCAGTTGTGTTCCTCCTGGTAATCCACCATTGAGTCAAGGGCTTCAAGCATTTCACGCCCGTAGAAAAACAGAAAATTATCAAGAAGTCTCTTCTGGTGAACTCGACCCGTTGCCGTGGCTAAACCTTTCTCAATCAATAGAGCTATATACCGTCTGCGAAACCAATCTGGCTCTTGAGCAGAGAGTTTGCTATTCATTAACCAAGAGATATCTTGAGCCAGCCGCCAAAATTTCTCTAAAGTGTCATTACTGTATATTTGTTGGTTGGGAGTAATCAGGCAATTTTCTGGGCTTGCAGCCTGATATTCATGCTTGTTAAAGCCTTGGACTGGAACTATGCTATCTGGCAACGCCACAGCATGGACTGGGCAAACCAGCGCTCCAGGCGTTTGATGTAGTCGGTGCCAGTAGGCTTCCCCGTACTTTTGCAAATCTTCTTCTAGACAATTGGGGCAAAACCGGAAATACCTTGGCATGGTAACGGAGCTTGCCATAATTCCAGCTCTAGTGTGAATATCACTGCCACACTCTGCCTTCATCGACTCTTTCACTCTAGTAGCTCGGTTCGGAGGTAAAAAAACGCTGTAGAAAGGGTACAGGGTGTATCTTTCAATCAGCACTTCTACCGTATAGTTGGAAAAAGGTTGTAGGCTCTCACTTAAAGAATTAAGGTTAGAAGGTAAGTCAGCCGTAGCTACAGTAGTGGCTGAGTTAAATAATTCTCGGAGCGTTACTTTCGGACTCGTGTTACCGCTTCTAATCTGGTAGCGTGCAATGACACTGTATAAAATTTCATCGGGATACGGTTTTGGGAAAAAGCTAACCATAGGAGGCTGTATTTGTTATTTTTTCATAGTTAGATTCCTCCATATTCCTAGGGCTGAATACCTAAGTTAAAACCTACAAATCTTGGAAATTGAGCTGTATTTTAGTATCAATCTGTCATCTCATCGATAGAACTAAGGACAGGCCATGTTGGATGACATCTACTCCTTTAACTCAGCAGCTTGAAAGTTAGGAGCTAGGTTTGAGTCTATGCCTTGTTTATGCCAGTCCTTGACGATTTTTGCCACAGTGCGATAGCTGTTTTTGTGCAATCCTAAGTACCTAGCAATGAGTCGAGTACTCCAATTACCCCGCGCACGTTCTTGAGAAGTTAGGCCCTCAACTCTGTAGAGCAGTGCCAGTTTTTCCTGCTGGGACATACTGACTAGCTGAGTAAGGAACTCTTCGATTAAGCGGCGCTGGTTCTTGGGTTGCATGGGGGTGGGTATTGCAGGTGGTAAACGCTCGGACTTTCTCAGGCGTTCAATTAACTGAGTACGAAGCACGTCTATCTGCAAAACTGCATGGTTCATCAACCGACTGTGTTGGTGGGTTGCCGTATGATCTACCTTGTTGAGAGCCTCAAGCGCTATGAGGGCAAGATGCTCTGGTTTTTCAGCTTGCGCTCTGAGCAATTCAATCTGCTGGCTGGTCGTTTTTCCTTTGACTCTGGTAATTGCTTCTCCAGCGGCTAAGTACACCTCTTTTACTAAGTTCAGCCACTCCTCCACTAGTTCTTCATCGGTTTGGCAGCTAGATTGGTTGTGATGAGGGGGGCGGCACACAAAGGTCATAGGACAAGGAGTATAAATACGACTTTGAATGCACCATAGTTCCTCGTTTTTTAGACCGTCAAGAAAGTTTTGTCAATTTGACAAATTATATGCAATTCCTGTTATTAATTCGTGTGCCAGCGTTCCAAAAGTGGGTGAATTTGTTCAGCATGGGAAAGCAGAAAATCAGCCACAGCCATGATTCGTTGGTAAGGTTCACCGGCCTCGCGTCGGCTAGCTTGCCCGCCTAACCAGTGATAGGTGGTGGATTTGGAGACACAGCAAATTTGTGCTAATTCCTCATACTCTATCCCCCATCGATAGCTGAATTCTTGGGGAGATAGGAACATCTGATTGTGCAGTTGCAGCACCCGTTGATGTTTTTGAGTTCGTGCCATGATGACCTCTGACTCAAATAGTAGATGACTGATGGAGCCGTTCGATATCCTCCTCGAAAGCGAAGTCGTAGCTGGTGATATGGCGGGAGGGGCTTTGCTCATCGAGTAAAACCAGGTAATGCAGTCCAGTCGCCATACAACTGGCGGAGTGGGTGTAGATGACGCCGAGGATGCGACCAAAGTCACTGTTAGGTACTTGACGCCAGCGTACTGAATCACCGAGCTGAAACTGCTGCTGAGGTAGGGTTTCGGGAATGTTTTCTGGTAGACCGAAGGGCGGTATCTGGGGTGACAGGTGAGACATAGTAGTTTCCATCACTTGAGTGAAGCTAAATCACTTATTGTTATTTATATATCACAAAATGTTATTTCTAATCTGTAGACTCAGCTACCGCACTCTCTGACGATTGTGCAGTGAGTCAAAACAATCAATTAAGTATCAAACAGCGCTTTGGAAAAGCGATAAGACGCAGACGGCGAGAACTGGATTTATCTCAAGAGGAGCTAGCCGAACGGGCTGAGCTTCACCGTACCTATATTTCCAATATTGAGAGAGGGGAACTGAACCCTTCGCTAGAAACTATGGAAAAGTTGGTCAAAGCGCTGGACATAACTGTTTCTGCTCTGTTTGCGAATTACGGCATTGAAGCAGATGAATGATTGAGAGACTCTTGACTTGCGCCTTAGCTGAGGGAGGCACTCTCCAGTTCGCTGGGCTATAAAATAAATCTGGAGAGTCAACATTAGCATGGGTCAAGCGCCTAAAAAGCTCCAGAACTTCAGCGCTTAGAGAATTAAACCAACCGATACAGGAGTAATTGCAGCATGGCAGAGGACAACACCATCGGGTTGGCGGAACTGATTGAGCAGGTGAAGCGGGAACTACTCGCTCCCTCTCTAGAAGGTGAGACGGACATCCCCCTGTTGAGTGTGGATGAGGTGGAACTCGAACTCCAAGTAACGGTAAAGAAGGAAGCCAAGGGAGGAATAAAAATCTATGTTCTAGAGTTAGGTGGGGGAGGTAGTCGGGATGACGTACAAAAAGTGAAGGTTAAGCTTTCCCCGATTGTTAGCAAAGAAATTCTTTTGGGTCTGTACAAAAAACGCCATCCGGAACGCTTGAACGAACTGGTGGAGACAAGTATTGAAGGAACCTTTAAAGGTGGTAGCGAGAACTTAAGCGAAGACTTCTGAGCGCCGTAAGCCAGCCGACTCATGGAACTATTTGAGACTCATGGAACTATTTGAGTTATACCTCTCACCCATTGATGCCACTCGGTTCAAAGTCATCGTTACCCAATCGCCTGCGGGTGAGGGGGAAACGGAGTCATCGCTACCGTTCTGTGACAGTTCTCAAGATAGGCGAATCACTCTCATCAAAACTCTGGAAAGTGCCAGCTTCCGTTCGGAGAGCTTTGTGGGAGAGGGTGAACAGGAATGGATGGTTACGGCTGAGATTTTGGCGGCTGACCGGACGACTTTTCATCCCGATTATCAAGCCAGAATTGGCAAAGAACTTTATCGCGCTCTGTTTCCTCCTGGTTCTAAGGTCGAGAGAGCGTTACATTCCTCACTACGTCAAGCGGAAGCAAAAAATACCCAACTGCTCGTGCAGTTAAAGTTGGAAGCCGATGCAGTACAACGCTCCCGTTTATCCGATTACCCTTGGGAGCTGCTGCATGATGGGCAGCGATTTTTATTACATCACCAACTCGGTTTTTCTCGATACATTGCCCACGATACTGCGCCGCCTTCCTTACCGCCAGTCGAACAGGTGAATGTGCTGTTGGTGTCATCGGCAGCGTTTGACTCACAAATGGGACTCAAACGGCTCTCTAAACAGGAACAACAAGCCATTCGGAAAGGACTGGAGAAGGCAAGCGATGCCGGACATATTTGTCTGAGGGAACTGGAGTATCCCACCTTCAATGAACTGAGAACGTATCTCACCGAACACCGAGGCAAGGAAGCGCCTCACGTTCTGCACTTTGACGGACATGGTTTGTTTGGCAAGCGCTGTCAGCAGTGCGGTGCGATGCATAAGGGAATCAAGGTCGAACGCTGTAAACAACAAGCGTGTCAAGCTCCATTGCCTGAGCCTCAAGGATATCTAGTGCAGCGCGGCAGAAATAACCCACCAGTCTAAACCACCTGTGGGTAGCCTT
>CAZPRJ010000102.1:0-24413 GCA_964588805.1 uncultured Microcoleus sp. | reverse complement strand
AAGGTCTGTCGCTGAACCAAGAATCCTCGCCTATTTATAGCCAGGAGTGTCAAATTGATTAATAGTGTCCACCTAACAACTGAGTAAGAGGCATAAATGTTAGCCATCAACATTCAGATTCAGCAAACTGAGACAGGCTATTTGGCACTCAGTCCAGAAATCCCAGACCATACCATTCAAGGAGAATCTCTCGATACCGTCATCAACGAAATCAAAGAAATGATTCGGGAGTACTTGAACCAACCCGAGCAGAAAACTTCCTCTAGAAGCGATAAACCTATCTGGGAAATTGCTCAAGAAATTACCAGCGACATGAGCGAGGAAGAAATTCGCCAACTACCCTCTGATGGCGCAGAACAACACAATCACTACATCTACGGCATTCCCAAACATACCTCATGAAACGATTGTTTGCAGACACCTTCTACTGGGTCGCCCTCATCAATCCAAATGATGACTGGTACAGCCGAGTTTTGGGTGTCAGCAATTCTTTGGGACAAAGCCAAATTGTGACAACGGAAGAGATTCTAACAGAAGTGTTAGCTTTTTACTCCCAAGCAGGAATCCGAATGCGACAACGGACAGTGGAATTGGTAGACAATATTCTCAACAACACCAAAATCCAAGTGATCGAGCAAACGCACGAGTCGTTCTTGTCTGGCTTCTCACTCTACCGCAGCCGTCTTGATAAGGGCTATAGTCTGACGGACTGCATTTCCATGAACACCCTGCGGCAACTGGAAATTACAGAAGTACTCACCCACGACAAACACTTCACTCAAGAAGGCTTCCAGATTCTTTTACTTTAATAGTATCCACCTAAAAACCTATTAAGAGTCACCAACATGGTCACAGTCACACCAGAAACCAAGCAACGAGATGTCCAAGTTCTCCCCATTGGTGCAGACACAACTGTACTGCGATCGCGTACTTGGGATCGACTCAAATTTGAAATCGAATATGCCTTGCAACGTGGCACCACCGCTAACTCTTACTTAATACAAGCCGATAAAATTGCCCTTTTTGACCCCCCCGGCGAATCCTTCACCGAAATATTCCTCACTGCCTTACAACAACGCCTCGACCCCAAGCGCCTCGATTACGTTATTCTTGGCCACGTCAATCCCAACCGCGCCATTACCCTCAAAACCCTCCTCGAACTCGCCCCTCAAATTACCTTTGTTTGCTCTAATCCAGGGGCAATTTCCCTGCGTACCCTCTTGCCCGACCAAGACCTAAACATTGAGGTTGTACGGGGTGACGATACCTTAGATTTAGGCAACGGTCATCATTTGCAATTTATCCCCATTCCCACGCCTCGCTGGCCAGATGCCCTCTCTACTTACGACCCCCAAACCGAAATTCTGTTTACAGATAAATTATTTGGTGCTCACGTCTGCGGCGACCAAGTATTAGATGAAGGTTGGGCAACCATTGGCGACGATCGGCGCTATTATTTTGACTGTCTCATGGCACCCCACGCCAAGCAAGTGGAAAAAGCATTAGACAAACTCACTGACTATCAGCCCCGACTTTATGCAACCGGTCACGGCCCCTTAGTCCGCTACAGCCTCATACCCCTAACCCAGTCCTACCGCCAATGGTCTGAGGAGAATGCTAAACATGACTTGACAGTAGCGCTAATTTATGCATCTGCCTATGGAAATACGGGGACTTTAGCCCAAGCGATCGCCCGAGGCATCACCAAAGCCGGGGTTGGTGTAGAAGCTATTAACTCCGAAGTGGCAGACCCAACAGAGATTCAGAAAGCGGTAGAAAAAGCGGACGGGTTTATAATGGGTTCCCCCACCCTAGGCGGCCATGCCCCCACCCCCATCCAAACCGCACTGGGGATCGTCCTCTCTAACGCCAGCAAAACCAAACTCGCGGGTGTCTTTGGTTCTTACGGTTGGAGTGGGGAAGCAATTGATTTGCTAGAAACTAAATTCCGGGATGCGGGTTACAAATTTGGTTTTGAAACGATTCGGGTTAAATTTAAGCCCAATGAAGTGACGCTGAAATACTGCGAAGAAGCAGGAACTGATTTTGCTCAAGCCCTCAAGAAAGCCAAAAAAGCCCGCAAATCTCGGCAATCCGCCACCGATTCTCGCTCTGCCCGAACTGAACAGGCGGTGGGACGTATCGTGGGTTCGTTGTGTGTGGTGACAGCGAAACAGGGAGAACTGACAGGGGCAATGCTAGCCGATTGGGTTTCTCAAGCGACATTTGCGCCTCCAGGTCTAACCATTGCCGTTGCCAAAGACCGGGCGGTTGAATCACTGATGTACAATGGCGATGCCTTTGTTTTAAATATCCTGGGAGAAGGGAAACATTTAGGCTTAATGAAGCATTTTCTCAAACCCTTTGCTCCCGGTGAAGACCGATTTGCAGGCGTGAATACACAAGAGGCAGAAAACGGTTGCCCAATTCTCAGTGATGCCCTCGCCTATCTAGAATGTACAGTAGAAAATCGGATGGAGTGTGGCGATCATTGGGTGATTTATAGCGTGGTTAAAAATGGCAAGGTGCTACAAGCAGAAGGTGTTACTGCCGTGCATCATCGTAAATCCGGCACCCATTACTAAGCAGGGGAGCGGG
Organism: uncultured Microcoleus sp.; assembly: GCA_964588805.1. GTDB lineage: Bacteria > Cyanobacteriota > Cyanobacteriia > Cyanobacteriales > Coleofasciculaceae > CAZPRJ01. The sequence goes on along the minus strand of CAZPRJ010000102.1, from coordinate 21,815 downwards.
GGAGCTAGGGGGAAAAAAGACAGACAAATTCCCTACTCCTGACTCCTGACTCCTGACCCCTGACCCCTAATTCAGACTCTAGACAGAACACATTAAGGTTAACAAGAGGTTAACCTCAGGTAAAGGAAATCTGTTACAATGAGAATTTGAGCATACTAGGAGGTGGCAATGGCAAACTCAGCTCGGATGAGCAAGGACAGCTTTCTCTACCCCCGGAGTCGCTACTATGGGCAGTTTACGCCGGAGGATTTGGCTTTTAATGCCAATTTGCAGGAATTCGCTCAGAAAGTGTCCTACATCTCTAATTTAGAGACGGGGGGAAAGCTTTCATCGGAGGAGGCGTATGGAAAAATTAAATCGCTGTGGAAGGAATTGAAGCATAGTAAGAAAGCTTTGAAGATTGGAAAAAATCTGTCTTAAGAAACAAGATAGTTATTCTTGCAATCGGTAATCTGGCTAGAGAGTTGGTATCAGGAATCTTGGCGAAGGATTTACGAAGCACCACTTTTGTTGTCAGACCATTCTTAGAGGAAGTCAGACACTAGAAAAGTTAGCCGTTGAAATCACCTCTACTCCTAATATCAGGGGGTTCAGTAAACCGATGAATTCTAATATATGGGAGGATCGAGCAATTGTGACGGCTAGTACTGACGCCTCGGTTCTTTTGGATCAAATCTCTAAAAAGCAACTGATGGCAAAGGTTTTGGTGATTGAAGACGAAGAAATCCTACGTGAGACTATCCTGAATATTTTGAAACTCAATGGGTTTAGTGCAATTGAAGCGGTAAATGGTCGGCAAGGATTGCAGTTAGCCAAAGAGTGGGTTCCTAATTTGATTTTATGTGATATCAGAATGCCGGAGCTTGATGGTTATGAGGTATTAAGAGCATTACGTCAAGACCCAGTTACGGCTTCTATTCCCGTAATTTTTTTGACGGCTGAAAGTATCCAAAAAGTCATCGATAAAGGGCAATCTTTAGGAGCAAAGGCTTATTTAAGTAAACCCTTCTCCACCGCTCAACTGCTAGAAGCCATCAACAAGGAACTTGGTGACCGCTAAACCTGACATTGCACTTGAACATCAAGATGTATCAAGTCTCAGGAGTGAATGTTGAGCTTTAATTTATGGAATCTATGGAGTCGGTTTGAGTCCTTCTTAAGCTTTCTCAAGAAACTGCTGTTTGCACATTGGCGTTCCTTGCTACTCCTGTTGCTTGGAGTTTATCTGCCTTTACAGATATTTGGAGAATTAGCAGAGGAAGTTTGGGAAAACGAGGGGGGTTTTCCTTGGGATGTCCCAACGTTATTAGCAATTCGTACCACAGCTTCACCTCAATTAGATGTTTTCGCCTCAGAATTTACTAAGCTTGGGGTATTTTGGGGGGTTTTTCCGGTTGCTACTATCATTGGATTAGCTTTGTTGTTCCGGCGACGGTGGCGATCGCTAACTTATTTCCTCACCACTTTACTGGGAAGTATTGTGATTAATCTCACCGCCAAGCAATTATTGCATCGAGTACGCCCCCACTTGTGGGAATCACCCACTCCAGTATTTGACTACGGATTTCCTAGTGGTCATGCGATGTCAAGTATGACTTTCATCGCAACTTTGACGATTTTAGCTTGGCACAGTCGTTGGCGTTTACCGATTATGATCGGTGGTGGACTATTTGTGTTAGCTATCGGTTGGACACGTCTTTACTTAGGAGTACATTATCCTAGTGATATCGTGGCAGGTTGGTTGGTTTCAATCGCGTGGGCTATCGGTGTAAGTTTGCTGATTAGGCCCCATTTGACTCAACCGAAAACCAGAGATGAAAAACGCTCCTCTAACGAAACTAGGCTGAGTGTAGACGAACAAATGCACTTTACCGACAAACGTTAATTTTTGATTGTAATGGCGTGGCACAGCTAAAAAGAAAATGGTGCATTAAATTTGGTTCGTAGTAAGGGCTGAAGCCCTTAATTTGTTAGTTTTTTTGCATTTATCCAACCTAAAAACTATTCCATAATCTTAGCTATGCCATGCCAGTAGCGTAATACCAAAGACTAGACTCTAACTCTTCACAATTGCTCCAAAATCGGCTAATACCCGTGCATGATTCCGCAGTAACCCCAAGAGATTTAATCGATTCTTGCGAATTTCTGGGTCAGAATCCATGACTAAAACGCTATCTTCACCATCAAAAAATCGGCTAACAGTCGGAGCAATTTTGGCTAAAGCATCCACTAACTGTTGATAATTTCGCTGTTCTTGCGCTGCGTTCGTTTGTGGCACTAACTCTACAATCGCATCATAAAACGCTTGCTCTGAAGACTTTTGAAACAACTGGGTATTCACAATCGCTTTAGGTTCGAGTTGTTGGGTATCTAAATCGCCTTGTGCAGCGAGTCTGGTTGAACGGTTAACAGTTTCGTAGATTTCATCCAGCTTGCCATTATTGCGGATTTCTTGGAGGAACAAGGCGCGATCGCGTACATCCAACAAATCTTTTAATGCCCGTTGCGTATATTCCGCATCATTTTCTCCCAACACCGCATTCACCAAGTCATAATCAATTCCTCGTTCCTCTTGTAACAAAGTCCGAATGCGCTGCAAGAAAAATTCTTCTAATAAGGATAACGGTGTCTCTTTATCCGAATAGGCCGTAACGAAATCTGCCGAAGTTTGCTCTAATAGCTGCTGTAAATTAATTGCTAAATCAGCATTCCAAGTAATCAGAACAATTGCATTTGCTGCCCGACGCAAAGCAAAGGGGTCAGAAGAACCACTCGGTAGCATTCCCAAACCAAAGATACTCACCAACGTATCCAGTCGGTCAGCGAGTCCTACTACCTGTCCGGTAAGGGTTTCAGGTAATTTATCATTGGCTCCTCGGGGTAAATAATGCTCAAAAATGGCCGTTGATACTGCCTCAGATTCGCCACTTGCCGCCGCATATTTTTGTCCCATTACTCCCTGTAATTCGGGAAATTCATAAACCATTTGGGTAACAAGATCGGCTTTACACAGTAATGCTGCCCTTAAGATATCAGTACGCTCAGTTGCAGAGACAGAAAGTTGGTCGGCAATTTGTGCAGCAATTTTCTCAATCCGATTAACTTTTTCACGAACTGAACCCAACTCATCCTGAAATGTTACCTTCTCTAACTTAGGTAAGTAACTTTCTAACGGTGAGGCGATATCAGCTTTATAGAAGAATTGTCCATCGGCTAATCTTGCCTTAATAACTCGTTCATTCCCGGCTGCAATAATACTAGATTTAGCGGGGTCGCCGTTAGAAATGGTGATGAAATGGGGCAGAAGTTCAGTAGCTTGTTCGGTTTTAAAAACGGGGAAGTATCGTTGGTGAGTAACCATGACCGTAGTCACCACTTCTGGCGGTAAAATTAGGAATTCTGCATCAATTTTTCCGACTACAGCCGTTGGCCATTCTACTAAGTTAGTGACTTCTGCCAGCAAGTCTTCGTATAAGGGGACATAACCGCCTAATTTTTTAGCTTCTGCCTTGACTTGCTCTTGAATTTTATTGCGCCGTTCGTTGGGTTCGACTGCTACATAGGCAGAATGCAAACACTGGACATAATCCGTGGCTTGGGGAAGATTGATGGATTGGGGGTGTAAAAACCGATGCCCATAGGAAATGCGATCGCTCTTGAGTATCTCAGAACCATTCTCCAGTTCCAAGGGCAGCACATCGGCATCCAACAACGTCACTAACCAGCGAATGGGACGAGGGAACCTTAAATCTCCATCCCCCCAACGCATAAACCGCCTACCTTCTAAGCCAAAAATCCACTGAGGAATAAGTTCCGTTAAAATTTCGGTGGCAGGGCGGCCGAGTATTTTCTTGACAACGAAGACAAATTCCCCTTTGTCTGTATCTCGGATTTCTAAGGCGTCTAGTTCTACCTCTTGCTTGCGGGCAAATCCTTCTGCCGCTTTGGTGGGTTTGCCATCCTTAAACGCGGCCTTCGCAGGCGGCCCCTTGACTTCTTCAGAGCGATCGGGTTGCTGATCGAGTAGCCCTTTAATCAGTACACCCAAACGACGGGGCGTGCCATAGAACTCAATCGCCTCAGTGGTGAGGAATTGCTCACAAAGAGACTGGGGAATGCGTGACTGCCACTGCGCGATCGCACTATCAACAAAATCTGCGGGTAATTCTTCTGTACCAACTTCGAGTAAAAAATTCAGCATAGCGTACCGATTAAAGGCTGGATGAAAAGGCGAGTCATCCAACTCATTTTAAACCTACGCTCAATCGCTATCATCGTTCATTTCTTCAATACAAAGCACATCAGCTTCATGCTTGCGTAGACTTAGCCGTAAACCTCTAACTTCAATCTCCACCCAATCGCCATCCGGTGCATGGCCAATGAGGGTGAACCTTGTTCCTGGCGTCAGCCCCATCGCTAGCAATCGACCCTTGTAACCTCCAGTGACTTGTTCGTAGCCAACGATGCGCCCTTTGCTCCCGACTGGAAGGTTACAAAGGTAAGTGTTTGTCTCTCTATAGATGGGATTGGTCTTATTGTTTGTAGAAATGCCAATAACATTTGACACCCAAATTTTTTCAGCCATACTTGCCCCTAAACCAATACGGTTGTCCTGAAATGTGACAATTACGGAACCACTGGGGGCGCGGTTAATTAGGGTGAGTTCGGTTCCGATCCTTAATCCCAAGGTAAGAAAGTGACGACTGCTGCCTTTGTCTGTAAACCTGACGATTTGTAGCCCGTCGCCAATGTTTGCCTTAGTCAGAGGAAAAGAAGCCGAGGCGACTAACTCGCTTTCACTCAACTCCTGCAACTCTTCTGCAATATCTTCTGTATGCCCCAGATGATTAGAACTCTCCCCCAAAAATATAAATCCCCATCCTCTGAGTCTCTTTCGCCCATTTTTTGGGCTATTTGACCCATTATCCCATGCCATTGACCTTCTCACTCAGTATTAATAATCTTTATTAATAAGAATAATCGCTTAATCACTATTATTGCTAATTTTTCTTATTATGGCCTGGAATGTTTGATTTAGTTGTTGTCGGAGTAGAGAATATGAGAGGAGGGAAGGTATAGGGTGTTCCCTGCCCTGGCGCGAGCACTAGCAAGGGGATAAGCCAATCAGCATTAACAGCTTACCCTGCCCTTTTTCTTATGGTATGGGCATCCTGTCCGTCAATATTTTATGCCAATTCGCTGATAACTTTCAGCCAAGAGTGAACTATAGATAGATGCTTGTGAGGTTGGGTTGAGGTGAGGTTGAGATAGAAGGAAAAAACAGCGTAATAGAGTGGAATGATGAAAAAACAGGATAAATCTACACCCTTAGGCCGAGAAACCCCAGCCATCTCTAGTGACCCAACACTCAACAAAAAAGCTGTTAATGAAGTGGTTGATGGATATGAGAAAAGTGCTCAATCAGACCAACCAACGGAGTTAGATCCCGCTACTCAACAAGAATTAGGCGAAGTTGAACGAGCATTAGAAGATTCTGTGTTGGGTATTGAGGACGCTTCTTAGTCGCTACCCCTACATCGGCATCAGGAACATCAGTATCTTTTACGGGACGATACTCTCTCTTCACCGCTCTGAGGGCTCCATAGATTAGGGGTACGACATACATATCGTACCCCTACAAAATCCTGTATTCTCAATGAAAGTTCGCTATAGGTAGATGGACGCCTGGTGGGACATGGCAAGTGCATAGGCAATCATTTAAAAACTCCCCAAACTAGAGAGAATTTTCAACGGTTGCGCTCTACAATCTGCATCTCTCTAGCGGGTAAACGGAGATAAAGGTGCAGATTTATCCTCATACCAAGGAGTTGTTTGGGGTGTAGGTTGAGATTTATCGGATAAGGCGGTTAGGGTTTGGGGGCCAACAATGCCATCCACTTTGAGTCCTTTGGCTTGCTGGAATTGCTGCACCGCTTTTTGGGTTTCTTGATCGAAAACCCCGTCAGTATCCGCTTGAAAACCTGCTGCTGCTAGGCTTTTCTGAATTTCCGTGACTTTGGCACCGCGATCGCCCATTCGCAAAATGTTGCTAGCCGACTCTTCCATCCCTGACGAAGTGGGCTCTTGTATAGTAGACCACCGGATATCGTTTCTTGGTTCGCTTTCGGAGGTAAGCGGTGAACTTTCCGGAGTTAGCTGTGGGCTGGCCTGGGTGACTGATGGACTTTCGGAAGTTGCCTGAGGGCGTTCCGGGGTTAACTGTGGGCTTTCAACAGGGGTTTGAGGGCGTTCGATTCTAAACTCTGGCGTTGCCTGTTCCTCCACAGGAAGCGTGGGCTGAGTTGAGGAATTATCTGACAAGGCGGCTAGGGTGTTTTTGCCCACAATGCCATCAACGCTGAGTTTTTTCGCTTGCTGGAATAGCTGAACGGCTTCTCGGGTTTGCTCATCAAAGACGCCATTAGTGCTGGCGGGATAACCCGACATTGCTAATTTTTGTTGAATTTCCTTGACTTTGGAGCCACTATCTCCAACTTTCCAAGTCGGGTGAACAGGTTCCTCGGCCGCTGGGGAGCGAGACGTACCTAAGGATGCTTGTGTATTGGGGCCGACAACACCATCCGGTGTCAAGCCTTGGGCTTGCTGGTATCTCATCACGGCTTCCCTAGTGATGGGGCCGTAATAGCCAGTGGCTTTGGTGTTGAAGTAACCCAGCTTCTGCAAACGCTGTTGCAGGGCAGCGACTTCCGGTGAACGTTCGCCAAATTTAACGGTAGCAGAAGCCTGTTTAGCCACACCTAAAATACCTATGGCCACGGCTAACGAAACCACAGGAATAGCGGCACGGCTTGTCAATAACGGTGAATTAAGCAACGCTAAAAGCTTTGGATTCTTCCAGCGAGCGGTTAATGTGTAATGAGTATAAGGGGATGCCTCGTCGGCTACAGCTAGATGAAGGTAAGCAAGATTTTCCATCGTTTTAACATCGCCTCACGCAGAGTAAGCTCAGTTGAGTTCACCACAGCTACGGCTTTGACGGTCGATTGTTTTTAAAAGTGAATTTTGGTCAAGCTTATTTAACAACCGTCAAACTCAGCGTGGTAGACCACTAGTTTAGCGTGGAGATTTCACTACTAAGGATAATACGACTCGTTGAGGCTGGGTATAGGGAATTCAGATAATTCCAAAAGCAGAAAGCGAATAAATTCGCCTAAGGGTATATTGTGCATACAGAATATCCGGTTTCTAGTTAAGAAAATTCATCTTTGACGTGCCAAAAACTCCACATAAGACAACGCCATCATTCGTAACCGAACTTCCACTCGTGGTCAGTCCGGCAAATGAGGGCGTTTTGCTATCTAGGCTGGAGGCAGCGCGACAAATGTACAATGCCTGCCTGGGTGAAGCCATGCGTCGGGTGAAACTCATTCGACAGTCTAAGGACTTCAATCGGGCGCGTTCCAAGAAACCCAGTAATCCAGAACGAAAAGTTCTCTTCAAACGGGCTAGAGAACGGTACGACTTTTCTGAGTACGATCTCCATTCCTGGTGCACTCAACTTCGACACTCTTGGCTCGACGAACACATCGACTCTAACACTGCCCAAAAACTGGCAACTCGTGCTTACAAAGCCGTAGAGAAAGTTCTGTTTGGGTCAGCCAAGAAAGTCAGATTCAAAGGCAAAAACCAGATGGACTCCGTAGAAGGGAAGTCCAATAAATCTGGCATTCGCTGGAAAGGTGAAGCCGTTGAGTGGGGCGGATTGCAGCTAAGAGCTAGGATTACTGGAAACGACCCCGTTATTCTGCACGGACTCAACTCAAAGGTCAAGTATGTGCGGTTGGTACGGCGGAAAATATCAGGAAAGAATAGATTCTACGCTCAGTTAGTTTGTCAAGGTAAACCGTTCATTAAACCCAAGAACACTCTTGGTCAAGGTGATGTAGGAATTGATATTGGGCCATCAACAATTGCAGTTGTTTCAGATACAGAGTCAAGGCTTCAGCAATTTGCTAGCAAACTAGAGTTTGATGCTCAAAAAGTCCGCAAGCTGCAACGGAAGATGGAGAGGTCGCGTCGTGCCACCAATTCCGATAACTACAATCCCAATGGCACAGCTAAGAAAGGGAAGAAGAAATGGAATAGTTCTAAGTCTTATCTCAAAACTAGAACGAGCAAAGCTAATCTAGAACGGAAACTAGCGGCTCACCGGAAGAGTCTTCACGGGGAACTGGTTAATGATATCCTCAGAGCTGGGGATACCTTTAAACTAGAGAAGTTAAGCTACAAAGCATTTCAGAAATTATTCGGTAAGTCTGTGGGCAAGCGTGCGCCTGGGATGTTCGTCTCTCACCTAAGAAGCAAGGCTGAAAGAGCTGGTGGAAAGGTGGTCGAGATTCCGACGTACAACACGAAGCTGTCGCAGACCTGCCAATGTGGTCGGGTGAAGAAGAAAAAGCTCTCCGAAAGAGTCCATAAATGTGAATGCGGAATACAGATGCAAAGAGATTTGTATTCCGCATTCTTGGCTAAATATATAGCGCCTGACCAATTCGTTCTCCAGGTGAGCCAGTTACTTAGTGATTGGCAGAGTGCGGAGCTGCGCTTGTGGGCGGCTTGGAGAACAGCAACGGAATGCAATCAACCTGCAACTGGTGGGCTACTGCCTGCCTCCTTTGGTCGTTGCCCAGAGGTAGAGCGGGTCGCCGCAGAAGTTTCGACTCAAGTATCTAAGAGTCAGGATGTTGTAGTGGCAACACGAGAGCCTGAAAGAGGATATCCCGCCCGTAGGGTCGGGGAGTCGAGAACCTCATGATACGTAAGTGTGGGAGTCTCAGGGAACTCCGTGGTGGAGTCAAGAACCCCATGCTTTTAAGCGTGGGAGTATCAGATGGTGGAAACCCGTACAAGGATTGTTGAGCGATCGCCTGGTTTCATCAAGGCTCAGAGGCTTTAATAAAACTTAAAATTGTTAACATAACGGTTTGATAAAACGGCTTAAAACCCATGAGTATTAAAGATAAACGTCAACCTCCTCGAAGTCGGCAGATTGCCAACATCCTGTTTTTAGTAGCAGGGCTGTTTTTGGTTGCTAATCTGGTTTTACCCTTCTTTTTAGGTTCACAGACTTCGCGAGTCCCCTACAGCATCTTTATCGATCAAGTGCAAGATGGCAAAGTAGAGCGGGCTTACGTCGGACAAGACCAAATTCGCTACCAACTGAAAGGCGAAAACAATCAACAAGGGCAACTTCTCTCGACTACCCCCATTTTCGACCTAGAATTGCCCAAGCGGCTAGAGGACAAAGGGGTTGAGTTTGCAGCAGCCCCACCGGCCAGAGGGAACTGGTTCACCACTTTGCTAGGCTGGGTCATCCCTCCCCTAATTTTTGTGGGTATTTTACAGTTCTTTGCAGGGCGTTTTGGCGGCGGCGGCCCTCAAGGTGCGCTCTCATTTACTAAAAGTAAGGCTAAAGTTTATGTTGAAGGCGAGTCTACTAAAACTACCTTTACTGATGTAGCTGGGGTGGAAGAAGCCAAGACAGAATTAGTAGAAATTGTTGATTTCCTCAAAAATCCTGAGCGGTTTACCAATATAGGTGCTCGAATTCCTAAAGGGGTGCTATTGGTTGGGCCTCCGGGAACGGGTAAAACGCTGCTAGCGAAAGCGGTTGCTGGAGAAGCAGGTGTACCCTTCTTCAGTATCTCTGGTTCTGAATTTGTGGAACTATTTGTCGGTGCTGGCGCGGCACGAGTGCGAGACTTGTTTGAACAGGCGAAAAAGCAAGCACCCTGTATTGTGTTCATCGATGAATTAGATGCCATTGGTAAATCCCGTGCGACAGGTGGGTTTATGGGTGGCAACGATGAACGGGAGCAAACCCTCAACCAGTTGTTAACGGAGATGGATGGTTTTGCGGCCAGCAATACAACCGTGATTGTACTGGCAGCCACCAACCGCCCAGAATCCTTAGACCCTGCATTACTACGTCCGGGACGCTTTGACCGTCAGGTATTAGTGGATCGTCCAGATTTATCGGGACGGCAGGAAATTTTAGATATCTATGCTCGCAAGGTGAAGTTAGGGGATGATATAGACTTGCATGCGATCGCTGCTCGGACTCCAGGTTTTGCCGGTGCTGATTTAGCCAACCTGGTGAATGAGGCCGCCTTGTTAGCTGCGCGTGCCCGACGGGAAAAGGTGACACAGGCAGACTTCGCGGAAGCAATTGAGCGAGTTGTGGCCGGTTTAGAGAAGAAAAGCCGGGTTCTGAATGAGAAAGAGAAGAAGATTGTGGCTTACCATGAGGTCGGACACGCTCTTGTCGGTGCGCTGATGCCAGGTAGTGGACGGGTGGAGAAAATCTCTATCGTGCCGCGAGGGATGGCCGCACTCGGTTACACCTTACAACTGCCGACGGAAGACCGCTTTTTGATGAGTGAAACCGAACTCCGGGGTCAAATTGCCACGCTTTTAGGGGGTCGTTCTGCTGAAGAGATTATCTTTGGTAGCATTACTACCGGTGCAGCGAATGATTTGCAGCGAGCTACTGATTTGGCAGAACGGATGGTGACAACCTACGGGATGAGTAAGGTGCTGGGGCCTTTAGCCTATGAAAAGGGTCAGCAGAATAACTTCCTGGGAGATGGGGGAATGATGAATCCCCGTCGGATGGTGAGTGATGAAACAGCTAAAGCGATCGATGAAGAAGTCAAGGATATTGTGGAAACTGCACATCAGCAAGCCTTAGATATTCTCAACCAAAATCGCGATTTACTGGAAACAATTGCCCAGAAAATCTTAGATGTTGAGGTGATTGAGGGTGAGGCTCTGCGAAATCTTTTGCATCAAGTGCAGTCTGTAGATAAGGTGCCTGCTACGGTTTAAAATCGTTGAACTAAAGTTGAATAGTTGGGTGTGGGATAGTTTATATTCCGCACCTTTTTTATTAGAACTATCCTCACTCTATAGATTGATTCTGTCTCACAAATTCCCGGGATTGGATGCATTAATTGCAACTTGCTTAAGATTTTGGAGAGCGATCGCCTGCCATTTGCCAAAATCTGGGACACTTCGCAACATCGGCCAACAATCCCCCACTCCCCTATCTCCCTCCGAGGCTGGAGAAGATAAGGGAGAATTTTTTTTCTTCAGGGAATAAAGGGGTGGGGAGGGAAAACTTTTTTAGCTAGAAGGGGAGTAAGAATCATAGCCTCTCTCAAGAGTAGGAGAGAAGTCAGAGTGTACCGCATTCAAGAAGAAATGCTATAGATAGCCCTTGACGTACCGATCAAGACAAAGCAGGCAACTGGTACACCGATTTATGAAGAATGCGGGGTTGATAAGTAATGATGTGTTGAGGGAAACAATGTTACTGTGTAAAGAACTTTGAAATTGCCCAAAGTGACTACATATCCTACCTCAAGCGACAACCTTATATTTTTGTCCAGGTACTTAGATTTCTGAGTCAATCACCCGTAAACTCAATTGCTCTAGCATTTAATATTCAGACTCTATGAAGATTGCTCTAGTCCTCAGCATTTTAGTCCTGGCTCTGATTTGCTTCATTTGTGAATGGTTGCCTGTCGATATCACAGCAATTTTGGTCACTGTTGTCCTCATGCTTTTGGGATTAGTCACCCCAGAAGAGGGCATTTCTGGCTTCGGCAACACTGCCACAATTACGGTGATGGCAATGTTTATCCTTAGCGATGGTATTGCTCGTACAGGAGCGATTCAAGTCTTAAGAGATTTGCTACTCAAGTGGGGCGGAAAAAATATCACTCAGCAGATCTTAGTGATGGGAATCCTTACAGGTTCTATTACTGCCTTTATCAATAATACGGCTGTTGTTGCTGTCTTTCTTCCCATCGTTGAAGAATGGTGCAAAAAGCAGAATATCTCTGCCTCCAAGCTACTTATGCCTCTATCCTTTGCCACCATTTTGGGAGGCATGATTACAGTTATTGGCACCTCCACTAATATTCTCGCTAGTGGCTTGTCTAAGCAGTTGGGCTACGGAGAATTTAGTCTGTTTCAATTTACTACCCTGGGATTGATAACCTATGCGATAGGATTGGCTTATCTAGCATTTGTTGCTCCCAAGCTAATACCCATTCGCAAGGCACCAAGCGGTAACTTAGAAGACTACGCTTTGAAAGATTACGTCACTGAAGTGGTAGTAACTCCGCGCTCAAATTTAATCGGAAAAACCCTGAGTTCTACTGAACTTCACCACAAGTTCGATATAGATATACTGGAGTTAATACGTAATGACCGCCACTTTCGCCAATCCCTAGCTGATAAAGTTTTACTTGCAGGCGATATCTTTCTTGTACGGGGGACTCGAGAAGATTTACTGAAAATTCGAGATGAAAAAGGTCTAGATATCTTACCCGAAGTTTTGTTTAAGGAAGAATCTCTTAAAGTAAAATTAACTTCAGGAGAAGAGAGTGTAGCAGAAGTATTGATTCTTTCAAATAGCCGCTTGGTGGGCTCGACGTTGAAAGATTGGCGATTTCGGCAACGATATAATGCCACAGTCTTAGCCATTAAACGAGGACAACAATTAATTCGAGAACGCCTCAGTCAATTGCCATTACACTTCGGGGATTTACTACTGGTTCAAGGCTCAAAAGAAAGTTTTTTAGGCTTGCAAACTACACCGGAGTTTCTAGTACTTGAACAGATAGATCAGGAAAACCCACGCTATAACAAAGCTCCTATTGCTGTGGCGATTGGTTTAGCCGTGGTGGTACTGGCAGCGTTGGATTTGGTGCCGATTTTGGTGAGTGCCTTAGCAGGAGTTGTGTTAATGGTAGTAACTGGCTGCCTTAAACCGGGGGAAATTTATGATGCTGTGCGCTGGGATGTGATTTTTCTCTTGGCAGGTTTGATTCCTCTAGGAGTAGCAATGGAAAAGTCGGGTGCAACGCATTGGTTAGCTGAAAACCTCTTAAATTTAGGTAGTGGCCTTTCCGGCTATTGGATTTTATTGTTCTTCTTTGTTATAACTTCTTTACTCACAGAAATTCTATCTAATAATGCCTCAGTAGTAATAATGATCCCAATTGCTGTTGAAGTCGCCAAAACACTTAGTTTAAATCCCCTAGCATTCATGTTTGCGGTTACCTTTGCTGCATCTAACAGTTTTATGACTCCAATCGGCTACCAGACTAATACTATGGTTTATGGGGCAGGAGATTATAAGTTTATCGACTTTTTTAGAGTAGGAGCACCACTGAGTTTACTGATGGCAATTGTGACGCCACTACTGATTGTTTTACTGTACGGTTTGTAGGAGCAATCTATTGGGTAAGTAACTAATCATTTCAAACATTATAGCCAAAGGCAAAAGGCTCCAAGAATCCAAGACTCCAAGCGATGCATATTGACGGGACTTGGTTTGAGTATTTTGCTTTGTCCTAATCACCTTGGCTACTGCTATATAATCAACTTCACTGATTAATGATGAGTGAGTGAGTGAGGTTTCTCTAAACCATGTGCCTCCATTAACTGTTTATCCCTCATCACCTCACGGGGATTGCCATCAGCAATGATTTGTCCTTCATCCAACAAGATGACGCGATCGCATACTTCCAACACTACTTCTAAATCATGGGTGGAAACTAGATAAGTTTGCTGGGAGTTTTGCAAAAACTGAATCAATCGACGACGGGCACGCATATCAAGGTTTGCCGTTGGCTCATCGTACAATATAATCTGAGGCTGCATGGCTAGCACAGACGCGATCGCCACCATGCACTTCTCACCCCCTGACAGGTTTTGAGGGACGCGATCGATTAATTCTTCCATTCCCGTCACCGCCAAAGCCTCACGAACCCGGTTTTCTATCTCCTGAGAATCAAGGTTCATATTTTCTGGGCCAAAGGCAACATCATCACGCACCGAGGTTGTAAACAATTGGTCATCAGGATTTTGAAAAACTAAACCGATTTCAGGACGAAACTCTCCCATTTCCACGGGTTGACCTAATAATTGAATCTCTCCTGATGCTGGGGTTAATATCCCACATATCAATAAAAATAATGTGGTCTTCCCACTCCCATTAGGGCCAATCAAACCTACCCGTTCTCCGGGACGGATGATGAGATTGAGGTCTTTAACCAGAGTAGTTTGGTTGGGGTATGCAAATGTTAATCCGGAAATTGAAAGTGCGGCTTTTCCGGTTTTTTCTCGGTCAAATTCTTGAGTCAACTGTGCCATTCGATTTTGGATTAACCTCGTGTTTGGAGAAAGTTTGAATTAATACATACAATTATTCTATAAAAAGATTTCTAGCCCAATCAAAACGCTGGCAATTAACAAAATTAGCCAAAAGGCGATTTTGCTCGTTTTATTGGCTTCCCTAATATCAGCCGCAAACTCTTGACGATGAGGATTAATGCTGCTCTTTTGATAACCGTAACCTCGCAGACGCATGGACTGATAAACGTGTTCAGATCGGTCATAACTGCGGATGATTAGGCTACCAAATAAACCCGCCCAAATGCTCAAATTCCGAAAGCTAAAGCGATCGCTTTTCATCCCCCGCATTCCCATTGCCCGTTGCATTCTCATCCGGGTTTCACCAAAATCTTCCAGGTAACGATAAGCTAGTAGCATCATATCCACAATCACATCAGGCAGGCGTAGCGATCGCATGGCTTTGATACTCGTTAAAAATGGTGCAGTACCAAATAAAATTAAACTCACCGTTAGAATGCAAAGAAAGCGAACCGCAATCAACAATATTGCCTCCACACCATCTTGAGTCACTGCCAATGGGCCAAGGCTAAACAGTACTGTCTCCCCAGAAGCTGCAAAGAGTACGAGTATTACGACTGCCAAAATAAATAAGCCTGGGTAACGTAAGCGATTCAAAAGAAAAGAAAGCGGCAATTTGGATAAACCATAGAGTACGATAGTCACTGCAATAATTACTGGTAGCAAAATTAATTGCTCAACGAAAGCAAAAGCAAAAATTAAAGCAATCAATGCCACCAACTTCGAGCGCTGTTCCCAGCGATGAATCGGTGAATTAATATCAGCGTAGCGATCGAGTCTTAACTTCATCGACTTTCTAAAAGCTCTGGCTTAACTCGATCTAAAAAGGAAGCTAACATCATCGTAAAAATTCCCTCCATAACTGCCGGAATGGTATAGATAGCCAAGGAAATATAAATGGCTCTGCGTTCCGTCTGAGCATTAATATCAGCCGGAATAGTTGTAATTATCACAATTGAAAAAATTGTAGCTGCAATGATTACGCCACCTGCCCCTGCAAAGAAAGCAAAGATTTTTGTCCGTTTTTGCTCATCCATCTTGATTTGATGTCGCAATCTAAAAATGTAATAAGACAGCAATGCAGGACAACCCATAATTACGGCATTTACCCCTAATGTCGATATACCCCCATGCTGAAACATCACCGCTTGGAAAAATAGCGCAATCAAAATAGCTGGAAATGCATAATATCCTAAAACCACCCCCATTAACCCATTGAGGACAAAATGTAAGCTAGAAGGGGGGATGGGGATATTAATTAAGTTGACAACAAAAAAAGCGACGGTAAGAAGGGCAGCTTTAGGAATCTTGATTTCGGGGTTTTTATCCCGATTAATTTTATGTAGGCAATACCAACTTATACCTCCTGTTGCAGCATAACCAGCCACACAAGCGCTGGGGTCAATAAAACCGTCAGGGATGTGCATAATTCATACCATTCTGAACTTTTGTTTTTGCATACAATAAGGGTTCAGCTAGTACAATACAACAGAACTAAAGCTATCGTTTGCACCTCAACAAAACCCTTATTCTATAAGCATTTTGAATGCGTGAATTGCCGATTAGGCAGTTTTTTTGCCACGAGCAAAAAATAGCGCTGTGCCGAAAAATCCCCAAGCACCAGCCCCAGCTAATAAGGCTTTTTGCAGCAGTGTATCTTCCGTTTTATTCTGGGATACTTGCAGTAAATTGAGTCCGTTGCTGCTTTCTGTTACTTCCTTTGAGCCTGAAGCTTCGGCATTAGTGGGAGAGGTTACTGTTTCCTGATTGACAGGAATGCTAATAATATTACCGTGACCCGCTTGACGGACTTTTACTTCCCAATTTCCGGGTTTAGAAGGGTCAGGTACAAAACTAAATTGCCCTTGTTCATCGGTCGTTCCTTTTTTCCAAGGAGTAGAGGGGTTATCCGGCGAATAGATCGTAACCTGAGCATTTCCCATGGGTTGACCTCCGGCATACTTGGCATCAATTTGAATCGCTTGCACGTTTTGATAGTCGATTTCAGTGCCGTGTGCCAATGCCTTCGTAGACCAGCCGATAAAGGGCAAAATGAAGAGGGGAAGAAGATGTTTAAATCGCATAAATGACTTGAACTACTGACCTAGTTGTGAATTCAAAATCTCCCTAGGAAACTTTGATGTTTGCAGATGTGAATTTTGCATTTCCCCACTGGAAGATGCTCACCTGACTATTGATGAGAACAACCCAGAAGAGAAAAAATTTTAGTTAGAATGCTGTTCATTCGGCTGAGTGGTAGCCCCTTCCAGGCGGCAATGTCCTTCACCTACATGCCCTAAACCTGCGATCGCCTGTTGCAATTTCTGATAATCTTCTTTAGACAGTTTCTGCTCCAAGGTAGCCATATCGGCTTTTAGAGTTCCATCCTGTGCTAAAGCTGCCATTGGCTCAAATCCGACGGCATCTTGATTGAGCGAATCACTGGCCGGAGTATCCGCATCCCCAAAAATATGATCGAAGTGGAAGGTTGTCTCCAGTTCAGCCTGTTCTGTACCCGTCAGGATACCTTTACGTTGGTCGCCCACATACTGACCGCAGGTGTATTCTAGGGGCTTATCTAAGCTAATGACAAAATTAATCGTGCGACCTTCTTTTTTAGCGATGCCATCCAGAAGTATCGTGGAACCTTGTGCTGGCCCTTGTGTGGCCTCAGCCACTTGCCAGGACATCGCATTATACGTCCCTGCTGGAGCTTTTTCCGTCGCCACTGTAATCGGTTTAGCCTCTGCCTCCCCTTCAGCTAAATCTATGGTTTTGGGTTCGTTTAAAAGAGTCACTTTTTCTCCGGCCTTCAGTTCGCTGGATTTTTCCGGGTCAAACGGGGGGTCGGTTTGATAGGCGGTTATCTCATCAAGAGTCACGTACACATGGTTAAAATCGATTCGCCAACCATCCTTGGTGACAAACCCCTGCCGTACAAAATCTTCACCATTGGCCACGAGTTGAAGCGTTCCTTTTGGGGCAGCGGCCTGAGTCTCAGCTTGGGGTTCGGCTGGAGCGTCTGCCTGAGTTTCATTCTGCGTTGCACTCTCGGAACAACCTACCAGTACACTCGGCGCTAGAACAGCCAGACTCGCCAAAATTAGCAACTGTTTACTGATCATTACAGTAATCGCTTATACCTATTAACATACAAAATTTAATCACACAAGTTTTTGTAAAAAAAATCAATACCCCCCAAGGGCATTCTCAGTACAGTCCGTGATGATTACTGCTGCTCAAACATAAAAATCACTTTCTCCCACTGCCCTGTAGCGAGTTCTCTTGCCCAAATTTGACATCCTGTCTTTTGACTAAGATCACAGAGCCAACCAATATATATAACGCCATGTACTTACTTTGATTAAGAGGTTAGTCCGTTGAAGCCACATTTTTGGCGATGGAGTTTAATCATCATCGTAACAAGCTGGAGTGTTCCTAAAGGAGCTAGTGCTGAGGTTATAGACACTCTCGACACAGGTGTAACCAATACAACTCAAACCGAGGCGCTTGAACATCACCTATCATATCCGGCTAATTTCCTACAAAAAAATTCTCTGCGCGTCCCCCTGTCTTGGCGTCCCCCCGTCAGTCCTAAAGATAAGCACGCAGACGCACAGGATATCACTTTTCAATCCACAGTTGGACAATTCAACACAAACTTCGCTACCGAACTCCAACACAGCCAAGTTGATCAGCTATCTCAAATGAACCGAGTTGAAGAGAGTCCGACCACAACGCTGACTAATGCACCCATCTTCACCTCAGTTGCAGAAGTTCCCAGTTTAGCTAATGTATCCGGAGTCTCACTCGAAACCCCAATCATTGGCATTACACCTGATGTAATACCGCCGTTGAAAACCCCACCCAACGTACCCAATCATCAGGATTCTGTTACTTCTCCCCTGTCAGATGATAACTTGGGCAGCACCAACCCGATACTTGCTGATCGCAACGAGGCCAGTGAACCCAACCAATGGACTTCAGCACGACCGGACGGACATGCTCCCATTGGTGTAATGGGCGACCACACTCACGGTGCAGGGGAGTTTATGGTTGCATATCGCTATATGTTCATGAACATGGAGGGCAACCGGGATGGAACCGACAACCTCAGCGATCAAGAAGTCCTCAATCAGTTTCCCGTGAGTCCTGTGAAGATGGATATGGAGATGCACATGTTGGGTGCTATGTACGCACCAACTGATGATTTGACACTCATGGCGATGGTGTCTTACGTCTCTAAAGAGATGGATCATATTACTCGTAGGGGTGTGCGCTTCACAACCAATTCTGAGGGGTTCAGCGACACTAAATTAACAGCACTTTATAAAATCTTGGATCGCAACCGACAGCGCCTGCATCTTAATTTTGGAGTCAGTTTTCCCACAGGCTCAATCAATGAGCGAGATGATACACCCGCCGGAAGCAACCAAATTTTGCCCTATCCGATGCAGATTGGGTCTGGCACCTTTGACTTGCTACCAGGCATTACCTACCTCGGACAAACCGACCAAGGCTCATGGGGATTACAAGCGCTCTCTGTACTGCGATTGGGAGAAAATAGTAATGACTATCGGCTAGGCAATCAATTCCAACTCACAGGTTGGATTGCTCGTAATTGGTTGGATTGGTTTGGTACTTCGATTCGGTTGACAGGAAAAACCTGGGGTGATATTCATGGAGCTGATCCTCGCCTCAATCCTATGATGATTCCGACGGCTGACCCTAACCTCCGAGGGGGTACAAGGGTGGATTTGGGCTTAGGTGTGAATCTTTATGCTCCTCGTGGTACTCTTCAAGGAACCCGATTGGCGATTGAGTTGGAGTTGCCAATCTACCAATCTTTAGAGGGGCCTCAGCTTGAAACGGATTGGCAGTTAACGGTTGGCCTGCAAGCCGCCTTTTAAGCTTTCACCAACAAACAATTAGAGCCGCTAGAACTATCTAGACCAACTGGCCAGAAATAACCCACCAGTCAACTATAAACTATGAACCATGAGCAATTAGGCTGGTGGGAAACTTTCGGCGTGAAAGTTTAGATACTCTGGCGAGTTCAAAAGGGAAGAGGAGGATCTTCTACGTGTTGCACTATTTTATGAAATTGGTATTAGTAATCAACATAAAAGCCCTGGAACCCTCTGCTTGTTGCAATACAAGTCCTTAACGACGAGAGACAAGAGGTAACGCCTGAGAATATTTAGATAATCTCTGGGCAATTTCTGGATTATAAATCCGCAAATAATTCCAATAGTTGGCAAAAACAGACTCTACATAACCCTTCGTTTCCCCAAACGGAATCACCTCAATAAAGGCATCCGGGTCACTAAAACCATATTTTGCCACCCACTTGGACACATTGCCGGGTCCTGCATTGTAACTCGCTACGGCTAATAACGAGTTGTTGTTGTACTCTTGGTGCGTATGGTCGAGATACCAAGTCCCCAGTTTGATATTATCGGTAGGATTTTCCAGATTGTATTGCTTAAGCTGAATTTTTTCAGCAATCCAACTGCCGGTTCCAGGCATGACCTGCATCAGTCCTTTTGCCCCTGCAACGGAACGGATTTTAGGTTCAAAACGCGATTCTTGGCGAATTAAACCCGCAACCAGTAAGGGATTAAGTTGACGCTGCCCAGACCAGGAAACAATCGATTCTAAAAATGGTAAGGGAAATAAAGCTTGCCAATAGGCTGGGTCTTGGCGTAGAGTTTGCCATTGCGATCGCTCCTCCGGTTCCTCCCGCCGACTCAAATGCCATATTCGGTTAATTCCCAGCAAATTTTCCCCCACGCCTAAATTCATCAAACCATCGGTAAATTGTTCAGCAACGGTAGGTTCTTGGCGGTTCTTAAATTCTGCCTGCCACTGAGTCCAAGCGGTGTAATCTTGACCAAGTTGGTACAGTTCTTTTAGGGTTGGGGAACCGGCTGGAGGAATTGGCCGGACTTGGGGTGCAACGACTTCCGGCATCATATTCCGGACTGTATTAAAGTCTCCCACATTCCAGCCCAAAAAGTGAGCCGACCGCCATGCATAGTAAGACTCAGGATATTTAGCTAAGACGTGTTCAAAGGCAGCATTTGCTTCTTGTTGACGCCCCAATTGAGACGCCCATCGCCCAACCCAAAACGCTGCTTCTGGCGCTAAGTCACTATCGGGACTGTCGGTGGTGATGGGTTGCGCCCATTGCCAAGCTTCTTTGAACTGACCGGACGCTGCCATTCTCTTCGCGGCTTTCCAGCGATACTCGGCCGCTGCATCAGAGGTTTTGTATTGAGTTAAGACCGACTTACGCGCCTGTGCGGCGGAGGTTTTGCTCCCTAAAGCCTCGAGAATATCCGCCTTGGCGAGCAGGGCTTCTGCGGCTTCCTCCGGAAACTTATTGATGACAATATCCAGGTAAGTCATGGCATCTTGAGACTTGGAAAGACTGGCTAAACGCCTTAATCCCAATCCCGTTTCCTTGGCGTCGGGAAACTTATTCGCTAGTTGTTGGTAAGCGGTTCGTGCTTCAGCCCGTTTTCCTTGGAGGTGATAGCCTCGCCCAATACGGTAAGCGTTGCGGGGGGTTGAGGGGGCTTTGGTGTAAGCTTTAGCGGCTTTGCCATATTCCATTGTCTCCCAGTAACCGGTGCCAATCACTTCCCAATCTTGGGGTTGGAGTTGGGCTGCAAATTCATTCATTAAGCGATCGCGTACTGCCCCCATGCCTTTGGCCTCTGGGTTATGTTTGGCTAGAAGCAAGAGCAAGGCAGGTTGCTTAGGATTTTTACTCAATTGTTCCCGAATCATCTCATGAGTGCGGGGATGGGCGGGAAATTTGGCGATCGCTTGATTGAAGTATTCTGGATTAGATTTTCCCAAAACATACAACGCTTCTGCCGAGGCGGGTTCGTCTGGGTAGTTCTTTAGAATTGCATTCCAAACTTGTTGAGCTTTTGCCTTATCTCCGATTGACTCATAAGCTTGGGCGCGTTTGAGCAAAACTTGGGAGGCTAAAACGGGATACTCCCCCTCCAATCCTTCCAACCACTTTAGCGCCTTTTCTTCTTGTTTTTGCCGCAGCAGATCGGAAGCTAAAAGAAAACGGGCGCGGTACTGATCAAGAGATTTGGAACCCGAGGCAATGGCTTCTAGGTTAGCGGCACGCTGCTCCATTGGCAACGAAACCAGGGGCAAAACGGCCGACTTCTCCTCTTTTGGGGTAAGTTTCAAAGGATTTTGGGTTTGTTCATTGCCAATCCACTGGTCTAGTATCCCATTCATTTTCAGGGCTATCACTGATGAGCCAAGCAGGGTGCATACTAGTAATCCAGCCCCTACCGCCACAGGAATTTTGTGGGTTCGTTCCTTTAGCATTAATCCTCGTTTGCCCAACATTGGCGAAATCTTTACCTTATATTTGCGTGAGCTGATTTCAGTTTTCAGGGAAAAGGCGCTCTCGTCAGTCCCAAGTCGCCAACACCTGACTGGAAGATTCTAACTTGCTTTTCTGCCATACGGGGGAGGGTGTGCATTATTTAGGAGATGAAAACGGGGCAGGGGTGCGGGGGTGCGGAGGTGCG
>CAZPRJ010000101.1:0-24491 GCA_964588805.1 uncultured Microcoleus sp. | reverse complement strand
TTTTACCTTTTATCTATTCTATCTGATTTCTCGGAGAGTGACAGAAGAGGGATAATAGCTGATTGAGTTTCATTGAGAATGTTTTTGGCTGTTTTACTATCTTTTGTTGCTTTTATGTATTCGTTGTACAGCTCGTACACATCCAGTAAATTTTTTGGCTCATGCATAATAAATCTCTACTATTCCTTAATTTCGAGAAAGCCAAGGGGAGACCAACGGAGAAAGCGCTTCCCTATCAAACTCTATTGAAAGAGTACAAGTATACTAGTTATTATGTAAAGAGTAATTGTACTCATTAATTACTGGCTACCATTACCTTTTTGCAAAATAGAAAACCACAGCAAAACCCTTTTCATAGCTAGATTACCAACTCTAAATTCGATTTATTTTAATAAATAATTTGGGTTCATTTAATAAATATCAGTGGCTCTTGGGAAAGCCAACACTAAAACCTAAGCCCTATCTAGGATAGCGACCAGAGCGGCTCGACCCAAAGTAAAATTTGTGGACTTTAATGGTGAAAGCTATAAAAATCTCTTTCAATAAGTGAGAAGCTTTGCAGAATTGAGGAGAGTATGGGCTAAAGCAAAATAAAAATGAGTTAGGTTATGCGAATTTTCGTCTGAGTGAATATGACCATTTCGCCTTTTCTATAACCCAGTAGAAATGGTAGTTACTCACAAGAAAGAAGATGGCACAAGAGTAGAAATTGAGGTAACTTTGAAAGCGATTCACCTAACCTATGGATATTCTTGCAACCATAGAAGTGACCTCAAACAATTCGTGATGAATCTGAATTATGGTGGATCGGAATGTGGGCTATAACTTTCTAAATAGGTATGTTATTTGTATGCAATTCTTCACCCTCTCCACATTCTCCATTCGGGTACTGTTATGGCTTGCACTTCGTCATTTTTCTGGTCAAAAAAGTGGTGGGGAAGCTTTAAACCCCAATCAACTTACTTGCACAACTTCGTTGTCACCAGCTTTCCAACGGCGTGCGATCGCAATCAACAACTCAGGAATCTCGTCTTCAGAAATATCCTTAAACTCACCGTCGCTTACACTCAGCTTTATCGGTTCCCCGGCTAGGAGCGAACAGAAATACTTGCGTGACCCCGGAGCAATCGTCTGCATCGCTTGAAGAAGGCTATCGAGCATATCATCGGTTACGCCTTTCTTACCATGCCTAAACTGCGACACGAGACTCTCGCTAGCCTGAGCTTCCTGAGCTAAGGCTCTACCACTAATTTTGTACCGCTTCAGAGTCTCGTTAAAGGCTTCGTGGATCAGCATTAAAAACCAAGATAATACTTCACTTTGAGTGAATTTAATTGTACTATAAGCAAAGTGTTTTCCTAGCCTGGAGACACTGAATTTGAAATCAAGCAACCGCGCTTGGCGGTACGAAGCTCCGTTATTGGTCAGGAAAAGTATGGTGCTACTACTTAACTTTAGCAAATTCAGGGAAATAGCCAATACCCTTACACAATTTAGTCATGAAACGGCAAGAGGAGAAGGTTAAAAAATGTTTACTACGCCTCAGCCCCAAGCTCCTCAGACCGTTCGAGAAACTATCCACTGGCTGCTGCGCCTGGGGCGACCGCCACTGCCTGAGTGTCCGATCGAGGCAGCAAAACAGGGCAAAGAACCCAAACAGCCTTGCTTCCTAGATGGGAAGTATCTGAAGACGGTTAGTTGGCGGCAATGGCAAGAAATTCAACCCCTGCCGGAAATCCTCGATGCCTGGTTCTCCAACCCGAAGACGGGGATAGGCACGCTAGGGGGTTGGAATGGAAAGCATTGGCTGGGATGGATTGACTTCGATCGCAAAGACTTCCCCTCCCCCGATACGTGCGATCGCACGATACAAGAGTGGCTCGAAACGTACCCAGTCTTGGAAGCCGCTCCCATGTTTCGGACTCCCAGTGGGGGTTATCGCTTCTTAGTCGCCTTTAGTCGGGAACCGGAAAACTTCAAAGCTAACTCTGGGTTTAGCCTCAAGTCTGATGGCAGTCACCACGTTGGGGAACTGCTTAGCAAGAACGGCGGACACACGCTTCTGCCTCCAACAGTCGGAATTACGGGTGTTGCTTACGAGTGGATGCAATGGAGCGAGTATCCACCAGTATTTGAGCAACCCGAAGATATCGGAATCTACCCCCTGATTAAAAAAGCTGAGAGCGAACCAACCACACCCCGGCTACCTCGACGTAGCAACTTGTTCGGTGACACGCAACTGACAGACTTATTAAATAACGATATACTGCCGAGGTTTTCAGCTCCGCAGGCTTTCAACTGGTCGGGACACAACCTCAAAGAATACCCTGGCGGTAAACTTAAGGGGAACTGCCCCTGGCACGAATCTAAGTCGGGTACGGCTTTCTACTGCGAACAGAAAAACGGTGTCTGGTTGTGGCGATGCCCAGCGTGTGAAATTGGCGGCGGGGTGGTAGAGTACCGCCATCGACTTTCAGGCGGCAACGGCTCACCGCGAGGACGAGAGTTTGTAGAACTCGTGCAACAGCTAGCTTGGGAAGTTGGTGTATCGATTCCCAGTAGTTTAGAGCGCAAGTCTGGTAACTCCAGCCAACCGAGTAACAAGGTAATTCCCCACCCCACTGCCCTAAGAAGCGCCCTCAATTCTGAGGAGCTATTCAAGCGAATTGACAACCTGATCGAGCGGGAATTAGCAGAGTCGGAGTTAACGCTAAGGCTTTCAGATTTAGCGCGGGAAGCCGAGCGGCATCCTAAGGAAGTTCGGTCAGTATACAATGCGCGGCTTGGCGAAAAAACTCAGCAGCAGGATTTATCGGATAACGTCGTTCAGTTCCAGAAGTTAGCCGACTATCTGCTCCAAGCACAAGCCGTCAACTGGGAAGAGCTTCTGCCTGAACCCCTCATCAAAGGACTGTTGACGAAGAGCGAGTCTTCGCGAATTGACCCAATCTACCTGATTCAAAGTTTACTACCAAGCGTTGGGGGAATGATAGGTGCGAGCGTCGGTCTGGTTGCCAAAGAGGGAGAAACGGAGGCGGATTCCTGGATTGAGTATCCCAATGTCTGGACGGCTACCATTGCTCCTCCCAGCTCTGGGAAATCAGACGCCGATCGCGCTATCCTCAATCCGATTCAACGCTTGCAAGAGGCAGAAGCTGACCGTTACGAACACAGTAAAGCAACACTTTCTAAGTTAGAGGAAGCCTGGAAGAATAAGCCCCCCAGCGTGCGAGCGGCTTTACAGGATACCCTGGACAACCCAACTAACTATAAAGAGTCAGAAGTTGGCAAATGTCGCAAGTATTTGCTCGATGAAGGCGAAATTGAAGCGATAAAGCGCAGAATTTCAGAACAACCCGCTCGTGCTGGCTCTATCTGGGCACCGGACGAGTTATTAGGGCTTTTCAAGGGATTAGACCAGTTTAAGTGCTCCGGTAGGGGGAATGCCCGACAGTTTTTACTGAAGGCTTGGAATGGTCCTCTAAAAGGATACGTGGATCGGGTGAATGAGAATGAAAGTTTTCGGTTCCAGATGCAGTTACTGACTATCTGTGGAGGGATACAAATAGAACCCGCCAGTCAATTCTTTAACCCAGACGGCAAACATACAGATGCCGATGGACTGCAATCTCGCATTCTTCCAGCAGTTCCGACGCTGCACCCGGATTTTGATAAATGGTCGGATATCAAAGTCAGCCTGGATAAACTGCTCAGCAACCTTTACGAGAAACTGGAGCAACTCCCGACTGGGTTAGTCTACCTCAGTCCTCAAGCCATGCAGCGCTGGAAACGTCAGTGGGAAAAGTACCGTAGGGGTTACAAAACCTATTTGCACACGAATCCAGCCTTTGCCTACTTTCTGGGAAAAATGTGCAGCAACCTCATGCGGCTTGCCCTGATTCTTCATTGCCTCGAACACTGCTACCTTCCCAAATCTAACTTCTTCAGCTTGGGGTTAGACACGTTGGAGCGGGCAATTGACTTGGCTAGTTTCTACATCGGTCAGTTCCGATTAATGCAGGCTCAATTTACTAAGTCACCGGAACAGGGACTAAGCGAGTTTCTGATGAACATCCTGTCCTTATGCCTGGAAGAAGGGCGAATTAACCCCAGCCGCGTCATCAACAAGTGGCGTCGGCACAAGGGCAGAGATGGTAAGTCGCTCAAATCGCCTGAAGTTCAGGAGATGTTCAAAACTATTGCCCAGTCACGGCCCCAACAGGTTCGGTTTGACGGTAAAGAACTCATAGCATTGGTAGCCGAGCGATCGGCTCAAATGCATTCTACCCAAAGCAACAGTGCCATACTCTCGACTTGTGCTAATTCCCAACTGTTTGAGCAGACGGCTAATGGCAGAAGTCAAGGGGGGACTGTTGAAGAATGCGATTGCACTCCACGCACCGCTAGATGCGATCGTATGCGATCGGAATTCGATCACATTCGATCAGAATTCGATCGCCCCGATCGAACGGAAAAAGTCCCACAGGTTAAGGAGTCTGATGCTTTATTCGATCAATGCGATCGCCCCCCCTCCCTCGCCTATGAGCTTGATACTGATGATTCTCTCTCAATGAATTTGTCTGTCCAACCCCCAGTTTTTGATCGAACCGATCGAAAAACAGATGAAACCCAAGTAGGAGAGGACATAGAGGCGTTCGATCGGCCCGATCGAATGCGATCGAATGCGATCGAATATTCAGACCGAACAAATACCAGCCCCCAAGGCGCTGCTTCCACTTCTTGGAATTCTGAACCTATCTCACCCACCCAGTTCCGAGTAGGCGATCGCGTTTTTTGGGAAAACTGCCCTTCCTGTTGCGAAGAGTTAGCCCCATTTGAAATTACGGCTATTGATGGCGATTACGCCAAGCTTGACTTGATTAACAAGCCGGTGCCACTTGCAGAGCTAAAGCTAGCGACTTAGCGCTCTGCTCGTCACCCCTAACCCGAACACCCTAACGCTCTGAAAGCCGCTTGCAGCCGGGTTTCTCAGGGTATGCGTACCAGTGAGAGGCGTAACGTCTAGTTAGACGTTACACAAGAAATTCCCGCGCCGACTGTAACCTCTAGTTAGGAGTTACACCTTGACTTCAGAATCAAAAGGAAAATTAGAAATTCTTAAGGCAGCAGCAGACATCTCAGATTGGGGGTACGGTCGCTGGGCTTACGAACAGTGGGAAATCTTCAACGAACAGTATTGGGACGGAAGTTTAGAACCCGGTGGTATTTTTTGGGGACTTACAGCCCACGGACAATCGCTTGGCTCTTATGAATCTTGGCGCAATGCCATTACCTTGCACAAAGCTCTTGTTGAACCAGCTTCTAACGCCTGGGGGCGCGGTAAATTACTGGGTAAGAAATTCGCGGCGGATGTGTTGCTCCACGAAATGATCCACCAAGCTATTTTTCAACAAGGAAAAGTCTGCCCGGAATCCCACAACTGCGAAGCTTGGTGTGATGAGATTAATCGCCTCATCCCCTTGATGGGTATCGAAACCAGTCTGATTGCCCGACCTGTGAAGCAGCGTCGCATCAAAGTTGAGTCAGTGGGGGTAGACGGCAAGCTTACCACAAAGTCTAAAGTAACCTGGGAGCCACGACCAGGGTTTATGTCTCGTTCGACGATCGCTAATTTTCCCCACTCGTTGCGATCGCACTCTTACTATGAAAAACCAGCCGTGCAGTTAGGCAAAAAATCTGGATTGTTGGTAGATAGCGATCGCTGTAGTTGAGCGTAACTTTTAGTTAAGCGTTACAGTTAACGAGCCAGCGCGAGGTTAGCCGGAGAGTCAATGTCTATAGTTGGTGAAAGACTTACTCTTGGCTTACTGTAACGTCTAACTACAAGTTACGGTAAGCAAACGCCTTCTCACAACATATCTGCTCTAAAATGTCTGAAAACTCAATAAGCAAACATTTAGCAACATGATATTACTGCATCGAAACGATTCTCTGCTGAATTTCCAGAGCTAGAGGGTTCTGAAAATCAGCAAGTTTCTTCAGGAGATTCTTGAAGGCGCTGAAAGAGTTGTGTTGTCGGCGTAGTTTTGACTGATGCAAACGCCAGCAGATGTCTAGCACAGAAGCTAGCCTCTCTACTAGCTTCTCTTCATCCCAGAAGTGAGTATTTGACTGGCTAGCAACATCAAGCCAAACAAGGCTGTCTATACGCAGGTCTTCAGCAGCAGGTTTCGTCAGGAAGGTGATGAATTTTAAAGCGCACCTTGGCTTATCCAAATGTTCACCAGCCCAACGCTCATAAAGCCCATATATTTGTCTGATGATAGGTTTATGTTCTACAGTCCACATTTTGCTTAAGCTCCAATCTAGTCCGACAAGACAGCACCACATATCCTCTAAGTCATACTGATAGTTCGTTGGGTCAAATTTCCAGTTCGGTGAAGAGAATGTAAACTCCACCATTGCATTGCATCCTTTTATAAAAGCATCAGCCGTGGTTTGAGAACTTAGACCATTCACAAACCACTGAGTTAAGAAATGCTCAATCCAACGGTGTTTAGATACTCCTAAACCCAGAATTGGTTGCCAAAAACTCTCTGGTTCTTCTACAGGTCGTAATTGAGTGATGAGGGAAGCGATACGGGTGAAGAGCCACATGCTCCAACCATCTATTGTCGTGTTTCCCTCTAATTTCTGAAGGGAGTAGTTGAGCGCTTCCTTCCAGAAGATACTCCATTCCGTGCGCTCAGCTTTACTGATTGCTTGCTCTAGTGAAGGTAGCCAAGTATAAGCAGCTTGAATCAGCCTGAGATCTAATCCAGGAAATTGACGAGGCCGTCTTGGTCCAAAAAGTCCCGGCTGATTGTATGCCTCATGAGGTTCTATATCGGATAGTTCCTCCCACACTTGAACTGCTACTTCTTCCCAAGTTGGTAGCACAGGAGAAAGCGAATTTTCTAAAAAAGCCTTTATTTCTCGATGTTGTTCCGCTTCAAGGTCAAATGAGGATTCTGAACCGTAGCGAGTGCGATTCCACTTCCATCTTACTGCTGCCCAACGAAAAGTTAGATGTTGAAGTCGCTTAAAGTCAGCGTAGAAGGAACTTCTCAATTTAGCAGCATAGTAAAAAACAGTACTCACAACTGCGTAGCGAGAATTTGTGGCTAAGATAGCTATGCACTCTCGCCAAATATCAGAATCTGAAAATTTAGACCAGATTAAAGGGACTATTTGGGCACAAAAAATATCCCATATACTTTCATTGTTGCTGTCATCACTACTAAGTTCGCTAGCCTCGGGTGGATTGTGAATTATCTTGATGAGTTGATTAAGACACCACTCCTCTCGCTCTGGGTATTGTTGGAGCCAGTCCCAATGAAGCTGGATTAGGACAGCTATGCCTCCACAAATACTGTGTTCGGTATTATATAAACCGAATGCGTCCTTTATTGGTGAAAAGTCTGCAATATATTGAATATTTCTCCAAAATTGGTCGAGTTGCTCTGCTGGTAGAGGTTGACCTTCGTTGAGGATTGTCCTGCAACGGATAGGAAAGGATAAACGAAGCAGCCGACGTTCAGAAGCCTCTCTTAGAGATATCTCTTTTTCATCTAGTTCTTTAGGAGGTTTGAAGACCCAAAAGTCACCCTGGCTAGGATAATTTTGAATTATGTAATTCTCAATGTTGTATTTGTTAACAAGTTCCTCCAAGTACCATTTGATGCTGTCTGCCTCGGAATTTACCTGAAGGCGCTTGAGCCAGGTTAAACGAACCTCTTCAAAGAAAGAGCGCATCTCTGGAATATTGAGGAAGAAGTATTTAGACCACTCATGTATTCCATGTTTGCGATGAGGAAGTTCGTACCACTCACGAACTAGCTTTACAATCTGCTCTCCTTTTCCTAACCAAGATATTGACAAAGTTATGTCTGACAGCGATTCATGTTGGGATTCCCAGAGATAGAATTCAGGCACCGCCAACAACTGGCGTAGAACTCCGTAAAAAAGGGATCGAGATTTTCGACCTACTGCGCTTAACAATCCCGCAAATGCTACCGAACTGGAGCGTTGCAGAATTAATTCAATAGCAGTATCTACTGGTTTATTTTCATCGATTTCATCGTAAAGCCATTTTTCTAAAACTATTAAAGCTACGGCTATTGGATATGGGCATTGGTGATAGTTTTCATACCAGTAGTAAACGTTTTCGTTACCAATCCATTTATATTCAATCCCCGATATATATATCGATATCTCAGGAACGGTTGGATTTCCATGCCGCCAGCTATCTGCCCATCTTTCCGTTGCAAAGTTAACTAAACGTAGGATTAATTCTAGTCCTTCTGTAGGCTGGTGCTTGATAAAGAAAAGTAGTGGACCTTGAGTATAGAAGGGAGGATACCACTCTTGATTAAATGCAATTCCCAGAACGTCGTGCAAAATGCCCCGACTCCGTCGATGACCTCTGGGTTCCTCTATTAATAGAGCCAGAAGAACTTCTCGTGCAATGCTTGGATTACTAATGATTAGTGGATGAAGAGCATCTGTTGTTAAGCAGACTTTACGAAACGCTGAGTCTACTTTCCGCATTGGTCCATCTGGCCAAGCAAGAGGTTCTTCTTCCTCATCTTCAAGTTCCTCGCTAAAGTTTCTGAATATTATTGGGTTTATATCCTGCTCTGGATCATCTATCAATGACCAGGTTGATTCAGGAAGTTCTAGTTCATATGTTCCGTATACAGGGTCGTTAATGACTCGTGTAACAAGAGGCTCAGATTGAGTATCTGTAGCGTACTCTTGCGTTATGACTTCTCTCCTAAAGCTAGCTTCTAGGGCAAAATTGGCTACACGTTCAGGAAGCTCATGGACTCCAGCAAGTGCAGCATGATAAATGGTTTCACGCAGTTCTTCCTTGCCATAGGGAAACTCTTGAGTTTGCCTAGAGCGTAGAAGTTGTTCTGCTGTTACTAGAGCTAACTCGGCTGCTTCCTGTCGTAATGGCCAACTTTCAATTCCTCGTCTTAGCCATGTATCTGCTACTTCTGCAATTTGTTTTGGCGCTAAATTGGTTACGTCCGCTAGATGTGTGTGAAGGAACCGGAGCATCGGCAGCCAGTAGGGCCAATACGGAATTCGATGAATAGTGGCGGCTGTGGTTTCTAAATCTGAACCGAGCTGTGAAGCGATAGCCAAGATTACTGGGTTAGGTACTGTAGCGATGTGGAGGAATCGAATCAGTAATCTATGTAGTAGCAATCCATCGTTGGCTGCTAAATCTGACCAAATATGCTCTAGGAGTGGGAGCGGGTTTGCCGCGAAAATCACGGCTTCTAGAAGCAAGTCTGAGGTTGAATCAGGAGTGTTGTTGTCTCCGTACAGAGAAATTAGCGCAGAACGCCATGCTTCTGTATCTTCATTTTTCTCTAAAAGATGAAGTCCGTAGAGTCTTACAGCACGATGCCAAAGAGGAGAGGAAGCGCGGGGTTTGATGTACTCTTGTAGGGAGTTTGTTTGTCCTAAAAGAACCCTCTGCCTTGCCCAGTCCCCATAAAGATCGTGGTAGAAGGACAGACGCTCCTCACGTTCTCGGCAAAGGCGATCGCCAATTAGACTATCGAGACTTACAAGATCGGAGATAGAGAATGTATCAGTTGGGGTTTCGGATTCTAAGTTATCTGCTTGTTTTTCGCCCAAAGCTTTGAGAAAAGCAGCTCGTACTCTGGCATTGGTTTGTTGGCTAACTTCTGTTTCCCAAAACCATTCAATCAGGTTAGATTCTCCTACCCACTGAGTAGTGTCTACAGAGTCGCCAATAGATAACTTTGTTGCTAGTAGGTCGAGAACTTTAGGCTTGAGTAATAGGGACTGTAGTTGAGGTTGATACCTTAAGCGTCCTAGAGCCGGGAATGTCTTCCAGACCGGATTGAGGTCATCAATGGAAGGCTCTTTAACTTGAACGATTCTCCATTTAACCGTCAAGTTATTGGTGCGTGCAAGCTGGAGCTGAACTCTGTTCCACTCCTCTAATTGGCAAGGAATGAGGATTCGCCAAGGACTGGTTTCAACGTTTAATTGAAGTGCCTGAATCAGCACGGACAGATTTTGAAATGCAGCTTCAGAGAAGATGCGATCCAGTCCATCGATTACTACATAGGCACGAGGAGCAGGAGCAGTAGCCAGAAGCTCTCGAAGTGGATGAGATAACCCTAAGCGACTTTGGAAAGATTGAAAGTCTGAAACGTCCAAGCTTCTGGCATTCCACCAGATGACTTGGCTGGAGCTGAGTTCTTTTTCTGCCCAAGATTTAGCAATTACTGTTTTCCCGCAGCCTGAAGACCCCAGAAGAACGACTCCCTTACTGGTTTCAAAAGCTGTCTCTATTGCTTCCAGTTCCACTTGGCGGAGAAGAAAAACTGAATTGCCAATTTGGTGGGGAACTACTTTCAGATTTTCTTTGGTTTGCTCTAGAAGTTGTGCCCAATCTTTCTGAGGGTTTGGAGAATCTTTGAGTTGAAACTCGTCCAGCACCTGGCGGATGGCTTTTTGGATTGCCTCGGCACTGGCTCCTTGGTTAAAGCGATCGCCAATCTGAATGTCTCCTTGCGCGTCAACAATATTGGCGATGTTCTTGCCCAACTGCACATTTTGACCTTTCCCTGCACGGAGCAACTGCCGCAGGGTTTGCCTATCGCCTTCGGTTTCTTTTCCGTTAGCGATGCGGTCAAAAATATCGCCTAGAGCATCAGGGGCAGCCATACTTCGCGCTTATGCCATGTCTGACCACTATAGCCAATCGGAATTTGTCTGTGTTAGAACTCATGGCAGGATGTAGGCGTTGAGCGGCAGGCTCGGACAGATTTCCTTGCTCTGCACAGATTCAACTAGGTTAAGGGAAAATCCCGATTAATAAATTTTCTTTTGAGAATCTGATATTCCAAACTTGGAGGGCAAGGTGCCAAACGATGAGCCATTGACTTTACTGGGGGATTTGCAGGTTATTGGGGAGTACGATGACCCAGAGCTGATTGTATCTAAGCTTGAGCAGATGGGCGACCCTGATTTTTCCGGGGAAGCAGAAGTCCAGGAAAAAGGTGTAGAAGATATATTGAATATCTTCAACTCTGTCCAAAACCAGCCTTGGTCACACGCCACTCATCAATTTGGCTATATTGCCCCACGCCAGCCGGGATCTACAGAACCTCAAGTGATTCAATATCCGGGTGCAATAACGGCTGATACCACTCTCAAGAACAGCCGCATCAACATTCGCCTCGATCGCCTGCGGATTTATAAGTATCCTGGCGGCGGCATTCACAACGTCCTAGTCACATTTGCAGCTCGCAATCAAGTGGCAGATTCTCAGGAGTCCGTGAGTTTCAGCCAAACTTATCGAGTGCCGGAGGGACAATCAGCAGGAATTGCAGGCTACCCAGTTTTCATTGGTCTGAATGCCGGTTCTCAGGGGGTTGCCTTTGAATGTTCTACAGTCAATGTCAAAAATGAAGCAGATCAAGCTGTGTTATCAGCCTTGGAGTCTTCACCCTTTCAAACGGGTTTGCAACTATTAACCACGGCTCAGCCTGCGATCGCTCCTTTCACGACGCTGACTTTAGGATTGGTGAAAGCCTTCGCTCAACGCAATGAAAATGTGCCTGTGCAGAAGTTTTATCTGGGACTGGACTTTGAGGACGCGGCGATGGGGATTCGGCTGGCGGAGGGCAATTATATTGCGGTTCAGGTTCCCGATGAGACTACTCTTGACTGGAATAAGTGGGTTTATAAACCGGATTTAGGAACGATTGTTCACAAAGCGGATGGTTCATCCCTGGAGTACAACTACTTGGTTTTCCGTGTTAGTCGCTACAGGGAGTAGGGGATAAGGCGACATGGACAAGGTATTGAATAGAGGATTTAACTGAGATGGTTGAACATTTTAATAAAGGCTATGCGTTGCTGATTGGTGTTGGGGAGTCTGCCTATAACCGACTGTCTCTGCCCGTGACGGTTAAAGACACCCAAGCAATTTATGCGGCTCTGATTGACCCTGAGTTATGTGCCTATCCTGATAATAAGGAGCATATCCGGGTACTAAACAATGCGGAGGCTACCCGTAGTGCGATTCTCGATGGACTGAAGTGGCTCAAGGAGAAAGCGGAGGCAGATCGAGAGGCAACTGTGCTGGTTTACTATTCAGGGCATGGATGGGTAGACAAGACTGACAATCGCTACTATTTGCTACAGCATGATGTGAAACCCTCCAAGCTGGCTGCCTCTGCGTTATCGGCTGAAGCCTTCACCGATGCATTACGGGAGATTCAGTCTGAGCGCCTGTTAGTTGTAATTGATAGCTGTCACGCGGCAGGAATGGCAACCTCTAAGGATGCGGACGCTGTACAGGCAGATGCTGAACTTTTGGAAGAGTTTGAGGATTTTGAACGGGCTTCCCCATCGAAAGGGGTGATTGATGCCATTAAACAGGGCAAAGGTAGGGTGGTTTTTACTTCGTCTGAAGGTAAGGAGAAGTCTTGGGTAAAGGATGAATCGTGTAGTATTTACACTTACCACTTTCTTGAAGCGTTGCAAGGTGCCGCTAACAGACCCGGTGATACAGAAGTAAAGGTATCTAACTTGATGAATCACCTTAGCAAAGCGGTGCCTGAGAGTGCGTGTAAGCTGCATGGAGCCGAGCAAACTCCTCACTTCGACATGGATGCAGGTGACTTTATTATTGCCAAACTTCGCGGTGGTAAAGGGTTGCCGGATAAAGGGTGGGAGGAGGTTAAGCCTGAAGCTACTCAGAAGATTAACCAAATCGCGCAGGTTATAAACCAGCACGGGAAATATATTTATAACATTAACGAGGTCAGTGGTGGTCACTTCGGTGATGTTATTCATGGAGGATTTTACCAACCCGGATGGAAGGTTGATGGAGGTGTATATCAAGCACAAAGGGATGTTGTCGTTGACTCCAAAAAGGAGAAACGCAATACAGATGATAAGAATCAATAAGCATTGAGAGGAAAAGGTTCGTGTCGGCAGCAGAGGAAAACCCCACTTATTACCAACCCAATTGGACTGTTGAAGGGGATGTCGTTCAGACGATTGTTGGGGGCGATAAGTATGACATCAAATTCTATGCCGTTGCTTCTGTCGTAGAGAACGGTGATATCAATTGGGCGCAGTATCGAACCGAATCCCAAGCTAAAGCGGTAGAACCCTACAAATTCCTCAGCTATTACGACACCACCGATGCCGATTTGTTCTTCGGGCGGGAAGCGATTTCTCAACAGCTTGTTGCAAAAATTGCTAACCACAAGTTAGTTCTGATTAACGGAAAATCCGGCAGTGGTAAAACCTCCCTAATCAATGCTGGAATTCTCCCCTTGTTGGTGGCGCGAGGCTATTTCACGATGGTATTCCGAGACTATGGCTATCCGACGGAAACTATCAAGGCAGGTTTAGCCAGTTTGAAGGATACTAACATCGATCTTAGTGGCAGTAATACACTGTTGAATTGTCTGCGAGTGACGATTGAGCAAACAAAGCGACCTGTTGCTATTTTTCTGGATCAGTTTGAACGCTTTTTTCTCAACCTCCCAACTGACAGGCGGGGACGGTTTGTAAGGGAACTGAAGGACTGTTTGAATGAATTAAACACCCAGGAGATGAATGTGGTGGTTTCCTTGCGAGAGGATTTCTACGGCAGAGTGGGAGAATTTTGGCAGGATATCCCTGAGTTTAATATAGAAAGTTATCATCAGTACCTAGAACCCCTTAATCAAATAGAAGCTACGGATGCGATTGAGAAACCCCTGCAACGAATGCGGGTGAAAGTGGGGTATGACTCAGAGTTTTTGGCAAATTGTTTGGTTCCGAATCTGTTGCAACGCAGTGAGGGCGAGTCTAACGAGCAAATCGAACCCGTCCACCTTCAAATTGTCTGCAATCGACTGTTTGAGGAAGTGAGAATCCGCTACCACAAACATATAGAAGCGGGAAAAATAGTGACCATTAAGCAGGATATCTACGACGAGTTGGGAGGTGTTGAGGGAATTTTGCAGAGGTATGTGGATGATATTCTGAACCAGCGTTATTCCCGTGAGCAACAGGACGAAGTGAAGTCTGTTCTCAAGCAAATGGTTACCAGTCAGGGAACCAGAGAATTTAAATCGGTGGCAGCAATTGCAGAAAATATCAGTCTGGTTGAAAAACGAGTCACAGAGATTGTCCAACAACTGGATCGAAGTCGCTTGATTGAGACGATTCCCGCAGAAGTTGATGCCCAACGCAAATACTCGATTACCCATGAATATTTGGCGAAACAAATTAACCAGTGGTATACCCTCAACGAGTTGGAATTGAAACGAGCCAGGGAACTTTATGAGCGGTGTTTGGTGAACTGGAAACTGAACAAACAGAACCGCATTCCCCGCAGTCAGTTTAAGTATTTGCAAAAGTACAAATCCATTCTGTTGAAGTGGAAGCCAGAGGGAAAACAACTATTTCGGGAAAGCGAATTGCTGTATCACGGGTTGAATTTTTCTGTGACTCTGGGAATTGTGACGTTAGTGGGAGTCACGATTGCTGCTTTGATTGGTCAGAGAAGTGCAGCAATTGGTGAGGTTCGGGCTTCTCGACAGGCTTCAGAAGCTTTTTTTAATGCTGGAAATCGACAGTTAGAAGCACTAACTGAAGCGTTAAAGGCTGGGACAACTTTACAACGTCATC
The DNA here is from genome assembly GCA_964588805.1 of uncultured Microcoleus sp. Lineage (GTDB taxonomy): Bacteria > Cyanobacteriota > Cyanobacteriia > Cyanobacteriales > Coleofasciculaceae > CAZPRJ01. Next base: position 9,803 of record CAZPRJ010000101.1, on the reverse strand, counting down.
CACTGTTACAACTCTGGAAGCCAGATCAGTATTTGCCAAGTCGGGTTAGAGGCACGTTGTGGAAAGCATTTTATCAGACTCCAGAACAAAGTCGTTTATGGCATCAGGATGGGGTTAATAGTGCGCAATTCAGCCCTGATGGTAACTATATTGTCACCGCTTCAAATGATAATACAGCAAAGGTGTGGAACCGCCAGGGTGAGCTGCTGGCTACACTTGAGGGGCATCAGGGTTGGGTTGACAGTGCGCAATTCAGCCCTGATGGTAACTATATTGCCACCGCTTCAAAAGATAATACAGCAAAGGTATGGAACCGCCAGGGTGAGCTACTGGCTACACTTGAGGGACATCAGGATTGGGTTAACAGTGTGTCATTCAGCCCCGATAGCAATTCCATTGTTACCGCTTCATCTGATGGAACGGAAAAGGTATGGAACCGTCAGGGTGAGCTGCTAGCTACACTTGAGGGATATCAGGAGGGAGGCATAAGTGCGCAATTCAGCCCCGATGGCAACTCCATTGTTACTGCTTCAAAGGATAATACAGCAAAGGTGTGGAACCGCCAGGGTGAACTGCTGGCTACACTTGAGGGACATCAGGATTGGGTCTGGAGCGCCCAATTTAGCCCCGACGGCAACTCCATTGTCACTACCTCAAGGGATAGAACAGCAAAGGTGTGGAACCTCCAGGGTGAGCTGCTGGCTACACTTGAGGGACATCAGGATTGGGTTTGGAGCGCCCAATTCAGCCCTGATAGCAATTCCATTGTTACCGCCTCAGTTGATAGAACGGCAAAGGTATGGAATCTCAAGGGTGAACTACTCGCTACACTTGAGGGGCATCAGGAGGAAGTCACAAGAGGTGTCCAATTCAGCTCTGACGGCAACTTCATTGTCACCGTCTCATTTGACAAAACGGCAAAGGTATGGAACCTTCAGGGTAAACTGCTGGCTACATTTGAGGGGGAAGTCACAAGTGCCCAATTCAGCCCCGACAGCGACTCGATTGTCATCACCTCATCTGATGGAACGGCAAAGGTGTGGAACCTCCAGAGTAAACTATTTACTACACTTGAGGTTACTACACTTGAGGGGCATCAGGATTGGGTTCAAAGTGCGCAATTCAGCCCCGATGGCAACTCCATCGTTACTGCTTCAAAGGATAATACAGCAAAGATGTGGAACCTCCAGGGGGAACTGCTCGCTACACTTGAAGGGCATGAGAGTTTTGTCAAAAGTGCCCAATTCAGCCCCGATGGCAACTCTATTGTCACTTCTTCAAATGATGGGACGGCAAAGCTGTGGCCGTTTCCTCCTTTGTCCGAATTGTCTGCACAAGCCTGTGCCAGAGTAGGTGGTTACCTTAAACATCATCCTGATGTTGACGAGGCAGATCGCAACCTCTGCGACGGTGTTCCAGTTCCCACTGAATAATTAATTTTCTAGAACGTCACAAAGAGTACCTGAACAATTAAGGAGGATAAGGAGTAAGAAGTACTCTCTCACGTCTGGGTCAACTTGGCAGTCCATCAAAACAGAATGGTCTCAACTGTATTGATGACGAGTCCTTTCAGTTGCTGCAACCCCTGTTGGAGTACATCTAAGGCTCGATCAGAGCTTCTAATATCAAATAGAAAAAAGAATGCTACCAATCATTTCCCCCCTGCTCCGGAGCTCCCTGCCCCCCTGCTTTTCATCTGTAGCAAACATTAAGCAATTTAATATAACCGCTCTACTCTCTGTGTTTAGTAGTGTGGTTTCAGCCAACGGAAATTACATCTCACTTCCCACGCTCCTCAAACTGCATAGCCGCAAAATGCTCCATCAGCAAGCGATGGATGAAAATATAGCCACCGCCAACTTTTTGCAGGAAGATGCGATCGCAACAATGATCGAGAAAACGAGCATAATTCCACGGCATAAAATCATAACGCCAAAAAACTAGACGTAAGATAAGGAGCTGAATACAAGCAAGTCCGCCTCCACCACCAAATCCAACAATCATTCCACAGCTCAGTGTGTTGATTTTGTTGAGTAACGCCTGTCGATTTCGATATTCCTGGGGTGTCAGTTGCGATCGCACAACAGGCGGATGCTGTAGAACGGCTTGAATCACCGTTTTAATCGTTTCTGCATCGGCACCCTGGTAAATGCGATCGCCTACTTGAATCTCCCGCCCCTGCCCCAGGTTAACGGTGTACTTGCCGAGCTGCACCACACTCTGACTCCGCTTCTCCCGAAGTAATTGCCGCAGCAGTTGGCGATCGCCCTCGGTTTCTTCCCCGTTGGCAATGCGGTCTAGAATTCCATTGAGGTCATCGGGAGGAGCCATTGTCCGCACCCACTCGGCTTAACTAAGCTATTAATCTGAATACACAGCTTTTGAGGCTGTATCCTAATAATTTTTAATCGAATCGTAATTGATGATGACACCCTTCGAGGAATTGAGTACTATCCTTGAGCGAATCGAAAAAGGGCAGGTAACCGATGCCGACGTTGCAACTTTGCGTCAGTTGGTGGCAGGCGATCGCCAAAGAACTCTACAGCTTGGTAAGTATAACGTTAATATCGGGCAGGGACAGAATATTCAGATTGGCGATCGCATTTATCAAGGAGCAGACGCTAAAGCCATCCAGTCTATGCTCGAAACAGTTCTGGAAAAGCGCTTAGTGGATCAAACCTCCAGTGAGGATGACATTGCACTCAATATCGCAATCAGTAATGCCTACACGAAAGATGCTGCTCGGGGTCGCGGCTTGCTTCAGGAGGTTCCAGAGCGCACGTTAACGTATCAGATGAAACGCACTGCTCAACAACTGCAAATTACGCCCAAAATGGACTACCTTTTAGGCCTGGCGACTGGTAAACCCATCTTCACCTCCAAAAAGCCCCTTGATCGCCCTCCTTACTTCAAGTGGCAATTCCCAAATTTAGATCTGAGAATTGTCAACAACAGCCGCAAAACTATTTTCATTACCGATGTCATTTTTGAAGTTGAAACCAGCACTCCTAACTCTTACCCAGTTCTAATTTTGCCTGAGAATCAAACAAAACTCTTTGGTTTAGATCTATACAACGAAGGCTGGGGTGAGATGAGGGACGTTGTCATCCAATTTAATCTTGTTCCCCTCGGTCAATCTTTCTTTTCTAATGAGAACTATCAGCATACTATCCAGATTGATCATTTTGCAGATAAGTACCTAGTTGATGTATCGGACTCATTGCGGACAATCGGGGTAGATGTAGAATGTCTCTCCCACGCCGATTTAGGCAAAGCAGACAAAAGCGCAGTTCCGGATGCATTAGGACCGTTCAGGAATAGCAAACAGGAGAATAGCTCACAGTATTGGGCGGTCGCCTATGGGGAAATTGCTTTCACAGGGCAAACGTTTGAGGGGTTCCCTCAAGCGAATTCAATCAAGTTTGCCGCTGAAATTCTGCTGCTCAACTCGGTGCTTAGTTTAGCGGCACCTGCTTATGTCAGTTATCAATATGGAGTCTGCCTAGAAACTGAGCGACAACATTACCAAGTTGTGGCGCAAGAGAATGGCGAGTCGGTTTCTCAGTATCTCAAGCCGGGTGAAGTCGATCGTTTCAATATTCGTGTTGGTGGGATACAGTCTTCACACCATACCTTTCGGTTGCGTCTAGTCTACAACAATGAGCAAACTTTACTCTCCCCACCGATTTCATTGAACCTGTTTGTACCGCGATCAGAGGCAAAAAACATAAAACAAGCTTCAGCCTTGCGGATTTAGTCCTAGCGTATAGAGATGAGGACAATTAAAGTGCTGTCGTCATGTCTAAGTAATGGTTGATTCACATTTTGGAAGTGTGGTTTCAGGCAACGGAAGTTACATTGGAGCAAGCTGTCTAGAGTGCGAATCGCCTCTGCTAAACATTGAGTAATGATGAGTTCTGATGAATTAAACACCATCATTGAGCGGATTGCATCGGGAACGCAGACGGCGACTGATGTTGAAGCGCTTCGAGTTGCTCTTGAGCGATCGCCAAGCGTCTCGTACTCCGGAGGAGAACCGTAAGGAAAGAGAATCACTTTTTGGCGAATATCAGGAGCAGAAGCCATTGCCCATGCCTAAGTAATGGTTAATTCGTATTTTAGCCGTGTGGCTTCAACACTTAGAGAGTTAATTCCTATTGACTCTGGTAAGGCACTACATAGAATAGTACGTATAGGCAGAAAGTGTCTAAATCTTTCCATTATTCAGCATTCTCAAAATGCTCAAACTATATAAAAGCGATGAACCCCATTTACTCAGATGAATTAATTACAGCCACCGAGTTAAATCGTCAACCCGGACGTGTTTTGGATAAAGCCTTGGAGCATCCAGTAACAATTACTCGTAATGACCAGTCTTTTGCTTTACTCCGGCGTGAAAATGTTGCTTTATTTGTGAAAGCCGCTCAACGTAGCCGAGAAATTGTTGAGCTTCTCAGTACGGCTTTCCGTTTACTATTAAAGCAAAAAATTGGAGCAGAGCATCCTTATAGTTGGCTTGGGGTATTTGATGCCGATGAACTCAATGAATTTATTGATGAAGTCATGTCAGTCTATCGTTCGGTTGATTTATATGAAAAAGCTTGGGATGAATTAGAGGCAATTATCCATGAATGGCATGAGAGTGCTTTAGCAATATCCAATCCAGACTTTGAAACTGCTTTTAGTCAAAAAAGTAATGAATTAGAAGAAGTTCCCCTATCTCAACCTATTGATAAAAATGCAGCTTAATTGGTGGATATGTCAGAAAGTAACCCAGAAGAAACTATAGAAAATATAGAGCCACCAGAAGTTAAACTGAAGGCTCCTGAATTATCTGAAACATCCGAGATACCTGAGACGGAAAATACTTGGTTAGTGGTAGCCAAAAATCGTCGAGTGAATCGAGATTGGGAAGCCTTAATGCAGCGATATCCTGAAAATACTGGCCGTTGTTATAACCATCTACGTACAGCACCCACAACTGACCAATCCAAGGGAAATTCTGTCTAACTTCCAAATATTGTACGAATTCAATCGACAGACGCTGTGTTTCTCCGGAAAAGCCACACCAGGATGCAGAATCTTTCTTGAAACAAGCTTTTAAAATAAGCTGAACCGCTTTATATTCAAGCATTGGCAGTTACAAGACATCGGTTAGGAGAGCATCACCCCACAACCGTGAAGATTCGGGAGAATTTAGAACAGTTGCGAAACCGTTCTTAGCATCTATCCAGCTTCACCACAACCCCAATACCACCCCTTCTCAGTAATATGGTTGGATGACCACACTAATTGCCGAAATCCGCCGTAAAGTTGCTGAAAGCCAATTTGAGTTTTCTAAGCACGCCGTTGACCAATCTATCCTGCGGCAAATTCGGGTTCAAGAAATTAGGGAGGCAGTTGCAAATGGTCAAATCATTGAGGATTATCCAGATGATAAGTATGGACCGAGTTGCCTAATTTGTGGTTGGACGCAAGCACGACGCCCGATTCATATTCAATGCAGTTATCCTTCTCGTCCACTGATTAAGATTATTACGGTATACGAACCATTACCTCAGCAATGGAATGATAATTTTACGCAAAGGAGGCGTAGCAGCGATGACAACTGAATGGCAAGAGACATTGGTTGAGAAGCAAGTCACCTATACCTTAGAAGTAAGCGGCAAAATTATCCTTATTGAAAATGTGCCTGCCCGTGTCAATGAAGAAACAGGTGAGCAGTTTTTCTCTCCATCAACTGTGGAACGTTTACAACAGATAGTTTTAGACCAAGAAAAACCCGACCATTTTGTTCAGGTTCCTGTGTATAACTATTCAAGCGACGCAGCCTAACAGCTTTTAGCAGTGTGGTTTCAGCCAACGGAAGTTACATTGGAACAAGCTGTCTAGAGTGCGAATCGCCCCTGCCAAACATTGAGTAATGATGAGTTCCGATGAGTTAAACACCATCATTGAGCGGATAGCATCGGGAACGCAGACGGCGACTGATGTTGAAGCGCTTCGAGTTGCCCTGAGCGATCGCAACCAAGATTTACGGCAACTGGGTAAGTATAACGTCAACCTCGGTCAAGGACAGGATATTCACATTGGCGATCGCACTTACGTTACTTGGAATGATGAAGCGATTCAAGCCCTGATTGAGGTTGTGCAAAAGCTTCAATCCACTACTCAAACTCCTACACCTCAATTAGCGTCAGTTGATGAACTGGTGCAACAGGTGCGATCGCGCCTTCACAATGACATCCAATCTTTGCATGGCACGATGCCGCTGTGGGGCGTGGATTGTTGGGTGCCGTTGGGTGAGTTGTTTGTGGATGTCAATATTCTAGAGGAGTTGAGCAGTAGTCGTCGGTCGGAACTGGATGACTTGTGGCAGGATTTCAGCAAGAGTCCCAGCTATCGCAGTTTAGATCGCATTGGCTTGGGCAAAGAGCGGCAACGGGTGTCAGGGTTGGAGGTGCTGGCGAAGAATACGAACTTGATGGTAGTGGGTAAACCGGGTTCGGGGAAGACCACGTATTTGCAGCGAGTGGTGACGGAGTGCAACGCGGGGAATTTACAAGCGCACCGGATTCCAATGTTGATTAAACTGCGAGAGTTTGTCGAGGATGGGCGTGAGGTTGCCTATTCGCTGGAGCGGTATCTAGAGCGGTGCTGGCGGTTATCGGATGCAGAAACTCAATTGGTACTCGATAGAGGGCGGGTGCTGTTACTGCTGGATGGGCTGGATGAGGTGACGGGGGAGGATGGGAAAAACATCACGAAGGAAATCAAGCGGTTTGCTCGTGCCTATCCGCAGGTGCAGGTGATTGTAACGTGTCGGACGCAGAGCCAGGAATCGCGGTTTGAGCGGTTTGATTATGTGGAAGTGGCGGATTTTAATGAGCCGCAGGTGCGGGCATTTGCCGAGCATTGGTTTAAGACGGTGATGGGGGATGAGTCGGCGGGACTGGCGAGGGTGCGGGAGTTTCTGGGGCTGCTCTTTTTGGAGGAGAATAAGCCGATTCGGGAGCTGGCAATTACGCCGATTTTGCTGAGTTTGACCTGTGCAGTATTTCACCAGACGGGGAAGTTTTACTCGAAGCGTTCCAAGCTGTATGAGGAGGGGTTGGAGTTACTGCTGGAGCAGTGGGACAAGTCGCGGGAGATTGAGCGGGATGAGATTTATCGGAATTTATCGGTGGAGCGAAAGCTGGAGCTATTGAGCTATCTGGCGGTGAAGAAGTTTGAGCAACCGCAGTATGTGTTGTTTGAGCAGGGGGAGATTGAGGGGTATATTGCAGAGTTTTTGGGGATTGGGCAGTGGGAGAGTCGGGGGGTGTTGAGGGCGATTGAGGCTCAGCATGGGTTGTTGATTGAGCGAAGTCAAAAGGTTTGGTCGTTTTCACACCTGACGTTTCAAGAGTATTTGGTGGCGACGTGGTTTTGTGCAACGAAAGACTTTGAAAATATGAGTATTCAGTGCATTAACAAGTACTGGCAAGAGGTGTTTTTTCTTACAGTTGATTTGCTGCCAAACACAAGCGATTTATTAGCCTCAATAAAAAGATATATAGATAAATTAGTTTCTAATGAGCTGGAAATAAACTCGTTTCTATCGTGGATATCCAATAAAGCTAAGGCTAAAAACAAAAATTATAAATTAGCTGCCTTGAGAGCTATTTTTATTGCTTTTGTCCAAAACCTTGAAAATAATCCTGCCAATCATCTGTTTACCAAAATTGACCAAAATCTTAACTCTGAATATCAGTTATTGTACGATTTGCTTTATGGCTTTTTCTCACGTCCCAACGATTCAACTTACAATTTCGCGGTTCTTCTCATGATCAATAATTTTGAGGATGAACGATTTAATACTCATCTTAGTAAAATTGATCTACCAAATTGGTACTGGCGACCCGATGATGAATCAGAATTTGAGAGGTTTGTACCCCTATGCCTTTATAGTGTATACCCTTTAGAAGTAGAAGCTAACCAGTATATAAATGGAGTTATTCTGAGCTTATTGCCTCCATCTGAATACTATCTTGCTAAAGATTCACCTACCTATGAGCAACACTTACGGTGGGGATATCTAGATGGTTGGTGGGAAGCCAACAATGATGATTGGTCACAACAAATCCAATTTATTTTAAATAATTATCGGGATCTAGGCAATAGTTGGCAACCGAATCAGAAACAAAAAGAGATATTACAGAATTACTATGATGCTAATAAGATATTAATGGATTGTCTAAACAGTAGTGCTTCAGTTAGTGATGAAATCAGGCGCGAGATTGAGGAGACGTTGCTATTACCGATTGCCGAAATTGAAAGAAAAATGTAAACGTGAAAAGGCAGAGTAAGGTACTCATTCTCGCTCTCTCATCGGTAATAACAGATTTTTTAAAATATATTTTCTTGTATCATTATGTATATTGCATACATTATTCAAACAATCTATTAGTAACTTATTAGATTCATAATACTGAAGAAGTAAACTGAGCTGTTGATTATCTAGATTCCAATCATAGTCTAATCGATAATATGGGGTTATTACATTTCTTAAAATATTGCTCCAAATATAACCTTTGGTTAACCAAATTTTTCTAAGTTCTTCTTCGTTATTGGAAGCGCATCTTAGCTCTCTCAAAAAATTCTGTAGTTCAGGATTAAGTCTTTCAGAAGAACTAGGGTTGGAAGGTAAAGAAGAAGTTAAATTAAAGACCTGAGCTAGATCGTAAGCTAGATGATAACCATCGATAGGTCTAAGATTAAAAGTGCGAATAAGATCGAGGTCGCGGTTAAGATCGAGGTTATATGTAATATCAAGAACAAGATTAAGAGCGAAAGCCCGAACAATTGCTGGTGTATACTTGACTTGAATCGCAGAAGTTTCCTGATTTATCCAAATAAGAATTTCTTGTATATTTGGGTCTAAGGTTAGTAGAATATCAATCCATTGCTTCATAGAGAATATAAATTCATCAGCCTCCTCTACCATGCTAGATAGCAGTAGAAAGACTTCATACCAGTGTATTTCTGTAATATGGTTAGATAAGTATTTCCAGCGATGTTTATCGCAAAAATGCTTAGCTGCAAAATACTCCTGAAACGTGGGATGGAAAAACGCATAGACTGCCTTCCTCCGATTCTCAGCATCCACCCCCACTTGATTTAGCCAGCCCAACTGCAAAGCCAACTGAAACAACGAACCTTCCTCATCCGGCTCACCCAAAAACTCACACACAAAGTCATGCCGCAGCCGAAACCGAGTTTCTTCCTTATCAATTGCCTCCCGCGCCAACTCCCCCAACGCTGCATTCAACTGCCTGCGCTGCTTCGCTGTTGTCGGAAACTGCTCTCGCTTCCACTCATAAAAATCCGCCACAAACTGCTCGTACAGCCCCGCCTTCGTCTCCGGCAGCGTCCCCTCCCCCAGATACCAGTTGAAACACCATAGCGTCAGCCGCAGCGGATTCTTTACCAAATCCCGAATCCGTTCCTTCCCCGGTGCCTTCAGTGCCGCACACAACCGTTCCGCCTGCACCTCCTGCTCCTCTGACAACGCCCCAAACCACTGCCCAATAAACTGCTCCACCTGCTGCGGATAGGAAAACTCCAGCGTGCGATAGGTATCAAACGTATCCAGCGCATTACGGTTGCCATCCCACAGATTCAACCGACAGCTCAGTACAATTCGCGCCTGCGAGAGCAATCCTCCCATCCGCACTTGCCGCGACATCTCTGTCAAGGGATTGCCCGATGACCGAAAATAATGGGATACAAGCCCCGTCGTTTTACGACGGCTTTTCTTGATT
>CAZPRJ010000100.1:8385-24687 GCA_964588805.1 uncultured Microcoleus sp. | reverse complement strand
TCTACTCTCGCCGCAGGCATAACAGTACTGGAAGCGCAAGGCATCGATTACGAACCCTGGGCTGGCGCACTCTATCCCTTTATGGATATCCCAGCACTCGTGACTGCAATCGTCGTAGCCAGCATTTATACCAGCAAGAAGCGCGCTACCGCAGGCCCGTCTTTCAGTACCGCAGGCCCGTCTTTCAGTACCGAAGGCGCGTCTTTCAGTACCGAAGGCGCGTCTTTCAGTACCGCAGGTGCGTCTTTCAGTACCGAAGCCGCGTCTTTCAGTAGCGAAGGTGCCTCTAGTACTGCAGGCGCGTCTCCCAGCAAGCCGGAGTATCCCACCAGCAGGCAGGAGTATCGCAGCCAGCAGCGCATTACCGCAGGCGGGTATCCCAGCAAGCAGCATGAGCGGGTCAAAATATGGCCCATCGTGAAGGAAAGCCTCGAGGGTTCTGCCCTATCGGCGCTGCTACTCGGCCTCGCTCTAGGTCTGCTAACCCGGCCGGAAAGTGTCTTTGAAAGCTTCTACGAGCCCCTCTTCCGCGGTCTGCTTTCGATCCTGATGCTGGTCATGGGTATGGAGGCCTGGTCAAGGATTGGCGAACTGCGTAAGGTGGCCCAGTGGTACGCCGTATATGCCTTCGTGGCGCCTCTGCTGCATGGGTTCATAGCCTTCGGTCTCGGCATGATTGCCCACTACGCCACGGGGTTCAGTCCTGGCGGCGTCGCGCTCTTGGCCGTCATTGCCGCCTCCAGTTCAGACATCTCAGGGCCGCCCACTTTACGAGCCGGTATCCCGACAGCCAATCCCTCCGCCTACATAGGCGCGTCCACAGCCGTCGGCACGCCGGTTGCGATTGCAATAGGAATACCGCTCTTCATCGGGCTCGCCCAAGCGCTGATGGGCAGCTGAATCCGAGACAGGTCGCGGCACGGTCTGCCGGTGCTCCCCTAGCCCGGCAACCAACGCGGCGGCTATGTCAAGGTTTGCGTGATCTTCATTTAACAGCCGGGTAGCCCATAGGTCTGGGCCTTTAGTAGTACAGAAAACTCATAGCTGTCTCAAATTAATTTTTCTAGGTATATTAAAGTTAAAAGAATTTGCTCTTTTTGAGATAACTTAGATTTTTTGCCACACCCTTTTTTATTGACTTTTTACATTTGTCGCTATTATCTCACCTCTGTTTATATTCCGGAAATGTCTATTGAAGTTCGCTTTGAGTTGGGGAGCTTAAGCGTCTCATGGAACGCTCCCTTGCGCTACTTCTGTCTTAGAGTGAACTCTTAGAAATAGCAAGCCTTATACGACTTTTCTGCACCACTAAGGAGATATGTAGATGTATAGAAGGCTGATGAGTTTATTAAAGTATTAAACCCATAAATTCATCAGCCAGATGCAAATATACCAATCTACCTGATATTAACTAATAATGCACATGAAGGCATGGAAAAACTAATTGAAATTAATTACAGTTACGATTACTTTAACTGAATAGAGCGGGATTAAGTCTTACCAAATCAGGACTTATACCCATGACTTGAGGTAAGGTGGAAAAATAGCACTCTACTTCTATCAAGAATATTTAAAAATTAATCAACGCCAACATACAAGGGCTAACCCTAATCAAAGTAGGATAATTGAAGGGTTTACCGATTGTATAACCCCACATTAAATTGCAATAGGCTGAGAATACTGTTCACACTTAAAACAGACAGAATACTTCCTGCATTCAACGGGAGCATGTCAGGTTTGCACGGACAGCCCCGCACTGCGTGCCGCTACGCTAACATCCCCTAGCCCCTTCTCCCCAAGGGAGAAGGGGAGCAAGAGTAGCTCGTGGAATCAATAGTGTTTGAAAACAAGCAACAAAAACTAACACTAGATAATTTTTATTTCTTAAAAGCTTGTCCGGAAGCAAGAATAATTTTCAGAAGAGTACCTAGACAATAAATTTTGGCTTCAGCAGCTAAATAACCGTAATCGCTTCAATAAATGTGTGAGGTTCAATGAAGCAACTCGCTTTTTTAGGTACTGCTTTTTACTTAGGATTTTTGGCGAATCAGACGCCAGCTTCGGCACAAAAAAATCTAGCATCAGCTATCAATGAATGTCCGATGGGGCGAACCTGTCTTTATTGGGAACGGGATAGAACGATAGAATGTCCTTCAGGAACTGTAGTCTTGGATGTAATTCCAATAGGAGATGGCAGTCAGGAAAGAATTTTGCAGTGTGGTCATGAACTCCAAAATTCGGAAGAAATTAATCCGCCTAATCCCAACACATTTGACCCTGCACATCTAGCCAATGTAGCCAAGCAAGCCACTAAAAAACACGCTAATAATTGCAGTGGTTCTGTTCGAGAAACTGCCAAAATGCTAGGTATTAAACTACTCGGACAACAAGCTAATAATCAAGTCGATTATATGGCCAAAAACTGGAGGCAAGTGTCTATGGAGGAAGCCAAACAGTTAGCTGACCAAGGCGTGTTTGTTGTCGTAGGGCGCAAACATTATCCTCATGGACATGTAGCGGTTGTAGTCCCAGGTTCAGGACTACTTAGCCCCGATCCAGTTACTGGGCAAAAACGCCTGTGGCCGAATGTAGCCGGAGGTGCATTAGGGCGTGGAGGGCGGATCGGTCGCTCCTATAGTGAAGGTAACAAAACAGTTCGTCAGGTTTGGCCGAAAAGTCAGCTCAGTAGTGTAAGATTTTATACGCCTCAGTAGTCTTTAGTCTTTAAAATAGGGGAATAATTTTTTCATCCCCTTGCTCTTTACCCCCTACTCTGCGTCGAAAGCGCTATCCTACCCATGGATGATGATGATATAGATAGCAAGAGGGTCGAACGATTTTGGGGTACAGCTCACAGATCATGGAGAATAGAGACTGCAAACTGAAGGCTTGAGGGGTCAGATCTGACAATTTCCTTAAGAACTGACCCCGACCAGCGTCCTGTATTACACAATGCAGACTACTAGAGAGGAAAGCTTCCTACCCTTTAGTATGACACCCTCTTTGCCACTTCTGGGTCATCACAATGAACAGCTATCAAATGCCACCAAGACAGGGACTATACGATCCACAATTTGAACACGACGCTTGCGGTGTCGGGTTCATCGTACACATGAAGGGAAAGAAGTCGCATGAAATTGTGGAGCAGGCACTGACGATCCTTCTGAATCTCGACCACCGGGGAGCATGCGGTTGTGAAACAAACACCGGTGACGGAGCAGGTATTTTAATGCAGGTGCCGCACAAGTTTCTGAAAAAGGTGGCCGCCGCCGAAAACATCGCGCTACCCGAAGCCGGCCAGTATGGCGTCGGCATGATCTACTCCTCACCCGATCCCGCCACACGCACCAAAAGTCAGCAGATTTTTGAAAAAATCGTGGCTGAGGAAGGTCAACAGGTGCTAGGATGGCGCATCGTGCCGACGGATAACTCCCCCTTGGGCAACACTGCCAAAGCCAGCGAACCCTTGATGCAGCAGGTATTTATCCAACGTGCGCCCGAACTCACAGACGAAGCCTTTGAGCGGAAACTTTACGTCATCCGCAAGCGCTCTCACACCGCTATCCGAGACCCAGAGGTAGACCCATACTGGTATCCGTCTAGCCTATCAGGGCGCACGATTGTGTATAAAGGGATGCTCATGCCGGTGCAAGTCGGCCAGTATTACCCGGAATTACACGATCCGGATATGGAAAGTGCCTTAGCGCTAGTCCATTCCCGCTTTAGTACGAACACATTTCCGAGTTGGGAGCGATCGCATCCCTATCGCTACATCGCCCACAATGGCGAAATCAACACGCTGCGGGGCAACATCAACTGGATGCATGCCCGACAATCGTTGTTTGAGTCCGAGTTGTTCGGGGAGGACATGAAGAAAGTCCAACCTGTGATTAACATCAACGGCAGCGATTCATTGATTTTTGATAATGCTCTGGAACTGCTGGTACTAGCTGGGCGATCGCTTCCCCATGCCGTGATGATGATGATTCCCGAACCGTGGACGGGACATGAGTCCATGAGTGCCCAGAAAAAAGCCTTCTACAAATACCACTCCTGCCTGATGGAACCGTGGGATGGCCCCGCCTCAATTGCCTTCACCGACGGAACCATGATTGGGGCAGTACTGGATCGCAACGGACTGCGGCCATCTCGGTACTATGTCACCAAAGACGACCTAGTAATTATGGCCTCGGAAGCCGGAGTATTGCCCGTGGAACCCGAACGGGTAGCCGTGAAAGGACGCTTACAACCGGGGCGGATGTTCCTCGTCAACATGGAGGAAGGCCGGATTGTTGCCGATGAGGAAATCAAACACCAAATCGCCAGCGCCCAACCTTATCAGGAGTGGATTGATCAACATTTGGTCGAACTGGCACAACTCAAAGACGCTCCAGAATTATCACAAACCAACCCCAAAACATTAGTTCAGCGCCAGATGGCGTTCGGCTATACCTTTGAGGAACTACGCCTGCTACTTACCCCCATGGCCGCTAATGGCGTTGAAGCCGTAGGTTCAATGGGCGCAGATACACCCCTGGCCGTACTCTCCGACCGTCCTAAACTGCTTTACGATTATTTCCAGCAACTCTTCGCCCAGGTGACAAACCCGCCGATTGATTCGATCCGGGAAGAGATTATTACCTCCGCCCAGACGACGATTGGCTCTGAGCGCAACTTACTTAAGCCTGAGCCAGAAAGCTGTCATTTAATCGAACTCAAAACCCCAATCCTCACTAACGCAGAACTCGCCAAACTCAAACACTTATCCGAGGGCGATTTCAAGTCTGTCACCCTGCCCATTCTTTTCAATCCTCAGGAGGGTGTTGAAGGGGTGGAAGCAGTAATACAGGAGATTTGTGAGCAGGCGAATCAGTCCATTGCCGAGGGAGTCAACCTGATTATCCTTTCAGATCGGGGTGTGAGCAAAGACAAGGCACCTATCCCAGCCTTATTAGCGGTGTCTGGACTCCATCATCACCTGATTCGCGAAGGAACACGGACTCGGGTCGGCATTGTCTTAGAATCCGGTGAACCCCGCGAAGTCCATCATTACGCTGTCCTTATCGGCTACGGCTGTGGTGCCATCAATCCTTATCTGGCCTTCGAGACGATCGAGGATATGATTGCTCAAGGTTTGCTGGTTAATGTCGATTATCAGACTGCCTGCAAGAACTACATCAAAGCGGCCACCAAAGGCGTGATCAAAGTTGCTTCTAAAATTGGCATCTCCACCCTTCAAAGTTATCGCGGTGCTCAGATTTTTGAGGCGATTGGACTTAATCAAGCCGTTATCGACCAATACTTTACCTGGACTGCTTCCCGGATTGAAGGGGCAGGACTCGATGTGATTGCTCAAGAAGCCATTTTACGGCACGGTCATGCCTTCCCCGATCGCCAAGCCAACGGCCACACCCTAGATGTAGGTGGCGAATACCAGTGGCGCAAGGAAGGCGAAGCGCACTTATTTAGCCCAGAGACCATTCACTCGCTGCAAAAGGCAGTCCGTGAAGGCAACTACGAGCTTTATAAGCGTTACGCCACCCTGGTTAATGAGCAGAATCAGAAGTACTTCACCCTGCGCGGACTCTTAGAATTCAAAGCACGGGAACCCATTCCCATTGAAGAAGTGGAGCCGATTGAGGCGATTATGAAGCGCTTCAAAACTGGGGCAATGAGTTACGGTTCGATTTCTAAAGAAACGCACGAAGCCCTAGCCATTGCCATGAATCGCATTGGCGGTAAATCGAATACCGGTGAAGGGGGCGAAGACCCTGAGCGCTACACTTGGACGAATGAGCGGGGAGACTCGAAAAATAGTGCCATTAAACAGGTTGCTTCGGGTCGTTTTGGTGTAACGAGCTTGTATCTCTCTCAAGCCAAGGAAATTCAGATTAAGATGGCGCAGGGTGCGAAGCCAGGAGAAGGCGGACAGCTTCCCGGACGCAAGGTGTATCCCTGGATTGCTAAAGTACGTTACTCCACTCCTGGTGTGGGACTAATTTCGCCACCGCCTCACCACGATATTTACTCGATTGAAGACTTGGCGGAGTTAATTCATGATTTGAAGAACGCCAACCGTGAGGCACGAATTAGTGTCAAATTGGTATCTGAGGTGGGAGTAGGTACGATTGCGGCTGGAGTTTCTAAGGCTCACGCAGATGTTGTCCTGATTTCCGGTTATGACGGAGGGACGGGCGCATCACCGCAAACCTCGATCAAGCATGCTGGCCTGCCTTGGGAATTGGGTTTAGCAGAGACTCATCAAACCCTGGTACTGAATAACCTCCGTTCCCGGATTGCCGTGGAGACGGATGGCCAGATGAAGACCGGTCGTGATGTGGTGATTGCGGCGCTGTTGGGGGCTGAGGAGTTTGGTTTTTCTACTGCTCCCCTCGTCACTCTCGGCTGTATCATGATGCGGGTATGCCATTTGAATACCTGCCCAGTGGGAGTGGCCACCCAAGATCCACAACTGCGCCGAAACTTTACCGGCGATCCCGAACATACGGTGAACTATATGAAGTTCATTGCCCAGGAAGCGCGGGAACTCATGGCCCAACTCGGTTTCCGTAACCTGAATGAAATGGTGGGTCGTACTGATGTTCTGGAACCGAAGAAAGCGGTGGATCATTGGAAAGCGAAGGGACTAGACTTCTCGAAAATTCTCTACCAGCCGGAAGTGGGGCCAGAAGTCGGTCGTTATTGCCAGATTCCCCAAGACCACGGACTGGAAACATCGCTCGATATAACCACTCTGCTGGATTTGTGCAAACCGGCGATCGAAAAGGGTGAATCGGTTAAAGCCACACTACCGATTAAGAATGTCAACCGGGTTGTAGGTACAATCCTGGGGAATGAAATCACCAAGCGTCATTGGGATGGATTGCCGGAAGACACCGTACATCTGCATTTCCAAGGCAGTGCCGGCCAGAGTTTTGGTGCATTTGTACCCAAGGGCGTGACCTTGGAACTCGAAGGCGATGCTAATGACTACTTAGGCAAAGGCTTGAGTGGCGGCAAGATTATCGTTTATCCCCCTCGCAGTTCCACGTTTGTACCGGAGGACAACATCATTATCGGTAATGTGGCCTTTTATGGGGCAACGGCAGGTGAGGCTTATATCTATGGTGTGGCGGGTGAACGGTTCGGTGTCCGTAATTCGGGTGTCAACACGGTGGTTGAGGCCGTGGGCGACCACGCTTGCGAATACATGACGGGTGGCAAAGTGGTGGTACTCGGGTCTACGGGACGCAACTTTGCTGCAGGCATGAGTGGGGGTGTGGCTTACGTCCTCGATGAACAGGGCGACTTCCCGACCCGATGCAACCAGCAGATGGTTGGGCTGGAAAAACTGGAAGAACCGGAGGAGATTAGTGACTTGTATCAGATGATTAAGTCTCACGCTGATTACACCGGTAGCCAGAAGGCCGCTCAAGTATTGGCATCTTGGGAGACGATGGTGCCCCTATTCGTTAAGGTGATGCCCAAAGACTACAAGCGTGTGATCCAGGCGATTAAGAAAGCACTGGAGGCGGGTTTAAGTGGTGATGATGCCCTCAGCGCGGCCTTTGAAGAAAATGCCCGTGATGTTGCCCGGATTGGTGGCAGCTAGGGTTCTGTGCATCTGACAAGGGGCTTAAGCCCCTTGTTAGACCCTTTTCGTGGGAACAGTGCTTCAGTTGTCTGTGGAAGGACACAACGATGGGAAAACTAACTGGCTTTATCTAATATCTGCGCGAGTTGCCGTTTAAATGTCCACTGAGCGATCGCTACGAAAATTAGGGTATTAGCCGAATTACTACGGAAATTATGAGTCCAGTAATCATCACTACAAAACAGTATGTTGAAGAACGGGAGGGTTGCTACCGCATAATCGGGAAGCGTGTTTCTCTAGATTCAGTTGTCTATGCCTTCCTTGGGGGACAATCTCCTGAAAGTATAGTTCAGTCATTCTCTGTATTGACACTAGAAGAAGTTTATGGAGCGATTGCTTTCTACCTCGCCAATCGCACAGTCATTGATGCTTATTTGTCTGAGGGGGAGCAACTCTTTGAAACGTTGAGGCAGCAAGCTAGGGAAACCAACTCATTACTCTATCAAAAACTCGATATTACTCAGACCAGCCATTCATGAAAGTTCGCTTCCAAGCAGACGCAGATCTCAACCAAGTGATTGTGACAGGCGTCCTCAGACGTGAGCCAACTGTTGATTTTCAAACAGCAAATGTATCAAATTTAAGTGGCTTAAGTGACTTGGAAGTTCTGACTTTTGTGGCACAGGAGAGTAGAGTTCTTGTTTCCCATGATCAAAGAACCATGCCAAGATACTTCGCTGAATTTATTGTTACTCAAACAAGTTCGGGTGTAATTATCGTGTTACAAAGTTTGCCAGTTAGCGAAGTAATTATTAATTTAATCAAAATATGGCAGACATCAGAAGCAGAAGATTGGGTTAACCGCATTGCCTACTTACCTTTATGATTCCAGAAAAGCCCACAGTAGCCAATCGTAGAATACATTAACGCTTTTCATTACGCATCACTCCTCAACATTAGTGGGTTAAGCGTCACGCCTAACACACCCTACAAAATCTAAAATCAAAAATTAGTTGAGACAACATCATGGGAAAACCAACTGGCTTTATCGAATATCTGCGCGAATTACCGACTGAAATAGCACCCCTCGATCGTATCCACAACTGGGACGAATTCCACCTACATCTGCCCGAAGAAAAACTGCGGAATCAGGGCGCACGGTGTATGGACTGTGGCACTCCATTTTGCCACACGGGTACGCTGATTAGTGGCATGGCAAGCGGATGCCCGATTAACAACCTCATCCCGGAATGGAACGACCTAATTTATCGCGGACTCTGGCGTGAAGCACTAGAACGCCTGCACAAAACGAATAATTTTCCGGAGTTTACAGGCCGTGTCTGTCCCGCACCCTGTGAAGGTTCCTGTGTACTCGGCATCACCAATCCTCCCGTCACAATTAAAAATATTGAATGTTCCATTATTGATAAAGGTTGGGATGAAGGTTGGGTGACGCCCGAACCCCCGACTCAGCGCACCGGTAAAAAAGTAGCTGTCATCGGTTCCGGGCCTGCCGGTCTTTGTGCTGCCGCACAGCTTAATAAAGCCGGTCATTGGGTAACAGTCTTTGAACGGGCAGACCGTCCGGGCGGCCTACTGATGTATGGTATCCCCAATATGAAGCTGGATAAAGAACAGGTGGTTCTGCGTCGTCTGAAAGTCCTTGAGGATGAAGGCGTGAAGTTTGTCTGCAACACCGAGGTGGGCAAAGATTTTCCGACTGAGAATTTGCTCAAGGAATTTGATGCGGTGATACTGTGTACTGGAGCAACCAGACCCCGTGACTTACCCATAGAAGGCCGGGAATTACAGGGGATTCACTTTGCGATGGAGTTTCTCACCGCCAATACTCAGTCTATTTTGGACAAACAGCAAAGCGATGATTTTATCTCAGCCGAAGGTAAGGATGTCATCATCATTGGTGGAGGGGATACGGGTACGGACTGCGTAGCGACATCAATGCGTCACGGTTGCAATAGTCTGGTGCAACTGGAAATTCTGCCTCAACCGCCAAACGAACGTGCCTCGAATAATCCTTGGCCGGAGTGGCCTAAAATTTATCGCCTGGACTATGGACAGGAAGAAGTGGCAGCCAAATTTGGTCATGACCCACGAGTTTATCTCACCACGGCAACCAAGTTTGAGGGAGATGAGAACGGACGGGTTAAAGCCGTTCACACTGTGCAAGTGGAGTGGGAGAGAAATGAAAAAGGGCAGTTCATCTTTAAACCCGTCCCTGGCACGGAAAAAGTCATCCCGGCGCAACTGGTTCTACTGGCAATGGGATTTTTGGGGCCGGAGCAACCGTTGCTGGATGCTTTGGGCGTTGAACGCGACCCACGCAGTAATGTCAAAGCGGACTACGGCAAATATGCAACGAGTATTCCGGGTGTGTTTGCGGCGGGAGATTGTCGGCGGGGGCAAAGCTTGGTGGTTTGGGCGTTTAATGAAGGACGTGAGGCCGCCCGTGAATGTGATTTGTATCTGATGGGTCGGACTGATTTGCCTTGACTCAGATCTTGAGGACTTACGCAATATAGCCAGGGCGCACGGGGAGAGTTCTCCTACCAATGGTGCTTCAAAGGTTAATTTGCGTAAGTCCTGTTGTTGATAGAACCAGGAGACGAGAGTATTCTATCCGTGTTTCCCGGTCAGCGAGTGAAATTATTTGAAGGTACTACTCAGAGTGACCAATCCTCAATGGCGTTGAGTTGGAACTCACCGTTAACAAAGCACAAACCAATCTTCAACTAGGTTCATTCACTCCATCCTGCCACCATTGCCCTCACAATATCTCCTGTGGTGAGGATACCAATAAGCTGATTATCATTGTCCGTCACAGCCAACCGCCGCACAGCTTTTTCCTGCATCAACTTTGCAGCTTTCCGTAAGGGTTGATCGGACTTAACCATAATAGGATGAGTACTCATCACTTCCCCTACTGTTTGCCCGAGGGCTTTGTGCAGTTCTTGGTCGTAACGAGCTGGATTTTCTAAATAAATCACACTGTCGAGAAATACGATATAGAGGGGTGGTTCCACTCCCGTCTCTTGCCACAATAAATCAGTCTCTGAAATGACGCCGACCACTTTGCCTGCGTCATCTACCACCGGCAAACCGCTAATCGATTGCTCTGCAAGAATCTTGATTGCCTCCTTAATCGGCGTTTGTGGTTTCACCGTGATGGGGTCACGGCTCATGACATCGGCAACGGTTTTGGCCATATTTGGGCTTTTTGCTCTTCTCTAGGTCACACAATTATTGTATGAAATTGCGGGAAGCAATTCGATATTGATCTCTACTAGACTGCTTTTTCCTATGTCCTTTGCATACACAGATGCGTTCTTGACCTTGGCGGCGACTGATGCTGAGACTTTGGTTCAGTTTTATAGCCAGTTGTTTGATCGAGAACCTAAACCCTACATTCCTCATGTTTATGCCGAGTTTCAGCTTCCCCGATTGCGTTTAGGCATTTTTCAACCCAAACAGAGCCATTGGCAGGAGTTTGGGAATTCTCACCAAAGTGGGATGAGCTTGTGTTTAGAAGTAGAGGATTTGACCGCAGCGATCGCCCATTTAACCCGACTCGGATATCCGCCACCAGGAGAAATCATCGTAGCATCTCACGGCCAAGAAATTTATGCCTATGACCCGGCCGGTAATCGCTTAATTTTGCACCAGACCGGTTAATCATTGGCAAACTACAAATAATTACGCGCAAAGTCTGCAAAGGCGTATGCGCTATAAAAGATCAACAAAGCAATAGAGATAACCAAAGGTACGCGTGAACGTGGGGAAGGTGCCAGGATTTCCCGTACCCACATTGATAATGCAGCTCCAATCGCAAAACTAGAACTGAGGACTAAGTAAGGCCAGCCATCCGTCAACATTCCGCATAGCCCTAAAAGCCATCTCACCCCCAAAGCGACTGTAAATGTCACCATCAGATACTCAACAAATCCGGGTGGGTCGTACTCGACTGAAGATATAAAAGCGTGATACCACAATTGAACAAATCTCATGGCGACTTTCAGTATCGGGGAATATCAGCAAGAAGAAAAAAGTTAGGTGTAAACTTTAAGAGTTTTTGCCACCTCTGGCAAGATTTTACGACATTAAAGCTTTTGCCAAAATAGAAACAACCTTTTATATATCTCTGTTTTCACTCTCCTGGGAGGGTGGAAACGTTGGATTGTCGGTGGGAAGAAGCTGGTTGTGGGTTTGCAAATCAATGAGAGCTTCTTGGGTTTCTACTTGAGGAAAATCTTCGTAGAAGCGGCTAACACTATAAAATTGCTGGGGTGTTTCTAAGATAACCAAGCGATCGCACCATTGAGACAACCACTCCATGAGTCCAGCAGGCGCTACAGGGGAACAAATCCAAATTTGGGAAGGATTTTTCGCTTTCACAGCTTGTGTGGCCGCTGCTATCGTCATTCCTGTGGCAATGCCATCATCAATTACCAACGCGAGTTTTCCTTGGGGATTATGGGACGGACAACCCACACCAAGGTGATCAAGTTGAGCTTGTGCCTTATCCTGTGCCTGACGCAGGGCAATTTGTATAATGCGTTCACCTCGTTTTCTTAATCGTTTATTTCGCAACCACAGCACCTGCCCTTCTGAAGTGACAGCACCAATAGCTAATTCTGGGTTTTGAGGAGTGGTAATTTTTTTAGCGACGACAATATCGAGAACACAATCTAAAGTCCGCGCTACGGGAGCCGCAACGGGAATACCTCCCCGAGGCAAAGCATAGATAATGGGTTCAGCCGGAACTCCAGCCTCTTTAAGCTGGTTAATTTGGGTGAGTAGTACGCCCGCAAGCTGCTCCCCGGCATCGATGCGGTCACGAAACAGCGGGGCAGACAACATGATTTCCTCCGGCATTTAAGAGCTTGCTTGCCCCTATGATGACTGATTTTCGGCAAGCTGCCTTGTATTGAAGGCATGATTCTTTACAATAAATGTCTACTTTTTCTCGCGATTGGTGTTGCGATCGCCAATCCGCTCTAGAATTTAGAAGGCTTTGAGCCCTCATCCTGCTGTGCATCTTGCCCTGATACGACCCCATCAAGTCCATGTCCAATGAAGAACAATTAAGCCTGTTTGATGAGTCTACGTTTGTTGAGACAACGCCTACTCACTCTCAGTTTGAGCAAATTCCCACCGATGCCAAAATTCCTATCCCGCCCGGAACTTATGATTCTCTAGAACCCCTCACTGCACACTGCAATAGTTGTCATCGATGCGATTTAGGAGCTACCCGTACCCATGCAGTGGTAGGGCGAGGTAATCCCCAAGCCCCGATTATGATTATTGGGGAAGCTCCCGGTCAAAATGAAGATGAGACCGGTTTACCGTTTGTGGGAAGAGCCGGACAGCTTTTAGAAAAAATTCTAGATTCTGTAAAAATTGATACAGAAAAAGATGTTTATATATGCAATATCAACAAATGCCGACCCCCGGCGAATCGAACGCCGACTACTGATGAAGTTGTTGCTTGTAAACCCTATCTTTTAGAACAAATTCGCTTAGTAGACCCCAAGATTATTTTATTAACCGGTGCAACGGCGGTGAAAGGAGTCACGGGTGATAAGCGGGGTATCACTAAAATTCGTGGCACTTGGATGGAGTGGGAAGGGCGTTTATGTATGCCTATTTTGCACCCAGCTTACCTGCTACGCAATCCGTCACGAGAAAAAGGCAGTCCCAAGTGGTTGATGTGGCAAGATATCCAAGCAGTGCGTACTAAGTTAGATGAAATTTGTACTTAGGTTTGGGTAACAGGAAAAAGACGCCAACTAAACTGAAGATGAGGTAGGTTGGGTTGAGGTAACGAAACCCGACTATTGGAAGGAATTTGTTGAGTTGCGCTGCGCTTAACCCAACCTACAATTTTTCTGAACTGAGCAGTATCAGAAGCCAACCTATCGATCTAAAATCCCCAGGCAATAACCGTTTACTTGAGTAAATTTTTGCGTCTGGCTCGCAACCCCCTTAGGGTTGAGAGGACTAACGTCAAAACAGTCAGAGGAATCACAAACGTCAACATTACCTGGCTAAAAATGGGTAGTTGTGCGTGTTCGGTGGATTTCAAAATCAGATAAAGGGTATAGGCAGCATAATAGGCCAAAAATAGCATTCCTTCCTTACGGGAAATTTGATAACCCGTAAAGAAAATGGGTAAACAAGCAAACGAGACAGCCATCATAAATGGAATATCAAAACGAATAGCTGCGATTGAAACATTAACACCCGTGGGCGAAAAAATAGCAGCAAGGCCGAGTACAGCTAAGATATTAAAAATATTGCTACCGACAACATTTCCTACAGCAATATCTCGTTCACCTTTAAAACTGGCAACCATAGAAGAGGCCAACTCAGGCAAAGACGTACCGAAGGCAACGAGTGTCAGTCCAATTACCAATTCACTAACGCCAAATGCCCGTGCCATGCTAATGGCTGCCTCGGTAAACCAATTAGCCCCGACCACAAGCAGCACTAATCCAACAGCAATCAAACCTCCATTTATCAATCCCTGTTGAACAGATTGCCCTTGAGAATTAGGAGACTCACTATTATTATCAATTGCTTCCTGCTGACGCTGTTCCTTGCGGCCTTGTTGAATTAAAAAAATTGTATAAATAACGCCACCTATAAACAAAATTGTGCCATCTATTCGACTAATTTTGCCATCCAATCCAAACACAAACATGAGAACTGCTACGCCAATCATAATCGGTACATCTAACCGAACTAATTGTCGAGCGACGGGCAAGGGAGAAATAATCGATGATAATCCTAAAATTGCCAGAACATTAAAGATATTACTCCCGACTACATTACCGACAGAAATATCAGCTTGGCCGGCTAAACCAGAGCGAATACTCACAGCCATTTCTGGCGAACTGGTTCCATAAGCGACAATGGTTAACCCAATAATCAGAGGGGAAAGTCCGGCAAGGGCTGCAATCCGCGAGGCTCCTCGTACTAATAACTCTGCCCCTGCAACCAATAGGACTAATCCAACCAATAATAAAAGTAGCGTTGTAACATTCATTAGGGACTTTTTGATCGTTCCAAGTAGTGCTTGATATTGCCAAAAGTTTCTCAGTGTGGGCTGGAGTCAAATTGTTGATTTTTACGACCATACTAACCTACCGATCCGCGTCAGCTAATCAGCCTACAATATTGCATAATCCATTGTCCTCCATATCTCCATGATTTAGCCCGAAAGAAAATTCACCTATTTGCCCATCGGAAGGTTATCAAATTTCAGTTTCCAAGCGTTACCCTAAAAAGTAAATTCTCACCCGCGCTACTTATGGTGTCCTTGGCCCGCAAAAATCTACTCGAAGACTTGCCTCGCTTTTTGGTGGCTCAAGCAGGAATTATGTTTGCGGTGAGCCTAGTCACCCTGCAAGCCGGTATTTTCAATGGATTTACTCGTTCTACTAATCAGCTTATTTACAATGCTAGCGCTGATATTTGGGTAGCTTCTGATAGTCAAGTTCAAATTGAACTGACGCTACCTCTTCCTCTATCCCATGTACTACAAGCTCGTCAGATTGAGGGAGTGGCGCAAGCTGAAGCCTTAATTTTTAGCAATGCGATGTGGCGTCCTACCAATAAAGAAATTGGACTCGTGAGACTAGTCGGATTTGACCCCAATGGACAGTTATTTACACCCCAAAATCTGAAGCAGGGAGGTGTAAGCGACCTCACAGAACCTTACACCGTAATGATTGATCAAACAACCCTCAGTACACTGGATGTAAAAGGGATAGATTCAGTGGCAAACATCAACTCTATCCCCACAAAGGTTGTGGGCTTAACCCAAGGCAATCGGGCTATTGTTTCCAATCCATTCGCATTTACCTCTTTAAAAAGTGCCAATGCATATATCACGGCAGGGCAGCAGTCTAATATCTCTTGCACCTTACCCTCGGGTTCCCAGGAAGTAGTCTGTACCAATATTTCTGAACCTTCTCCGCAAACCGGAACTTCAATTGAGCCACCTCCCATCCCTGAAAAATTAGTGGCATCAGACCTGATTACTTATATTTTGATTAAAGCTAAACCGGGTGAAGACCTACAGGCACTCAAGCAAAAACTAAATGCGGCCTTGCCCAACACGAAATCCTATACTCGCAGTGAGTTTATCCGCAAGAATCAAACCTATTGGCAACAGCGAACAGGAGTAGGGTTTATCCTGGGTCTGGGTGCAATTGTAGGCATCCTTGTTGGCGTTATTATTGTGGGACAAATTCTTTATTCGTCTGTTTCAGACCATCTGAAGGAATTTGGAACGCTTAAGGCGATGGGAGCTTCAGATTGGACGGTTTATGGAGTTATTATCGAACAGGCAATTTGGATGGCAGTGTTGGGTTATCTTCCCAGTGTTGCACTTTGCTATGGTGTCGCGATTTGGACGTATACCACCCAAGGGATTCTAATTTTGATTACACCCGTCTCCGCAATCACCGTTTTTGGAGTAACCGTAGCGATGTGCGTAGGTTCAGCGATTTTCGCGATTCAAAAGGTGACTCGCCTCGATCCTGCTACTGTATTCAAGGGTTAATGGCAATAAAAATAGGGAGTCAGGACTCAGGGAGTCAGAAGGCAGGAGTCAGGAGGCAAAAATCAGGGAGTCAAGAGTTAAGGGGAAGAGAGGGGAAACAAGGGAGAAGTTTTTAAAAGATTGT
>CAZPRJ010000100.1:0-8363 GCA_964588805.1 uncultured Microcoleus sp. | reverse complement strand
CCCTGCTCCTCTGCTCCCCTGCTCCCCTGCTCCCCTGCTCCCCTGCTCCCCTGCTCCCCTGCTCCCCCCTCCTGCCCTGGAGCCTTCTTGACATTAAAAACCGCGCTGGGTTGGGGTTGCCTGTGCCACCTCTAACGACTTGACAAATTGAGCCAAAGCATACTCAATATTAATTCCTGCATCGAGAGCCACCCAACCTTCATTACCCAAATGCCGCCATTCAAAATGCAGGTGAGGGCCGGTAGAATTCCCAGTACTACCCACACGTCCAATCACATTGCCTTGTTCGATGCGCTCGCCTGGTTGCACGAAGATTTCGGAAAGGTGCCCGTACAAGCTTAAGTTCTTGCCATCAGGATGCTGAATCACGACCGTTAAACCGTAACCTCCCATGAAATCGGCTGCAATCACATCACCGGACACTGCCGCCAGAACGGGTGTTCCTTCCGGTGCACCAATATCAGTCCCTCCGTGGAAACGGTAATCACCCGAAACCGGATGAATTCGCCAACCAAACACTGAAGTAATCACCGAAGGAATCGCTAGAGGGAACATAAAATTTGTACCCGTGTTATTGGGACGCCCTGTCGGTCGCTCAGTGACGTTGTAGTAAGCTAAACCCGATGGATTTGTCCACCCTTTGGATAACGTGGGCAATGAGCTAGGAAACGAGTAAGGCTGAACGGGTACTAATCCTGAACCCTTGTTCGATGCGGATGAATATTGGGTGCGCCGAGGTATAGGTACGCCAGTAGCCATCAATTTATTGGAGGCCAACTTAACGGTAGCGCGGGTGATAGCGGGAGATGCTGGTAATCGAGCCACTCCTGCCAAACGGGGCTCCCCTAATGTTCGTTCTGCCAAACCGGATTCCCCTACCGTTGGTTTGGGGGTATCTTGGGGTGTAAAGGCTAAAGATTGAATCGCCGCTCTGCGTTGCTCAATTTGTTGGGGTGAGGGTTTGACATCAGGCTGTTGACCTGAGCGCTGGACTTCCGGTTGTTGAGCTACGGTGCGTGAATTATTCGTTTTTCGAGTAGCGGTTTGTTGAGTGGGTGTAGGCGCACCACAAACTCCACTCAAGAGCTGTCCATTTTGAGACACGGTTCTACAGCCAGTAGAGCGGTCTGTCATAATTACCGAAGCTGGACTTCCATCTCGACGAGTTGCACCAATGTTGTAGTCTGTACGGTCGATAAAGCGGTTGGTTGCCGTGGGCTGGATGAGTGTACTCTCGCCTTGAGCAGGGTTGAGATAAAGTTTGGCCGGCTTGTTGGCTGTTGCACTATCGGGTAGAGACAATTCAGGAGCGGCGAGGGCAGGTTTTTTGGGTCGGTTGGCTGTAGAAGCTGATGCCGGTTTTTGATTGGACGATGAGGGTTTGCTAACAGCAGTTTCTGCCCTACGCCGGACGGGTTTTTTCTGGGTTACTGTTGTCGAGCGTCCAGTGGGTTTTTTGGCCGCCGCCGGAGGAGCAGGAGGTGTGGCTGGGACAAACAGTTCTGCTGAGCGATTCTTTTTAGGTACGGCTGGCTCGACTAATATTTCTGTTACCGTCTGTTTGCGTTGTTGAGGTCGTTCGGGAGCAGGTGCGGCTTCCACTGGCTGGGATGGCGGTGGAGAGCCTGTATCTACCAAAGAATTAGTTTGGGCAACAACTAGTCCACTACTGAGGAGACTCAAACCACTTAATAAACTCAGTCCTAACATCAACCGAGGCGATCGATAGAACAGGCTGATAAATGTGCTACCAGACGTGGTTTTTTGGGTCATTTCTCACTCACTCCTCATCACTGCATTCGAGTTATTCAAAATTCTGAAATTTTTAGTCTGACTATGTAAACTAATCAGCATTTAAATTGTATAGTCCATTCTCCCCAGCTCCGAGAGTTCCTCGGTTCCGTGAACGAACCTCATAATACGAATTAAATGCACAGCAGCTTATGCATTATCACCCCATTAATAGGGGAATTCTAACTTTAAGTCTGACTGATGTTAGGGTAGCCAAGACTGATTGTACCGGGCTTGAGGCAAATTTCGGCGGGCGTTTGAGCTGAATTTAAGCAGATTTTCAACTCTCCTTTAGAATTTACTCCGGTGATCATCCCTGGGTTTCCATCAACATTAATCAGGCGTCCTTTACTATCGAGTAGCTCCACATAAGAGGTAAGCAAGTTCTCTATTCCTCGCTCTAACCCCTGTTGGTATCCACTGTTAAGTCCTTGTATAACAATTGCGGCTAACATTTCTAAGGAAGTAATTTTGTGCGAAAGGCTTAAGTTTTCGTTACAAAAGGATTGCAAATTCATGCCCGATTCAGGCACTCGATTGCACCAATTGATGCCAACCCCAACAACAGCTTTTGTAATATAGCCCCGATTGACGCGAGTTTCAGTCAGGATGCCCCCGAGTTTACGCCCTAAGAGTAGCAGATCATTCGGCCACTTGAGCAAGACGGGTATATCATAACTCCTTAAGGCGATCGCAATTCCCCAAGCACTACACAGGGTTAGCTGGGCGCTATTCGATGCCTCAAGATTGGGATTTAATCCTAAAGATAAATATAGTCCACCTCGCTCAGATTGCCACTGACGCCCCCACTGCCCTCGTCCTGCGGTTTGTTGAGCAGCAATCACGACTGTACTACTGCTAGCCCCTCGTTCCCACAATTCCCACAAGGCTTGATTGGTCGATGGCAAGGTATCCACCCAATGTAGATACAGATTTTGAGGGGATGCGGGGACGAGAAAATTTTTTGTAGATAGGAACTCTCTAACCTGTTGCAGCGCGATCGCAAAGTTTTGTTGATCAAATCCCATTACTACGGGTTCTAAGTAAATGGTTCAATTACGTTAACATAGATTAACCGGAATTGGACACAATTCTGAGTGTTAAGGCAGCTTTTGTAGATAGGCAGACAGCGTGGTTGAAACAATTGTTCAGAATACGGTGATGCATACCTGGCACTGGCAGACTTGGGAAAATTTACCCTATCTGACTTGTAGCCTTCTCCAAGACTGGGAACATGGCTTTTTTACCTCAGCCTTTTCGCCGCGATTGCCTGGAGAAATGGTGAATGCGCTTCAGAGAGAGGCTCGAGTCTATCGAGTACGGCAAGTTCATGGTAATACAGTCTTGACGCCTTCTGAAATAGAAAGCGCCATGACCGAAAATGACAAAGAATCTGAAGAATTGGAAAAACCCCCGGCTGATGGGATTTTGACCGAACAGCCTCAGCAGGCAGTGTGGGTGTGTACGGCAGATTGTACGCCGGTTCTGATTGCCGATGAAAAAACGGGACAGGTGGCGGCCGTTCATGCGGGTTGGCGAGGCACTGCAACACGAATTGTCCCGAATGCGATCGCTCGACTGATCGATTCCGGTAGCCGTCTTTGTGATTTACGCATTGCTATGGGAC
The DNA here is from genome assembly GCA_964588805.1 of uncultured Microcoleus sp. GTDB lineage: Bacteria > Cyanobacteriota > Cyanobacteriia > Cyanobacteriales > Coleofasciculaceae > CAZPRJ01. The sequence goes on along the minus strand of CAZPRJ010000100.1, from coordinate 4,945 downwards.
CGGCGATCGCGGGTGAAGTGTATCAGGTATCCGAGTCTGTAGCGGCGGAAGTTGGAGCCAGCATTGTATCACCAGATACAGCAGAAAATCCCCAAGTAATTATAGATAAATTGCAACAACTACCGAACTCACCGATACTAGATGACACCCATCCTGAGCGAGTACGCTTAGACGTGCGACGGGTGAATGAGATACAGTTAGAACAACTGGGGATTCAACCTGAAAAAATTGCGATCGCGCCGTACTGTACCTATCAAGTTCCAGAGCATTTCTTCTCCTACCGTCGTAATAAACTTAAAAAAGTTCAGTGGTCAGGGATTGTGAGTCGGTGAATTGTTCATTGCTGATTGTTCATAGTTCATTGCATTGAGTCATGAACTATGAACCATGAACCATGAACCCTAATTATGACTTCGGTTCTTGAATAGAACCCATAAATAGAATTGTTCCCGTTTGATTATCACGAATTGCACAGAAGAAGGGACGATCAACGACCATTTGGAAAGGTTCTTGTGGCATTGGTGCAGAGGTTAACATCATACCAACAGAGGTGGCGGCGGCGGCTTCTGTCCCTTCTTCATTCACTTCCACAAACGTCTTGTGCTTCACTTGATTGATAGCAACTTGGGCAGAAGTCATGTTAGAAAAATTTGCATCTTTACTAAAAGCTTGCCCCATACCCAATGCCTGAAGTGCAGCATTTAGTTGAATATCATAGTCTAACTTAAAGCGAGGGAGTTGAATTGAACCTTCCCGGCTACGGAACTGATTCATCCATTGTTGCCAGTTTAAGAGAGAGAGTTGCTTTTGAAAATCGTCTAAGCTTGTATTCTTTTTGGGTAAGAAAACATAAAAACTAAGCCGTTCTTTGCCATAAGGAAGACTGATGGCTTGAAAGGATTCGTTTTCGTAGTAGCGATATTCACCCGACTGAGACATCATAGGATGTTGTTTAGAAGTCCCATTAGCTAGATAGAATGGACGCTCAGTGGTATTGCTTTTATCGAACTGTTCAGTCCAGTTTCCTTTAAAATAAATAGCGTTAATTAAAAACAGAACATCATCAGGTTTAATTTGACTGATAATTTGGTCAATTTTACCGCGAGTATTCTCTTTAACCCAACCGTTAATAATTCCTGTAGCATCGGGGCTACCAAAGTTGAGTTCTGTTACTTTTGCACCATAAAATTTTTGGTTGCTTTGCATAAATTCGGGCTTGAAGGGGATACCTTGCTTTGCCCAAAGTGAGTTGGCAATGGTGAGTTGAACGTCAGGGTCAGCGTTTTCTAAGGAGGCTTTTAAAGCATTATTAGACTGGTTGATATCTTGTAGGCTGATGCCTTGAAGTTCTAATGCTTTAGCCATGGCTTGCTGGGTTTCTCCGCTAGCACCGTTGTAGGTCATAGCAAGCGCGATGGCCACACTGCTAGGTGAGATAAAAACGTTTTTATTGCCGTCTTGCTTGAGGACTTCTTGGAAGAGTTTGAAGCCAAACTTTGTATTAGCATCAACAAATTTGGTATCTACAGTTTGATTGGGTGTTTGTGCCATGAGACTTGGGTTTTCAGGGGTTTGGGACTTGCGAAGGAAGTCAAAGGCGTCTAGTTTTTGAGCCATCAATCCTCCTATTAAACCTGATAGAACCAGTCCTGCTGCTACAGCAACACCCATCCGATGGAATTTTTGTTGATTCATCTCACTACCTCACTTGTTGATGCATTTCTTTCTTTAAGATGACTGGCTTAGGGTAGAAGTGGGTGATGGTTACAGTTTTAGCAACTGAGTAAGCTAAATCATAGCAACTGTTCTGACCTGTTCTACTAAGGGGTTGTACCAATTTTATAAAATCGTGCAACAAATAATTGTTTGTATTTCCTTTTTGAATGGGGAATAAAAAAGGTAGAAATGTAGCACTATCTAGTTTGTAGTAAACGCTTTAGCGCTCAAGCGCAACTACAAACCCATTACCCTTTGCAACTAATGGGCTAAAGTAAAGTATGGTGTATTGTAATGTACTAGTTTACTAATGCAAATAAGGGCTAAAGCCCTTACTACGAACTAATCGCGTCACGATATATAGAGGCTGGGTGTAAGTCTTATATTCTTTATACAATAAATATTTTACAAAATCTTTAATACCACGGAGGTTTTTTAGAATATCCTCCCTCGGAGGGATGTTAAATTGTAAATGTACATCGGTGAACTATTCTTCGACTGCAAGGAACAGGGTAATTGATGAGTCGAATAATTTTCACTCAAGTATTTTTATCTACCGTCTTTTTCAATATACAGTTTTGCGGAAATTAGGGGCAACCGTGATAGTACTGAAAGATTTAATCCTCAACCGATATCTAGCTTAGAAGCTTGATTGAGGATGGGTTAATATCTCTTGAGTTTCTATCTCGGCTCCAATGTGGTGCAATGCATAGCTCTATGCAGGGGAAATTGCATCCCATTCAAATTCAGTAATTTTTGTCAATTCACTTTCAGGTTTTTGGGCGAGACTTTTTTTTGCTTTGCGCCCTAGTTTTGAATGTCCTATTGGTAGTCACGCAGTAATCTCATCATGCAAAATTTTTGGAATGACGGCGCTGAAAGCCGCCACGATTCGATTGGCTTGCCTTACAATTTTTCGGCTGAAGATGTTGCTATCGGGGCGGATTCTTCGAGTTCGACAGTACGAAAGAAGGAAATTGTTTTTATTGATTCAGGAGTTGAAGATTACCAAAGTCTGGTGGCGGGTGTTGCTGCTGGGACAGAGGTAATTATTCTTGACTCGACGCGGGATGGGATTGAGCAAATTACTCAAGTACTTGCTAATCGTAGTGACGTTGAGGCGGTTCATATTGTTTCTCATGGTGGGGAAGCGAGTGTGCAACTGGGTTCAACTGTGTTGAATGCAGGTAATTTACAGGCTTATAGCAGCCAGTTGCAGCAGTGGGCGGGGGCTTTAACGGCGGATGCGGATATTCTCCTGTATGGTTGCGATGTTGCAGCCGGGGGAGATGGGGAAGCGTTTGTGCAGCAGTTGAGTCAGTTGACGGGGGCTGATGTTGCGGCTTCGGATGACTTGACGGGGAGTGCGGCGTTGGGGGGCGATTGGGATTTAGAGGTAAATAGTGGATTGATTGAGTCACCTCTAGCCTTTCAGATGGCAGTACTGGAGGCATACAGTCAAGTGTTGCTTACCACTATCGATACAACACCTAGTTGGAATGGTAATAGTAGTATAAGCTCTATTGGAGAACCCAATACTGCCACCTACGGACAGACCTTTACAGTCCCTGTTGGCGATAACATACTCAACTCTTTTACCTTTTTTCTCAATGACAGTTCAAATCCAGATGCAATAGATTTTGCTGCCTATGTAATGGCATGGGATGGTGTAAAAGCAACAGGACCGATTCTATACCAGAGTTCACCACGAACAACTGCCGGGGCACTTGGTTTTGAACAGTTCACCTTTGATACAGGTGGCATTAGTTTAATTTCAGGTCAGAAATATGTAGCCTTTTTGAGCGCATCCAACTACTTTGACGGTGTACCAGGTACTGGTACTATGGGTTCGACTTTGAGCAATCCGTATTCTGGTGGGGAATTTGTCTTCCTTAATAACGGGTCGAATTTTAGCCAATTAACAACAAGTTCGTGGAATTCTATCGCTAGCCGTGATGCTGCCTTCAGAGCCTCATTTGGCTACGGGCTTAGTATCAGTGATGTCACTGTTATTGAAGGCAACAGTGGCACGACCAATGCTGTCTTTACCGTTACCCTGTCTGCACCTAGCCCTCAAACCGTTACTGTCAACTACGCCACACAAAACGGCACAGCTACCGCAGGCAGTGACTATACAGGTGTGGCCTTAACACCCATCATCTTTGCTCCCGGAGAAACTACCCGAACCATCAACGTTGCTGTCAATGGTGACACCCTCAATGAAGCCAACGAAACCTTCAATGTCAATTTAAGTGGAGCCACCAATGCAACTATCTTAGATGGTACTGGTGTCGGCACTATCACTAACGATGACGCTGCTCCTACTATCACCATTAGCAATGCCACTGTTACTGAAGGCAACATCGGCACTACCAATGCAGTCTTCACTGTTAGCCTTTCTAGTGCCAGCGCTCTACCTATCACTGTTAACTACGCTACCGCTAACGGCACCGCCACCGCAGGTAGTGATTACACAGCTACCACTGGCACCTTAACCTTCAATCCTGGTGCCACCACCCAAACCATCAGTATTCCCGTGACTGGGGATGCAATAGATGAGGTGAATGAAACCTTCTTCATCAACTTGTCCAATCCTACCAATGCGACTATTGCGGATACTCAGGGACTCGGTACTATCATCGACAACGACACCGCAGGCATCACCATCACCCCCACCACCCTTTTAACCACCACCGAAGCGGGGGGAACAGCTACCTTTACCGTCCGACTCAACAGCCAACCCACTGCCAACGTGACGATTGGCTTAACCAATGACACCACCGAAGGTACACTTTCCACTTCCACCCTCACCTTCAGGGCGGATAACTGGAATGTTGCCCAAACCGTAACAGTAACAGGTGTCGATGACTTTGTTGCAGATGGCGACGCATTCTACAGCATTATTACTGCCCCCGCCGTCAGTGAAGATGCCAATTACAACGGACTGAATGCGGCTGATGTTGCTGTTACTAATACCGACAACGATATCCCTGGCATCACCGTCACCCCCACCACACCCTTAATCACCACCGAAGCGGCAGGGGGAACAGCTACCTTCACCGTCAGACTCAACAGCCAACCCACTGCTGAGGTGACGATTAATTTAACCAATGACACCACCGAAGGTACACTTTCCACTTCCACCCTCACCTTCACTCCTACCAACTGGAACACTGCCCAAACCGTAACAGTAACAGGTGTCGATGACTTTGTTGCAGATGGCGACGCA
>CAZPRJ010000099.1:0-24768 GCA_964588805.1 uncultured Microcoleus sp. | reverse complement strand
CTAGGGAGCAAAAGACCGACGCCTATGAACGGGATTGTTCATAACTGACTCCTGACTCCTAACTCCTAACTCCTAACTCCTGACTCCTGACTCCTAACTCCTGACTCCTGAATCCCTGATTCCTGACCCTTTGAATTGATCATGCCTGAATTCGGAGCAACGCAACGTGACCTATTTTCAATCCGCAATGACCTATCGCAAATCTAAATTTCCCAAGCTCAAATTATTGAATTGGTTGGGGTTACTCCTCCTATCACTACTGCTGGTTGTATTCGTTCGTCTTCCCGCTATTGCAGCAACGGCTAAGCATTACACCGAGTTAAAATTTGACCCTTTACCCGAAATTCAGCTCCCCAACTATGAGCGCTATCAACTCAACAATGGCATGACAGTGTATCTGATGGAAGACCACGAACTGCCGTTGGTGGGTGGAACTTTAATGGTTCGCACAGGCGATCGCCTAGAACCTGGCAATCAAGTGGGTTTAGCGTCGTTGATGGGAACGGTAATGCGTACAGGGGGAACAACCGAGCACACGGGTGATGAACTCAATCAATTATTAGAACAACGGGCGGCCTCTGTAGAAACCGGCATTGGAGAGAGTGCAGGCAGTGCCAGTTTTAGCGCATTAAGTGAAGACTTAGAAACGGTGTTTAACTTGTTTGCTGAAGTCGTGCAAAAGCCTGTATTTGCTGCGGAGAAATTGGATTTAGCTAAAAAACAAGCAGCAGGACAAATCGCACGGCGTAATGATGACCCCAATGGCATTGCAGGACGTGAATTTACCAAACTGATTTACGGGAAAGAAAGCCCCTATGCTCGCACGGTTGAGTATCAAACTCTCAATAATATTGAGCGAGAAGATTTGGTGAAATTTTATCAGCAATATTTCCATCCCGAACACATGATTTTGGGGATTATTGGGGATTTTGATTCTGCCCAAATGCGATCGCTTATTGAGGAGAAGTTTGGCAACTGGAAACCAACCTCCCCAGCGCCAAAACTGACTATCCCCTCTGCAACTCAAGCTCAAACCGGTGGCGTCTTTTTTGTCAATCAACCCCAACTCACTCAAAGTTATATTCAGATTGGGCATATTGGCGGCCAGCTCGATAGTCCTGATTATCCGGCATTGGATGTGTTAAACCAGGTACTGAATGGATTTGGTGGGCGTTTGTTTAATGAAGTGCGATCGCGCCAAGGTTTAGCCTACTCCGTCTATGGGTTTTGGAGTCCCCGCTATGACTTTCCGGGTACATTTATCGCTGGGGGACAAACTCGCTCGGATGCTACAGTTCCTTTTGTAACTGCCATTCGCTCGGAAATTGAGAAACTTCGCACCACACCCATCACACCTCAAGAACTCACCTTGGCAAAAGATCAGGTGCTTAATTCCTTTGTCTTCAACTTCCAAGACCCTAGTCAAACCTTATCCCGTTTGATGCGCTACGAGTACTACGGCTATCCGGAGGATTTCATCTTCCGTTATCAAAAAGCAGTTAAAGCCACAACCATTGAAGATGTTCAGCGCGTTGCCCAAAAATATCTGCAACCGGAGCAACTTGTGACGTTAGTAGTTGGAAATGCTTCTGCGATTCAACCTCCTCTCACGAGTTTGTCGGCGAATGTGACTTCAGTTGATATCACGATTCCAACCCCTAAAAGCAGTTAAACTGAGGTCTTGCACCAGTCGCAATAACCCGCCAGGGGTTTAAACCCCTGGCTCATAGCTCACATTCGTCTAAAGACGACTGAATAAGAGTTTTAGTCCACTTCAGTGGACTTGAGCTATTAGCCCGGAGTTTAAACTCCGGGCAGTTTATGAGGCTAATTGAGAATGGTGCAAGATGTGAGTAAAGCTATGTAAGCCCCTACGATTAGAATGTATTAAGGTCGAAAATGCGTAAGTCCTGATTGGTAGGGACGTACCGATGTATGCCCTCTCCTCAAACCCTTCTCTGCAATTCCACAAAAATGGGTAGATGATCGGAGCCAATATTAGGGCCAGTTGCACGATTAACCGTCGTCATCGACTGACTGTGTAAACAATGGTCGATCGCAATCATCAGTGGAGACGGTAAAATAGCGTGCCAAGTGGGTTGCAATCCAAACCCCCGTTGTGAGTTGCGAAGATTAGTCTGATTTAGAAACTCGCGAAATCGACCCGACCACGGGGTACTATTAAAGTCACCGATCGCTATGACCTCGCGCTTACCTTCTTGGTGCTGGCGAATGCTCCAATCAGCAATAGCATCAAACTCCACCGTTTGAAACGCTGAGCTGCCGGAATTCCGGGAACGAATTAGTTGTATCCCCAAGATTGCAACTTCTTGCCCTCCCCATCGTATCATTGCCTCGAGCATGGGACGATCTGAACGCTCTGGCAGATGGACGATTTGCGTTGCTAAGACTTCAATTGACTTGGATGGTTCATTCGGCACAAGCATCGCACTACCATGTGAATTCTCTCGTGGTTCAGAGGCCACGATTCGGTAACGGGAGAGAGATGATTGCAAATTACTCAGCGATTTTGGTGTGACTTCCAGCAACAGAATTACATCAACATCTTGGGATTCTATGTATTCAATGGCGGGAGTGGTGTCGGGATTTTCGTTATCGAGAGTAACGTGTATCATCCGCAACCTGTCGCCTGGAGAGAAAGCATGAGCAAGCTGGAAACCTGGAGCGGATGGGAAAAACAATGGCACAATCAGAGCAAGATTCAGCACTAATGGCAAACACCACACAAAACTCCATGCTTGCCGAGAAATGCCACCAACCACGATCGCAGCAACTAAAATTAAACAATATTGAGGTCTAGGATGCTCTAGAAGCTCGAAAACCCACCATAGACTTCCAGCAAAACCGAGAATCGTCGCGATTGATGCACCCCCAGCCACCACATTCAGTACAATTTGAGCTAAATTAACAGCTTGGTTTAAAGCCACTTGGGACTGAGGCATCTATCTAAAGGATGAAATAGTGATTGAATGAATCAGTCCAAGCTAGCACAAGAGTGATATATGAACAGAGAGGCCAGGACTCATACAACTACACCATAGTGCTACATTATCTACCCCCCTAACCCCCCTTGCTAAGGCGGGGAACAAGAAAAAGATTTGTTGCATGGTTTTATAAAATTTATATTAGATTAGGTTCGTAGTAAGGGCTCGATTCCCTTGTTTCCTTCAGGGCAACCAACGCGGATGAAAACCCTGTACAGCTAACTCTTGAGCTGACACAGTATGAGTTGCTTTTGAGGTGTTCTTGACTACAGGCAATAGTATTAGATAACTCGTGGCGATCGCAGAACCAATCTCTGTCATCAATTCACCCTTTGCGGGCAACGTATCTTTAGTTTCAACACGATCCAACGCCACCATCAAATTATCCGGCGACAAACTCATTTGCATCTGTGAAAGTGTTGGCGTAACCCACAATGGCCGAACTTCAAACGTTTTGAGGTCAATGATTTGCAGAGATTGCTGTTGAGAATACTCTTCTTTTTGTACTAACTGCGTCATCAAACAATAGAGATTTTCGGCGCTAGCGTCGAACTGGCAAGCTTGAAATTCACCTTTGGTACGCAACAGTTGTTTTTTTAATCCCCGATTGGTGACTAAAAATAGCGATTGGCTCAAGTCAGAATTCATCTTCACCGACGCTGGAGGCCGGAGGTCTCCTCCGGCATAGGAAGCGCGGTCTTTGACCATTGCTGCACGCACCCCATCTCGTGAGAAACTCAACACTTGACTAAATTGAGGGAAAAAATCTAAGGGTTTCGCTGATGAAAATAGCGGCAAAATCGCTACCCCTTGTTCTTGCATAGATGCGATCGCCCCACTATCAGGAGTAAATAAAAAATCGCCTCCAGGCTGTTCCACGAAGGGTTGCCAAGGTGTATCTCCACGGCGTATCCACAACCTTGTATCACTGAAATTATTACGATTTACCCGTTTTACAACAATTGCCTGGCCATCAGGAGACAAATCAAATTGCAGATTTTGATAGTCAAAATTATCTAAAACTAACTTAATTTCACCTATTTTTATAGGGGGTTGAGTAGACTTTGTACCCAAACCTGTTGTCACCGAGTACAATTGTTGTTCCCATAAACCCGGCCCATAATCCAATTGCTCACTAGCTGCAAACAAAATCTGCTCACTCGTTGGATAGGGTTGAAAATCTGTCACCACCCAATTTTTCGGTGTCAGAGGCGTTTTGTGTTCGCGAGTGAGGTTGTAAAGCATTAACCGCCCTTTTTCCTCGGCCTCCACTCCAATGTAGGCCAAAACGCAATCGCGGGTGCGAAATTCTCCCACAAACGGTTGCAGCGGATTGCCTGATTTTCCTAAATTCTGCTGCGCTTGCAACAATTCCACCCGATAGGAGGTTCCGTAGGGAGCCGGATGAGTCAGAGTATAAACCATCCGTCGTCCTGCCCAACTTACCCTCCCTGGTAAAGGGGGTTTAATGTGGAAGTTAGCTTCTACGCTGGCATGATCCATGGGACGGGAAAACGTCAGCATAAAAAAGGTATTCTCTGCCCCAACTTGCTGGTTTTGCCAGCTAAATTCCTTGACATAAGGTCGAGTGCGATCGCCTCCCCACACCAATAGAGCGATCAACAGACTCAAGATTAGTATTAATGATAGGGCAACACGGTCAATCGGTTGAAGCGGTTTTGAAGGTCGAGTGAATCGGATAGGCATCCTAGAAATGGTACTCGCCGCTTTAAATTTTATTGCGCTGCGCGAATATTTTGCTGGATGTACTGAAGGATGCCGTTGGCGATCGCTTGTGCCATTTGATTTTGATACGCTGGGGTTGCCAGTCTAGGCGCATCTTGAGCTCCGGTGACAAAGCCCACTTCTACTAAAACGGCAGGCATTGTATTCTTACGAAGGACGTAAAATCTGGCTTTTCGCACTCGGCGATCGCGAATATCGATGTTTTGCAAAATACTATTATGAATCGTTTGAGCCAGACGCTGACCGCTATCGAAATAGTAAGTTTCTAAGCCATTGACATCGGGACGATTCCCAATCGAATTGGCGTGGATGCTCACAAATAAGTCCGCACCTGCCCGTTGTGCCATGGATACACGGGGAGCTAGGTCTACAAAGTAATCGCTATTGCGTGTCATCACCACCTGAATTCCCTGTTGCGCTAAGATGGCTGCCACTTGTTGGGAAATCGGGAGAATCACATCTTTTTCTTGCAATCCACCTAGACCAATTGCGCCTGGGTCTTTTCCTCCATGTCCAGGGTCAATCATCACCACCAAGCGACCTCTGGGGGCAACTCGGGAGAAATTTGTGGGGGGATTTGCCGTCGTCGTGGAAGGGGGGACAGGTACAGATTGAGAGGGAAAACTGGGATTCAACTGGGCGATGCGCTCAGGTTGGGGTAATTGTACAACCCATTGATTGGCTGAGACACCCTGAAATTTCACTTGTTGGGGGTTAATGGCATAACCCGGATTGAATTCAATCACTAGGCGTGTGGTATTTTCATCGGCCTGTCCCACCCGTACTGCCCGAATTGCGCCTCCCACAAATTGTTCTGCGGTTCTGCGCCCTAAGTCTGTACCGGGTAAATCGATGACTAAGCGCATCGGATTGCTTAATAATATGGCTTTGGGCTGAACCCCTTGATCGGTCATAAAGACCAATCGATTCTGAAACGCTTCAAAGCGCCAAGAGAGCAATTGACGCGCATAGGCTGGGGATGAGAGCAAAAAAAAGCCCAAGAAACTGGGGAATAGCCAACGAATTTTCACAGTCAAAGTTCCTCGAAAGGCAGGATAGAGTTAAAATTTGGGTCGATTGCAGAGAGTCCTGATTGAGTATCTCAGCCAATAAAAGCACATTTAGTGCATCTTGAGTGGAATTCTGTGTAAATCTCTGATGCACATGTGATTGAGTGAGTTCGTATTTTAGTTTCGGTACTCGCGTAGCGGGAATATAGTTGACAATTTAAACTATTTTTAGTATGGTTCATAGCCTTATTCAGCGTCTAACAAGCTTGACCTGAAAATAATTTTCAACTCAGATTCTCAAGTTCCGGGTCAATTGGGAAACTATATCTTAACGAGAAACTGAAATTTTCCTAGATTGGCTCTCCTCCATTTGCCTCAAATCTGACAATCAGTAGGTGTTTTTGGGAGGGGTGGCAATTTTTGGGCTATATTCCTTTGCATGCCAGGGTTTGGGGCTTCTTGCTCTTTAAAGAGTCTGTCGGATTGGCTGAAAGGTCTACAGATAAAGGGTTTCAGGCGTTGGAAATCAATTGCTTTTTTTGGGCTTAGGGTCTACAATGAAAATAGGCAGTCGCCTGTCGGATTTGTACCTTGAAAACTACATAGAGTCTGAGGTTCAGAGCCCTGCGGTTGAAATCAACATTAATCCCTATCAGGGATTGAAACTCAACGGCATTGGGATTAAATCTGCGAGTGTGGATGGCTTGTTGAAATCAACATTAATCCCTATCAGGGATTGAAACGCTGATTGCACAACGGTGGTAGCTCGAAGCCATGGTTGAAATCAACATTAATCCCTATCAGGGATTGAAACGCAAGCTCCAACAAAAAGGCACTCGTAGCGCCAAGCGTCGGTTGAAATCAACATTAATCCCTATCAGGGATTGAAACGATGAGCGAACCCGTAGAAACTTTTAATCAAAGAGTTGCTTACGTTGAAATCAACATTAATCCCTATCAGGGATTGAAACCTGATTTCGTCTTATGGCTACCATTGGTTATTAAGTTGAAATCAACATTAATCCCTATCAGGGATTGAAACTCCTCCACCTGATAGGGAGTTCCATCAGGCTTGATGTTGAAATCAACATTAATCCCTATCAGGGATTGAAACGGACTGGAAGGCTACTTGATTCCAGACAATGCCCCTAAAGGTTGAAATCAACATTAATCCCTATCAGGGATTGAAACAAGGCATTAGGAGCCAATACCGAAGATGCACGGCTGATTTGTTGAAATCAACATTAATCCCTATCAGGGATTGAAACAATGATTTTATCAAGCGACTTGGCCATATTTGCCAAATAGCCGAAAGGTTGAAATCAACATTAATCCCTATCAGGGATTGAAACTTGAAATGAGTGTTGGCCTTAGGACAGAAAAAGTAGGAGTTGAAATCAACATTAATCCCTATCAGGGATTGAAACGTATTGAACAGAAGATTGATCAATGAGCTTAAAAGTTGAAATCAACATTAATCCCTATCAGGGATTGAAACTCGCAAATTTCAAAGATTTAGACGAGACATTAGCGTTGAAATCAACATTAATCCCTATCAGGGATTGAAACGGAATTGTGCCATTAAGCTTCTCATTAATAAATTGGTTGAAATCAACATTAATCCCTATCAGGGATTGAAACATTAAGAGAAGATGACATGATTCAGCAGATTGGAGTTGAAATCAACATTAATCCCTATCAGGGATTGAAACGCATCCTTAGTAGGGATTGAAAAAGACAAAAATAGGGTTGAAATCAACATTAATCCCTATCAGGGATTGAAACCTTGTGCTACCTGCTGGATGCTATCTGCGGCGGTTGAAATCAACATTAATCCCTATCAGGGATTGAAACCAATCAGCATCATTCGTTGAAATCGCCCATAGTATGTTGAAATCAACATTAATCCCTATCAGGGATTGAAACTTGAAAAAATCTGAATAATGTACAGGCTTGGTATGTTGAAATCAACATTAATCCCTATCAGGGATTGAAACTCGGTATTAGGCACTAATAAGCTATCTTTTCTTGTTGAAATCAACATTAATCCCTATCAGGGATTGAAACAACTAAATGCGGTAAATAAACCTAACCCCCTAGCCCCCTTCCCTGCAAGGGAAGGGGGAACCGGAGTCTTACTCCCTCTCCCTCAGGGAGAGGGTTGGGGTGAGGGTTAAGAGGGTTGGGATAAAGGCTGAGAGGGGCTGAGAGAGGGGTGAATCTGTACCTCACTCGGAGGAGAATCGCCCTATCAGAAATTCTAAACAAGAGCAAAATTATCCGTCGCTGCAATCAAAGCATTACGAATCCCCGGTTCTGACATAGAATGCCCAGCATCGGGAACAACAATAAATTCAGCCTCAGGCCAAACCTGATGTAATTCCCAAGCTGATATCATCGGGCAAACCACATCATAACGCCCCTGGACAATCACACCCGGAATGTGACGAATGCGCTCGATATTTCGTAACAGTTGGTCATCCGGTTCAAAAAAGCCTTGATTAATAAAATAGTGACACTCAATTCGAGCAAAAGCATCGGCAAAATTATCTTGACTAAACCGTGCCTTTAAACCAAAATCGGGTAATAATTTACTCGTACTCGCTTCCCAAACCGACCAAGCCCGTGCAGCCTCCAACCGAATCGCTAAATCAGGACTGGTTAAACGGCGATAATAAGCACTGACAAAATCATCCCGTTCCGCCTCAGGAATCGGCTTAATATAGTCTTCCCAGGCATCCGGAAAAATATAGCTTGCACCTTCTTGATAAAACCAACGAATTTCTTTTTTACGGAGCATGAAAATACCCCGTAAAATCAAACCTAAGCAACATTCTGGATGAGTTTCACTATAGGCTAATGCCAGGGTACTGCCCCAACTCCCACCAAACACAACCCACTGAGAAATTCCTAAGTGTACTCGCAGTTTTTCAATATCACTAACTAAATCCCAAGTCGTATTGTCCTCTAATTCTGCATGAGGAGTACTCTTACCACAACCCCGTTGGTCAAATAACACAATCCGCCATTTTTCAGGATTAAAATATTGGCGATATTGAGGAATACTTCCGCCTCCAGGCCCTCCATGCAACGCCACAATCGGTTTTCCTTGAGGATTCCCCGATTCTTCAAAATAAAGGGTATGCAACTCGGATACTTTTAGCCTGCCTTGGTGATAAGGTTCGATGGGCGGGTAGAGTTCTCGCATAATGATATGAAACCGCTTAAATTAGCAATATACAGGTGACATCAGTGAATCAATCCAACAGGGAAACCACGCCTTTACACACCATGAGTCCACTGAATCGATTTTCCGATCGCGCCGTGGACTATGCTAAGTACAGACCCAGCTATCCTCAAGATGCGATCGCAACTATTGTCGCAGGCTTAGGCACCCCCTCCCAAATACTTGGGGCTGATATCGGTGCAGGTACAGGAATTTCCTCGCGTTTGCTAGCCGAACAAGGAATACGAGTTTTGGCGATTGAACCTAATGCCGCCATGAGAGAGGCCGCCACCCCTCACCCTCGCGTTGAGTTTCACGAAGGCACCGCAGAAGCCACCCATCTACCCGATGCATCGGTGGATTTGGTGACTTGTTTCCAAGCCTTTCATTGGTTTAATCCCGAACCAACCTTAGCCGAATTTCACCGCATTCTCAAACCGACAGGACGGTTAGCAGTAGTATGGAACGAGCGCACCCAAGAAGACGAACTCACCCAAGAATACACTCGCCTCGTTAAGATTGCCTCCAATCATCATCCGGCTGAGTCACGCTTAGTTTCGGTTGAACCTCTGCTATCTAGTCCACTTTTTCCTAATGTTGATTGTTTGACATTTACTTATCAACACCAATTAGATCTAGAAGGATTAATTGGCCGTGCCATCAGTGTTTCTTACATTCCTCATGAAGGCCAGGCACGGGATGAATTAATTGCAGGTTTAGAGGAATTATACCACGGTAAACGTGATGAAAATGGGTTTGTTTACATGAAGTATTGCACCAGTGTTTACCTCGCTAAACCGAACGTGAATTGAAATAATTAATATTAAAAGATGAGTAGTTTATTCGCTACGGGTAGGGGCAAGGCATACCTTGCCCCTACGAAGATAGTGTATTTACTGCACCGGAAAAATCAGTATTCTCCAGTCTGGCACCTTCAAACTTAGCATCTGTTAAATCAGCCCCTCTAAATGAAGTCCCACAAGCTGATTTAATTTCTTGAATCGCCAAAATAATAGAAGTCATCGTTAACCCGAGGTAGCCTAATGATATAGCGCTCCAACAAACTCCCCAAAAAATAATTTTTACACTTAAATAGGCGATCGCATACGCCCCCACTAAAAAAGCAAACCCATAGGCTGCAATTGCCCCAGCAATCGTAACCGCAACAGAGATAAATTTCCGACGCACAAACAAAAGTACAATTGCCATAACCACCCCTCCTCCCACCGCACCGGCGATCGCAAATTGGGGATTATTTCCCGTGCTACTGCCTCCATAGAAAAAACCCAACAAAGCCGCAGACGCCGCACCCGAAACCATCGTACAAAAACGCCGTACGTTAGATTTTTTGCCCATCATTACCCGAATTGCACAAAACGCCCCAGCCATTGCCATACTGATACCTAAAGCTAAAATATAAGACCAAGCTGGCTCTGCTGGAGTGTTACCGAGGGAACCAAAAATCATCTGACTCAAAGCATCTGCTGTAAACCAAACCACTCCCCCTGCAAGCAGCACTAAAGGAATCAACTGCCTGAATGTTTGCCCTGCCCTAACTTGCTCAAAATTCGCACCTTGTAACTGAGCATAACTAAAATCACACCCACGAATATCCGAACCCCTAAAATCTACATTCTTAAGATTTTGACCCTTAAACGAACGGTTTCGCAAATCACAATTGACAAAAGATGAACCTCTCATAGTCTCATTCTGATAATGTTTCCGCCTGCAACAAAACTAACCAACAATTTCCCTCAAAAACTCTGCGCCCCTCTGCGCCACCCCTGCGTTACTCTGCGTTAAAAAAATAGATATGAATCAGCAATACCAGATTGGCACAAAGCCATTATTAATCGCTACTGGAATGAGCATATTAGCCTTACCCCTCATACTCTACGGTTGGCTACATTGGGGCCGTCCACCCCAAACAACACAAGAGCAAGTATTATTTCAAGGCATTACCTATAAACGCGAGTTTCGCTCAATACCACGCCCCTTAATGCTGCATATCGTCGTCATTGACTTAACCGCACCTGGAGTAAAAGTAAAGGTAACTCCCGGAAAACCAACTCCTCAAAAAACAGAAGTTCCCACAGAAATTGATGCCCAAACCACTTCTGAATTTTTGCAAGAACATCAATTGCAACTTGCAGTGAATGCCAGTTTCTTCTATCCCTTCCGGGAAGTGACCCCTTGGGATTATTATCCTAAAAGTGGCGATCGCGCCAATGTAGTAGGACAAGCGATCGCCAATGGCTCAAATTACTCTAACTCCGAATCTAATTTCCCCACATTGTGCTTTAATACCAACAATCTCGCTCAAATTTCGGGCAGTGGCCAGTGTCCTCCAGAAACCCTTCATGCTGTCGCAGGTAATGCCCTTTTGGTTGAACGTAGCAATCCCGTTGGTTTGCAGGCCAAGACGGCCGATAGTGACAAACCCTACTCGCGTGTGGCAGCAGCGCTGACTCAAGATGGTAAAAAACTGTGGCTGATTGCGGTAGATGGCAAGCAACCTTTTTATAGTGAAGGCGTCACTCTTGCTGAATTAACCGAGATTATCCGAGAGTTGGATGCTGATTGGGCATTAAATCTCGATGGAGGCGGTTCCACTACCTTAGTGGCCGCTACAACAAAGGGTGCATCGGTGCTGAATTCTCCCACTCACACCAAGCTTCCCTTACGTGAACGTCCCATTGCCAATCATATTGGATTTTATGCTTTGCCGAAGAAGCTATAAATTATAAAAATTGGAAATTAAACGATTCCCCATTCCCCATTCCCAAAAGCATACATGAACCGCGAAATTCTTAAATCTCTCGATGATGCTGGTATTCGGTTTGTTCGCATTCTCTGGTGTGACAATGCCAACATCATTCGTGGCAAAGCGGTACACCGAGTGTCGTTGTCTGAATACTTCCAACACGGAGTGGGTATCTCTGTTGCCCAGCAAGCGGTTCCAGTTATGATAGATGCACCTGCGCCGGGTAGTGGTTTGGGGCCTGTCGGTGAAGTGCGGTTGGTTCCCGATTGGAATACCTTGAAACCCTTACCTTATGCTTCAGGCCATGCCCGTGTTTTAGGCAATATGGTGAAGGAAGGTTCTCCTTGGAGTCTGTGCCCTCGTGACTTTCTCCAGCGGATGGTGGCAGAGGCGAAACGGGAGGGATTAGAGATTATTGCCGCCTTTGAGAATGAATTTTACTTTCTCAAACCCACTACTGAGGGGATTGTTCCTGCTGATGAGACGGTATTTGCCTCCTCTGTTGCAATGGACTTACATCAGCCCGTAATTGATGATATTGCCCAAGCCCTGATTGAGCAAGGAATGCCGGTAGAGCAGTATTATTCAGAATCAGGCCCCGGTCAACAAGAAATTTCCATCCTCTATACCCATGCCCTAGCGGCCGCCGATCAACAAATTGCCTTTCGAGAAACAGTCCGGGCGATCGCACGACAACATCATCTCATTGCTTCATTCTTACCTAAAATCTTTGCAGATAAAGCCGGTAGTGGCTGTCATCTCCACCTGAGTTTGTGGCGAGAAGGAGAAAATCTTACTCCCAATTTAGAATCTCCTGGCGAACTTTCCCACATTGCCCGTCAATTTATGGCCGGAATCCTCCACCACCTACCGGCACTCATGGCACTCACCACCCCCAGCACCAATTCCTATCGGCGTATCCGTCCCCATCATTGGAGTGGTGCTTTCCGGTGTTGGGGAATCGATAATCGAGAGGCGGCTTTAAGAGTCATCACTCATCCCCAAGAATCAAGTCCGACTCAATTTGAACTCAAAACGGTGGATGCTTCTGCTAATCCTTACCTGGCATTAGGGGCAGTGATTGCGGCGGGATTAGATGGAGTGCGGCATTGTCTGGAATTAGCAGAACCTGTGGCTATAGACCCAGGATATCTGACTGAAGCGGATCGAAATAGCTGCAATATTGATTTGTTACCTATCAACTTAGGGCAGTCTATTGAACACCTAAGTCAGGACAATATTCTTTTAGAGGCGTTGGGAACCGAACTTTCTCAAGCGTACTTAGCGGTGCGTAAAGCCGAATGGGAAGCGATGAAAGATTTAACGCTGGAAGAGGAAGTAAAACTTTTATTAGAGCGCTATTGAATCCGGAATCAATGCCTTAATCAATCACAATTTCTAATCTTCCTCTGCGGATAGCGTAGAGCAAACGGTTGATTAAATCCTGTTCACCCTCTGTGAGGGGTTGCTCTAAAAGCTGAGTAGCCAAACGACAATAATCTGTTAGGGTTAGTTTACCTTTTTGCGAGGCTTGAGTAAACAGTTGAGTAATCGCAGACTCTAGCAGATAAAGATCACGGGCATGGGTCGGTTTCATAGGGCAGGTTTTCACGTTCTTCTTCCTAGCTTTTGGGTAACAATTTTTCCTCTTGCTTTTAAACTACGACAGATGGCTGTTAGGGTTCCTCCTCCAGTTGACTCACCCACTTGGGCTATAGTTCAGTACATCTGATTTAAGTTCACCTCAGGACTAAATCGAAATTTGGAAAAGGTTCTTAAAGAATTTCCATAAAAAAGCATCCAGCTTAGGGGCAGGTTAACCCAAAAACTGAACAGTACTCTCGGATGAACTGGAAGCCATTACCATTACTTAATTGCAGATAGGGGTTGCAGGCAAGCCCGATTCAAACAGTGCGATCGCTATGTACAATAAGTTCAGCAGAGATTCGCCAGCGTTTGCAAAGTTTGAATGATGGGAATTGAGGAGTTACTCAAAGACAAGCGAGAAGCAATTCTGGAAATTGCAGCGAAACATGGTGCTTACAACGTGCGGGTTTTTGGTTCTGTAGCACGAGGAGAAGCGTCTGCTGAGAGTGATATTGATTTTCTGGTTGATGTTGGGGAAAATCACAGCCGTTGGTTTCCCGGTGGGTTGTTAGCTGATCTGGAAGACTTGCTGGGGTGTAAGGTCGATATTTTGACAGAAAATGGACTGCATCGGCTAATTCGGGAGCGGGTTCTCCGGGAAGCTGTGATGTTATGACAGATGACCGAGCTTATCTGGAGTATATCAATGAGTGTATTGAGCGAATTAATCAGTATACAGCCGGAGGAAGAGAGGCGTTTTTTGCGAACGCAATGACTCAGGATGCTGTCCTCCGACGCTTGCAAACATTAGCTGAATCGAGCCAACGTCTATCCAATGATTTGAAGCTAAGGGCAACTGAGGTAGATTGGCGTAGTATTTCGGGGTTTCGTAATATTCTAGTGCATGATTACTTGGGAGGAATTGACCTGAATATTGTTTGGGATGTGGTCGAGCAAGATTTACCAATTCTTCAAGTACAAATTGAGGTAATTTTGCAGGAGTTGGGAGAGGAAAAATAAGATGAAGTCTATCTTTTTGGGTTGGGGGACTTCTGTGCCGATTGCTCCCTGTGCTGTCTGCCTAGATTAATTGCATTTTGGGCGTTGTGATTACATACTAGTCATTCTTAAACGCGATCGCATATCTCCTCCTCATCCCATTTCTCTTCCTCTGCCATCATTGCATCTGAGTTAGGTGCGATCGCTGTTTCCTCGTAGAGTTTAATGAGGAGGTTGTTACACAATTACACCAAGTTCTACTTTTAAGCAATGTCTTGGATCGCGGTATGGATTGGAGGCAAGGGTGCAGGATTCAATATTTCTATGCAGGCTAGTCCAAAGTAGATTGGCTGAGGTCTTGAGTAAGAAAGCTTCAGTAATCAGCATTTTGGCATGAATGTGTTGTACTTGCTTAACAGTCAGACTGTTAGGCTGATAGGTGACTAATGGTGTAATAACCCGCTCTGAACGTTGATCTTGTTCTCGTAGGATAAGAGTTATCCGAATATTGTAGTCTCTAGTCAGCCTTAGCAGGAGCTGACTCAACTGAATTTCAGAGCGAGTGTAACGATTCTCATCATCCCCGAAGATTGGTGGGTAGAGAGTGACATTCTCTATCCAAGGGCTAACCAAAATAACTTCGCTTCCCGGACGAGCCAGCAATAGTAACTGAGGGATAATTCTAGGCAGAGCCTTATAAAAGCAGGACATCAAAAATTCCCTGTGCTGTGTCAGCCATGAGAGTAGGCGGTAAAGTAAGGTTCTGAGAAATTGCCTCTTCTATCAATGCCTCATTTTCTCCTTGGTTTAGCCGTCGTACTAAACACCGCACAAGAGCTTCTCCTACCAGGCGACTTACACTCAAGTCTTGGTTATCGCGCTCTGTACAATAGGTTGTGTGAAGGCAGGCAGGACAACCATCATGACCTTGAGGCGGTCGGCACATCATCCGATCTTCTTCCTCTTGTTGTCGATCTCGAATTCGATGTTCTGCCTCAGCTTCTTCCACAACTCTAACGATAAGTTCATTGTCTTCTGGTAAACACCAGCATTGAGCGAGTTCAGAGCGTAACTGTTCAACCGATGTCCAGTTTGGAGCTTCAGCCAAATCTATAGGGCAAAGAACAGAAGCTAAGAGTTCCTGATAAACTTCTACAGGGTTAGTCCGCAAAGTATTTTCAAAGACTTCTGAAACCCCTGCTCCACCTTCGTAACGCTCCCAGACCACTACTTGTGGAGGATTATCTGGAGTAGTCTCTTGAAATGAGTATTCGAGTTCTTGTTCATTAACCCCACTGATAGCAGCGATCGCCCTATGTAATAGGTGAGAGGCTGTATGTAATACTAGCTCCTCATTGAGTTCCTTATGTGTTCCGTTAATAACAATTCTTTCTACTTGTTGACGTAAATTATTATCCTGTAGTATCTGCTCTACAACTCCAGCCAAATTCCAAGTAATTCCTTTGGTTGGAATTCCGTATTGAATAGGTGCGTCATATAGCGCATTAAAAGTGTATGGGCGAACATTAGCGATGTATCTGTAATAACGAACTTGAGCATCCCAAAATACTCGTCGAGCTTCGACTGAAGAACCTCTTACAGTTGTGGTTCCTCTCATTTGCTCGATAATACTTAAGCTCCGTGTGATTTGTCGAGGCTCTACCAAAGCTTCATAGCTCCGTTCAACAATAGGTTCGGCATAAAGCTTTACTCTTTGTAATTCCTGATGGCAATTACATCGACGATTTCTGAAATTATGTATTGCGTAGCATTGAGGACAAAAAGTAACGATTTGCTGTCCTTCTGGATCACTTTCTATAAAATGGACGTAAACTTTTTTAGGAAATTGAATTCCGCCTCGTGTTACTCCTTCAGAACGCAGACGAATATTCACAGTTTGTAGCTCATCGTTTACCCAATCTGGTCTATGTTCAAGGCTTAGCACAGTTAAATAAGAAATATTTGGATTAGGGCGTGACTCAGGACTTGGGCGATAGCGATAAACTGTTTTATAGGGAATAAAAGTTGTTGATAATTCAGTTAAGCTTTCTTGGTATAAATCTGAATTAGGTCTTGAAACGATGAAATATCGAGCTTCTATAATGATAGGTTTAACCGTCTGAAAATAGGCATCTGGTAGGTAATAACTGTAATACTCAATTTGAGACTGATATGCTTCTGGCATATCTGTTTCATTTAGCCCTAGGTGTAAATAAAACATGGCTTGAAGTACAATCTTCAAAACATCGGGAGCCATATTTAGAATTCTTGGCTCACATAGCCTCTCTAAAACACGAAAGAAATCATACAAACATTCAACGTGACGTAATTCAATTTGCCAAGCTTGTTGCCTGCTTAGAGACACCCAAGTATCTCTAACGGTTTTTTGAATTTCAGTAATTTGTTCAAGAATTTCTTGATTTGTCTCATCATTGTAATATATTCCGCCCAACTCTAGGTCAAGTCTTCTTAACTGTAGTCTTACATCATCAGCACTCATCCCTTGGTGAGACATAAAATTATTAACATCATTAATAACTTCCTGCACAGTGTTATGTAATTCATCGGGAGATTCTTCCTGAATTTTTTGTAGTAATTGTTCTAAACTCAAATAATTTCCCAATAATTGCTTTTCTCTTTGAATCCAATCTCGAAGAGTACGTCTCACATGACCTTGATCTTGAGAAGAACGGGGATAACTGTCAAGCGCTGCTAACTGTTGAGCATAATAACGTCTAAGAATATGGCATCGGTTTAAAGTTTCCCAAACCCAACGCCAGATTCCTTGGATCGCATTATTACGCGGAGCATCCTGAAAACATTGACCCATGCGTTCTCGCTCTCGCTGAATAAGATTATGCATTCCGCGCACAACCTCATTCTCTGGATTTAGAGGTAACTCATAACTACCATTAATCAGACGGTTACGCCGGAAAAAATAAAACTGAGAGGATGGAGTTGTATCAAGTAACATTAAGGTATAAGCAATTTCTCCTGATGCTCGTCCTGCTCTTCCTCTCTTTTGGATGAATGAAAAAACTGTGCGGGGTGGTAAGTAGTGAATCGTCGATTTTATCTGCGGATCATCAACACCAACTTCCAGGGTTGGCGTTGCAACAATGATGTCTCCATCACGATAATCATTCTGCTGTTTAGAGGATACCGCTCTAATTATTAGAGGAACTTCTCGTATAGCATTGATTAACTCAAAACAATTCTGATTCCCCAAAATTCCTCGCCAGCATTCTCCTGCCAAATAAATGGGGCATTCACTAGGGGGAGTTCCAGGACAAGTTATATTTTGGAAACGAATAGCATCAGAAATGGTGCGAAATTCCCAGAGACGTTTATTTTCCTCTGCATCCTGAATCTGTGCTGTCAATCTCCCAGCCATATCTAAGGAATCAGAAAAAACAATAGCCCGGTCATCGTTACCTAAAACACCATGCCCCATTGCCATAACACTCTGAATGAGGGTAGGTGCAGCTCCAGCATTAGTTCTTCCCTCTGGGGATTGCAAAAAGTAGAGAACTTCTAAACCGGCAGGTTCTTGTTCATAGTCACTGGCATCATGAACTAACACAAATTCATTGGAATTACCGTAGAAAAAGTTAGCAGCGAAACGCTGGGGGTCAGAAATTGTAGCACTAGAGGCAATTTTTGCTAGGCTATGACCATTCTGCCATTCTTCAAGACGATTAACGAGGTTATGAATATGAACGCCATAAATTGAATAGTATAAATGGACTTCATCAAAAACAATGCCTGTTAGCTGTCGTAGATAATTTTCAAAGTCCGGTTTGGGATTTAGATAAAGGCGATCTAAGGATTCGGCAGTAGTGACTAAAATATGAGGACGAGTTATTGCATGATCATTTTTTGCAATAGAGACACGAAATTCAGAGCCATTTCCACAGGTCGGGTTATCGCAATAAAGTATAGTAACACCACTGGGTACATTTCTCGAACGGTAACGGTTACTTCTGCGATCCCTATCGACTTTAAGTTTACCTTGGTTACAAATAGGACATTGCTCTACAATCCTGAACGTACCGTCTTCCTCAAAGACATCCCGATTATCTAAAGTTTCTGAGGCATTGGCGCAAATCCCTCCAAACTGAAAACCAATAACAATTCCTTGCTCAACGCTATGAGTACCCAATAGAGAAAGCTGTCCTGTTGTTAAAGTTGCTTGCTCTGCATGGTGAACGTAACGGAAGATACGAGCAAGTTGATCTTTCAAAAGAGCGACTCGCGGGTAGAGTAGAACAAAGCGATGTGGATTGCGGGGATTGTGACGAATTGATTGAGCGATCGCATAAATGACGGGCATCAAAAATACTTCTGTCTTACCGCTTCCTGTCGGAGCAACAACAACTATCCCCTCACGGTTATTAATCGTATTGAATACCCTTTGCCAGCCTTCTACCTGGAATCTCGAAAAATGTGTAAATGATTCAGGCGTTAATCTAACAATGTCGCTACCTACACCCTGGATCGTAGCTCTGTCTACATTTCGAGTAGGACGCTGTTTCTCAACAACTGCGGCTCGAATACGCCCTACCAATGGATTTGTTCTTCCATCTGCATCAAAGCGTTGACGTAGATTCTGTAATAGTCGTGCTGCTTCTAATGCTTTAGGGAGCTGAATGCCGTTACCAAGGTCAGTAAACTCATTCCTGATCTCGTTAAGCTCTAGTAAGTTGTGAATGTCTTGAATACAGTCTGCCCAAACCTCGTCGGGACTTGGCACAACATTTGCAGCATTCAGCCTAGCGAAGAGTCCTTCAAGTAGAACACCAAGAGCGTGGTAAGACATAGATGTAGAGGTGTGAGGTCTACATCTATTATTCCCCGCTATCCAAGATAGCGCTAACCCGCTCCACCAACTCCGCTACATTTTCCCTGCGGAAAAACTCAGTCAATCTGCGAGTCTTAGGCTTAACCGGAAGCACCTGCAAACAGGATACCTTTTTAACAGCCTGCTCTAATACAGTACGATAGGCACTACTGGTAGCGTAACCGATACAGGCGACATAGTGACTGCCGTGACGCTCCAAGTAAGCCACTAGGCGATTGGTTACTAAGGCAATTTGCTCCTTATTGAATGCCTCTAGGCGAAAGTCATACTCTAAAACAGCTTCTTCCTGCTCGTATTCTTCTGGGACAAGACCGTAGAGGCCAGAAAGTGTCACTTTTTGAATCAGTTTCGTCTTCTCACCCAAACCTTGCTCAAGGCGTTCTGCGATCAGGCGATGGGAACGAGACTTAGAATATGGCTTGCCACCTGAACAAGGGATAATCAGTAGCACCCGCTTGCCTTCAGGCGGTTGGTAACCATTTTTCAGAATATCGAAGTCATCCGGCGTGTATCTGAGAGAAACAATCCGTTCATCTAGGTTTGGTTTTGGTTTTTGAGGCATCGAGACTATCGTGCGTGATAGCCTAACTCGCAGACTTTCATCTTCTTGAGCGATCGCATCTAACACAGGTCGTAGCTGAGGAAACTTTTCCGCGTGTTTTATGAGATATTCCTGTAATGAATCTTCTTCTATTGCCTTCTTAGTGTCTTTAACAATTCGGAAATCCATTTCCAGGTTATGTAAGGCAATGTCGCCGTAGTACTTGCTTTTGTAGTGACCATTGGGTAAGCGACGACCCCGAATATCAGATGTCAAAGCCCATTGCATCTCTTCAAGAAGGTTCGGCTGCTGGCAGACAGGACATTCACAAATCAACTTCTCCATCTCTAAAACTGGCTGGGTACGTCCTGTTACAGGGTTAATGTAGCTCAGGCTTCTAGTTTCTTGAATATAAGTACTAGAGTCAAAGCTATCCACTCCTAAATAAGCAAGAATCGGGACAATATTGCCCGTAACACCAAAAACATGGATTGGAATTGTATTTCGCTGTTCTTTTGGAATACTATCCTGCAAACCTAATAAAAGGTTAACGATAGCCGAGTATTTATGCCCACCTCGCAAAGGCACTAAAGAACCAACAGCTAATCCAAACGGATAATCTTTCAAATCTTGACGCCCGAACCTTTGAAAAACTCTTGTTACATAGCTTCCCATACTGGCTCGATCTTGACCGTGAGCAGCAACATAGAGAAATGGTTGATAGTCTGATTTCTCTCGGAGATATAATGCTGCATTAACAGCATTATTGATGCTTTTTTGCATACGCTCCTCAGCCTCTGCCCGTGCCAAGCCCGGAGGTAACGGATAGTCTAGTGTAGCGACAATATCTCCGGCTAAGTCCTTCTGCAAACCCAGAATTGTTTGGAAACCTTTCCCATCTTCAACAGACAGACCATAAGCAGATAAATTTATGCTTTTGTTCCATAGCAGTTTAAAGCCACCAGAGTCTAGAAACAGTGGAGCTGTGTATTGTAGAGATACCTCCTGATTGTAACGCTGTTTAATACCATGCTTTCGCCACTTTTCTAACTCATGAGGACGATCACGAATGAAATCCAAAAAATGAAGGACTTGAGACATTAGGGGCAGATTACGACGTAGCAAGCCATTAGATTTATCTGCCTGTAGCACATATTTCCATAAACCTCCACCTTTAGCTGTTGTACCAGTCATTAGACTTACGACAGGAAATAGAACTGGTGTAGAAATTTCTCCCTGTCGAAGATGTAACTTGCCTATACGACTACGACCATGACTGAAATCTATCACTGAAAACATATACTTTAATCATTTATATTGATGCTCCTTAGGTGAGCAGAAATAGAAAATAACTCATGTTTGACTGTTGGCATGACCCAAGTCGAAAACAACAATTTCGTTCTCAACCTTGATTAGAAATTTTGATATTAGTGTCAGCTCAAGATCAGGGCGTGTAGCCATACACCCCTGCGGTGAATCATTAAGCAATAGAAAGGAAAGCGATCTCGCTTCTTGCTTTACTCCTCCTGCTCTAAACTCTTTAGTGCTTCTACTTCTAGTTCCCTCAGGGTTATTGGCTCATCCACAAGTTTTTCTACTAACTCCCCCATAGTAATTTTCATTCGGGCTGATTGAGCTTTCAGCCGATTCCTTAGTGCTTCGGATACTTCGACCCGGAGCATCACTGTATCTTTGTCTTTTCTTGCCATCAATAGCATCGGTAAACCTCATTCCATTATGAGTTACCACTGTTTGGCTAAATCAATGCTATCGATGCTATTGATAGCGTTAATGCTATTGATGGCGTTAATGCTATTATTGCTGTAATTGTTGGAAATGTCAAAAGCCAGCGCCCTACCTTCCTACAGCAGACGCTGGCTTCTAGCTCCCTAATACCAGGAGACTCTATCAATGGTAAAACAACAACTCCGCAATCCCAGCCTTGGGCGCAACTATCCCGGAGGGAATAACCCTTGGGCAATTGTGCGTCTTTTACCCAAAGCACAAGCCATCATCATTGCCCGTTTTCGCAACCGCCAAGACGCCGACGACCACAAAAGGCTATTGCATCGGTTCATCCCCAATGCAGAATTTGAGATTATCTTTGACCCTCCCCACGAGGAACAGAAAGAAAACCACATCCACAGGGTAAGTTAATTCTGGCAATTAGCTGATTAGACCAGTTGCCTAAAAACCCCTCCCCATGACTCATCAGAATTGAGGAGGGGTTCTTCTTAGCAAAAACTCATCCACAACTAGCGAAGAAGTCCCCTTACCTCTTCCACCGACAAACTCAACGCCGCCGCCACCTGTTCCACACTCAACCCCATTGATAATAACCTCGGTACAGCAGCCAGTCGCGCTTGCTCTGCAGCCAGTCGTGCTTGCTCTGCAGCCAGTCGTGCAGCATTCTCTTCCTGATGCGTCAACAGTCTCTCACCCGTTTGAGGGATACAATAGCGCATTTCACCGTCAAACAGCCGTAAGTCTAACCCCAAAACCTCACTATGCAACACATAAGTCCCGTCCGGTAAATGTGTCCCTACAATAGGTTGATATTCCCCTTCAATCAAGCGCACACCCTTCAGCTTGGGGTTGAGATAATCGCCAGTTGGGTCATACTGAAAATATTCTGCTACTTTCAGTTGAGCGTAAAGCGTTTTCTTATCTTGCTCATCTTGCTTTTTAGTACTCCTAGAGGTAACTTCTAAAACCCAATCCGGTGTTTTATCGTTTTCTTCCCATACCTTAAAAGAGGGGCGCTTACGCTTAGCAACGCCAAAAACTACATACACATCTGGCGAAACGACAGACTTTGGCTTACCTTTTTCGTAGTAAATAAATGAATTGCCTGAAACGTAAACATCAGGATGCTGTTTAAAATAAATCTCCAATACTTCAACGCTGTAGACCAAATAATCCCGCGTTTGGTCGCTTTCTGCCATTGGTTCGCCGTCTGAACTGGGATATTCGATCTCACTTTCAAGATCGTAAGCTTGATAGGTCATAATTAGCTTACATCGACGCTGCTACTTTTCAGTGTACTAAAGAGATGTACACACAAGTCTTATCCGTTAGCATTTGAGGTTGTTCAGCCCCCTAAATCCCCCAATTCTGGGGGACTTTGAGATTCCGATTCCCCCCAAATTTGGGGGGTTAGGGGGGCTAAATGCAGTATGAGTGAGGTCGATTACGAGATGTGTGTACACGGTAGGTTTCGGGGAAGGAGCAAGATTTCTTCTCCATGAAAGAAAAAGTTTTAGTCCTTACTCATCTCCCCACCCCCCTCTATCCCCCCGACGCGGGGGGAAGATAAGGAAGAATTTTTTTTCACGGGAGAACGAGAGGGGTTCTTGTTAGCAAAAACTCATCTACAACTAGCGAAGAAGTCCCTTAAGCGTCACTCAGTACCCAATTAACCAGAGTTCGCACCGGAAAACCTGTAGCACCGGCATTATTACAACCGTCTTCTTTATCCGCCCAAACCGGCCCTGCAATATCTAAATGCGCCCAAGGTGTTTCTTTCACAAACTGCTTTAAGAATAAAGCCGCCGTAATCGAACCTCCCGGACGTGGGCCGGTGTTTTTCATATCAGCAATGGGTGACTTTAAGCCCTCAAAATACTTCTCTTCCAAAGGCATCTGCCAGAACTTTTCTCCAGCAGCCGTGGCGGCATTATCAAATTGAGACGCTAACGCCTCATCCGAAGTCCACATTCCGCAAATATCATTACCCAAAGCAATCACACAGGCACCGGTGAGCGTCGCTAAATCAACGATCGCATCCACACCCAATTTTTCCGCAAATACCAAGGCATCTGCTAGCGTCAAGCGTCCTTCCGCATCAGTATTATTGACTTCAATCGTCTTACCATTCGAGGCCGTGAGAATATCACCCGGATGCATGGCCTTGCCACTAATCATATTCTCCGTTGCCGCACTGATGAAGTGTACCTCAACATCGGGTTTGAGTTGGGCGATCGCTTTTGCCGCCCCCAAGGTGGCCGCAGCGCCTCCCATATCCATCTTCATCGTCTCAATCCCGCTACCAGCGCCCTTGATATTCAATCCGCCGGAATCAAAGGTTAACCCCTTGCCCACAATTGCCAGTTTACGCTTGGGTGTCCCTTCCGGTTTGTAAGTCAGGTGAATGAACTTAGGAGGCATATTCGAGGCTTGGGCAACCCCTAAAAAGGCACCCATCCCCAACTTTTCACACTCTTCTTGCTCCAAAACTTCCAGCGCTAGGCCGTAGTCCGAGGCAATGGTGGAGGCAGTCTCGGCTAAACTCATTGGCGTCACCACATTAGGCGGTGCTGCTACCAATTCCCGTGCTAAAATCACACCCGAACTAATCGCCTGAGCACTGGTAATCGCCGCATCCTGGCCACCCAATCCTAATAGCTCAATTTGCTCTAACTTTGCCCCTTTCTCGTCCGGTTCAGACTTAAAGCGATTATCTTGGTGTAGAGCCAGTAAAATCCCTTCAGTAATCGCTTGAGTACTCAACGCTGGGTCATTATCAACAATCGGCAAACTAATCCCTAGGGTTTTCACCTTTTGCTGTTTACCTAAGCGGGCGATCGCCGCCCCTGCCCGACGCAAGTTATCTAATTTGAGGCTATCAGGTTTACCCAGCCCAACCAATATAATTTTACGAATTGAGCTCCCGGCACCCACACGGGTTACAGCACTACTGCCAGCGCTTGCTTTAAATTCCGTTTCTTCAATCAATTCTGAGATTGTACCAGCGAGCTTCTCATTAAGTTGAGCGAGATCGCCAGTGAGTGTAGTCTCCTCTTCAAATAACCCAACTGCTAGCGCATCACCAGTCCAGTCTAGGCGGGGTGTATCCGTTGCTCGAATTTCCATTCGTCGTTCTATCGATATATATGTCTGTTGTCTTTCAGTATTGCTCATAACAAGCAAAGCCAGACCAAAATTAGATAGGGGTCAGGAGTCAGGAGTCAGGAGTCAGGAGTCAGGGGTCAGGGGTCAGGAGTCAGGAGTCAGGAGTCAGGAGTCAGGA
>CAZPRJ010000098.1:15283-24823 GCA_964588805.1 uncultured Microcoleus sp. | reverse complement strand
CCCTCACCCTAAATCCCTCTCCCAAAAGGAGAGGGACTTTGAAGTATTGCTCCCCTTCTCCCCTTTTAGGAGAAGGGGATGTTAGCGTAGCGGCACGCAGTGCGGGGCTATCCACTGGCAAACCTGATATGCTCCCTATTTACATTAGGTTTTCTGTATTAACTTCACTTATACCTATTGCATCAAAGTCATATCATTGACCTAACTGGGGGATATTTTTTTTAATTAATATCTAAAAACTAAGTTTAGAGAAAACTCCATTCCCCAAACAAATCTTTACTCGCATTCTGGAGTTGTGAGAATTGTTCATCAGATTGATTACTGTAGAGATCGCACAGTTGGCGTGTCATGGCTGATGCTCGTTGTGCGATCGCTTCTGCCATATTCAACATGACGATAGAAGAGGCAGCATCACCTTGATGCAAGCGCTGACGCAAGTTATCAAATGACATAATGAGTGTACGCACCGGAGTCAGCGTTGTGACATTAGCAGAATTCGGTTCACCGCTAAAAAAGCTGATTTCTCCTAACACCGTGGGGGCTGTAATTTGAGAGAGTTCCTTTTCCCCCAAGGGAGTATTGAGAAACACTCGAACTGTTCCCTCCAAAACAAAAAAAATCTGATTCCCTTGAGAATTTTGTTGCACAATTTGTTGATTAGCAGGAATCGTAACCTGTTGACAAGCACTGACAAAGTTTTGAAGCTGAGTTTGATTGAGATATTGAAATACTCGAAATTGTTTGTAATGCATAACTCTGTCTACTTTAGCTAAAACAGCCTTAGACTCCTATTATCTTCACAAGAGGCTACAACGAAGTTAGTTCGTTAAGCTCGAACTAGATGAGTAGTTCATACTGTGATTATCTGGTACTCTTACCTCAAAACATGACTGAAGCCGAGTCCCCTAACGTTGAACCGTCGAAAAGCTGGCAAACGGCTGGTGTTGAGGTTCGTTCTTACCCTAATCTTCTCCAAGGGGTAGCACAAGCAACCAATCAATTGTTGACCAGCGACGACTCAGCAACAGGAATCAACCAAGCCCTAGTGACTCTAGGACAGGTGACTCATGTCGATAGGGTCTATATTTTTGAGATTCATCCCCATCCAGAAACCAGTGAACCGGCGATGAGTCAGAGGTTTGAATGGGTTAAGGAAACCATCACGGCTGAACTTGAGAACCCGTTGCTACAAAACCTCTCGTTTACTACATTCGGCATGAGTCAATGGTATGAAGCCTTGGCGAGTGGACACTCTTGTAATGGGTTAGTGCGAGACTTCTCCCCACTAGAGCGGCAATTATTAGAGCCTCAAGGGATTTTGTCCATACTCATCGTACCCATTCCAGTTAATAGTAATCTCTGGGGTTTTATTGGCTTTGATGACTGCCACAGGGAACGTCAATGGTCACAAGATGAAATTGCTGTGTTGATGACAATGGCTGCAACTATTGGCTCTTGCGTTGCCCACTGCCAGACGATACACGCCTTGCAACGCAGTCAGTTACGGCTGGAACAAATTGCAGCCAACGTACCGGGGATGATTTTCCAGTTCTTGCAACGTCAAGATGGTTCTCGTTCTGTTCTCTATGCGAGTTCTGGCTGTCGAGAATTGTATGAGTTAGAACCCGAAGCCATTCAACAAGACTTTCTGGCACTAGCTAATTTAATCCATCCCGATGACCGTGAAGCCTATGAACAGTCTGTGACGATTTCTGCTACAACAGCTACAGCTTGGAACTGGGAAGGCCGAATTATTACCCCATCCGGCAAACTGAAGTGGGTTCAAGGAAAGTCCCGCTTAGAACAGCAGAGAAACGGAGATTTGTTGTGGGATGGAGTCTTAGTGGATATTACCGACTGCAAGCAGGCGCAGGAGGATTTGAAAGCCAGCGAAGGACGTTTACAGAGTTTTTTTGAAGCCACGTTTGAAGCCGTTATTATTCACGAGCGTGGCATCATTCAAGATGTTAACTATGCCGCCGAAGCTCTGTTTGGTTACTCTAAAGCGGAACTGATTAATCAATCCGTACTCAAAATTACTGCCCCTTGTTCACGAGATATCATTCAAAATCGAGCTTTATTTCCCTCCGATGAACCGTTAGAAGCCGTAGCGCTGAGAAAAGATGGTACAACCTTTATCGCAGAGGTAGCTGCCAAAAGCATTAGTTATGAGGGGCGTTCTGCGCGGGTGGTTGGGGTTCGCGACATCACAGATCGCAAACAGGCTGAAGATATTTTGCGGCAAAGTGAAGCTAGAAATCGCGCTTTACTTCATGCCATTCCCGATTTAATTTTTCGCTTTAGCCGTGATGGAACTTATCTAGACTGCCATGCTGAAAACACCGCTCACTTAATAGTCCCTGTTCATGTATTGCTGGGAAAAAAAATTCAAGACTTTATCCCAAAACCACTGGCTCAACTTTTTGTGCAAACTATTGAGAAAACTTTGGCAACGCGAGTCACTCACACTTTAGAGTACGAATTGCCCCTGAATCATGAATTGCAGTATTGGGAAGCGCGGATGGTGGCTTGTGGGGAAGAGGAAGTTATAGTGATTGTACGTAACATTACTGATCGCAAACGTGCTGAGGAAGAACGCTTGCTGAATACGGAACGAGATCGCCTATTGGGACAAATTGCTCTACGCATTCGTCGCTCCCTTGACCTCGTACAAATTCTACAAACCACCGTCGCAGAAGTACGGCAATTTCTAGAATGCGATCGCGTATTTATCACCTACTTTGATGGACAATTGCAAAGTAAAGCATCGGCTGAATCTGTTGTTCCCAATTGGGGTTCAATTTTAGGGGCATTGCCTGATAACCCCAGCTATATCAAGGAACTGAAGGATGTTTTATCATCAGGTCAGGTTCAGGTGATTGATGATACGAGTATTGCTAATATTTCTTCTTCACGAGCACATTACTTGGCTAAATATCAAGTCAAAGCGTTCTTAGCTGTACCTATTACCATTAATGATAAGCTCATCGGGGTCTTGGTTGCTCATCAATGCGATCGCACCCGACAATGGCAACCCTTTGAAGTCGATTTACTGCGAGCACTGTCTACACAAATTGCGATCGCCGTGCAGCAATCTCAACTTTACGAGCAAGTTCAAGCACTCAATTCTAATTTAGAACGTCAAGTCGAAGAACGTACCCGAGAATTAAGGCAAAAATACACTGAACTGCAAGAGCTTCACCGACTCAAAGATGTATTTTTACACGCAGTTTCCCACGACTTGCGGACACCTGTTTTGGGTTGGTTAATGGTACTTAATAATTTACTCAATAAGGGAAGCGAGAATGGAGAATCGGGAATCGGGAATCGGGAAAATTACCAATCATTAATTCCCGTTACTCGCTCAGTTTTAGAACGGATGGTTCAAAGTAGCGATCGCCAACTTCGTTTGATTAACTCCCTTTTGGAAGTTCATTCCAGTGAAGTGGTAGGCATTTCACTTCATTGTCAAACCGTTCAATTATACGATTTTGTACAAAGCATTGTTGAAGATTTTGAGCCATTAATGACCAAAAACCAGGCAAAAATCATCAATCAAGTCTCTGTCCAATTTCCTGCAATTCATGCTGACCCTCATCAGCTTCGACGAGTTTTTGAAAACTTATTAACTAATGCCTTATTCCACAATCCACCCGGTGTCATTATTAAATTAAATGCCCAGGCTGAGAAAGGAAAAATACACTGCACTGTTGAGGATAATGGTGTGGGCATCACTCCACAAATGTGTGAGCGCTTATTTCAGTTATATTACAGTGGCCGGGATAATAAAAGCTTGTCTCAAGGTCATCGTCCCTATACAGGTTTAGGGTTAGGATTATATTTGTGTCGCCAAATTATCACTGCTCATGGTGGAGAAATTGGGGTTAATAGTTGTCCGGAAAAAGGTACAACTTTTTGGTTTACATTAAATCCCTCAGTTGCTTAGTAATGATTGCTAAATGGGCAATCCAACAGCTTCTAAAAGCTTAGTTCGTCGGTGAGGCTAACAGTCAACAGTATCCTTATTTCACAAGCCTCTAAATTTATTGATTGGGACTTAATAATTTTGAATTCCCTGAAGAGGTTGACTTTTTCACCCCTGACTCCTAACTCCTGACTCCTATTCTGATGGACTTACCCATTATCTACCATCCCGACTACGTAGCCTCCCTTCCTGAAGGGCATCGCTTCCCCATGCCCAAATTTGGGAAACTCTACGAATTCATTTTGAGCCATCGTGTTGCCACTCCAGAACAATTCCACACACCCCAAATTGCTCCATCCGAATGGATTGAACTGGTTCATACTTCTGATTACGTCCAAGCTTACTACCAAGGGACTCTCGACCCCAAAGCCCAACGGCGTATCGGACTTCCGTGGAGTTCCGCCCTCGTCAAGCGGACTTGTACTGCCGTCGGTGGCACCATCCTCACTGCCCAACTGGCACTTCAGCGAGGCTTAGCCTGTAATACGGCTGGGGGTACGCATCACGCATTTCCCAATTATGGATCGGGATTTTGTATTTTTAACGATTTAGCGATCGCCAGCCGTGTTATACAAAAATTAGAACTTGCCCAAAAAATCTTTATCCTCGACCTCGATGTGCATCAAGGAGATGGAACTGCTCTTATTTTCCAAAATGACCCCAGCGTTTTCACCTTCTCCATGCACTGTGAAGTCAACTTTCCCAGTATTAAACAAAAAAGTGACCTGGATGTTCCCCTACCCGAAGGCATGGAAGATGACGCCTACCTGCAAACCCTTGCCCACTATCTAGCCGACCTCCTGCACGATTTCAAACCGGATTTAATCCTGTATGATGCTGGAGTTGACCCTCATGCAGGCGATCGCCTAGGTAAATTATCCCTTACAGATACCGGACTCTACCGCCGTGAGATGCAAGTGTTGAATACCTGTATTGCAGCAGGCTATCCTGTTGCTAGCGTCATTGGTGGTGGTTATGCTGACGACTTCGACGCTCTCATTTATCGTCATTCCCTACTGCATCGTGCGGCTAGCGAGGTCTATCGTCAATATCGGCTTTGATGCCAAACTAGAGAAAGAGACTTCGTTTCGTCTTCCTCGATACATTTTTAATAGACATCTCTAGAAATTAGATATCGACTCAAGCAGGATAAGGCTTTCAGGTTCATTTTCTCCAGATGTCTAGATGTCTACAAAAATAGACTGTCTGCTTTTGTACTCCCATTCGCTACTCAGACTATCTGAGGAAAATTTGTGCTTCTATCAAAAGGCTTGGAAATTGAAATGTACACAGGTACGCCCCAAGGCAATATCGTCGGGCTTTCCGACCAAATTGTGGCGTCCCTGGATGGATTCGTACGAGAACCGGATAGCCGGAACGTAGAATACACCACAGCCCCATTGTATTCCTATGATCGGCTCCTGTGTGCGATCGTGCGCCCTCGACAGAAGTTAAGAGCTTACTTGGAGCGATTGGGCGATTATACTCTCATTCCGGGGAGTACCCTGTCTTTGGGGGGGAGCGATCGCTTTTACCGCTCCGATCCCAATAACCCTTACCACGACTACATCGAACACACCTACAATACCAAAGTTGTTACGGCTAGCATTCATATCAATGTGGGCATCTCTGACCCAGAACTTTTGATGCAGGCTTGTCGTTTGATTCGGGTAGAAGCCCCTCTATACCTGGCTTTGAGCGCATCGTCTCCGTTTTTAGAAGGACAACCCACTGGCTATCACTCCACACGCTGGGCTATCTTTCCCAAAACGCCGGTCAATGTTCCGTTGTTTGAAAGTCATGCTCACTTTATCCGGTGGACACAAGAGCAACTCCAGGCGGGAACGATGCAAAATGTACGTCACCTCTGGGCATCCGTCCGCCCCAATGGTAATAACCGTCCCTACGACCTGAATCGGCTGGAGTTGAGAATTTGTGACTTAATCGTAGACCCAATTGCCCTCCTCTCGGTGATTGCCCTCTTAGAAGCTCGTCTAATTCAGCTTTTGGAAGACCCCACGCTCGATCCGTTGGAGTCTAGTACATTTCCATCTAGCAGCCGTGGTGAAGATTTAGTGGCGCTGACTGATGCCAATGAAGCGGCGGCCGCTCAATTTAGCTTGGATGCTGAACTGCGGCATTGGCAGGATGGACGCAAGATTTTAGTTCGAGATTGGATTGAACAACTGTATGCTGAGACTTGGCCGATTGCTAAGAAACGGGGATTCAGTTGTTTTCTCTCGCCCTTGAAGAAAATTCTGCGGGAAGGTAATACAGCTCAGCAGTGGCTCAAGCTGTACGCGACCGGTCTGGATAGTCGAAGTGTGCTGACTCAAGCGATTCGAGCCACAGCCGAACAAGAACAAGACCTTGAAGATAAGCTGTGTCAGCTTAGTGTTGCTTAGTTGAGAGACGCCCTATTCCTTGCGGTGCTAGGTCTTGGTACTCTTGTCATTCCTACTTACTCGCAAGGTCAGCTGGTCTGTATCTCAGTCTGGGGGTTTACAAATCAAAATATCTAATCAATGCTTGTTGCCCCCTGGCTATTAACAAAATATATATGTCCCCTCTGTCTTTAGGTGGATTTACAGCATTGCTCTCTGCTGTTAGAGCTTCAGAAAATGAGAGCTATCGACTTAATTTGTGAGCAAGAATGTAATACAGTAACGAATGGATCATTTTTTCTTAAATTATCTAGAGAAATGTTGCAGTGTTTAGAGATGGTGCGGTTTCATGCTAAGAGTTGTCCTCGTTCATCCCCAAATTCCGGGGAATACGGGTAATATTGCTCGAACTTGTGCTGCTACCGATACCCCGTTGCACTTGGTGGGGCCTTTGGGATTTGAGATTAGCGATCGCTACTTAAAACGAGCAGGATTGGATTATTGGCCTTACGTTAACCTTCATTACCATGATTCCATTGAGGCATTCAAAGCGGCACATCAGCAACAAGGTGGGCGATGGATTGGCTTTAGTACTTCAGGAAAATGGAGTTATGTTAAGTTTCAGTTTCAGACCGATGACTGGATACTGTTTGGCAGCGAAACGGCGGGGTTGCCGCCCCAAGTTCTAGACGCTTGTAATGCTACGGTTCACATTCCCATGACCCAACCGAACGTCAGAAGCTTAAATTTGTCGGTTAGTGCGGCGGTGGGTTTGTTTGAAGCTCGGCGTCAACTCGGTTACTGGGGATAGGGGTTATACTTCACAAGCAAGCAGAGTTCCGGTTATGCCTGACCCTTTTTCAGGACAACTGCCGAGTCCGATGGCGCTGCTTGTGAGGGCGGACTGAGAGTATCGGTTACTTTTTGGGGTTCTGTAGCTCTTAATTTATATATGTTTATAAACGTATCTAACTGAACTGAGCTTTAAATTTAGAAGTTTTTCTAATCCTTCCTACACAAAAGTTTCATAGAACTGACACAAGGTTGTCATAGCTTTGTTGGATAGTAGAAGGGCTTGTTCCTCAATAAGGAAGTTAACTGCTAATCTGTTCCTCAAAAAAAAGGCTAACTGAGGAGAGAATTGCAGGAGATAAGGCATTGAACCCACTATTCTTGTCCACGTTCTATTGATGTTCCTGTATCCATCAATGGGTCTAATCTCTAGAACTACGTCTTAAACCTTAACCATGTC
This sequence comes from uncultured Microcoleus sp., assembly GCA_964588805.1. GTDB lineage: Bacteria > Cyanobacteriota > Cyanobacteriia > Cyanobacteriales > Coleofasciculaceae > CAZPRJ01. Next base: position 17,202 of record CAZPRJ010000098.1, on the reverse strand, counting down.
TCAACACTTTGTTTCATTAACCAGAGGACATTTCCCTCTCACGACAGAATTATCAGAGGATATCTTAGTTATGCCTGATACGGAAATCAGAGTGCGTTGATAAGAAATTTCTATAAAGAATCCGAGTCAATGGGGGGAACTGATTGATAGATTTTTGTCATCCCAAATCAGGGCTTCTAGGGAGTCAAATGTCCTATCTACAAGGAAAATCAAGGGTTTATGAATATTTTGAGGGCTACAATTGGTCTGGATATGCGAGTGAAAGCTTTGCAGCTCTACGGTTGTTATTTGACAAAAGGTAGCGTACAGTTCCGTCTGGGATCAAACGGTTGCTAAACTAGTCGATTGCAGGGTGTTCTGGAAAAAGCGAGACGGACTCAGCTCCAATTGAGTTTTGAGATAATCCCTATGTCTTCTTCCGGAGGAAAGCCTACCAGGTCTGTATGTTCTATGCAGCAAACCTTGGCAACAGCCGTACTCATTATCGACCGTGTCTCTTACCCAAAAGTGACTGTAAAAGAGACACGCAGTTGTTGCTATATAAGGGTGAATCGAGCGGTTGCGGTCAAGGGCAAAATTTTACCGGGTCAGGTCAACTTGTCTAATTTAAAAAAGCAACTTGTCTAATTTAAAAAAGCAGGGTACTCTTGCCTAAGTATGCTTACAGAAAGTGATTTCGATCACTAATTCGAGGTGAGTTGCCTCATTGACTGGTAAATAACTTTCAGGAACTGTTAAGCGCTCGTCACACACCAGGAGGTCGTTTTTGAAACGAACATTTACGCAGAAGGTCAAAAAAGTTCCGACCTGTGCAGCTGACTCCTTTGAGGCGTTGTTAAAGCTCTATGTAGGGTACTTAAAGAAGCAGCCCGTTGGCGCAACAATCCAAACGGATGCCCACAACCGTAGAGCGCGGACTTCGGCCGCCATGATCGGATTGGCAATATCAATGGGGACAGCAGGTTTGTTAGTGCCTCGGCAAGGCGATGAAGCCCTAGCCGTCGAGCCAGTTGCTGAAACGCCCACACTCCCAAATCTTCCGGCTACACCGGAAGCGAGTGTTGCGTCGGCTTCAGCAGTAGAACCAGAAGTGGTCGCTAGCGCAACTCCATCAGTATCGGCAGCGAAACCAGAAGCAGCCCCAACGTCGAAAACAGCCCGCAAGCCTGTCGTTGAACATCAGGTGAAGCGAGGGGAGACGCTATGGGAACTCTCTAAGGCTTACGAAGTTCAGCCTGAAGCGATCGCAGTTTCTAACGAAATTCGTCCCGATACTGTTTTACCCGTCGGCCAAACACTCAAAATTCCGACGAAGAATGGCATCGTTCATGAAGTGAAACCGGGAGATACGGTTCAAACTTTATCTGAGTCTTATGGTGTGGAACCGACGCAGTTGCATACAAGTGCGCCCGTGTCGGAGTTAGGTCAGATACAAACCGGGGAATCGGTCACGGTTGCTGGCAATGTCAATGACTTGCTCAAAGCAAGACAGGATGTTGCGCTCAAGCGGCTACAAGAACATAGGAATCGCTTGAATGATAGTCTGGCGGAGTTGGGGTCTGAGGAGTCTACCAATTTATCTGAATCAGCAACTTTACCCTTGGCAGAGGCTGTAGGGGCTCAAGACAGTAACTCAGTCACGTTGCCATCGGCTGTGCTGAAAGCTCAAGAGCCTTTTGCGATACCTCAGCCTGTGGCCACAGCACTGGCCACACCCATTGTGATTCCGGTGCCAACTCCAGAAATGATGGTGGCTCCCAAGGATACACCAAAAGCGTCCATACCGGAGCAAACCCCTGTGGTGATTCCGGTGCCAACGCCAGAAATGGCTGCCTCTCCAACTGTGGCACCAAAAGCGGCCATGCCGGAGCAAACCCCTGTGGTGATTCCGGTGCCAACGCCAGAAATGGCTGCCTCTC
>CAZPRJ010000098.1:0-15183 GCA_964588805.1 uncultured Microcoleus sp. | reverse complement strand
CAACTGTGGCACCGAAAGCGGCCATGCCGGAGCAAACCCCTGTGGTGATTCCGGTGCCAACTCCAGAAATTGCAGCGTCGCCAACACTGACGCCGAGGGGACTGACCGTTCCTACGCTGAAAACCGCTCCTGCGGATAATTCGGAGAATGCCGCCAAACCTCAAAACTTAGAGGCACCTCAACCCGTATTTATTGAGCCCATCGGGTCTGCGGCTCCTACATCCAGTGTTTATCAGGTGAAATCTGGAGATACACTCGATGCGATCGCACGTCGCAATGGGTTATCTCGCACCGCTCTGATGCAAGCGAACGGATTGGCCAATCCCCATTTAATTCGTGTCAATCAACCGCTAAAAATTCCACAAGCTCAACCGTCTATCGCTGCCAATCGTACGGTTGCTTTATTCCCAGGCATCAATCCTAAGTCTGACCGTTCGGCTACGGGACAAGACCAGCAAGGTGTTCGAGTACCCACGCCTGTAGTTCCGATCCAACCCGAGCCAGTCCAGACGATTGCCTCTGCCGCACCCTCCACTTCGTTAGCTTCCGCTCCTCGTACCAGCTTGGCAGAAGCCACAGACCGAGAAGGCACCAAGCCTAGTTCTTATCAGGTCGCAGATAATAAGCCCAGTCAGTCGTCTGACTCGAATCCCTACGTTGAGAAACTCAAGGCTGATATCCTCAGGCTGCGAGAAGAATATCGTCAACAGCGAACACAAGAACAAGCGACTGCATCGAATGTTGTTGTGCCTACTGTTAGCTCAGAGGCTGCCTCAAACTTAAAAAATCCTTCGACTTCTAACCGACCTAATCCTGAGTTCGATCCGAAGAAACCGGACGAAGGGCTACTCTCACGTAGAAAGCGGCAGGAGACAGAAGAGCCACAAGGTTCGATTCCTATTGAGGTTCCCCCTCCGGAAACAACTGCATTAACTCCTGCACCTAGACGTGTAGCGGCGGCTCCAGCACCCGCAGGTTCTTACAATCCATCCTTGCGGACACCGGTGGGACAAACAGTTTCTCCTGAATTACCGTCCCTCTCCGCACCGGATATGTATCTACCGGATAGTCCAACTCAGTTTGAGGGCTACATCTGGCCAGCCAAAGGCGTTCTAACTTCAGGCTATGGTCGGCGTTGGGGACGGATGCACAAGGGAATTGATATTGCAGCGTCTGTGGGTACTCCAATTGTTGCAGCAGCACCTGGTGTTGTGGTTACAGCCGGCTGGAACTCTGGCGGCTACGGCAATTTGGTAGAAGTCCAGCATCCTGATGGCAGTTTGACACTGTACGCTCACAACAACAAGATTTTGGTTCGTCGTGGGCAAGCCGTCGAGCAAGGTCAACAAATTTCAGAAATGGGTAGCACGGGCTACAGCACTGGACCTCACTTGCACTTCGAGGTGCATCCATCCGGACGTGGCGCAGTCAACCCAATCGCTTATTTGCCGCCCCGGAGTAAGCGCTAAGGGAATTGTTCGCTCGATTTTATGCGTATTGGGTAGGAGTGATTGATCTCCTTACCCAATTTTATTAGGAGTAGCCATTACGGCATTATGGCGTTATACTAGTTAAGGCGTCAAAAAAAATCGGCTCAGTAGCTCAGTGGTTAGAGCAGGGGACTCATAAGCCCAAGGTCGCAGGTTCAAATCCCGCCTGAGCCATTTAGGAAAATCCTTAAATCATTAGCTTTTGAGTAGAGTAAGCCTGTTCGTGAGCGGCTTGCTCTTTTGTTGACTATTATTTGTCATTTGTACAACGGAATAAATTAGGTTTGTGATAATTTATCAAAATGCTTCTATAGCTTTATTAGCGTAGGGGTATTTTTACTGTCAATACATAAATCTAAATTTAATTAGCTTCTTCAAATAAATTATCTGTATGTGACCTCTAAAGAGCGGAATCGCGCTTGTAGTATTTGTAGTACAATTTAGAGCATTTTCGGGATGAAATTTCTAAAAGCCGCCTTCCTCACTATGGCGAGGGATTGGGCGCAGTTTTTGGTTGCCAGTCCAAGGCTGAATTTTGTCACTGAAGGCTGTTAATCCCACCAAAAAGGAGGCTCTGATGAGAACTAACTATTTAGCCGCAATCACTACAATGGTTTTAACAGTAGGGTTGAGCCCGTTTGTAACACGCATTCAAGCTCAAGAGCCCCTATTTATAGGCATGCCTGACCCAGAAAGAAATCTACTAGCCAAGCGCACAGGAAATCCAGTTCCACCTCGACCCTCACGGCCTGGGGGTAGTCGATAAGTTCGCTGGAACATCAAAGCAATAGGTCAATCGATGATACAGATGCGGAAATGCTATAACTCAACTACGGGTAAAATTTTGCTAACTGTATCATCGATCGCCAAAAACCTCCGTACTTAAATTCTCGGCTAGAGGACAATAGGTAATAGCGGTGAGCGCTGGGTTTTTGGTGGAAACAGCGGAGACTAAAAGATGTACGTCTATCGCACCTCTGAATTTAACAACAAGGCAGAGTTATATGGCCTTCAACTCCGAATAGATGACCTGTGCGAGGAACTGGAGACTCAACGAATTGATGAGGTGCAAGCACGGTTTGAACGAGTTTATCCTTATCTCAAGCGTCGTATCCTCAATCGTAGACTCGTAGCACGCATTATTCGCGTGGGTGACGAGCAATTACTCTGCTTGCTGGAGATTTTCAAGCGAGGTGATAGCGATTACGAAGAGTTTCTCGAAGATCCCCGAGAGTATGGCAGAGTCTATCTCGAACCTCAAATTGATCGGGTACAAATTCAAGACTGGCTCAACCGCGAACAAACCAAGCAACGCCAAGTCCAGCAACTGCCGGAACTGCCGCCAGAATTGCGTCCTTGGCTAGAACTTCCGGGTTGGGAGCAAGAAACACTAACGGAAGATTGGTTGATTTATGAAAGTGCACAATGGGTAACACGATTTAGACAGCGAGAAATTCAAGAGGGGTGGGAAACCTACTATCAATTGATTTCAGGAATTAGAAGTGAAACTACTGTTGCAGAAACGTTTCTTGATTTGCCGAATGTGAAATTATGCTCATCTGGCGATCGCTACATTCTTTACAGCCAACTAGAAACAGCAGACACTTTTATAGGAGGGGTTCTATTCCTACTGGCTCCTTTTCATCAAAGACCCTCTAGGGATGAGATTATTGAGGTGGGTAAAAAAACCGCCTTATTTGAAGATTCGGCAACGCTTAATATTTTGGCTCGTCCCTCAAGCTTGCATGAATTGACGCCTTTTGCTCAACGTTCCTATCCAGCTTACTTACTCGCGGATGATAAAAGTTGGTTTGCTATTCAACGGGGGAAAGAGGCTAATTTAGCACTGTCTGTTGAAGAAGAACAAATTCTGCAATCGGTTTCCACTGCTGCACCGGGACAAGGCTCACTACCTTTATTCATCAATGGACGAGCCGGTAGTGGAAAGTCTACCATGCTGTTGTATTTATTTGCCGATTATTGCTACCGCAAGTATTACGATAAGCGAGGACATCGGCGCGAGCAGACTCTGCCTGGAGAGCCGTTATTTTTAACGTATAACGAGCGATTACTGGAGGTAGCAAAAGATGGAGTCAATACACTTTTAGCTTCTCATTATCGATTTGTAGCTGAGAGGAATCAAGGCGAGGAACAGGAGAATATTGATAGTTTTTTCCAACCCTTCCAAAAATTTCTGCTGAACTTACTTCCTCTACGGGAGCGATCGCACTTTGACCCTGATAAGTACATTTCATTTCATCGCTTTAAACAACTGTATCAAGGGAAAAGTCCGTGTGAATCTTTAGCTAAAATTGTCCTGCATCTTCCCCAATCCCGGCGTTATTCTCCCGAAACATGTTGGCACGTTATCCGCAGTTTTATTAAGGGATATCGGCTTGAAGATTGCATGACTCCTGAAGATTATCAAGAGGAAGTTCCCCGCAAAGAGCTATCCGTTTCGGTAGAAAAATTCCAAGGTATTTACGATACCATTTGGGAGCGGTGGTATAAGCGAATTACCACTGAACAAGGTTATTGGGATGACCAAGATTTAATTGCAAAAGTTCTAGAAATCCAGTGTTATCGTCCTGAATATACGGCTATCTTTTGCGATGAAGCTCAAGATTTTACTCGACTCGAGCTGCAATTGATTATGCGGCTGTCGATGTTTTCCCAATACCATTTAGGATATCAGCCGATTCAAAGTTTACCGTTTGCTTTTGCCGGAGACCCTTTTCAGACGTTAAATCCAACAGGGTTTCATTGGTCTAGTGTTCAAGCCATTTTTGATGCAGAAGTGATTACGGCGTTAGACCCCACCGATCAGTTAAAATTGGTGATTAATTTTCAGGAACTGGCAAATAATTACCGTTCTACTCCTCCCATCGTTCAAGTTACAAATTTAATCCAGTTGTGGCGTCATGTTCTGTTTGATATTACTGAACTTAAACCACAAACAGCATGGCAACAAGGCAATTTTTCGGAACCGCAAAAGTTCATTCTCAATCAGAATATTAAGCCAGAAGAATTAGCGGATTATATTAAAGATACGATTATTATTATCCCTTGTGAAGATGGGGAAGAAGTAGCTTATGCTCAAGGGGATGAGGTACTTTCAGCTATTTTCCCACAGATAAACAATTTGCAGGAAGATGAGCAAAAGTCAGTAAAAGACGATACACTTTTACAACCTTCTTCTCCTGAACCATTAAAAAATGTTTTAAGTGCGATCGCAGCTAAAGGATTAGAGTTTAGAAAAGTTATTCTCTATAAATTTGGTGAAGAGTGTAATCAAAGTGTCTGGAATTTGAGTGGTAAAGGGATCGATCAACGGGTTAAAGTCGAATATTTTTTCAACAAGTTGTATGTAGCTGCAAGCCGTGCAACAGAACATTTGTTTGTGGTAGATTCCGAACAAGGCGATCGCCAATTATGGCAATATGCGAGTGATGAAGCCTTGTTACAGGCGATGCTACACTATGCCAGAAGCCGAGAGCATTGGCAAGAAAATGTACGCACAATCAGCACTGGAACCCCCAAAACCATACAGGAACTTCGGGAAGATGACCCAGGTGCGATCGCCTATGAATTTGAAACAAAGGGATTAAATACCCAAAATCCCGATTTGTTAAGACGCGCTAGACAATTTTACAGTGATTTGGGTGATACCGAAAAGGCTATTTTTTGCGAAGCTTGGTCACTCAAATTGGAAGAGAATTTTCTCGAAGCTGGAAATCGTTTTCTACAGTTGAAGCACTGGGATGAAGCATGGGACTGTTTCTGGCAAGGTATGTGCTGGGTTCAATTGGTTGACTGGTATGAACTGCACCCAGAAAATACAACAGTGGAGCGTTCGTTAACCAATTTTATGGTTGCTGAATCCAAGGATTTAGAAGCTATTCAGCATTTTACTCAATTCATCATCAAGGAATGGTTATTAGAGGGTAATTCCTCGCAATCAATAACTAGTTATCCCCAACAAATTACTAATCAAAAACAATGGAAAAAAGCAATAGACGAATATGCTTATCGTCTGGAAGGATTGCTGAACCGTTCAGATTTAACTCTAGAGCAATGGCAACAATTTGGTGAAGTTTTGGAGTCTATAGCAACCCAGAACTATGCGCCCCAATCAGAATCTGATGAACTCGAACAATTAGCTGCCGAATGTTTTTATCGTGCCCAAAATTATCCAAAAGCAGTAGAAATTTGGGAAGCTTGCGATGTTATCCATATACCTGAATATAATCGTGCGAAAGCTCAACTTTTGGGTATTCCTGAAGGGTTAGAATATCTAGCTCATGCAGAAGAATACGACAGCATTATTACTGAATGGGAAAAAGCAGGAAAACCACGTACTCTTCACTGGTTGCCTTACGTGGCACCAGCTTTAGAAGCGAAACAGCAGTACCAACAAGCCTTTGTAGTTTATATCTGGTTGGATGAAGTAATCAAAGTGAAAGAATGCTTTGAAAAGTCTAACCCAGATGCAGCTCCCCTCAAAATGGCAACTGTTCTCTTACAGTATTTTTACCGAAAAAAGCATTGGCCTGATGCGATTGAATCTATTGAAAAATATTTGCCCAAAGTAGCCGGTTCTGAGCGCCAAAAGTCAGAATTAAAATTTGATTTTATTTATGAGATAGCTTGCTCTGATTTAAAACCTGAGGATATTACCAAAGAATACCGTAAACTCTACGAAAAGTTTTTAAACGAACAAGTATTATCAACACCTGACTGGCAGGAATATTTATTGATGCAGCAGGCGGGAATTGCTTTAGAAAAAATTGGTTCCTTAGTGGAAACCCTGGAATTTTACGAGCAGTTTATCACTCATCCCGATCGAGAATTGCGTCAATTTGCTCGAGAACGCTGGCTAGCAACCAAGAAAAAGCAAGAGGAATACGCTAGAATTCACGGGCAAATCGATAAGGCTGAAAAAAGTCATTCAGAATTACTGAAAAAAGCTGAAAATTGGTCAATTTCTGCGGAGTCTGTACCCTCGGAAATTCCAGAGGCACCCACGAAGCGTTTAACCCCTCCAATTCCTAAATCTACAGCGACATCTGCCTTACCTTCAAAACCATCAACACCCAGTAAATTTGTCATTAAAGGCTTACCTAATGGAACAAAGCTAGAGCAATTGGAAGATGGAATTATTCGGTTTGGAGTTCGCCATTTAATTATTAAAGTGATGAGGCAGACTCAGCAAATTTTAATTACGGATGCGCTCAATAATCGAGAAGTACGATTGGATGGAATGCAATGTCGCGTCAATATGGGAGATATGACGGTAGAAGCGGGCACCGGGAGTCATCAGTTATCGTTTGCACTCTCTACTAGTGGTTATCGAGGTAGCTTAGTTTGTGATGGGAACAAGCCGCGATTGGAATTAGAGGTTCAAGGATTATCTAATAAAATTTCGATGGAACTTTAGAAATTGGTAGAAATCCTGAAGTTTTGCGATCGCTCATTCCTCTTTTCACACACATTCTGACTCCTGACTCCTGACTTCTTAACCGACCAAAGTTAGGTTTTACTGAGTTTGAGACACATTGCACTCAATATCTGAAGGCGACTCCCCGTGAGGCGTTACCTTCGGCGCAGAAGCCGTGAGGATAACCTGCCCTTGCTCATCGATTATCCACCCTTGTGCTTCCACAAGCGTTGGAGGAACTTCCGTTCTAGATTTTGTACTAATTGCAGGCGTTTTATTCTCTGTGCCAGAGTCAAGAGTCACCCAAGGTGTGTTTACTGTCTCGGCTTGTAGCGGTTCATTCGGACTTGGTGGTAAACCCCCCCGTCCGGTGATGGTAAAGCTGCTGCGTTGATTGGCTCCTTGAGGGGTACATCGGCGGTCAATCTGCTCTGATGCATCGACTATATTAGTCGGTAACTGAGCTAACCCTCGGCTGGGATCGACATTCGTGAGCAAATCAAGTTGAAACTCACCATCTAAGCCAAATTCAGAACTAGCGGTAATGTCACTCAACGGCGTTAGGTTAGGGCGGAACTCTAGTCCATAAATCCCTTGAGTGGTGATATTGATATTACCGCCTCGTCCCTCAAAGGCATTCGCTGTAATGTCGCTGTTTTCTCTTGGAACAGCCACAATAAAGCCGTTGGGAGCATTAATCGTGATGTTGCCGCCATTACCTGCACTTTGTGCCAAGCCAGCCGTGGCAGAAATACTACTATTTTGCCGGAGCAGGAGCAGGCGATCGACATTAAGAGTTATGTTACCACCATCCACTGCCCTAGACTCTGCACTAATCGCGCCTCGGTCTTTGAGCGTCAGATTGGGTGTGGTAACAGTGAGATTGCCAGCCTGTCCCTCACCTTGGCTGCGAACTGAGAGGAAACTTTGAAGTTGACCATTATTTGAAGTGCCTGCAACTTCAACTGAGTCAGAGGCAGTGATAGTGAGATTTCCACCTCGCCCAGTGCTACCTAAGCCTGCGCCAGCCGACACTGCCCCGCCATTGCGAACGCTTAAGCGTTGGGTGCTGAGGGTCAAATTTCCAGCATTGCCAGAGCCACTGGTGGCTGTAAATAGCCCGTCAGGCAAGTCCATGTCTGCGGGGTTGCCGACGATTTCCACTGAGTCGGTAGCGTTGATGTCTAAATCGCCACCTTGCCCTGAACTGGCTGTACCAGTACTGATAAATCCCCCATTCCCGACACTCATGCGGCGGGTGTCAATGCTTAAGCGTCCAGCATTGCCAGCACCTCCCGTGAAAGTACTCACTCCGCTAGTGAATACATCGTCTGGAGAGCTACTGACTACTTCTACCCAGTCCGAGGCATTAATTGTGAGAGCGCCTCCTTTCCCCGTACTTCCTGAAAAAGCCTCTGTACTGATATACCCTCCATTACGAACGCTAAGGCGACGGGTATCAATGCTTAAGCGTCCAGCATTGCCAGAACCCGATGTAGAAGTCGTCAGATAACTATAAAATTCATTATTAGGAGCGTTACCGACAACTTCAACTAAGTCCGAGGCATTAATAATCAAATCCCCTCCTTGCCCAGTGCTGCCTGAACGAGCTGCGGTTGTGATAAATCCCCCCTCGCGGACGCTGAGACGCTGAGTGTTAATGTTGATGCGTCCGGCATTGCCAGAGCTAAACGTGGACGTTGCGAGTGCACTGCTACGATTACCGTCTGGAGTAGTTCCCACAACCTCAACCAAATCAGAGGCATTGACGGTTAAAGTGCCGCCTTGTCCTGTACTCCCCTCATTTGCTGCTGTAGTTACCAGTCCAATATCACGAACACTAAGACGGCTGGTGTTAATGGTCAGATTTCCAGCATCACCCTGCCCAGCCGTTGACGCAGATAAACGACTAGAGAGTTGACCATCTGGAGTAGTTCCCACAACCTCCACCAAGTCGGAGGCGTTGACCGTTAAATCTCCTCCCCGGCCTGAACTATCGGATTGAGCCTCTGTTGCCACGCTTGCGCCGTCTCGAATGCTCAAGCGACGGGTGTTAATGGTCAAACTCCCAGCATCCCCGGAACCGGAAGTTCCAGCAAACAGAGCCGTAAAATTACTGTTATCGGGTGAAGTGCCAACTACCTCCACAGCTTCCGAAGCATTCACAATTAGGTTGCCAGCCTGCCCTGAACTATTGATGCTTGCTGCGGCGGAGACTAATGCACCGTCTCGAATGCTCAAGTAGCGAGTTTCCAGCGTAAGATTCCCAGCGTTGCCAGAGCCAAGGGTAGCCGTACTGATATTACTGCCGAAGAAATCATCGGATAGCTCACCAGCGACCTCAATAGTATCAGTAGCCTTAATGGCAATGTCCCCTCCCTGACCCGTACTATCAATCCCAGCACTTGCGTTTATCGACCCACCATCTTGCAGGCTGAGGCGACCCGTGTTGAGAGTAATTCGCCCTGCATTGCCGGAACTGAAGGTTGAGGTCGAGAGACGACTGTTGAAAACTATTGGCTCTCCATCCGGGGGAGTGACTACGGTTGAGCCGCTTAAGCTCACAGCCTCAGAAGCATTGACCAACAGATTGCCACTATTGCCCTGTCCTAATGTCACTGTATCAATAAAAGCACCATTAGAGAGTGAAAGTTGCCGCGTTTGAATCTGGATGTCCCCCCCATCCCCTTGTCCCCTTGTGGCAGAGGAAATAACGGAAGCGTCATTCAATACAACAGAATCGTCGGTTGTAATGTAAATATTGCCAGAGCGACCCTCATCGAAATTTCTGGAACTAATGGAGGTATATTCACCATCGAGGAAAAGCGATCGCGCCCGAAGTTCGATATCCCCACTCGGTTCCCGATTCACCCCACCAAATATGGATGCACCAGAACTACTCTGGATCAGGACTTACGCAAGAACTCCACATATAGTGAGGGCGCACGGGAGAGCGCCCCTACCAATGGTGCTTCAACGGTTAATTTGCGTAAGTCCTGTGGATACTACTGCCACTGGAGAGTGAGATAGTATCCTGGGCTTGCAGAATCGTCTTTCCGCCTCGCCCTTGCCCAATATTGCCAGAATTAATCACTGCCTGGTTGCTCAAGTTAATCGTTCGGCCAGTGATAGTAATGTCACCACTTTCGCCGATCGATGTCCGGTTTCCAAAGGTCAAAATCAGACTGTTACTATCCAGCGTGACATCCTCAGTCGCATTCAGGCGAATACTCCCTCGATCTCTCTCACCACGCGTGCTGATTTGACTGCGATTAGTCAGACGAATCGACTGGGCATTGATCGCAACATTTCCGGTATCGCCCAGAGAGTTATCCAGCCCAAAATTGGTAATGAAACTACTATCGAGCGCTACAGTTCCTGTCGCATTGATTGTCACATCCCCCGAACGACTACCCACCGCGCCAGCTCCGGCTTCTAGAGTTGCACTAATGAAACTATTCCCCGATAGACTCAGGTTGCGAGCATGAACTGCAATTGCACCGCCTTCCGTAGTAATGAAACTGCCATCTAGGGATACAGTTCCTGTCGCATTGATCGTTACATCCCCAGAAGGGCTACCCACTGCGCCTGCTCCGGCTTGAAGAGTTACACCGATGAGGCTAGTTCCGGAGAGGGTCAAGTTGCGAGCCTGAACCGCAATTGCACCGCCTTCTGTTGTCAGTGCAACAGCATTGTTTTGAAAGATGACATCCCCTCTGGGTACACCTGCGGGAAAATTTAACTGAATATCATTGCCACTGCCTATCAGTTCAACGGCTCCTACACCCGACAATCCACCCAATTCCAGGCGATTAATCGCCCCTCCTGCTTGGCCTCCATCAAATATGACATCTCCACCCACCAGAAATTGATTTCCCTGTTGGGGAGAAAATGAAGCATCCGTTGTCGTCAGACGGGTACGGTTGATAATTGCTCCTGGATTGAGTTGAGTAAACAGCAACGCAGAAGGATTAATCGTCAATAAGGGTGGTGCATCTGGATTCGTAGCGCTGAAAACGCCTTGATTGCCAAACTCAATTGCATTCGCCGTCGTTCCGACAAACGCTCCGGATATATCTGTACGAGCGTTGGGGCCAGAAATAATGCCATTGGGATTGAGTAAGAATAAATTGGCACTCCCATCTACACCCAATACGCCTTCAATATTGGAGACGGTTCCCCCTGTAACCCGTGTGAGGATATTCTGCACATCGATAGGATTGGCAAAATACACCCGTTGCCCGTCACCCACATTGAACTGGCTGAAACTGTGAAACAGATTGCCCCCACGTTGAGCACCGCCATCGATGCGATCGCCTACTGTTCCCCGAATCACCACACCGGGAGTAACCACAGAACCTTCAGTTCCTAGCGTGGTATCCGGTGTAATTTGGGCACAAGCTATACCACCACTCAGTGCGATCGCTTCTATTACCCCAACCCAACTCATCACACTAAATCGCTTGCACCAACCAAGCCTGTATTTAGTTACCACAGCATATTCCTTGCAAAAATTCAATTAGGGTTACGGCAATCTCCTAGTCTTTGAGCCTGAAGAGGCTTATCCGTCCTTAGTTTTACCGCTTCTGTTGCATCTCGGCATAAGCTGCATAAACACCCTGAACGTTGTACCAATTGAGGAAAATTCGAGCAACTTCTAATGCTAATTGAGGCTTACCTTGATTAATCAACCATTGCAAAAAAGGAGCCATTGTTCGCTCATTCAATCTCCCACCAACGGAAAGAATGCCCCAAAGAATACGATGCAACCAAGTCATTTGAATCATCATTTTTACATCCCAATTTGGATGCTTTTGATAAAACAAAACACCCATTCTTCCCCGTTGAATTTCTCGGTCAATCATGCGGGGAATTTGCTCTAAGGCAAAAGGCGGATGCCAGTGGTAGCCAACAGCTTCAGGACATTTAATCAGTTTTAAACCCAGTTGTTTGAGTCTTACGCCCAGTTCTAAATCTTCCCAACCGTAGAGTTGGAAGCGGGTATCAAAAAGTCCAGCTTTTTCTAACCATTTCCGGGCAATCGCCACATTTCCTGTTGCAAAATAGGCGGCGGAAAAATCTGTTATTTTGTAGGGTTCTGAGGTAGGATTGTCAAAATTGCAGGTATTAATCACCCAGCCGTAAGTGAAAAGGCGATCGCTTCCGAGTTGCTGCTGTCCCTGTAGCAAAGCATCCGCATGAGCTTGCAAAAAATGGTCAGTGACGACTAAATCGCTATCAATAAAGATAATCGTGTCACCATGAGCCCGTTCCACACCCAGATTTCTAGCGGCGGCAGGCCCCTTATGGTCTTGAGAATGCGATCGCACATGGGGAAACTCACTCTTGTGGGACTCTAACCACTCCAAAGTGCCATCGGTTGAGCCATCATCCACTAAGACGATTTCATAGCCAGTGATTAAAGTATCTTCCCTGAGTTGCTGGTGTTCTAACGCTCTCAGGCATTTTTCCAGAATGGGTTTTCGATTATAGGTGGGAATGACAACGCTGAAAAACACTCGCAGCCTCTGATTGCAAAATTAGATAGTTTCTTCATTGTATTAACCGCTTTTCTGGGCATTTTGTCAGCTACTCAGACCAGCTCATCAGCCGTCACAGATTAACAGAACTTAGGCAAAATCCGCTGAGTAGCCCCCCTAACCCTCCAAGCTTGGGGGGAACAATTTAATAACTCTCCCAGAGAGAGGGCGGCGGGGGGCGAGTGCGTAAGTCGTAATTAAAAAAAAAGCAGAAGCCATGCCTCAACCGTAGGATAAAGCATGGCTCAATGATAGGAGCGATCGCTGATCTGAGTCTGAAAAAATGACTCTTGTGGGACGGGCTGAAAAACCTGTCCCAGCTATTTTTGCCAGAGGCGTTATTGGTTATTAGTTATGTGTGTCTTTTACCAACAACAAACAACTAATAACCAACGACAAATCGCTAGACGCAATTAAGGCTTGGTTTTTTCGCCTTCTTCCTTGGTAGCGTCTTCCTTCACAGCGCCATCAGTCTTAGTGGCATCTTCCTTGGTAGCATCTTCCTTCACAGCGCCATCAGTCTTAGTGGCATCTTCCTTGGCAGCGCCAGGAGTAGCATTTTCCTCAACAGCAGGAGATGCTGAGTCAACCGGAGTCTCGTTATTTTCCGGCTGGGAACAAGCAGATAGACTCGTAACCAAGGCTAGTCCAGCGACGACACACAGTGCTTTCCAGTTCATATTCCTCTTTCCAACCTTTCAGGATTTTGATTTAAGCAGTCATCAGCGAGAGGCTGATGGGGGTTCTTTTAGTAGTACGGATTAGTGCCTCATTTGGATTGAAAATTTCCTGAGTAAGTTTGTTACCTGAGAAAAATAGCAATAGAGGAGGCGGTATGGAGTCTTTTCTAGGCGTTCCACATCAAAAAGATGGAAACTTGTAGGGGCAATTGCTCAAAGGGTTGCCTCAAAACGCTCAGAGAAACATAAATCCAAGCCACCGTCTCAACCGTATCTAAATAGATGAGCTCCAGTTTTTC
The DNA here is from genome assembly GCA_964588805.1 of uncultured Microcoleus sp. GTDB lineage: Bacteria > Cyanobacteriota > Cyanobacteriia > Cyanobacteriales > Coleofasciculaceae > CAZPRJ01. The sequence continues at coordinate 1,737 of CAZPRJ010000098.1, read as the reverse complement.
CTGGAGACACAGTTGCTGTCATGAATGGAATCCGCTCAAAAATTATTGGTTCAGGTTGGCACTACGAGAAATCGATGCATCTCCAGGGTGAGGTGACTCCAGAGAACAGCCATGAACGTCACAGTGATGAAGAATTGTTTCAAGCAATGGCGGCAGGTCAATCCTGGGCTTTAGGGATTCTCTATGACCGTTATGCCACTCTCGTCTACAGATTGGCGCTGAGAATTCTGGCTAACCCCCAAGAAGCCGAAGATTTGACTCAAGAAATTTTTCTCAATCTTTGGCGTAGCGGCTCATACAAGTCGTCTCGTGGCACTTTAAGCAGCTTTTTAACCACTCTGACTCGCTCCAGGGCAATTGATAAGCTGCGTTCTCGTGGCAGCAATTTAAAATTTATTCAGCGATGGAGCCAAATGATGGCAACAGAAGAAACGTCTTCTCCCACGCCTTTTGAGTCGGCTTCTTTAAATCAGCGATCGCATTGTGTCCGTAATGCCTTAGCTCAACTGCCCCCAAAGCAGCGACAGGTGTTAGAAATGGCTTATTACGAGGGTTTGAGTCAATCGGAAATTTCTGCTCAACTAGGTATACCCCTAGGAACAATTAAAACCTGGTCACGCCAAGGTCTGCTGAATTTAAGAAAAAACTTACGGGACTTTATTGAATAAGTTGTACTTATGACTGGGCCTCTACTTCCCGAACAAATTGAAGAATTGATGGCAGGTTACGTACTCGGCAATCTTACTTCAGAAGAAGCCGAAGAATTCAAGCAACTCCTGACAGAGCATCCTGAGTTAGAAACCGAGCTACGACACTTACAGGAAGTCTTGGAAGTGATGCCTTACGCTCTGCCTGAACAAGCGCCACCCCCTCACCTGCGACAGTCGATTCTCAATACCGTTACCAGCACTCCCAAACCTGTATCCCGTCGTCCCGGATGGGGAATTGCCAACCTTGCGCTATGGGAAAGACTGCGAAATTCTCCCAAGTTAGTGCGCGTTCTCAGCAGCACTGCGGCACTATTACTGCTAGTTCTTGGTTTAGATAACTACCGTATCCGGCTACAGGTGACGACCATGCAAACAAAGGTTGCTCGGCAAAAAGATGTTATTGCCATGCTGCAAAAGCCGGATACTCATGTCGTTCCCCTCAAAGGCATGGCTCAGGCATCAGCCGCAACGGGAAGTATGCTCATGGCCTCTAGCGAATCCCAGGCGGTTCTCATCTTAAAGAACCTTCCGGTGTTACCCAGAGGCCAATCTTATCAGCTTTGGTCAGTTGCCCAGGAAGAAAAAGTCCCGTGGGGGCAGTTTAGAACCAGTAAACAGGGAACAGTTTTTGTTAAACTTCCTCGACCTTCTAATTTTGAAGTCTCTGCTTTACTGATTACAGTAGAGGTATCTCCCAGCCCCACAACTCCTGCTGGGCCGATGGTGATGGCAGGGAATTTGTAGTCTGTTGACGCTCCCATCGCTAAAAGCGAGGGATTCTCAGTTCAATGAGCGAATTTACCAAGACTAAGTTTCCTTAGTTTTGGCAGAGATTCTTCTCTTCCTGAGCGTTAATTCCTGTCCGCCCGACAGTATTCGCAATGCTAAAGCTAGAATATTTTTCGCGGCATTTTCGTCTCTATCTAAAACAGTTCCACAGATACAAACGTGAGTTCTGACTGATAGAGATTTTTTAACCCACATTCCGCACCCACAACTGTCACAAGGATGGCTGGGGCTGATGGAA
>CAZPRJ010000097.1:2639-25985 GCA_964588805.1 uncultured Microcoleus sp. | reverse complement strand
GATCGCAATGCCGCCGCTCAAGCCGACTTTTATGAGCAGCATGAAGACGATGAACTTATAGATCGCATCTGGAATTTCCAGTTTGCTACCGAGGGCGGCAATGACTATACCACCGATCAGAAAGCCGAGCGTCGGGGACTGCAACTGCGCCCCGAATTTCGTCAAGAAATCGGACAAGAAATCCACTAAAACCTCCTTCCGCCTCCTCTAACGAGGAGTGATTATTGTAATAAGTGAGCTGGAAAAAGTTGAACAAAGTAAGGGTAAAGTGATTCACCCCTACAGCACAGGTGTTATGCGAGAACCTGTTGACAGGGCGTTTAGAGATGGCCGCTCTCGCAACGGGGCTAGAAGGTGATAGCTGTCCAGCATCGCCTTCCATAAATAAAGGTCTATCAAAAACCGAATCTCTATGTATTTAAGCCTATCCTGAAATGCACAGATTTTTACGCTTCATAACATGGCAATGTCAAATTCAAATCATAAATTTTTCTTTTGTTTGGCGATCCCCGCTTCTGGTTAATGGGAATTGCGATCGCAGAGTTTTCTCAATGCGACATACCCCATACCAAAAAACCAAATGACTGTCATCCCCCCTTTTGGCAGGTTTGCGCCGTCCTTTGTCGTGATTGGACTCGGAGTGTTGGGCTTCATCCGCCCAGTAAACATCCGTTAACGAAATATCAATTAAGTAAGCGCTTTACCAACCAGAGAGCGTCTGTCTCTTCTCGCCGACCGATTCCATCGACCCATCCGAAACCGGTGCAGATGTTGCCTTAGCCAACCTGTCTTTAGTGATGGGTCGCACCATGGTCGCCTTGAGACCCAATCTAGGATGTCTCAAGGAGAATACCTCGCCCCTAGGATGGGTCGTATCAATCCACTTGCAATGCGGGTAACTCTGTTGGTGGGGTCGGCTCTAAGGGGGGACTGTAGCGAGCGGCGTTAATCCAAATTACTGAAAGCAGTAAACCAACACCGCAACCGATCAAGAAGATCCAACCGTGGGAGGGATCTAAAACACAGAGCAAGCGGCGATTACTGCCATACACCTGCACGACCCACCCCTCATCCGTATCCCACTTTGGCTGTGACTGCCTCGATTCAAACTTACTCATGGTTTTCACTCCATGCTGGTTATGTGTATCGCTTACAGGCCGCTGCCTGTATTGCACGGAACACCTGCCGAAAATCCACCGATGTGATGTGTGTAGCGGCTTCAGAACAGTGGTTGTGTCTTTGAGCTGCTTTCGCTGAATTTATAGATATAAGCCTATACTTCAAGCAAACACCATATCTTTAAGTTTATGCAATGCGTGGCTAACAAGCAGCATTTTTTACAAAATATTGCCTCAAACTTGCGGAATCTTTTGATAACCGAAACTTATAAAGGGTGGTGATATTCAAGAGCTGCTCCGCTGTTGGATGGTGAATCGAACTTTGATTACTCTAACCAGTGGACGGTACTACAAACAGCAGAGCCCTAGTCCCTAGTGACCCCTGCAATCTGATGTCGAATGGTGGTCATAGCGCCAAAAGGATAAGTGTTTTTTATAAAATGCTTCCGCTAATCTGAGTCAATCTTTCTCGATGGAGAGTAGTGGATTCGCCGAATCTTTGGCATAAACTTAAAGGTATGGTTCAAGGCAAAGCCATAGAGTCTTGCTTTGAATTGTCGCAACAGAGTTTTGAAGAAGCGACCAATTTTTTGAACGACTCTCTACATCACGCGTTAAGAGGTAACACACATGTCCCAGAAAGCCAGCAAGCTCGTCATCGTCACGGAAAAGGTGCTGCTGAACAAGGTCGCCAAGATCATCGAGGAAGCCGGGGCTACCGGTTATACGGTGATGCCGGCTGGCGGTAAAGGCAGTCGCGGCGTGCGCTCGCCGGGACGACCCACCGTTGGCGACACCTTCTCGTCGAATGTAAAGTTCGAGATACTCACCCCCAATCGGGATATGGCCGTGAAGATTTCGGATGAAGTCGCAGCGCAGTTTTTCGACGATTATTCAGGCATGGCCTATGTCTGTGACGTGATGGAGGTACTGCACGCGCACACGTTCTGACTCAAAACCCCTTAGTGGTGCAGAAAACTCTGTCGTCCACAGTCAATGGTCTCATTATGAGAACGTCACCACTTTCGAGAACTCAATCCGAGAGTCTCGGGTCTGCTAGTCGTGCTTCAGGGCATAGGCTTTCGGGGGACTTCGCTGGGGCAGTGGGGTGAGGGTGGGCAAGCGCAGTCGCTGATAACACTGCCGAGCAATCTCTCGCAGCCCCAGTTGCAGAAAACTCAACCCCCGCTCACTGTGCCAGTCGAGTTGAGAACGGTTTCCGTCCTGAACCAACACCATCCCCAAGACGACCGCAATCAGGTGGGACATGTCGAGGAGCATGACCAGTGACGTCAGCCGTTGGGCGTCGCGTAGACTAGACTAAGCCAGGTCAAAGGCCGCCGACTTGTAATCCTTGAAATACGGTTCTATGCCGCCAAAGCGCTGACCCTACTGTTCAAAGGTCTGGAGGGAGGGGGGCGAACTTGAGAGTACCGCCCAGGGTTCTGAAGCCATTGACAGATGAGCAGTGGCTCTGCTGGATGAAGTCAAACGAGGCTGTGCCAGTGCTGTGACTTCTGATATTACCCGTCCTCCCCAACTAGCAGCCCTGTCTGAAGCAGAAATCAAAGAACGGTTGAGTGGCAATCTCTGTCGGTGTAGTGCTTACAACGGTATCGTTGCGGCTGTGGTTGGAAATGCGGTTTACCAGGCAACGGGTAAGCGGTTGCGGAGTTTGCCGTTGACACTGGATAAATTGATGGGTTGATGTTGCGATATCTCGATTGTAGGCTGCGGTTTAGCATGAGAAATGAAGTGCTAGACCAAATCCGGTTGCCATACCTCCCTAACGTATTAGGAAGGGACAATTGCCTCAATATTTTTTTGTAGCTGTTGAAGTTCCTGACGTTGCTGGGCAATCCAGGCTTTTTCAGCTTGGCGTTGTTCTAGTGTTTCTTTGTGAGCTTTCTCCTGTTGTTCTAGGAGGTTTTCATAAAGTGATATTGCCAGCTTGATAACTTCGCTGGCTGACTCAACTCGGTCATCAAAGATTGAGACGATATTTTCACTGACCTTATTAAAGGTTTCTTGTGCGGATTCATCAAATTTTTGAAATCCTAAATCGTAGACCTTTTGTTTAGTTTGAAGGTGAAGCTCTTCTTCGCTCGGTCCACCGAACAAAAATGACCCAATTGCCGCAGCTGCTCCTCCAGCAAGAAGTAATGGGACAAGCCCAAGTCCCGTAAAGAGAAACAATGCACCAACTGTTAATCCACCTGCTCCAAGACCTCCCAAAAAGCCACTTCCACCGTCATTCTCACTTTCATTAGGATTAATTGCTGAAGCAATACCCAATATATCTCCTCCCTTCCCCGCAGCCACAAGGCTAAACTGCTCATTCAGGTTAGTGCTGATCTGACGATCAAGAATCTGGAAATTAGCTCTTATAGCTTCTACTTCCTGGCGGATTTTGCTGTCTAAGATTCCAAGATTATGTTTTAGGATAATGTCTCCTATCTGTTTATTCCACCACTCATCTATCTCGGCTGATAGACAATGAGTAAATTGATCAGCATAGTCTTTGATTAACTTTTCTTTATCCCAGATAGGTGAACATTCAGAATACCATTCAGCGCTTTTTGCTGCTACGCGATCGCCCAATCCCTCAGCCCATTTATCCCAAGATTCAGCTACCTCCTGAATAGAATCTTCTATGAGTTGATTAGCCAAATGCAAAATTCTGACATCACAGCCACTAGCTTCTCCAATCTGTTCCAAAATTTTCTGTTTTTCTGCTTCAGACAGGCTAATATTGCCATCTAAAACTTCTTCAGCTTGATGCAGTCCATCTAAACATTCTTGAATCAAAGCATTGATTTTAGTAACAGCTTGCTTGATTTGTAGAGAGCCACGCTCAACCGTCAAGAATTTCTCGATAGACTGGGTGAAACTCTGAAATACTTTTAAATAGTCATTCTCATCTCCTTTCACCATTGCCTTCAGCGCAGCCTTAGCAGAGATGTAGTGAATGCGAGTTTCATTTTTACTGAGTAGATTTTTTTCCTTAACAAAACCTTCAAGTCGCTGGATAACATCTTGACGATCTTCTTCTTCATCCAGCAAATCCATGAAGTTAACTAGCACGAAAAGATTTTCGGCAGGCTGATTTTTACTCCCGCTATTCAGTTGAAGTCTTACATCCTGTATCAATTCTTGCTCTTTTTCCGTAAGGAGACGCATGGCGTTTGTCAGAAAAATAGCTGCATCTGTATCTTTGAGAAGTTTTTGAGTAATATCAGTTCTCTTAGGGTGTTCATTCAATCCAGGGGAATCAATGATTTCTACACCACTCCTGCATAAATCTAAATCTGGATGCTCAAAAATAATTTCGTCAATATCAGATTTTTCAAGTTCATCACTGCGATAATCTAGAGCTGCTTCTTTAGGAATGGCTGCTTTTCCTTTGTATTGGTCAAGTGGAATCTCTTCCTGGCGTCCATCCTTGTAACAACAAACTACTCGCTTGTGCGCTCCATATTTCAAAACTGTCACCGTGCCACTACACGGAATCGCTCTTACTGGTTGAATCTCTTCACCCAACAAAGCATTTAGTAAGGTTGATTTGCCTTGACTAAACTCCCCTACGACTGCCACGCGAAAACGTTGAGATTGTAATTTTCGCGATACTTTACCTATCTCCTCTGCTAGAGTCTGAGGTAGGAAATCACGATTGTTGCAGTCTTGAACTATTTGAAAAACTTGATAACAAAGATTGTCTAGTTGCTTCCGGTACTTCTGGAACTCTTTTAATTGTCCATAAGACGAGACAAAGTTATGTTGAGTCCCTTTATGTTCAGGTTTAGCAGGTAGAGCTGCCAGCATATCACTTGCAGCCTTAACAAATATAGTATCCAATTCCTGAAACCGAGCGGGAGCGAGTAAAAACTGTACCTCATCCAAATCTGCTGTTTCCACACTTCCTTGATGAGTGAATCCGGCTTCTAAAACTGCTAAGTGTTGGGGCTTAATTTGTAGCCGATTGGCAATTACCTCTAAATACTTCTTTTCACGAGCATCCATGTCTCCATCTGCTGCTGACATTTCATATCCAAAGGCAATCAACAACAGTTTTTCTGATTCTGATAGTGGAGCCGTCAGCGTTAGTAACTCATTAAGCTTTTTATATACTTGATTCTGTTGAATTCCTTTACTCATAAGCTGAGTCAATTGACGCACATTGCTCTTTGGAGGAAGAAATCGGTTGATGGTTTTCTGCCAACGTTGCTTTTCCTCCTCTGTAACTGTGCCATCTACAAGCATCACTCCCAGCAGCACGGTTATCAACGTAGCCATAAAAATAACGGGAGGAATAAGATCTCGTTGATTGAGCTTCTGTCCAGTAATACGCGACAACAGATCAACCGCCTCAGTGTTCATCAGTGAAGTGTCCATAGGTCTAGGAATTAATACTGTTACTCGCCGTCTAGTATGCCGAGATTCACAGGAGAATAAATCCGGGAAAACACGGTTTTCTTCACTGGCAAAACTAGCTAGGCTCGAAGAAATTACCTTTCAAATCAGTACAAATATGGAGTACATTTTTACTGGTGCAATCGAGGCTCTCCTTAACGCAGATAAACTTCATCGCGTCTATTCAGCCACAGGACAACTTTTACCCTTAGTTAGAGACCCCAATACAGGCCGATTTGTAGAAATCGCAGTTGGTGCTGTGGTCAATAACAGCCCCGTACAAACGCTAGTAGCTCCTGTACAGCTTGTAACAGGTGCAGCGCAGATGTATCAGAATCATAGAGGGTTTACAGCCGTACTGAGCGGACTAAATAGCATTCAGTCCAGCTTGGGAGTTTTGCAAGCGACTACAGCCGTGATTGGTATTGGTGTGGCGGCTGGTGTAGCGCTTTCAGCAGTGAACTTGTACCAAACGATGAAACTCAAGAAAGCGGTAGAGAGATTAGAAGTCAAAGTAGATAACGGCTTTATTGATTTAAAACAAGCCTTGAGAGATCAGGGAGCAGAAGTTAGACAACTGATTGAGCAGGTTGCCCAAGATATCAAGTTTGAGCAGCATCGCTTAGTACTAGTTCGGGCTTACGGATTGTTTACTCAAGCGCTTTAACGCCTCCGCTTAGCTATGAATTTACAAGATGTAAACCGTAGAAATGCCGAAATCGATGCTGTACGGGGGATGTTATTTGAGGCTCTAGCCGATTACACCAATCCTCACCTATTAGAGGAGACTAGTTCGGCTGGACAACTCCGCAGGCTGGAATGTGCTTGGGCAATTGACCAGACAATTGTTGCAACTTATCAGGTGCAGAATGAGATTGGGGCACTAAGCGATCGCCTTTCACATCTCCAAGATAAAATCCGCCAAGAGTCCCTGACTGTAATCGATCGCTGTGAAACCGAAGACGAGCTAGATTTCCTCTTCCCCGAACTTACCCGAATTCATAACCATGATTTAGCTGTCCTCGAATCCTGGCAAAATCATGTAGATTGGATGCGTTCCCTCCCCCCATCCGAACTCAAACTCCTCCAAAGTGCCGACTTCGACAACTCAGAAAATACAGCTAATTCAGATATAAACACCGATACAACAGCCTCAACCGCACCACCTGAACAGTTACTCTACGAGAATTTAAAGCAAAAATCTCATCCCACATCTTTGCAAGATCAACTGATATTGATGATGAAACCAACCTTACGCCAAGAGTTTGCATCATACATCAGCCAACAAGCCGCGATCGCCGGATACAAAACATTAATCCCCACTAATTTAAACAAAGCCTCAAATTTAGCTGTTGCCAATCTCTACTGGTATTTCAAAGTCCGAGATGAATCAGAAGATGAAATAGAACAAGAGGATGAGCAACCCACCAGGGGTTAAAACCCCTGGCTAATAGTTAAAGTCGTCTCAAGACGACTGAATAAGAGTTTTAGTCCATTGAAATGGACTTAAGCTATTAGCCAACAGTATCATTCCCTGGCGGACTCTGGCTTGGCGAAAATGAAACAGCCGTACCTTAGTAAGGGGATTAGGGAAGCCAATATATAGGCTAGTAAAAGTGAAATGATAGGAGTCCTGATGGACTTTTACAACCGTTTCCCCATAATAGTTGACCCTCTGGTTTGACTTTCCTGAACTTGGTGGAACAACTGCTCGAGAGTATCCGCCGGTGCTTTGCAAGTAAATCCCTGGCAAACCAACCCGATCGCATCTGCTGGCAAATCTGTTTCTAACTTCAAAACACTAGCTGGCCAATATTGGGTACTCATCCCCGTCAGTTCCTCACCGCTAGAGCGAATCAAAGTACAGTAACGATACCAATCCAAAGCCGTAAATAAGCTAGGACACATCTGAGGTGATTGGTTCATCACACTACTAAACGATTGCAAAGTTGGCTCAGCTTGGTCAAGGTACTCTAGATCTTCAGTGAGCAAGGCTAGACGAACCAAATTGGCGATCGCAACTCCATTAGCGGAGGGTGTTGCATTATCCGCATAGCTACGTTCTCGCACCAATAATTCCTGACTGGCATCGCTGGCCGCATTATAGTACCCGCCTAATTCCACACTCCACAGGAATTCATCAAACTCATTTTGTACCTTAATTGCTTTTTCTAACCAATGGTTAGAAGAACTCTCATCCCCCGACCCTAACGCCGCTTGATGTAAATCTAAAAGAGCTTTAATCATTAAGGCATAATCTTCTGACTGTGCCAATACTGAGGGTTCACCATCATAATTAAGGCGGTGAAAACGACCTTCAACCCATTGATGCTCGAGGATAAATTGAGCTGCCTTGGTCGCTAGTTTTAAATACTCCGGCTCCTTAAACACACTATACGCTCGTGCCAAACCGGAAATCATCAAGCTATTCCAAGCCACAATCATTTTTGTATCCGTGACAGAGGGAATTCGTCCCGGCCAGTTATTCCCTTTAGCTTCCTGATTATTTTGAGCAGGGGGAAAGGTTTCTACAGTATCAGGTTCTGCCCCATAACGCACCTCAAAAAGCTTCGCTAAAGCTGCTTCAACTGTCTGGCTTAACTGTTCAGAATTACGGCGTTGTAAAACATTTTTACCTTCAAAGTTGCCCTCAGGTGTAACGGTAAACTGCTGCTGAAGTTCTTCTAACTCGTCAGAAGATAGGAGTTGTTGAAGTTCGGCATAACTCCACACATAAAACGCGCCTTCTTCCGGTTCTACCGCATCCGAGTCCACAAAACTATCGGCATCTTGAGCGGCATAAAAGAAGCCAAGGGGAGAAGTCATTTCCCGTCGTAGCCATTGAACCGTTCCAGCGATCGCCCGTTTAAATGCGGGTTCAGTCATTCCTGCACTCCACAAATTAGCCAAAAACTCGACAATTTGCCCGTTATCGTAGAGCATTTTTTCAAAGTGAGGAACTGTCCAAGTGGCATCCACTGTGTAACGATGAAAACCACCCGCCACATGGTCATAGATTCCCCCCTTTGCTAAATCTAATCCGCGCGATCGCACCGCTTGCAATGAATCATCTTGAGAGGCGTACTCAAACCGAGTCCCCCGCAATACTAAGTCGGCATAAGGCATCATGGGAAAACTCGGGCCATAATTTCCAGCCCCCACTACCTTAGTATTGGTTTCAATTCCACGCTCTAATAACTCGTCACTCAGTTCTGTTGAAGTGGAGGGGGCGACAGCTTGCTGAAGATGCCCTAAAATCTCATCTTTAAAAGTTTGCAGCTTAGTTTTTTCTACATCATAAAAGCGACGAACGGCTTGCAGTACCTGCAAAAATCCGGGGCGTCCGTAGCGAGGTTCGACAGGAAAGTAGGTGCCTCCATAAAAGGGTACACGGTCATCCGGAGTCAGGAAAATATTGAGCGGCCAACCCCCTTGACCGGTCATCATCTGCAATGCCTGCATATAAATACTGTCAATATCCGGACGTTCTTCCCGATCCACCTTAATCGGTAAAAACTGGTCATTCATGAACTGAGCGATCGCCGGATTAGAAAATGCTTCTCCTTCCATCACCGTACACCAGTGACAACTGGAGTAGCCAATAGACAGGAATATGGGTTTATTTGCGGACTTGGCGGTTTCCAAGGCTTCTTCGCACCAAGGCCACCAATCAATGGGATTTTCAGCGTGTTTACGGAGATACAGGCTTTGGGACTGGGCAAGACGGTTAGTCATGGCTACCACTAAAACAGCTAAGGCGCACAGTCTGTCGTCTGCCTACTGTGGGACAAGCGTGCTCATCTTGAAACCCATGCCAAGAAACAATTCTTTGCTACAGTAAGGAACACCCGACAGATTGAATATCCTTAAGCTTATCGAATGCCTCCACTGAGTCCGGGCAGAATATCAGTCTTTTTTAACTTCTTTGGCGATAATTATGAAGCTCTCTGAACGCTTTACCGATGCTTTAATTTTTGCCTCTCATCTCCACGCTAACCAACTTCGTAAAGGGCGTGGAGTACCTTATATTGCTCACCTATTGGGTGTTGCCAGTATTGCTTTAGAATATGGAGCTAATGAAGAGGAAGCCATCGCAGCTTTACTCCATGATGCGATCGAAGACCAAGGTGGAGAAGCCACCCGTGCAGAAATTTATCGTCGCTTCGGAGAGACTATTACGGATATTGTCAACGGTTGCACGGACTCAGACACAACCCCTAAACCCCCTTGGCGTCAGCGCAAAGAAGCTTACATCGCCCATATCCCGACAGCCTCAGCCTCAGTACGTTTAGTCTCTGCTGCCGACAAACTTTACAATGCCCGCTCAATTTCAACGGACTATCGCTTAGTGGGGGATGCTCTCTGGGAACGATTTCATGGGGGTAAAGACGGTACACTTTGGTATTATCGAGCCTTGGTCACAGCATTTCGGAGTGTTGAGTCTACACCGCTCGTGGATGAATTAGAACGTGTAGTGAGTGAATTAGAACAGTTAGTCGCTATTTCCACCCCTAATCCATCACATATCCCATCTTCACTCCTGACTCCTGACTCCTGACTCCTGACTTCCTGACTTCCTGACTGCCTCAAGGTGTACCTTATCCACTCAAAAAATGCTAGAAAAAGAATCAACGATGAGAACCGGCTTCAACAATTTTGGTTAATGTCGGCATATCAAAACTATTAAGCCGCTCCATCAATTCATTGAACAATCGCCACTTTTCTTGACTATATCGATCCGGTTTTAAGTCTAAGAGTTCGCAAAATTTTTCAAAATCATGATCGCATTGCAAATAAACCGTACTAACGGCATTTACAAATGATTCAGAGACATCTCGTGCGGTCGATTGTTCGATTTGACAAGGGGTGCGATTACCGAGTTTTTCAGTCATGAGGAATTCTCTGCTCCTTGTGGTTAGGTGTGCGCGGTTCTAATTCACTAATGGCCTCAGAACAGTCTTGGGAAGCCACTGAGAGGATTTCCGAAAGCCGATGCAAAGCTTCAGAGTTGCTTTTTAGCCTTGCTAGCAAACCATCAATTTCCAGCTTGAGGTTCGCTAAGTCGAATTTCACTGCTGATTCTTCTACCTGTTCTAGCGGTACGCCTAAGTTTTCACACATTTTGTACTCTAATTTTAATGATAGTGGCTGGTGCTGATGACCCTTCTATCTTTGATTTTGAAATTCTTTTGTGAGTGTAAAAAAAGCTGTAAAGTTTTTAGCGAAAATTATCGCTAATTCCCAACGGCTCTCTTGGAAACAATCCTTATCTTCCTCTAGAATTATCAACAATTATAAGATTTGTCTTCTCTCTTTATGCTTATTTATGCAAGTGTGATCGAAAGCTCTACAATAAAATGGGTAAAATTTATGTCTTTAGTTTGAAATCTATCTATTTCTTTTGAACGAAACTCGAACTCTAAGTTCCACCTAGCCTAGTAAGCGTGTTGAGTATGGGTTTGATAGGGCAAGCCTATCACTTCATACTCAGTCCACTATGCATTCTAGTTCAAAGGAGATTTCGTTCGTTTATGAAACAGGATGAATTTGTCAAACATGTGCAAGCCTTTGCACAGCTCGATTCCCGTGAAGATGCACAACGCGCTATTCAGGCAACCCTCGAAACGTTTTTCTGATGACTATGAAGAGTTATTTGCCGTCAACCGTGTTAAGTAAATGCTCGTTTTTTGATATGATGCTTAGAAATAAAAGCAAAGTTAACGAACTTTACTGATGACGAATACACCCGTCTATTTATTTTGAAGTTGTTTTAGATCAACCCCCTGCTCTCTTACCCACAGAGGTGACACTGAGGGGGGTTTCCCATTCAAATTTCATTCCTCCATTCCCATTGCTATCCTTTTTGTAAGATTCATCTTCCTCTTTTTTATCTGACTGCTCTTGTTGACGGTTAAGTTGCTTTTCTAAAAGGGAAAGATAAGCGATAGGAACAATCAGCGGCCATAAGATAGTGCTAACTAATAAAACTAGCCAAGATAACCGTTGTTCTTCTGGAGACATCGTAGTATCTCGCTGGAAAAATCTTAACCAAATTTTGAAAAAGCGCTGAGCCATTGCCAGATAAAAAAATAGTAGGATTATTATCAATATTTTCATTAGCTTCAGTCCTTTTCATTAAGTATTTATTTGTCTACAGCCATAACACTCCGCACCGTTTTTCAACATTTTTGTTGAGCTTAGCTTAATAGCATGACTATCGAAAACCGACTTAATTTGCTAACAAGTTTCTAGGCTTGAACTGTTGAGCATTAAAGCCACTTATTAGGATTGAGAAAAAGAAAGCAGGCAAGGAGGAACCAGCAATGCATCATTTGAATGCACCACAGCTTAAACTGTTTCAAATTGGGGACTGGCAAGTTAGCCAACCGACTAGAATATAAACTCAGCGCACTCATCCTCAGGAATAGATGTCACCATCACTTCCTCTTTTTGGGATTGAATAGTGTTCTTTCTTTAAGCCATCGTGCCATATTTCTTTTTAAAAAGCTATAGCATCTCTGTACTAGGAGTGGTGCATAGACAGTAATAACTTCAATGATTTAAAAAATTTACCCCTAAAGTCATATCTTTGTGACCTTAGGGGTAAATCTATGCTAAGCAAGAGGCATACTCAGTCAAATATTTTAGGGATATCTTCAAAGTCAGAGATTAGATATCAGAACCTGACTTTGGTTGAGCTCCCGTGGGTTCTACCGTCGAGCGTAGGAATGTAATTTGCTGCTCGAAGTCCATTGCTTCTAAAGCTGCCAGTAGGTCTTTTGCGTCGCCTTTAAGTTCGTAGTTTGGAGGCATGGGTACAATCGTTGAACTTTCCATACCTTGTGCTAATCGATACCAAAATAGCAGCTTGGTGTTGGCACTCAAAGAGCCATATTCACGGGAAAGTTGATTGTCTCTATTAGATAGCAAATCGCGTTGTGCTTGCAATTGCTCATCATGAGACATGGCTTTGACTTGGTTGTACAACGTCTCAGCAATATCTTCTCCCGCTCTTCCTGGTGCTGCGGGAGTGATAGAATCGCCCATTTTAGTGTATACAAACCACAGCAAAGCAAGCTGGTCATCAACATTTAAACGGCGAAACGCTTGTAAAGCTTGTTCTGGATTATCTTTGAGATTAGTAAAGGTCATAAAAATGTATCCTCCGATAGTAATAGTTCAATCGAGGAAAAAACTCATCTTAACTTTTGTACGTTAAACAAATTTAATGTTTCTAGTCATCGACTAGTTTCCATCGATCCCGAACTGTTTCTCATGGTGAATGAATGATTTGTTTCATACACCTGCTAGAAGATAGAGACTGTTAAAAAATATTAATGAATTTTAACCTGACTCCAGATAGAGGAAAAGTAATTGAATTGCACAAGAGTTAAAAGAAGAGAATTGAGTTGTAGAAAGAAGAGGATTATAGTGAATAGACGTTTAGAAGGCAAAGTTGCAATTGTGACGGGTGCGGGTACGGGTATCGGTGAAGCGATCGCCCATAAATTTGCTAAAGAAGGGGCAAAAGTTGTTGTCAATGGATTGTCGGATGACCCCATTCAAAGCGTAGTGGAAGCCATCAATGAATATGGGGGAGAGGCGAGTGCATATCCAGGTGATGTCTCAGAACCCTCTGATGCTCAAGCTTGCGTGGAAATGGCAATTGATAAATATGGGTGCCTAGATATTTTGGTTAACAATGCGGGTGTGTTCCTGGCTACCGGTGAAACACAAGATTACCCCATTGAGGTCTTCGATGAAACCATCCGCATGAACATCCGTTCGGCCTTTTTAATGACCAAATATGCCTTGCCGCACTTACAAAAAACACGAGGCAACATTGTGGCGGCTGGGTCAGAAGCCGGTTTTAATGGAGTGCCACAAAACTCTCCCTATGGTGGTACGAAAGGATGGATACATTCTTTTATAAAGGGTGTAGCAGCCGAGCAAGCCAAATATGGTATCCGTGCTAACTGTTATTGTCCAGGTGCGATCGATACCGCTTGGACTCACAAAGAAACCGGACCAATGGATGCCCAAATGGAAGAAATCACCGTTTTGGCAGCGCCAATGGGACGACGGGGTACACCTGAAGAAATCGCCAATGTCTGTGCGTTTCTTGCCTCTGATGAAGCTAGCTTCGTAACAGGGGCATTATGGCTAGCAGATGGTGGTGTCACGATTGCCAAGGGAACGGTTGGCCAGCAAACCCCTGAGCCACTACGTGAACAACCGCAGGGCAAACTACGTTTAGATCACTCAACAGAAGGGTTAAAAAACAAACGTACTCAAACTGTTTAGTTAGCCCAAAGGGTTGGGCTGTGAAATAGATTTTTTAGGCTAAGAGGGGATATCTCTCGGATTAGCTTGCGGTGTTATTGAATTGATTAAATTCACACCGCAAGTTTAATCCATGTACTCTTGTCGCGAACTAAAATTTTCCCTACTTTGTTTCACCCTAAATCTAACTAAGGAAGCTAACTGAACCATTCCCTCGCACAAATTTGAGGAAAAAAATATATGACATCAGAACAAGAAATTGTTCCCCAACAACCAAATGAAACAAGCAATGTCAGCGATACCGAACGATGGGCAACTTTGATTGGTGGCGGTGCATTGGTACTTTTTGGACTTAGACAAGGCTCTCTTAGAGGTGCGTTAACAGCTCTGGCCGGAAGTGGACTTATTTATCGCGGTGTAACTGCACAAACTGGCATTCGGGATGCATTAGGAATGGATAAAAGTATTAAAGTTGAAAAAAGTGTAACAATTATTAACAAATCCCCGGCAGAGCTTTATCAGTTTTGGCGGAATTTTGAGAATCTGCCCCATTTTATGAAGCATATTAAACATATAAATGTGATTAATGATACGCGATCGCATTGGATTGCCTCTGCACCGATGGGTACAAGCGTGGAATGGGATGCAGAAATTATCAATGACCAAGAAAATCGCTTAATTGCTTGGACTTCTGTTGAGGGAGCTGATATTGATAATTCGGGATTTGTGCGCTTTCAACAAGCACCGACAGGACGAGGTACTGAAGTCAAAGTTGTCATTGAATATAATCCTCCAGGAGGAGCGATTGGAGATGCGATCGCTAAACTTTTTGGGGAACAACCTGAGCAACAAATTGGAGATGAGTTGCGCCGCTTCAAGATGCTAATGGAAGCCGGAGAAATTGCCACGATTGAAGGTCAACCTTCCGGTAGACGTTAAGAATTGTTTCTTGTGCGAATTTTAAATACGGAAGAGGCCAACCTATCTGAGTGGACTCAAACCTAAAAAACTGAATGGAGAATCAAATGAATCAAGTAATTTCGTGGATAAAAGCTATTAATTTACGCCAAATAATCACCGTTTTTCTAGCAGCGATAACCTTCTTGGTGATTCCTGCTTTTAGTCATAATCCATCAATGCAAGCGCAAGCCAATACCCGTGTGGATAATGCAGATTCCTATACAGTAGACAGCGCTACTGTTAAGAGAATTCAGGGTAAAGCTGAAGATTTGGGTGATCGTCCAGATAGACCCATTGGTGATACTGGATTGAAAAACATCAAAAATTTGGGTGAAAATATCCCCGAAACGCTGGAAATGAGACGTGACCAAGGACTCCTTGGTGGTGTCCGGGATGAGCAAGATCGATATAATGCTCAAGACGAAAATCAGGGAATCTTTGAAGGCGCAAAACGTGCTGTGCAAAATGCCTTTGACTAATTATTAAGTCATTTTCGTCTCATGTCCCCCCTTACTGAGGGGGGACTAAGGGGTTGATAAATACACCTTTAATATGCAATGAATAGGACTTACGTAACTGGCATATTATATTGCGTTCGTAGTGAGAACTTTAGTTCTCATTCTAAAGGGCTAAAGCCCTTACTACAAACAAAAGACCCAATTTTGTGTGACACTTGCGTAAAATTTAATGTCAATAAAAAACGCAATTAATTTTAATATTTGAGCAAAGGAAGTCTGTTTATGACTCAAATCATCTCTTGGCTGCAAAATGTTTTAGTGCGAGTATTTTTAACCCTGGCATTGGTCGGGACGGCAATGCTATTGAGTGCGACTTTTAGCAACGCTTCTTCGTTTCAAGCCCAAGCCGAACCTTTGACACCTGAAGCGACTCAATATGAGGTCAATAGCCAAGATAGTCCGTTTCATGAAAATGACCAATTCAAGAACAACAAAATTCCCCAATCCACTTCAGAAGCAACGAGCGAACTGGGAACAAAACTGAATCAGTCTCAAAATACAGCTAAACAAAATATTGAAAGTGTTGGGGACACTCTGCGAGAAAAGCTAAATCTTGACGAACCGCTTTATCCGGGAACAAAAGAGGTTTTAGAGGATGCTAAGAATGCAATTACCGGAGAACGGGATTAGTTTGCCCATGAATGAATTTTTCTGGGTTGGAAAGTAAAAGATACCCATAAGAATTGCAACGTCCGTATACGTAAGTAGGAAATGAGTTAGACAGGAGAATAATTACATGAAAGCAGTCTGCTGGCACGGTGCCAATGATGTACGAGTAGACACAGTGCCTGACCCAAAAATTATTAATCCGCGTGATGCGATTATAAAAATTACTTCAACCGCCATTTGTGGCTCTGACCTGCACCTTTACGATGGATTCATTCCTTCAATGGAATCTGGTGACATCCTGGGTCATGAATTTATGGGGGAAGTCGTCGAATTGGGTAGTGAGGTGAAAAATGTGCAAGTGGGCGATCGCGTAGTTGTCCCTTTCACCATTGCCTGCGGTAACTGCTTTTTCTGCCAACGTGACTTATGGTCGTTGTGTGACAACTCCAACCCCAACGCTTGGATGGTGGAAAAAATGTATGGGTATTCACCCTCTGGATTGTTTGGTTACTCGCACATGTTGGGGGGTTATGCCGGAGGACAAGCAGAATATGCACGAGTGCCTTTTGCCGATGTGGGTTTATTCAAGGTGCCTGACAGCTTAACAGACGACCAAGTTCTGTTTCTTACTGACATCTTCCCCACAGGCTACATGGCGGCTGAACATTGCAACATCCAACCCGGTGATACGGTAGCGGTTTGGGGTTGTGGCCCTGTAGGACAGTTTGCCATTAAAAGCGCTTATTTACAGGGTGCTGAACGGGTGATCGCGATTGATCGCATCCCTGAACGTCTGCAACTGGCAAAGGAACAGAGTCAGGCGGAAGTACTCAACTACGAAGAATTGGATGTAGGTGAAGCACTTAAAGAAATGACCGCCGGACGTGGCCCTGATGCCTGCCTAGATGCAGTGGGCATGGAAGCACACGGCACCGATGCCATGGCATTTTACGACAAAGCCAAGCAAGCGGTGCGCCTAGAAACAGACCGACCTACAGCGCTTCGAGAAGTGATTGTGGCTTGTCGTAAAGGAGGACATGTCTCACTCGCTGGTGTTTATGGCGGCTTTCTCGACAAAATCCCAATGGGGGCAGCATTTAATAAAGGCTTAACCTTCAAGATGGGACAAACCCATGTCCATCGATATCTGCAACCCTTGCTAGAACACATCCAGAACGGCAAAATCGACCCCACCTTCATCATTACCCACAAGATGAACTTGGAAGATGCGCCTAAAGGCTACGAAATTTTTAAACACAAAAAAGACAACTGTATCAAAGTTGTCCTCAAGCCTTAATTGAAGCAAAAATGAGGTCATTGATATGAGCGATACGAGCGTTAAAAAAATCAATTCTAACTATTCTCCCAAAGGGGAAATTGGGCAAAAATACCTGGCATCCGGAAAAAGTATCTCGATGCGTCTTTGGCAGGATGAACAACCGAATGAAGCCAAAGAACCAACGCAACGGGATTATGAAACCGTTGGCTATGTGATTCAAGGTCGAGCTGAATTACACCTTGAAGGCCAAAAGGTATTGCTAGAGCCAGGAGA
The DNA here is from genome assembly GCA_964588805.1 of uncultured Microcoleus sp. Taxonomy (GTDB): domain Bacteria; phylum Cyanobacteriota; class Cyanobacteriia; order Cyanobacteriales; family Coleofasciculaceae; genus CAZPRJ01. The sequence goes on along the minus strand of CAZPRJ010000097.1, from coordinate 8,535 downwards.
TTCTTGGGTTGTACCTCAAGGGGCTTCTCACTCTTACACCATCTTGGAAGCGTTTACCGCCGTAGAGGCAACTAGTCCACCGGCACAAATCCACGGGCGCGATGAAAATTAGATTTATTCTTCTGCAAAATCTAAGCGTGTTCGTCAATCAGCAATCGCTCGATCAGACTGGATATCTGCATCCTACTCTTCGCTGAATTTTAGGCCAAAAAAAGCAAGTATAATACACCCAACCGATTGCCTAGCAGTCGGTTGACTTTTTTGAGTGCTTGCTTTCCCCAAAACATCACATCTATAGTATTCTCTCTCCTCTTATTCCTTCTACCTTATTTTCAAGCTAGCCGATCGCATTTTCTGCCTCGACTATAATAAGGTCTTTTAACTTTCTCCAGTTTTGAACTTCCCATCAAAGCGGAGAAATTGGAAAACTCATACTGAGGAAGCTAGCTGTAGAGTGTAATAAATTTCGAGCGTGACTATATCTGTCCACTTGAGGTATAGCCTCTAGTAGGATGAGCATGATAATTTGTTGAAGCTAAGAAAGACGAGGAGATTTCATGACCGTTCAACCCTCAGCCGCTACCCCGATTAATTCCGCTTCTACGCCGATGAATACCCCGAGAACAACGGGTACTTCAACGACGACAAAGCCAAGTCCCACTGCTAGTTTACTGAAATCAATTCTTAGCGTGGATTTAGGACGAACCTCTACAAAGACTTGCGTATCGCGTGACCCCAATCATGTGGTGTTTATCCCAGCAAATGTCAAGCATCTGTCAATGGAACAGGCTCGTGGGGGGATTTTTGAAGCTCGTGCTACAGACCCACTTTTTGATATGTGGCTCGAGTATCAAGGTAAGGGCTATGCTGTGGGTCAGCTAGCCGCCGACTTTGGTGCAAATCTTGGAGTCGGTCAATCTAAGGTTGAGGATGCATTGGCTAAAGTCTTGGCTTGCATCGGATATTTTAATCTCAAAGATGATGTATCCATTGTGTTGGGTCTGCCTTACCTATCACAAGAGCAGTTTGAGCGGGAAAAAGCCCAACTTGTTGGCCTGTTAAGCGGTCCCCACATCATGAGCTATCGAGGTGAATCTGTAACCGTCAACATTAACAAGGTTTGGATCATGCCGGAAGGGTATGGTAGCCTACTGTGGTGTGAAGCTCAACCGAAGAAAGCGCCAAACACAGATTTTACTAAGCTTTCGGTCGCTATTGTAGACATTGGGCATCAGACTACCGATTGTTTGATGGTAGATAGCTTCCGGTTTGCACGGGGAGCTTCTAAAAGTGAAGCCTTTGGTATGAGCCAGTTTTATGAGCAAGTGGCTGCTGAGATTGAGAGTGCCGATAGCCAGTCTCTATCGCTGATTGCCGCTGTAAACCGTCCTAAAGGCGATCGCTATTACCGTCCCCGAGGTGCGACCAAGCCGACTAATTTAGATGATATTCTGCCGAATCTCAAAGAGAGTTTTTCTCGGGAAATCTGTAGCCGCGTGTTAGCATGGCTGCCAGAGCGGGTCACTGATGTGATTCTCACCGGGGGTGGGGGTGAATTCTTCTGGGAAGATGTCCAACGCCTGCTCAAAGACGCTAAAATCAATGCTCACTTGGCTGCACCGTCTCGGCAAGCGAATGCCTTAGGGCAGTATATTTATGGAGAAGCACAGGTGGCAGCTTCCACAACTCGCTCTGCTAGGGCTTAAAACACATGTTCCCTTGGTCAAAAAAGATCGCAAAATCGGTTACGTTCAATCCAGAAGTTGCTGACGAAACCTTGTTAGCAGTGGTTGAAGCCGAGTTGGCAAAACACCCCAATAAGACATTTGGCGACCTCTGCAAGGAGGCTTTATGGCAATTTTTGTGCGTACCCGAATCTGTACGACCAACGGCAAAAACAACACCCGTACCAGGGGAATCCTTCACCACCGAACTCAAACGTCAGTTGACAGACTTTGAGCAACGTTTCTTTATTCGGGAATCTAGACGGCTGGAGGCGATGGAATATCAGCTCAATCAATTGAGTCAGCAAATGGCTCAGTTGAGCTTGATTGTCAATCAGCGAATTGCTGAGCCTCCTGCCTCGATACCCAATTCCACAGAAATGAAAGCATCTATTCCATCTCCAACTCCGCCACAAGACGCAACTCCAACTCCACCCCAGGAAATTGATGACCCGTTGTTGAATCGCTTGAGTCAAGTTTTAGATGATTTTTAGACTATTCGGTTGTGACGAATGCACTCTTTATACCAATCGAAACTGGCCTTGGGAATACGTCTTTGAGTTTTGTAATCGGTATAGAGAATACCAAAGCGATGGGTGTAACCTCTACCCCACTCAAAGTTGTCCATAAAACTCCACAGGAAGTATCCATTGAGAGGATATCCTTCACTGATGGCGCGATGTGCTGCCCTTAAATATTGCCGTAAGTATAGAATACGATCCGTGTCAATCACTTCGCCGTTATCGTTTAATTCGTCTTGGGTAACACAGCCGTTTTCACTGATAAACACAGGTAAGTCCTTGCGTCCCAACGTATCGCTCACATGACGGATTGCCCAATACATACTATCGGGCAGGTATTTTATCCAAGTTGCATACATTCGTAGGTAACTTTTGGGAAAGTCAAGGACTTCATACCCATCTTTATTATCCGCCGCACGAACATAACTTCCCGTATAAAGATTAATCCCGAAGGAGTCGAGTGGCTGGTGAATGGTCTTCAGGTCGCCGGAGTGAATCTCGGGTGCATCGCTTCCTAGTTGTTCCAACATGATGGGGCTGTAGGTACCTGTGAGGGCAGGAAACGTGATGCCACCGTTAAACCAATTAGTATGAAAGGCTTGTTGAGCGGCGGCTATATCAGGAGCTGACTCGGTGAGGGGAACCGTAGACCCGACATCGATGACTAATGCCACGGAACAGGGACGGGGTGAGGCAGCACGAATGGCTTGACAGCCCAAACCATGAGCGAGTAAAGCATTGTGAGAGGTTTGCCATACCTCTTTTTGAGAACTAACGCGAGTACCAGGAGCATTGTTGGGTTGCTTGTCAACAGCGTATCCCAGATGAGTAAATTGAGAAATTTCGTTGATAGTCATCCAGTGAGTGATGCGATCGCCCAATCGGGTCACTACAGCAGTAACATAATCCGCAAAATCAGATGCCATCTCCCGACTGCGCCACGAGCCATATCGGTCTTCTAGTGCTTGAGGCGAGTCCCAATGAAACAGAGTGGCGTGAGGAATAATGTCGTATTTGTTTAACTCATCCAGCAAACGCTTGTAGAAATCGACCCCCTGTTCATTCACTTGGCCTCGACCATCGGGAATAATTCGAGGCCAAGCGATGCTGAAACGATAGTGCTTGACACCCAGTTCTGCCATCAGCTTAACGTCGCTTTTGTAGCGGTGGTAATGGTCAGATTTTTTTCGGAGATTTCTAATAGATTTTTCAACAAAGCCAATTCAACCAACAAAAAGACGCCCCCCTTGCGGAGAGCGTCTTTATTATGCAACTAAGAGCTAAATCTTAGCCATTGATTTCTGGAGCAACCATAGCAACAGGAGTAGCTTCACCCGATGCTAAGTCTAGGGGGAAGTTGTGAGCGTTGCGCTCGTGCATTACTTCAAAACCGAGGTTAGCCCGATTGAGAACATCAGCCCAGGTATTGACCACACGGCCTTGAGAATCCAGAATGGACTGGTTGAAGTTGAAGCCGTTCAGGTTGAATGCCATTGTACTGATACCCAATGCGGTGAACCAGATACCAATCACTGGCCAAGCACCCAAGAAGAAGTGTAGAGCACGGCTATTGTTGAAGCTGGCGTATTGGAAGATCAGACGACCAAAGTAGCCGTGAGCTGCAACGATGTTGTAGGTTTCTTCCTCTTGTCCGAACTTATAACCGTAGTTTTGGGATTCGGATTCGGTGGTTTCACGCACCAGAGAGCTGGTGACTAAGCTACCGTGCATTGCACTGAATAAGGCACCGCCAAATACACCCGCCACACCTAACATATGGAAGGGGTGCATCAGAATGTTGTGCTCAGCTTGGAACACAAACATGAAGTTGAAGGTTCCAGAAATGCCTAGAGGCATACCATCGGAGAAGCTGCCTTGACCGATAGGGTAAATCAGGAATACAGCAGTAGCAGAGGCTAAAGGTGCAGAGTAAGCTACGCAAATCCAAGGACGCATCCCTAGACGGTAGCTCAGCTCCCACTGACGACCCATGTAGCAGAAACAGCCGATCAAGAAGTGGAAAATGACCAACTGGTAAGGGCCGCCGTTGTATAGCCACTCATCAAGTGATGCAGCTTCCCATATCGGGTAGAAGTGCAAACCGATGGCGTTGGAGCTAGGAACAACAGCACCAGAGATGATGTTGTTGCCGTACATCAGAGAGCCAGCGACAGGCTCACGGATGCCATCGATGTCTACTGGGGGAGCAGCGATGAAGGCAATGATGAAACAGGTTGTGGCAGTTAAGAGAGTAGGAATCATCAATACACCGAACCAGCCAATATAAAGGCGGTTGTTGGTTGAAGTGACCCACTCGCAAAACCGATCCCACAGATTACCGCTTTCGCGACGCTGTAAGGTGGTTGTCATGGTTTGTATGATTACGAACAACTAAATTTGTTAAGTAAGGCGAATAAATTTTGCCTTATTTGTCGATACATATTATTGAAGTCGGCCTATTAATTTCTAGTGTTTTTAATATTTATTTGGATATATTTATTTTTCTTGATTAAGTTAATTGTATTTATTTGAAGAGCTTGTTATTTTTATCCGGCAATAAAGGCATATAAGCCCAAAAAATACCCCTCCTGCGTCATAATCGGAGGGAATATCTTTATGAAGATTTATTAATTATTAAGCTTTTTTGTATAGAAGACAACCCATTCAAGGCCAATCGGCTTCAAGTTCCTTCATTTCCTCTAAGGATTGCCATCCCGCTTGCCAAAGGTTGCGATTTTTGAGCTGTTTAGCATTGAGCCAAAACCGAACTGTTGCATCACAGGATGACACCATTTCGGCAAACACCATATCGCCCTGATTTTGGCGATTCATGACTTGGAAATGTCGCCAACCCCAGGTTTTTTGTCGGGCTGTCCATTTGGAACCTACGAGGTGAGGAAATTTTTGCTTCTTTGGCATTCCAAGTCCACTGAACTTTACCTATCTTTACATTATGATCATTTTTTGCGCCGTGATAGGGAACGAGCTGCGATCGCGCCACCAATAAAACCAAATAAATGCCCTTGCCAGGAAACCCCGTATTGAATCGGCAATACGCCCCAAATAGTTCCACCGTAGAGGAAACCAACGATAAGCGCCAGGAAAATAGAGGTAAAGTTGCGTTGAAAATAGCCGCGAAATAAGAGAAAACCTAGATAGCCAAAAACAAGCCCACTTGCACCAATATGAACCGAATTAGGCGAACCGAATACCCAGACACCTAATCCACTCACCAGCATCGTGATGGCACTAACAATAAAAAAGTCGCTGGTTTCTTGGAGCATCACAAACCAGCCTAGAACTAGGAACGGTACAGTATTAGCAATCAAGTGTCCTACACTGCCGTGTAGAAACGGGGCGAATAGGATACCGCGAAGTCCAACGAGATGATGGGGGGCAATTCCATAGACATTGAGTGCGCCTCCCAAGGCAAAATCTATCCCTATAGCCCACATTAGGGCAACCGTTCCCCCTAAGATTGTGCCTTGAGTTTTCAATTCGCGAGCGAGCGCGCCAGTTTCCTGACGCAGAATTGAGTTGCGGTTTTCCCTGCTCATCTTTGGGATATCCCTTTCTTTATACATTTATATACGGGTATGTTTCTAGGTTAGCAAGTTCAACGGCTGAGGCTGGGGTGCGGGGGTGCAAGGG
>CAZPRJ010000097.1:0-2591 GCA_964588805.1 uncultured Microcoleus sp. | reverse complement strand
AGAAAAAAGACCAAATTCCTAACTCTTGACTCCTGACTCCTGACTCCTGACTCCTGACTCCTGCCTCCTGCCTCCTGACTTTTCAACTTATTCGTGGTAGCCTCCAACTGTTCACTTCTGCCTGTTGAATATGCTCGATCAGCCGATGTTTAAGCGGTGCTTTCGTGTTGAGTCTGTGGCACCGGAAGGGGTGTTTCTGTTGTCTGAAAGGGGAGGAATTGAATTAACCCATGATTTAGAACAATTATTAGCGCCTTTAATTGATAGCCAGCGTACAGTTGAAGAGATTATTGATGAATTATTGCTGAGTTTGCCGCCGGAGAGGCTCTCCTTTCAAGAAGCGATTAATCTCAGTGTGAGGGCTCGATATGTGCTAATGCAGATGGTACAAAAGGGCTACATTATTGAACGAGATGATACTTTACCCGCTTCATTAACGGTTTTCTGCGATGCGTTAAATGTTGATGTTCGGGAAGCTTACCACCGTTTGCACACTACAACGGTGTCAGTAAAGGCTTTGGGTTCTGTTTCTGCTGCGGACTTCATTTCTACTCTGGAATCTCTGCATATCCAAGTGTCGGATGAGGGGGAGATTGAGGTGGTGTTGACGGAGGATTATTTGCAAACGGAGTTAGAGGCGATTAATCAAGAGGCGTTGTTGCGATCGCGCCCTTGGATGTTAGTGAAGCCTGTAGGTACAATCGTTTGGATTGGCCCGATATTCTATCCCAGCAAAACGGGGTGTTGGAAGTGTCTAGCGCAGCGCTTACAGGGAAATCGACCGATTGAGGGGTTTATTCAACGACGCTTAGGAACTTCAACGCCGATTCCGATTCCACTTTCTCCTTTGCCGACAACGATGCAAACGGCCTTGAATATGGCGGCCACTGAACTCTTCAAGTGGATTGTGCAAGGAAACAATCAGCGACTGGAAGGAGTGCTGGTGACTCACGATACCCTATCGTTGCAAACTCAAAACCATACCGTTGTAAAGCGTCCTCAATGTCCTATTTGTGGGGTGTTGGGACGTGAGTTGACTCATCAACCGTTGCCTTTAATTTTAGGTAGTCGCAAGAAAATGTTTACGGCTGATGGTGGACATCGGAGTGTGGCACCGGAAGAAACATTGAGGAAATACCAACATCATATTAGCCCGATTACTGGTGTGGTGCGGGAACTGGGAAAAGCGTTTACAGGTTCGGATTTAACTCATACCTATGTGGCACGTCATCATTTTGCCTCAATGTTTGATGATTTGAATGCGTTGCGGCAAAATCTCGGCGGTAGGAGTGCGGGAAAAGGGAGGACGGATGTTCAAGCGAGGGCGAGTGCGTTTTGTGAGGCGATTGAGCGCTATTCGGGTGTTTTTCAAGGAGATGAAATTTGGCAAAAAGGGAGTTATGAACAGCTAGGAGATCAGGCGATTCATCCCAATATTTGTATGAATTTCAGTCAAGCTCAATACAATCATCGGGAAGAATGGAATGCTAATTGTACGGGATGGTTTCAACGGGTTCCGGAACCGTTTAATGAGGAGCAAGAAATTGATTGGACGCCGATTTGGTCGTTAACTCATCAAGTATTTAAGTATTTACCGACGGCGTATTGTTATTATGGCTATCCTAAACCGGATAAACCCGATTGTTGGGCGGATTCTAATGGTTGCGCGGCAGGAAATACATTGGAAGAAGCGATTTTGCAAGGGTTTATGGAGTTGGTGGAGCGAGATAGTGTGGCGTTATGGTGGTATAACCGAGTGCGGCGTCCGAGGGTGGATTTAGACAGTTTTGATGAGCCGTATTTCCAAGCGTTACAGGAGTATTATCAATCACTCAATCGGGAGCTTTGGGTATTGGATATTACGAGTGATTTGAATATTCCTGTGTTTGCAGCGATGACTCGCAGAATCGATCGAGAGGTGGAAGATATTGTCCTGGGTTATGGGGCGCATTTTGACCCGAAACTAGCTCTGCAACGGGCATTAACGGAGGTGAATCAAATCCTGCCTTCGGTGATAGCGGCGAATGCGGATGGAAGTACTTTATACCCTGCTTCGGCCGATCTGATGGCGGTGGATTGGTGGAAGACGGCAAGGTTGGAGAACCAAGTGTATTTGGTTCCCGATGAAGGAATGGAGGCTAAAGGATGGGGGGATTATCCACAGATGTGGACTGATGATTTACGGGATGATGTGATGACTTGCCAGCGTATTGTTGAGGAACGGGGGATGGAATTGTTGGTTTTAGATCAGACTCGTCCGGATATTGGATTAAAGGTGGTTAAGGTAGTGGTTCCGGGATTGCGTCACTTTTGGAAACGATTGGGTTCGGGGCGTTTGTATAAGGTGCCGGTGCAGTTGGGTTGGTTGCAGGAACCGTTGCAGGAATCTCAATTGAATCCGTTCCCAATGTGGATGTGATTTGAGTTTGTGGTGAATAATTTAGTGATTTTTTGTGAGTAGTTTGTAGTGGCGTGGCACAGCTAAAATCATGCAATAAAGTTGAGCTGATGCAGGAAACTTAATTTGACACTCCTCGCTATAAATAGACGAGGATTCTTGGTTCAACCAGTCGGCTTACTCTTTGGTGTCA
>CAZPRJ010000096.1:0-26899 GCA_964588805.1 uncultured Microcoleus sp. | reverse complement strand
ATACAAACCAAGTCCGCCTGCGCGGACTGATGAGGACGCATTTAGCCTGCGGAGGCAGGCTTCGTCTGTGTAGCCCCAGACGGCGCTATCGCGCCGCTTCGCTAACAGTCTGCGGGCGCTTTTACCACCAGTCTACTCGCGCCGCTTCTTCCACTTACTTAACAAATCCCCTGCAATCTGGGCATTAATCTCCTTCAGCGTCACCCCAGCCATTTGCACGATATCCTGACGGTGCAGAAAATCCTGAAAACTGGCGTGATAGATGCTATACCGTGTTTGCCCATCTATCCTCTGTTCCCGTAAAAACTGCTTCCAATCATCCAGCACTTCCTGCACTGTAAACGCATCCTCATCCGTAAACTGAGCAATCATCAGGCACGAAACCGGTTTAATCGCTTCCGCCAACACATACACAATCTTAATCTTGGTACGCCGATTCTCATTTTTTGCCGTCATCCCCATGTGTTGCCAATGCTGGTAGTAATATTGCTCTAAACCTTCCGGCAAATTCTCAATTTGGTTCAAATTTTGGTAAGCGCCACTCTCAATTTCTGGCAGTACATAGCGTAGGTACATGAAATTGCGATCGCTTTTCTCTGCCAGTGTCGTGACAAATTCCTCCACTGTCAATCCCCGACTACTAATCCACTCCTGCAAGGGCGCACGTCGGTTCGCCCCTACGTTAATGCGTTGCCGAATATAAGTCCGCACGTCTTCCAGACTCTCCGCTTGGTACTGCATCAAGTCAAAAATGCGAGACTTGTTGACAACCAACGGCAGAGGTGTAGGTCGTTTCGTCAGAATAAAGTAAACGCCATTCGGTAACGAAGCCGGTAGATACAGGACATTAGCACCTGCCGTCTGACTATTAATATCCACTTCATCCAACGCATCAACGGCAATGACTACAGGCGAGGCAGGATTTGCCCCGACAATTTCCTTGAGTAACCGCGCCAAGAAATTGCCATCACGGGTATTATCTGGGTGCAATTCTTGCGGATACGTCAGGTTGTAACGTTCGATAAGTTGAATGCAGACACTTTTAAGAAATTCACTAGCCGATGTTATCCCCTGCGACCTAACATTAAAATACGCAATACACCCCGTCCGCCTCACATACTCTGCCAAAATCGCACTTTTCCCCACACCAGGGTCAGCCTCTATAATAAAATAACCGTTAGGCTGCTGCAAGAACTCCTCAATCGCATCAAACACAAATTGCCGCCCCACAAACCCTTGTGTCTTATCCTCAATCAACGACTGAAACTGGGGGGGAATTGCCATTGGCCGCACTTGGGATTTTAATAATTCCTTGATTTCTACAATATCCTGCGGCACAGTCCGCGCCAAATCTTGCAATGAATTCACCCAAACTTGCCTATCAATTTGTTGTTCCTGCAAATTGGCATTAATCTGAGTCAGCAACTGCCCCTGAAAGAAGTTATTCAACACGGAATGATGCAAAATCTCAGACGCAAAATAACGGCGCATCTGTTCAAACAATCCAATTTGTGAATCTTCTACCTTCACTTGGTAGCAAGATACAGTCTCTTCATCCCGTACTGCTGCAATCAGCTTATCCCGCACCACTTGGAGATTATTTACCGTCAACGCACCCTCTGGAGTCAGCAGCGGTTCAAGTTCCCCTAAAGCAATGGGTAAATCAACCACTTTCCCCTGTTCAACCTGTTTTAACTGCTTCTCTAACTGCTTAAACTTCCCCTCTAACCAACGAACATCAGCCTCATGTCCGGGTAATGCAGCATAATTAAACCCCCTACTTCCCGTCGTCAATTCCTGAAGACATTCTGAAATAATACTCTGCTGTGCCAACAAGAACGAACGAGTCAGAGCTTGGATTAATTCATGATAAACTGACTCATCTCCTGGTTTGCGGTGAGTGGTAAAAGCTTGAAGACTCTTGCTCAGTGCTAAGTCAACGGCCTTGTCTGCCTTATTCCCAACCACACCCGACAAAGCCGCCAACAAAATAAACCCTAGCGTAATTGGTTCCATCCCACTCACTCCAAATCTGTGGCATTCAGCTCTTTTTCAAGATAACTTCCTGGCCTTAGGGATGGAAATCGGGAGAATAGGAATAGAACCGTTTAAGCTGATGTGCATTTAAATTGCACACCTTGACAATGATGGAAAAACTCTTAATCCTTCTGCCTTATGCCTTCTGCCCTCTGCCTTCTGGCCTCTACCTTGCCTCCTTCATAATGCAACTTAAATGCCGATTAGCTTACCGATTATAAAGTTGAGTCAGTGCTAACAAGCGATCGCCTAATTCCTGAGTAATCATCTCAGAACTTTCATAACGCCAGCGCCAATTCCCCGCATTTACACTCGGGTCATTCATTCTCGCACGATTATCCAATCCTAAAATATCTTGCAATGGAATAATCGCTTGATTCGCCACCGATGCCAACGCTAGACGGATAAATTCCCAATTAATTTCCTTAATTTCTGCCTCATCTTCATAACCCAAATATTGAGCAACAAATTGCTTCTCTTTCGCACTCGCTTGCTGCCACCAACCCAAGGTTGTATCGTTATCATGAGTCCCCGTATAAACCACACAATTGTTGATATAATTATGCGGCAAATAAGGATTAGCGGAATTATCGCCAAACGCAAACATCAAAATCCGCATACCCGGAAACTCAAAGCGATCGCGCAATTGTTCCACTTCCGGTGTAATAATCCCTAAATCTTCTGCCATAATCGGCAGACTTCCCAAACTATTACCAAGGGTTTCAAAAAACTCCGCATCCGGCCCTTTAATCCATTCCCCATTCATCGCCGTTTCTTCCCCAGCAGGAACTTGCCAATAGGCTTCAAACCCGCGAAAATGGTCAACCCTGACTAAATCTACATATTGCAACGTGGCCTTAAATCGCTCAATCCACCAGCGATGGTTAGTGGCTTGCGACTGCTCCCAATTGTAAACCGGATTCCCCCACAATTGCCCCGTTGCACTAAAATAATCCGGCGGAACTCCAGCAATATAAGCCGATTCAAACGTATCAGGATTCAGCTTAAATATCTCCGGATTTGCCCAAACATCGGCGCTATTGTGGCAAACATAAATGGAAATATCGCCAATGATTTTAATATTTTTTTCATTGGCATAAGTGCGTAACTTTCGCCACTGCTCAAAAAATTTAAACTGTAAGAACTTGTGAAAGGCAATGCTATCGTGTAAAACTTCACTTTGTGCTTTTAACGCAGAGGGTTCTCGAGTAGCAATTGCTCTATCCCAATAATTCCAATCTTTCCCCTCATTTGCTTCTAATAATGCCATGAACAGAACATAATCATCCAACCAACTCGATTGTTCTTGACAAAATTGTTCAAATTCACTGTTTTGTTTGCCACTTAATGATTGCTGGAAACGATTGTAGGCAAGTTTGAGAAATTTTGTCTTCTGAGGAATGACGCGATCAAAATCCACCCGATTTGAGGCTACCTCTGCACTTAATGGTAACGGTGTCAACTCCTCTGAGTACAATAATCCTTCCTCGACTAAGCGCTCAAGACTAATCAGTAGAGGATTGCCTGCAAAAGCGCTAAAGTTCATGGTATAAGGGGAATGTTCATACCCCGTTGGCCCCAGTGGCAGAATTTGCCATAAGGTTTGACCACTACGTTCTAAAAAATCCACAAACTCGTAAGCTGATTTTCCCAAATCGCCAATGCCAAATCGGCTTGGTAGACACGTCGGGTGTAATAAAATTCCACTGGCGCGTTGAAAAGTCATAGTAATTTTTCTACGAGTCTATAGATGTTTGCTGAATTCAAATTCTCTCACATTATCCTTCAGATAGATTTCAAGAAAACGTTAAAGATTAGGATATGGAGATAGATTCAGCTTGATGCCCTAAATCTAAAAATATCATTAATTTTTCATGGAATCTTGACGTTTAGCTTCGGTGAAGCCCTCAAAAGATTAAACTCAATCAGGATACATTCAGGACTTTAATTTGTGGAGAATATGCAAAACCCAGTCTTATTAAACGACGACCCCCTCTGGTTTAAAAATGCCATTATTTACGAAGTCCCGGTTCGGGCATTTGCCGATAGTAATGCGGATGGAATTGGTGATTTTCGAGGGTTAACTCAAAAATTAGATTACTTGCAAGATTTAGGCATCACGGCACTTTGGTTATTGCCCTTTTTTCCCTCACCCTTACGAGATGATGGTTACGATATTTCTGACTACACAAACATCAACTCAATTTATGGGTCAGTTGATGATTTTAAAGCCTTTTTAGAGGCAGCTCACCTGCGGGGAATTCGTGTTATTATTGAACTGATTATCAACCATACGTCTGACCAACATCCTTGGTTTCAACGCGCACGCCGAGCGCCGAAAGGCAGTGTAGAACGAGATTTTTATGTCTGGAGTGAAACCCCAGAAAAATACCAGGATGCTCGGATTATTTTCCAAGATTTTGAAACCTCAAATTGGGCATGGGATGCGGTCGCTAAAGCCTATTACTGGCATCGTTTTTATTCCCATCAACCGGATTTAAATTATGACAATCCCGATGTCCGAGAGGCTGTATTTGAAGTATTAGATTTATGGCTAGATATGGGCGTGGATGGGTTACGCATGGATGCAGTTCCCTATCTTTATGAACGGGAGGGAACTAACTGTGAAAATCTACCCGAAACCCATGCCTTTCTCAAGCAATTGCGATCGCGTGTAGACGCTAAATACCCCAATCGAATGCTTCTGGCTGAAGCGAATCAATGGCCAGAAGATGCCGCCGCCTATTACGGCCAGGGGGATGAGTGCCACATGAATTTCCATTTTCCCCTCATGCCTCGATTATTCATGGCACTGCGGATGGAAGATAGCTTCCCGATTAACGATATTCTCCAACAAACCCCATCCATTCCTGATAACTGTCAGTGGGCATTATTCTTACGAAATCACGACGAACTCACCTTAGAAATGGTGACGGATGAAGATCGAGACTATATGTATCGAGTCTACGCCCAAGACCCAGAAATGCGGCTGAATTTAGGGATTCGCCGCCGATTAGCTCCATTATTAGGCAATGACCGTCGCCAGATTGAATTACTCACCAGTTTACTACTGTCTCTGCCAGGAACCCCGGTGCTGTATTATGGGGACGAAATTGGCATGGGTGATAATATTTATGTGGGCGATCGCAACGGAGTCCGCACCCCCATGCAGTGGAGTGCCGATCGCAACGCCGGTTTTAGTCGAGCTAATCCCCACAAGCTCTACTTACCCGTGATTGTAGAATCGGAGTACCACTACGAAGCTGTCAACGTCGAGGCACAACGGGAAAATCCCAACTCTCTGTGGTACGCCATGAAACGCCTGATTGCCACACGCAAACGCTTCCAGGCATTAGGCAAAGGCACATTTGAATTACTGCATCCAGAGAATCGCAAAGTTTTAGCCTTCACCCGTACCTGCGATGACGAACATATATTAGTCGTCGCCAATTTATCTCGCTTCGTGCAAACCGTAGAATTAGACTTATCGGCCTTTAGGGGCATGGTGCCGGTGGAGATTTTTGGACGCACGGAGTTTCCCCCGATTGGAGATTCGTCTTACTTTCTCAGCCTTAGCCCTTACTCGTTTTATTGGTTCACCTTACAACTGCAACCAAGTTCGATCAAATCCCCCAAACGTCAATCTGAACTGTTGTGGACGCTGTATGTAACCGGTGAGTGGCGCAATATTTTTTCTCAAGCGGAAGCGAAAGCCACTCTGGAATCAATTTTGCCGGATTACTTGCACACTTGTAGCTGGTTTGGCGACAAAACCCGAATCGTGCAATCAGCACATATTGTGGAAGTCATTTCCCTTCCCATTCCTCAATCTGCGCTTCCCAGTACCGAACCCCCAACGACTCAAATGGTTTTATTGCGGTTAGAGTATACTCAGGGCGAACCGCAAACCTATCTATTGCTCTTGGGCTATGCAGACGGAGAGCAAGCCAAACACCTAGTGACAGAGATGCCTCAAACGGTGATTGCCCGTCTTCAGGTTCAAGACAGCAACGAGGTTGGAGTTTTATTTGATGCAATTGTAGATAAGCACACCTTAGCATTCCCCTTAGAAGCCATCACTCGCCAGCGTCGCTATCCGGGAACCGAAGGGGAACTCGTAGCTTCTGCTACAGACATTTTTCCGCAGTTGGTTGCCAAAACCACTCATCTCGAACCGGCTTTAATGAAAGGAGAACAGAGCAATACCTCCGTAATTTATGGCGATCGCCTGATGCTCAAACTCTTGCGTAAAGTAGAACAAGGGGTGAATCCCGAACTGGAAATCGGGCGCTTTCTTGCAAACAAACAAGGCTTCACACATATTGCTCCCATTGCGGGTGCCTTAGAATATCGGCGCAGTGACAGCTATGGCAAAACTCCCTCTCAATCGATGACAGTCGGGATATTGCAAGAGCATATTCTGGATACCCGCAATAGCTGGGACTATACCCTGGATAGCCTGCGCGATTACTTTGAACATGTCATGGTGCAGTCGGCGGATATTATAGAAGTACCCGTCCCCACTCACTCTCTGTTCGATTTGCAAGCGGCATTTGCTGAAGCGGAGAGTCTAAAAGAAGAGGAACATGGGGAAACTGTGGCCAAGTTTCCAGACATCTCATCCCATCCCTCGGTGCTTGTTTCTGCCAAGACATTCGCGTTTCAAACTATCGGTTCCTATCTCAGTAGCGCTCAACTTTTAGGACAACGCACGGCTGAACTCCATATTGCTTTAGCTTCGGATAGTGAAAATCCTGACTTTGCCCCGGAACCTTTTTCCACGTTTTATCAGCGCTCAGTTTATCAGTATGCCCGCAATCTTACTGGACAAGTGTTGCTGTTGTTGAAACAACGCTTAAAGCAATTACCCTCCGATAGCCAACCATTGGCGCAAACGGTACTTGAGCGTCAAGACCAGATTTTAGGGCGCTTTGGGTCCGTACTCAATCAAAAAATTACTGCTATGCGGACTCGCTGTCATGGCAACTACAGTCTCAAGGAAGTGCTATACACGGGGAAAGACTTCATTATTATTGACTTTGAGGGCAATCCTAACCGGAGTTTAAGCGATCGGCGGATTAAGCGATCGCCCCTGCGTGATGTTGCTGCCATCCTGCAATCGTTCCACAATGCCGCTACCCATGCACTCCGCAACGAGGTTGAAAGCGGAATGCTGCGCCGGGAGTCTCTTCTCCTCACCGAACAATGGGCGCAATTTTGGTATAGCTGGGTAAGTGCCGCATTCCTCAATAGCTATCTCACCACTGCTAGTCATGACTCGTTCTTACCCAAAACCAGAACAGAGTTACAAGTGCTTTTGGATAGTTACCTCTTAGAGCAAGTCATCGCTGATTTAGGCGACAAACTCAACTATCAGCCAGATTGGGTAGATATTCCCCTCCAACGTATCCTTCAGTTGCAAGGGATTGTTCAAGAATAGGGGTCATGATAAGCTAAATCCGCCTTTCACTGGCATTGCTGGGATGGGTTTTATTGCCCATCCTCCAAGCAAGCAGCACTAAACCCAATTGGTTAATTCAATGTACAACAGTTTAGAGTTAAAACCCTTAATTTTTCCGAGCTTTGTTACCCTATCAACCCTCATTCTCTACTTTGTGCTTACGGCTAATGTGGGTAGAGCAAGGGCAAAACACAAAGTCCCGGTTCCCCAAATTTCAGGCAATCCCGATTTTGAGCGAGTGTTTCGAGTTCAGCAAAACACATTAGAGCAACTGATTCTATTTTTGCCAAGTTTATGGTTGTTTTCTTTATTTGTCAGTCCAACTTGGGGCGCTGGAATTGGTGCTATCTGGGTACTCGGGCGAGTTTTGTATGCTTGGGGTTACTATCAAGCGCCTGAAAAACGAGCCCTTGGTTTTGGGATTAATTCGTTATCTCTGATTGTTCTTCTGATTGGTTCACTCGTGGGAATGATCAGAATTTATATGCTGTGACGTTTAGTCGGAAGTTCGGCTTAAGGAGAACTTGCAGTTGCCTCAAGCCCAAGGCTGGGCTGACAAGTAGGCAAACTGGGAAAAATTTACATGACTACAAAAGATAGCTCATCTGGGGAACTGTTAAGCATCTGTGCGGAGACTCAAAAATAAATAGGACAAACATCAAAGTTTGCCCTATTTAATGCCTTTAGAAAAACTAACCATGAAGTTTTCAGGTTAGCATTCTCAGTTATCTAAGTGATGCACATTCACACAAGCGTGAAATTTTTCAACTCGGGATAACATTTAGAATTCTATTTTTGACCTGTTGCTTCTTCTAAGCGATCTCTTAAAATTCCTTCAATCGTCTCAGATTCAGAGTTGCCGGGATTCTTCATTTTCTCGATATCGGCAGCTCCCTGAACTTCGTTAATGCGACCTTCATAGGATTTTTCTCGGACTTGCTTCCCGGATAGTAAGTCTTGATCTGCTTCTCTGTTAGCAGTTTTCTGTGCTCCTTCTTCAATCCCTAAGAGCTTGTCTTCACCCTTCGTGGGGTTCGATTGTGTGGACTGATCGGGCGCAAAGGGATTGGGTAGGCTGTAGGCAGGCGTTGCATTAGAGAGCAGGATAAAAGCGCAAGCCAAGGCCGCTACAAACAGACGCAGAGAACGCCAGAGAGCAGATAGGTTAAAGCGAATAGATTTCATAGGGTGTTCCTCCAATTTTAATGATTTTGGGAAAATTTCACTGATTTCCTGAATCAGAACATCATGTAACCAACTACACCTATCTATATATCCAAATTATTCGTCCTAGCTAATCTACACGTAGGTAGATTTGAGTACTCTACACGCAGGCAGATCTGCCTATTTTAGGCAAATTTATAAAGTTTTGCTATAGCTATAGACCAGATTTTGAGTAGGTACTTATCAGAATAGGCGCACAGTGTTAGTACAGATTTGTTGATACAAATATTGTTGTTGGTAATTTTCCTAATCCACCCTAACAGTACTAAATTTACAAATTACTGTTGATGTTTTAAAAAAAAACATTAGTACCATAAAACAATCAAACCTAAAATAACTCTATGTAATTTGAATAACTAGTGCTATTAATTAAAACCTATATTTATCTATCAAAAATTAACAAACCCATCGATAATAGTGGTTATCAATGGGCTTGTATCAGGCAAGAAACCTCACAATATATTTGGGGATTGCTTAATCTTTTGATGCACGTACAGAACAACGATCAAACATTTGTTGATAGCTGTCCTGAAGCTCTGGGCTTTCGACCACGATTTCTACCCGTATTTTCTCACAACCGTGCCGTCCTTTCAGGGCTATCGCTTCTAAAAGATTACTGGCGGCTTTAGGAGAAACAAATTCTCCTGTAACTATATAACCATCATCAGGGTTATACCTTTGCCGATGTCTGAACTCAGACTCCGACAACTTGGCTAGTTCAACTCCAGTTATTTCTCCTTTTCCTAAATCTATCTCTGCTAACTGTTTTGTTTCTGAGCCTACTTGTTCAACAATTAGTTTTTCACGTTGAATGGGTACTTCAACAATTTGAGTTTCGATTTCTTTACGAACAACTACTTCACCCACTTTATGCTTACTACGATTAACAACTAATCGTTCTTCTAGTAAGCGAACAATTTCTTCTTCTACGACTTCTCCATTTTCATTAGAATCTATCCAATTTTCGTTATCTTCATTTTTGAAAACTTCCATGTTTAAAGATTGTTCTTCATTAAATTTTTGCACCTGCTCTGAACTCATCTCACTAACTTGGGTTAGTGACTGCTGTGCAGAAGCTTCTTTTAAATCCTGACGAATTGGGTATAAAGGCAGTTGATTAAGTTCTGCTAAACTCAGATCCACTAAAAGTGAGCGGTTGTTGGTGTCAACCTTCTCAATATATTTGCTACTTAATAAAAAATTGGAAACTTCAGGTTGCTCTTCGGTCTTTGTTATAACCACATTCAGCCGATAATTTTGGTCTAGAGCTAAGTCTTCAACACGACCCAAAATTTGACCTTGTAGATTAACGACTGTAAACCCTTTCAGTTTTGCTCTGAGTTTTTTCAGTAAATCTTTGATTCGATTTCTTTTTTCCGATGAGACAGAATTATTGATGGATTTTTTTACCCCTATCTCCATATTAAACTCCTATTTTTTATATGCAGGCAGCGCAGCCAATATGACTGCTCTACCTGCACATTTGATATTGCTGATTCTTTTACCAAAATGATTTGAGTTAACTACTCAAGTTTTGGCATCAAATCAAATATTTAGCGGCGCTTTCTGTTTTTGTCGATTACAGGATTGCCATCAATGTCAACATCTAACTCTTCACGACGCAGCGTTTCTGACGCCTCAACTGTATCACGCTCAACTTCTTTGCGGATACCAACTTCTTCGCGCACAAAGGCTTTCTTCTGAATATCAGCCGACTCTTCGTAGACTTCCATCCGAGCCACTTCTCCCTCTTGGAAATCATGTGTACCCGGTGTTACTTCTCGCTCACCAGTTGGACTTGTGCGTTCAATAACAACACGCTCTTTTTCTATAGGAACCGATACTCTTCCGGTTTCTGTTTCAACATGCTTGCCAAGTGCAACTTCACCGGCTTTATGACGCTCTTTGTTAGTCAGTAAGCGTTCTTCATACAACTTGAGTTTTTGATCATTATCGACTGAGTATAAAGACTGATCGTAATCATAGTTGTAAGTGTCATGGGTGTAGCTTGGACGAGCTGCGGCGGTTGCGGTGCTAGCCGTCGTAGGCCGATAAATCTTTCTGACTCGTTCCTCATAGTTGTAGTCAACGGTCATATTATCGTGGTACTCGGGCAAGTGTTCCGCTTGCTCTTTAGTTAGGCCATCGATATAAACACGGTTGCGATCATAATCCATCCGAACACGACCAACCGGTACCAAAACTTTCTTACCAAAAATCCAGAATCCGGTATCGATTACGAGATAGCGAAAACTACCGGACTCATCAATAAGGGCATCATAAACACCACCAATCTTATCATTGGTATTGGTATATACATCGTATCCTTTGATGTCATCGCCACCAAAAATTTCTTGTTGATAATTTGGATAAGCATCTGTAAGTTTGACCAGAGGCATATTTTAAATCTCCTTTCTTGATTCTTTGTGTTTCTATGTCACTTACACCTTAGAGAAGTTTTGATTTTGCCTCATCATACTAAAGGTATAAAGCCTTAAAGCTATGGAAATAATTATTCAGTAAAATTGATAGAGTTCTAGTTATTTTGCTTAATTGAACATTAAAACTTGTTTTGGCGCTTAAGAGAAGATGATTCAATTGGCTGGGTCAAGACTGAATCATTAATAAAATTGGTTTTATCATTTAATCATCTTCCTACAGATTGATATAAATAGAAAACACTATAAATCGATAGATAGAGGAGTCAGGGCAATTGACCGCTCGAATAGAAATGCAAGAAAACTCAGTGTCACTCACACTCTCAAGCTTTAGTCTCTTAAACACCCCACAATTAAACAGAAACAAAGGTGTTGTACTCAACACTCAAACGCTAGAGCTAGGGAGTGAAGATGTCTGAGCAACCGTGGTTATCTCTATTGCGAGCAGCTCGCTCTATTGCTGTGATTCGATCGCCTCAGCTATCATTAGGTCATCAAATGGCTCAAGCGGCGGTCATGGGTGGAATATCGCTGATTGAGATTACCTGGAATAGCGATCGCGCCCCCACACTCATCAGCCAACTCCGCTCGAAATTCCCTCACTGTATGATTGGCACAGGTACAGTGCTAAACCTGGAGCAACTACACCAGGCCATTGATGCAGGTGCTCAGTTTCTGTTCACGCCCCACCTTAATCGGGCATTAATTACTGTTGCCGTTAAGGCTGATGTTCCCATTGTGCCAGGTGCATTGACTCCCACAGAAATTATTACTGCTTGGGAAGAGGGTGCAAGCTGTGTGAAAGTCTTCCCCATTCAGGCTGTAGGTGGGGCAAGTTATATCAAGGCTTTACAAGGGCCTTTAGGCCACATACCCTTGATTCCTACAGGTGGCGTCACGTTAGACAATGTACAAGAGTTAATTACGGCCGGAGCAATCGCCGTGGGATTATCCGGAGATTTGTTTCCTAAAAAACTTGTGGATGCCCAAGATTGGCAAGCGATCGCCAAACGAGCCAAAACCCTCAAACAACAGTTAGCCACTCTAGAATCATCATTCAAAGAATCGACTATAGAGCAGATGAAGCGTGAATGAGGTACAAACAGAAAAACAAAACTCAAACAGCCAGAGGCTTTCACTCCAATTCCCGACTCCTGACTTGTGCTGTATCAGTTAATGCGATGAGGACTAAAAAACTGATGAACGCGATAAATTGCTTACACCAGCTACAGCGACTAGGGACATTTCTGATGAGTACAACCTTAATGTTCACCATTTTGGGTGTTGGGGTTGCACCGACTTTCTCCACTCCTCTCCAACAAAGCATTGCCCAAAAAATCACCCAATTGCAAACATCAGGCGAACGTTGGATTCAAATTGACTTGAAAAAACAACGACTGATTGCTTGGGAAGGAAATACACCCGTTCATGCTGTGATTATCTCTACCGGCAAAAAGTCCACCCCCACCCTCCCTGGTATCTTCAAAATTCAAACTAAAATTCCTAAACAACGCATGAGAGGTGATGGCTACGATGTTCCTGATGTTCCTTTTGTCATGTTTTACGAAGGAAACTATGCTATTCATGGAGCCTATTGGCATCGTCAATTTGGCACTCCGGTGAGTCATGGTTGCGTGAATGTGGCAGTTGATCACGCTGAATGGTTGTTTGAGTGGGCATCGGTAGGGACACCCGTTGTAATTAAGTGAAATACTGCCAGTGAACGATCACTCTCTAGTTACATTGGCACACCCGAGTATTTAGCGCTAAAACAATCAGTAGAAGACTGTGGGCTAATGCTCACAGGCATAGGAATTTTTACGTTTTTGTAAACGTATTGGCTTTACTTTAAAAACTTAAAATATGTTTTCCCTAACTCAAACCAGTTCCCGGCAACGCGAAATTATTGAAGTGGTCTTCCGCAACGGCTGGGGCTATATGCGAGGATTGCTGACCGGTGGGAAGGCGGATAAACCTCAGTTACCTCCTCCGGCGGTTCTACGCAAGGTGTTAGTGGAGTTAGGGCCAGTTTATGTCAAGTTGGGACAGTTGCTCAGTACCCGCCCTGACTTGCTACCTGGGGAATATGTAGAAACTTTAACGGACTTACAAGCCAATGTACCGGCTGTGGCTTGGGCGGAAGTAGAAATCTTAATTCGGCAACAGTTGCGACAACCGTTAGATGAGGTGTTTGCAACCATCAACCCCCAAGCGGTAGCAGCCGGTTCGATCGCCCAAACTCACCGTGCTACTTTAAAAACAGGTCAAGAAGTCGCCTTGAAGGTGCAGCGTCCGGGGATTGAATTCGTGGTGGCTCAAGATATTGCCTTGATTAAGAGTCTAGCGGAGTTAGTTTCTATTACGGACTTTGGGCAGGATTATGATGTGATTGCTTTAGCGGATGAGTTTACAACGGCCTTGCAAGCAGAACTCGATTTTACTCAAGAAGCGACTTATACTGACCAACTCCGCCGTAATTTATCCAGTAGCCGTTGGTTTGACCCTCAACAATTGGTTGTACCTGAGGTGTATTGGGATTTAACCACCAAAAAATTAATGGTATTGGAGTGGTTGGATGGTGTACCAATTTTACTGGCAAAATTACCTGAACAGCGAGAGGGAAAGGATGCATTAACCCAGCGCCGAGAAATCACGACACTATTATTTCGTGCCTTCTTTCAACAGCTTTATATTGATGGGTTCTTTCATGCAGACCCCCATCCGGGTAATGTGTTTTATCTCAATGATGGTCGTGTGGCTATTTTAGACTGCGGGATGGTCGGTCGCTTAGACCCACGCACCCAGCAAATTTTGACTGAAATGTTATTGGCAATTGTGGATTTGGATGCTCAACGTTGTGCTCAATTAACATTGGAATTGTCTGAGTCAGGGCAACCGGTGAGCTTGTCAGGTCTTGCCAATGATTATGACCGGATGTTGCGAAAATATTACAACGTCAGTTTATCGCAAATCAATTTTAGTCAGGTATTTTATGAGGTGTTGCAAGTTTCTCGGAACAATAAAATTCGCTTGCCGAGTAATATGGGTTTGTATGCAAAAACATTAGCTAATTTAGAAGGGGTGGCTCGTAGTTTTTATCCAGAAATTAATTTATTAGACGAAATTAAACCCTTGATGACGGACTTATTTCGGCGTCAACTTTTTGGGAATAACCCTTTACAAACAATCTTGAGAACTGCCCTAGATGTAAAGAGTCTATCATTGCAATCTCCGCGTCAGTTTGAGTTACTTTTAGACCGAGTAACTTCGGAAACTTTAAAGTGGAATTTGAGTATACGAGAAATTGATAGTTTGCGACGGAGTATGGATGATTCGGCCAATCGGCTCTCTTTTAGTATTGTGGTGGGTTCGTTGATTATGGGAGCAGCGATTATTTCTACGAATGCGCGAACAAGTCAGCTTTCATTGATTAGTAATGTTTTGTTTGCGGCTGCCAGTTTTTTGGGTTTATGGTTAATTGTGAGTATTTTGCGTTCAGGACGCTTAAGGGGATGAAGGGTGCAAAATGTTTGGTGAGTCGCTACTTGGGATACTGTGAAAAGTCAGGTTCCCTATGGCGCAACTACCACCCCTGATAGGGTGCAATCCTCACCTTTTCAAGTGTTGTACCCTATCTAGATGAGACCACAATAGAGGAAGCTTTAAGTGTGGAGAACCAATTTTGTCTTTATCCACTCCTGCGGTTTCACCTACTTTTTCTGTTCCCGTAACAGCGACTACTCTCCCAAAACCACGATTGTGGATGCCCGATCGCGTGATGTTTACACCTGCTGCTCTGGATGAGCCGTGGGGACAGCAGATACTCAGGCGGGTACAGGTACTCAATTTGCCTGTCGAGGAGTTGCCGCGCAATCGATTGACCGGGTTGCGGGGAGAGAGCGATCGCGAGACCTACGATATTTCTAAACGCACATTAGCGGTTGTGACTGCACCGCCTGGCCACTTCAAGCTGAGTCCGATTCCACCTTCGGCTGATTGGCAGTTTCACTTAGCACAAGGCTGTCCAGCACACTGTCAATATTGCTATCTTGCCGGTAGCTTACAAGGTCCACCTGTAATCCGCGCCTTTGCCAACCTGCCCCAGATTCTCGACAACCTTGCTGCTTACGAGCGTCCTGGCAATGCGACTTCTTTTGAGGTGAGTTGCTACACTGACCCGTTGGGGATTGAGCATCTGACAGGCAGCCTAGCTGAATGCATTCGTTACTTTGGCACCCGCAAAGATGGTTATCTACGTTGGGTTTCCAAATTTGATGGGGTTGATGAGCTGCTAAATTTACCCCATAACGGACATACACGCTGTCGGGTAAGTGTAAATGCCGCCCCGATATCCGGTCGCCTGGAGGGGGGTACGGCGAAGGTTGCTGCTCGGTTGGGAGCATTGCGGAAGTTAGCATTGCCGCATGAGCAGGGTGGGGGCGGTTATCCGGTTGGTTTGGTAATTGCGCCGATTATGCCAATTGAGGATTGGGAAGACCACTACACTCAATTGTTTGACCAGATTAGTGTAGCTCTTGACTTTGACTGCGACTTGACTTTTGAACTGATCTCGCACCGTTTTACACCCGGTTCTAAGGAGGTGTTGCAGACTTGGTATCCCCACAGCCAGCTAGATCTAGATGAATCGGGTCGTGTGATTAAGCGCAATAAGTTTGGCGGCATTAAGTATGTCTATGACACCAACACGATGAAGACGCTACGCCACTTTTTTGAGAGTGAGATTGCCCGACGCTTTCCCAAGGCACAAATTCTCTACTGGACTTAAAACCCACATTCCGCAGATATTTAAGCAAATTTAATTGAGGATAAAATTGTAATAGAGCAAGCGCCAAATGATGAAGGTGTAATTGTTTGGTGCATTTTTAATATAAAACCCACATTCCGCAGATGTGGGTTTACTGAGTTGCAGTTATTGGTATAAAGATGGAATTTGTAGACTCTACAAATACCCAATCAAAGCCAATTTCCGACTAAAACATAAGGAGCCCAAAATAAAGGCTTTTGGTATCGACTATCTCGCAAAAGTTCAACTTGTGCCAGACGCAAAGCTTCTGCTTTACTAATGCTTGTATCGGTTAATTTTTGATAAAACCGAGTCATGACTTCCGCAGTCGCTTCATCACTGACAAACCACAGAGTAGCCAGTGTACTGCGTGCTCCAGCTCTAACAGCAACCCCCGCTAATCCTAACGCGGCTCGCTCATCGCCGGTAGCCGTTTGGCAAGCACTTAAAACCAAAAGTTCAATCGGAACTCTGCCTGTTTCTTCACGGGTACGCAGAACTGTATTGAGCTGATTTACATTCAGCCGGTCATCCCAAGTGACAATAAAAGTATCTTTCTCATTGGAACTAAATTGTCCGTGAGTAGCTAAATGTACTACGCGAAAAGGAACAGAGTCAATCTGGTTTTCTATGGCATTGGTTGTAAATGCTTCATTGAGTAAGATTTGTCCCGATATCTCCTTCTGAATTTGGAGTAATTCTTCTTTCACAAAAGGTAGCGCTGAAAATGTTAAAGGTTTTTCAGAATTGGGCATCGGCAATTGTCGCGCTTCACTAATGCCGGCCTTGAGGGCAGAGAGTTTACCCCGTGTTAAAGGTTTAGTATCCAACAGTTGCAGTCCTGGGGTGTAGGCGATCGCATAATTCTCAATTAAAAATTGTTGACCATTATTAAGAACTGCCATCGGGACATTTAACAGGGGACCATCGAGTACAAACACCAACGTTTTAACCCCACTGTTGGCAATAGCTTGCTCTCCAGGGCGAATTAACCAATCATAAGTTTTTTGAGCCAGTGGCAAGTAATCCTGAGGTCGAGACAGTTGAGCACAGTTTCGGGGTTGAACCACAATCGAGCGAGAGTTACTACAGTCTACAGGTTGAACGCCTATTCCTCGATTTGGGTCTATTTCAGTCTCTTCTGTTTTGGGTTCTAAGTTCGAGTCTGTTTCCGGAACAGGGGTTTGGGAATAGAGGTTTTTGACGCTGGATTTTTCCTGTTGAGGATTGGGTTCGGGTTCTAAATTTCTGATTTCTTGCGCTCGAGTCGCTATCCCACTCGGATCGATCGCTATTCGTAAGTCTGTAAACACTTTCTCCACTTCCGCTTGGGGCAAGTTAGTGGCATAGTGACGCAAGGGAGCATTGGGCAGCGACAAAACTACTTCTAAGCGATCGGGTAAAACAATCGGGTAAATCACCGCCGCATTTGCATCAATTTCATCAATTTGAACGGGAGTACCACTTAAGCAATCTTCACGGAAAAAGTTAACCAGCTCGGCTAATTGCAGAGATTCAATAATATCGCGAGCTTTGCCTAAGTTTTCTTCACCCGCTTGGGGTTGCAGCAATAACTCCACAAGTTGACGATAGACTGGTTCGACACTTTCCCGGAAGGAAAATTGCACATTCGGATTAATATTGACTAAATCACCCCGCAGTGAACGTAGGGTGCTAATGGCAGAATTATAAGCGGCGATCGCATCTTGTTCCTTGCCTTGGTCTTTAAGCAATCGTCCTAATTGCCACTGCCAACGATAGGCGATATCCGGTGCATCAATCGTTTGAGCAAGGATGAGTGCTTGCTCGGTTAAATCTTGTCCTTCCTTAAGTTGTCCACTCTGCTCATAAATCTGCCCCAGATTGCCCAATGCGTAGGCTGTTGCTCGTTGGTCGCCTAAGCCTTTTGCTTGGTCAACCGCTTTCGCCACAATGGGTGCAGCCGCCTGAAGTTGAGGAGGAGACAGCTCCATCAAACTTTCAGCCAAGTTAATCCGAGCATAAACGGCAGCGCGACTGGGAGGCAAGTTATCCAGTTGGGATTGAATTTCAGGCCATAACTCTTGAGCTTGTGGAAATTGCTGATTCTCGATGAGCAAGCTGAGTTGATTGAGTTGCGCTTGTATTTTTAGTGTAGGAGAAGTAGCTTGCTCTGCGGCCTGTTGATAGAAGGATATAGGACTTTCGGGCGATCGCGTTTGCTCCTCTGTACCAATAGTCTGCTGAGCACGCACAGTATTACCCAAACTAAATAAAGCTGCACTGATATTCTCAGGAGATTGCAAGCGTCGAGCGATATCCCGACTGAGTTCTAACACCTTCTGTGATTGTTGTAAGTCGCCTACTAGTTGCAAGACATCCCCCAGATTGCGTAAGGCCACCGCCGTAGAGAGGGAATCGGGTTTACTTTTGAGCGTTTCCAACTGCTGCTCGGATATGCCACAATCGGGGCTATCAATGCTTAAAGTATTGAGTAATGTCCTACAGGCTCGGGTATAAAATCCTGCACTCTGAAGCGCTTGGGCTTGGTTGATTTGATTCCAGGTTAAACCCTCTCGATTCCCGATTTGGGCATAAAGAGCGGCCGCTTTTTCCCAGGTTTCTAGAGCTTGTTCTGCCCGTCCCAAGGAGAGTTGCAAACGGCCTTGAATATCGAGGGTTTGAGCGAGAATTTGTGCTTGGGAGCGGCTGTTTCTGTTGGTACGTTCCCCCGATTGCAAGAGGTTGAGGCTTTCAGTAAGTGCCTGCTCTGCTTCGCTCCAATTACCCAGTTGCTGATAGGCTAAGGCCAGATTACTCAACGCCATCGCTTGTTGCAGAGTATTGCCCTCAGCTTTGAACGCTTCTACTGCCGTCCTTAAAACCTCTACCGCTTCCGAGAAATTTCCCGCCTCATACAAAACTCTACCCCGCTCTAACAAAGATGTGGGATTAGAGGAATCTTGTTGTAAAGAGAGGGAAACTCCAGAGTTGCTAATTTCTGGGGATACTGCTAGGTGAGTATCCATTCCCTGCTCAACCTTAAAACGGCTGGAATCCCCATCTCTGACAGGGTGGGGAGGAATGCCGTCAGCCGTTTTGTTCATTGTTGATTGTTGATTGTTCATTGCAATGAACCATGAACCATGAACCATGAACGGCGAATCCCCATCTTGTAAGGCAGGGTGTCCTTCAAGGGCTACACTAGGTTGTTGAGCCGAAACTGGCAACCTATTGGCATCCCAGAATGTAGTTAAAACTTGGGTGATTAACCAAGCACCAATAAACAATACACCTAACACCAGCCTGGCCTGAGTCCGCCGACTGGAGATAAAATGACCCTTGCTTCTCCTTTGGGATTTTAGAAAGGAGTAGCG
The DNA here is from genome assembly GCA_964588805.1 of uncultured Microcoleus sp. Lineage (GTDB taxonomy): Bacteria > Cyanobacteriota > Cyanobacteriia > Cyanobacteriales > Coleofasciculaceae > CAZPRJ01. Next base: position 7,579 of record CAZPRJ010000096.1, on the reverse strand, counting down.
ACGATGGAAAAATAAAAACCGCTTTCTTGCCATGTGCGTTCACTCGAAGAAACTGATACGAGTGGAATACCGTAATCTAAACGAACGGAGAGGTAATTGCTAACTTGCAACTGTAAACCCAAACCCAACGATGCTAGAAAGCTAGGGTCGGGGTCGGGTCTACCCTCTCGGTTCCAACCTCCCCCCAAATCCACAAATGGGGCGAGTTGTACAAGTGTTTGCCATTGAGGAAGTCGTAGCACGGGGACGCGCACCTCGGCTGAGATTAACGCGCCATTATCGGTTAAAAGTAAGTCTTGGCGATAACCTCGGATGGTTTGTTGACCGCCTAAGCCGATTTGTTCTAATGGAACTAGTGCCCTATCGGCAAGTTGAACATCACCTCGGATGAGGAATAAGGTTTCCGGTGCCAACAAGCGCACCCATTGGGCTTGCCCTCGCCAGGAGAAGAAGCGACTGTCTGGGGCTTGTTCATTAATAGTAGAACTCAGGGTATTGAGTCCGACACTAAATTGAGAGCGAGCAGCGAGTACTTCCCGACTATTGCGTTTCGTCCATTCTTGAAAAAACCGTAGGGCTGAAATGCGAGTGCGTCCTTCGTCATCTGCGCCTAAGGACAAGGGGAAGGGGATTTCTAATACCGAGGTTTCGCTTTCCTGACGGGATGCAGTTAAACCAATGGCGAATTCTTCCGTTGGAGTTTGCACCAAAGGTTGACGTAAGGTCAATTCGTAGTAGCGCGAACTGGCATTAATGTCAAGTCTATTAAAGGGAGACTCAATAACCACGCTGGAGGTTGTACCGTAGCTGAATCTCAGCGTTCCATTGCGGGCGTTAATGGGTAAGGTATAGCTGAAATCAATGCCATTACTACCATCGGTGTTGCTGTAACCAAGACTGATGGTATCTCCTGCCCCGGAGAGATTGGCTTCTGTGATTTGAACTCGACGGTTAACCGTCCCCACACTAGGAGCACGGTTATTATCGATTGAGATTAGACCGCTTAAGGTGTCCGCTTCACTCACGGTAACTTCCAATACACTCGAACCCGGTTGAGTGCCTGCAGCAAGTTCGGCTGAAATGTTTTGAATCAGGGGGTTGAGTTGCAGTAATTGTAAGGCTTCTAGGAGGCGTTCGCGATTGAGGGGTTTGTAGGTGGCTAGGGCAATACGTGATCGCACATAATCAGAGTTAAGCCGTCGAGTCCCCGATACATTAATTTCTTCTAACGACCCTTCCACCACCTGAATAGTGACAATACCATCCTCTAGGGTTTGGGGAGGAATCAGAGCACCGGAGGTAATGTATCCTTGCTCAATATACCGTTGAGTGACTGCAGAACGAGCTTGAAACAGTTCGGCAAAGGAAATCGGTTTACCTATAAATTCCTTCGTCGCTTCAGCTAATTCTGCATCACTAATCGCCGTATTGCCTTCAAACCTAAACTCAGTCACGGTAATCCTGTCCGGAACTTTCCCCGGTATGGGTTCGGGGGAGTCAGGTACACTCTGAGGTTGTAGTAACTGTTCTGGAGGTGGCAGGGGATTAAGGGGAGGTGCCTCTTGAGGGGTTTGGGAGGGAGGTTCTTGGATATTGCTGGGAACGGATGGCGAGTCTGGAGACGGTAAGGGTTGGGGTAGCGGGATGGGAAAGGTAGGGACTTGTCGGCCTGGATTGGGATTTTGAGCCATCTCCATCGGCCAAGGTTGGGCTTGCCCTTGCTCAACATTAAAACGGCTGGAATCCCCATTTTGGGTAGGGTAGGGAGGAATGCCGCCAGCCGTTTTGTTCATTGTTGATTGCGTATTGTTCATTGCAATGAGTAATGAACTATGAACCGTGAACGGCGAATTATCGTCCCGGCTACGCCCCGTTTTGCTAACACGAAGTAGGGCGGGGTGTCCTTCAACAACAGGACTTGGGGATGTTGTTGCAGAAAAATTCTCCGCGTCACCGTGTTTTTCTATCTCCGTGTCCTTTTCCTTCGTGTCTGTTTCGTCAACAGGTGGGAAGACAAGGTTAGGTTGATTGTCTGTTGAGGGTTGACGGTTCTTAGCTAGGAACGAGGAACACTCAACGGTAGAACAAAGCAGTTCACTAGTCAAGTCAGTAGAATCCGAAGTGGAAACAGGTACAGAGGGCAGTAAATCCACTGTCTGTGCGCTGGCCGAACCAACTTTCCAGCCACAGGTGAGAACCAATAGACTCAACGGCAAGAGAGACAAGTTTTGACTCTGGCGCATTTTAATTACCATTGCAGGATGCTGAGGGCAGCAATGAAGGACTGTTTGGTGTCGCGGTTGAGGTTTGAGCTGTGAGAATTATTTCACCCTTAGAACCATACATCCAGCCTTGAGCTTCTACAAGAACAGGCTTTTGTGAGGTGCGGGGGGTGGAGGGTGCGATGGGTTCGGGCTGAGCGGAGGAGTCCTGTGGAGTGTTATTGTCTGGGGTGGGATTCGGTGTTACCCATGGGGTGTTGACCGATTCATTTTGTAGGGTGTCGTTGGGGTTAGAGGGTATCCCTCCACGTCCGGTGGAGGTAAAACTGCTAGCGTCTGACTTTCTAGCTGGAGTACAGCGACGGTCAATTAATCTAGGAGCATCCACAATATCAATAGGTAAAGGTTGTACTAGTCTCTCTTGTGTATTGAGTTCGACCGTACCATCGATGTTTAATTGAGAACTAGCCAGAAACTCACTTTCTGGAGTCCGCACTCGCCCTGCCTGTCGGAAGCCAAATATCCCTTGTGCTGTACCCGTGACATTACCGCCCGGGCCTTCAAAGGCATTGGCAACAATATCACTGTTTTCAGGGAGGACAGCCCAGATTATATTGCCTGCCCTAATATTGATGTTGCCACCACTGCCATCGTTAAAGGCTTCGGTGCTAATTTCGCTGCCACGACGCATTTCAACTGTATCAGTGACTTGTACATTGATATTGGCATTTCGACCCGAAGCACTAGTAGCCAGAAATCTACCGCCTCGATTCATATAGATATTGCCGGCTATCACATTCAAGTTGCCTGGATCACCTGTACTCGTACCCCGAACGGTTACCTGGCCTTCATCTTCAACTGTTAGCCTATTACCAACATTGAGAAAAACGTTACCGGCGTTGTTAGCATTGCGGGTTTCAGCCGTGATAAAACCCTGATCCCTAATGGATAGGTTATTGGTGTTCACAGTCACAGTTCCTCCAGGGCCGATCGCTCCTTGTTCGGTACTAGCCAGTATTCCACTCCCGAAGAACTGCCCAGGATTGAAAGGGTCTTCTGCTTCACCAGAAATCGTGACAAAATCTGAGGTGTTTACAGTAATATCTCCAGCTTGCCCTTCTCCACCTCGTTGATTATTTTCCTCGCGAAAAACAATTGCACCGATTTGTCCCCCACTATTTAGGGTGAGCGATCGCCCTTCGAGGAGAATGTTGCCACCTCTGCCAACTCCACCCTGCTCGACATTGCTTCTAATCGAACTTATATCGGATAAAGCCACCGAATCAGTCACTTGAATCGATATATCTCCGGCATCTCCTACCCCAAAGGTGCCTACCCCCACAGTGCTGCGATCAGCCATAAATAATGAACGGGCTGCAATACTAAGATTGCCACCCCGAACTCCTTCGGCTGTATTTCCCACTTCGCTGGAAATCGAGCTACTAGAGAGAAAACTCTCACCGTTCCGTATTAAAGAAACAAGTCCAGAAAGTGTGACATCATCACGGACATGAATATCAATATCTCCTGCATTACCCGTTCCAAAGGTATCAGCACTGATGCGAGCACCATCAATCAACGAAAGTGATGCAGCCCTGATCACAATATCTCCACCACCCTGGCTATTACGGCCTAATGCCTGAGACTGTAGGCCACTAAACGGACTCGTGGGATCGATTGTGAATTCAGTCCTCTCCTGTGCGTCCTCCTCACTATATCCGGCAGCAATAAAAGCATCCCTCATTTGGTCAAATCGGTCATAAAAGGTGGGGTCAAAGCCTGCCAGAGTGACACCACCTGTAGCGTTCACCTCAATTCCACCAGCAGTTCCGTCCTCGAAGGCCGTTGTGAGAATTTGTCCGCCGCTCAAAACCTCAAGCGTGTTGACATTAATCTCGATATTACCGCCTAGAGCATTACTGCGGGTGCGAGCACTGACAACGCCTCCATTCTCAATCCTCAATGCATCAGTATTAATGAAGATATTCCCACCGGCTCCCGTAGCATTGTCCTCACTTGTGGCAAATACCCCACTAGAATATCCGCCATTGGGCACCAAATCAGTTCCATCTGAAGTAGGAATCAGGGCAGTGAAGGGAGCTACTCCCGATAAAGTTACAGAGGAAGGAGCATTGGGGTCGATGGGATAAATTTCAATATCGCCGGCGTCTCCTTCTCCAAAGGTTCGAGCAAGTACCTCAGACCCACCATTAATTAGTAAGGATTGAGTTTGGAGAGCGATATTACCCCCTTCCCCTGAGCCATTAGTATCAGCACGAATAAAACTGTTGTCGGTTAAGACTATTAAGCCATTGGCTCGTAGGAAGATATTGCCGGCTTCGCCTTCACTAGTGGTAATGCTATCAATAGAACTTCTCGCCATTGAAATGCTATCTATCGCATCAATACCGATATTCCCGGCACGTTCATCGATGCCCTGATTGCTTGTAGAAAGAAATGAGTCAGCAATTCCTACATTTCTAGGAGAAAATGAGTCGTCATAAGCATTGGTTTGACCGATCAGAATGCGTCCAAAATTTCCTTCACTAAAAATCCGGCTGTCATTTATGATAGAAACCTGGTCGCGGGCACTAATCGTTATATCTCCGGCAAAAGCATCACCAGTATTTGTCGCACTCAGAATCGAGTTATTCAAAACAACCGAGCCTTGAGTAGCGGCGAGTCGGACAAAGCCAAAGTCATCCCCGTTATCCGAAGCATCGTTTTCACTGCTGCTAGTAATTTCGCTACCATTAGACAAAGAAATCAATTCACTGGCGGTAATTCTTGTACCTCCAGCAACAGCGGAACCAAACGCATTCGTATTTATCGTTGCATTATCAAGGGCAACAATCCTAGGTGAAAAAGAAGCATAATTGCTGGATTGACCAATGAAGATGCGTCCGAGATTTCCTCTACTAAAAACAGAACTTTGGTTAATAGCAACTTGTTCAGCCGCACTAATACTAATATCTCCTGCAAATCCAGTACCGAAGTTTGTTGTACTTAGCAGGGAATTATTATTAATCACAACCGATCCAGTTAAGGCTGCAACTTCAATAACACCGAAATCATCAGTAATATCATTTTCACCTCGGCTAGTGATTTGGCTGCCATCTAGGAGGAATACTGAACCCCCTTGGATAGAAATATCACCGGCAGCTACATCGCCTGTCGTGGACGCATCAATTGTGGCAGCATTGGTTAGAGTAATGTTGGCAAGGGCTACATTGGCAGGAAGTTGTAAACTCAGAAAGTCGCTATCCGTTGTTTGTAGTTGTACTTCCCCTGCTCCAGCGATCGCAGCTATCTCGACTCGTCCGCCTTGGGCACTCACTTCACCCCCACTCAAGGTAACATCACCGCCTAATAACAGCAGGCTCTGTTGGTCGAAAACTTCCAGCGTACCCCCTAAGTTTACGATGGGCTGCGGTGTCCTGGCCGAAGAAAGAAACCCTCCTGGATCACCTACTAAAGTAAGTAAGCTATTGGCATCTCCTGGATTTGTTGCACTAAACTGGCTACCATTAGGCCAGCTAATCGCATCAACGGTTGTCGCGACAAAAGCACCTCTTCCTGTCTGTCCACCGACAACAAGAGAGGAATTGGGGCCAAATAAAATTCCGTAAGGATTAATGAAGAAGAGATTGACATCCAAACTTTCGGTAAGCATCAGACCATCAATCAAAGATGCCTGACCTCCCGTCACCCGTGCCAGGATATTTCTGATACCATCAGGGCTGTTAAATCTGGCTTCCTCACCCGCATTAAGGTTAAATATGCCAAAGCTATGAAAGAGATTGCTGCCAACCGTTTGGCCTAGTTCTGGGGCAATGTTGTATGTGGGGCCAGTTAGTGTTTGAGCAGGGCCGAGGGTGCCATCGGTAGTAATGTTTTGAGCCCAAGCTTTCTGATGAGAAAATGCGATCGCGCCACCCAAACCTAAAGCCAGTGCTATTCCTAGCCCCAATCCTTGCTGATACCAACCGCTTTTGGGCAGCACATCCTTGCTATCTTCTAATAATTGCTCATTAGCATTTTTCTCAGTCGGCCGGCTTGCCCCACTGAGTCTGAATCGATGATGCACTTGCCTTGATACCCGGAGGGTAAACACTGCCTTAACCTTGCTCATACAAGGCTTTGCTGAATAACTACGCCCTAAGATACCACAGATCATTTAACACCCTTGTGATTTTAGAGTTATTTTTTATCAATTAGCTGAAACTTACCTCTGTAGGCGGATGCAGCTAGCTCCATTTTGAGCAAAGGTAAGAGACTTTTGTATTGAGGTTTGTAAAATCTCACTGGAAAGCTGTGACAGGGGTATTTATCTCTGAGTGCTAGGCAACTTATGCAGGTTAATCTGTGTTAGTTTCCTAGTAAGCGATGGAGCGAATTGAGCGCTGACTACAAACTGCTTAAGCCATGCAACAGACTAACGACTTCACGCCACAGCCAACGGCTGATGGTTCGTTCACGTTCTTTTCTGCGGAATTTAGTGAATACTTTCACAGTACCCAAGGGGCGAAAGAAGAAGCGTTGGTGAAGTTTACACAGCCTTGTCAGATTGCAGAGAAAGCCCAACAACCTGTGATTCGATTATTAGATGTTTGTTATGGTTTAGGTTACAACACGGCCGCAGCCTTAGAGGTGATTTGGTCTACTAATCCTCACTGTCGGGTGGAATTGATGGCATTGGAATTAGACTTAAGTGTACCCAAAACTGCGATCGCCCACGATTTACTCAATAGTTGGAGTCCACCTATTCCCCAACTCCTAAAAGACTTCGCCACTTCTTGTGCCATTCAAACTGATCGTATCAAGGCACAATTGCTTCTCGGTGATGCCAGAACAACCATCCAACAGGTACAGCAATCGGGTTTTCAGTCGGATGCCATCTTTCTCGATCCATTTTCTCCCCGTCGCTGTCCTCAATTATGGACAGTAGAATTCTTTCAACAGTTGGCGCTTTGTTCTAGTCCGACGGTAAAAATTGCCACCTATTCTTGTGCCGCATCGGTTCGTAGTGCTTTAATGGCCGCCGGATTTAAGATTGGCCAAACTCCTCCTTTAGGAGGACGACAACCGGGAACCGTAGCAAGTTTTGAGGCATCTGATTTGCCTCTGTTGCCGTTGCGATCGCTGGAACATTTGCAGACGCGTGCTGCCATTCCTTTACGTGACCCTCAATTATGCGATCGCGCCTCCGTGATTGTACAACGGCGTCAGACTGAGCAACAACAATCTTCTCTAGAACCCACGTCTCATTGGCAAAAACGGTGGTCAGTCAGTGATAATTCCTAATAGACCTGTCCGAAATATAATCCGCGCCCAAAAAAATGGTAGAACAGTCTTTT
>CAZPRJ010000095.1:0-27470 GCA_964588805.1 uncultured Microcoleus sp. | reverse complement strand
AGCCAGGGGTTTAAACCCCTGGCGGATTCTTGCGACTGGTGCAAGATCTGAGTTTGTAGGAAATATCATCCTTGAGTTCGGTGTTGAGTAGAGGGCAATGTTCCCAAGGAGTTGCCACGTTGACGCACGGACTAAAATGTAGAAAATCTAGATTTCCTTGCCTAGTTGATGTCAAAAAAATCCTCTCTGGAAACTGCTATGATTCCTAGTCAGTCCGCTCACAAAACTCTATATGAAACAGATTACCTGCGATGGATAGAAACGACTGTAGAAAAATTGCGGAGTCAGGACTATGCAGATGTGGATTGGGAGAATCTGATTGAGGAAATCGAGGATATGGGGAGGAGTGAACGGAGAAGTTTAGAGAGCAACTTGATTGTAGTTCTCCTTCACTTACTTAAATGGGAATATCAACCTGAGCAAAGAAGTGGCAGTTGGGAAGGTAGTATTATTGAGCATCGCAGGCGTATTAAGAAAGCCTTGAAAGAATCTCCCAGTCTTAAACCTTATCTTGAGAGCATCTTTGCTGAATGTTATACAGAAGCAGTTAAGCAAGCTAAAGCTGAAACGGGTTTACCATTAGGAACTTTCCCGGTGCAGTGTTCTTATGAGTTGGCGGAAGTAATAGATGATGAGTTCTTACCTGAGCTGGGTACAGATGAGGAGAGTTAACCAAAGCTTTAGCAAACGGTTAGTTTAAGCTCATGCTGTAGAGATATAGTTTAAAGAAAGGTAGCGATCGCCGCTAATTCTAGCCGTGAAGAACACGATGACTACTGCTGCTCAAACCCTGACCTTAGAGGAGTTCCTCCAACTCCCAGAAACCAAACCAGCATCAGAGTTTATCAATGGAGAAATTATTCAGAAGCCAATGCCTCAAGGTAAGCATAGTTTAATTCAGTTTGAATTATGCGAGGCTATCAATAAAGTTGCTAAACCTAAAAAAATTGCTTTAGCCTTTCCAGAATTACGCTGCACTTTTGGGGGTGATTCAACTGTCCTTGATATTGCTGTGTTTCGGTGGGAAAGAATCCCGTTAGAACCATCAGGTCAAATTGCAAACCGTTTTGAAACACATCCCGATTGGGTGGTAGAAATTCTTTCCCCAGATCAAAGACAAACTAAAGTCCTTGGTAAGTTGCTTCATTGTTCGCGTCATGGCACCGAGATAGGATGGTTAATCGATCCAGAAGAAGCAAGCATCCTGGTCATTTTTCCTGGTCAGCGAGTGGAATTGTTGACAGGAGCTACACCGTTACCAATCTTGAATGGAGTTGAGTTAGAACTTACTGTGGAGCAGGTTTTTGGCTGGTTGACGTTGGGTTGAAGTGTAAGAGAAGTAACACGAGCGGAACGAGAAGCTTATGAAGAGGGTTAAGCCAGAAATGGAAGATGATCTGCGGTCAGAATATGATTTAAAGAGTCTACGAGTCAGAAAGTTAGGCCCTAGACGGAAGAGTTTTGGTGGGACAACTGTATGCTTAGAGCCTGATGTTGCAGAGATCTTTCCTAATGCTGAAGCAGTCAATGAGGCTCTACGGTTTCTGATCAGGGTTATGCAGTATAAAAATAAAGCTCTTGTCTCAAAAGCCAGCCCAGCACTTCGTTGGAGCGAATGGAAGAAAGCCCAAAATGATTGAGTTCAAGGTTGTTTGCCACGGCTCAAGTGTGCCGTTAGCTGCTGAAGTACGATCACACTATACTGCGATTGAGAGATACCTACTGCTTTGAGATCGCTTGGGTTACGATGTATGAGATGTTTACTGTCGTAAACTCTGCTGTTAAGCTGCACTAAGCCGTCAAATATGGGAAATAGAAAGCCGATTCCACCACAAGTGGAAATGAATATACTCCTGGCATCTGCACGGAGATGTGCATTATGTTTCGGTTTTGAAGGGGATTTCACTCGCAAGAAGGGGCAGATTGCCCACATTGATCAGGATTCATCGAATCCGGATGAGGCTAACCTAGTGTATCTGTGCTTTGAGCATCATGACGAATATGACAGTAGTACAAGCCAAAGTAAAGGTATTACTCAAGCAGAGCTACGGGAGTATAAGAAATCACTATTAGCTGCGATTTCTAGGGGTGAACACACACGTTCTAATAAACCTGTTCAGGGTATTGGTACTGTTCAAGAATTCAAAAATGATAATTCTGGAGTACAGGTAAACAGTGGTAATACTGCCATTGGTCATCAAACTGTATACAATCAGCAAACATCAGAGTTTTTCGATGAAGTAAAGAATGGTGTACGAACCACTTATCGAAGAGATCCTGAAACTGGAGCGCTTATAGTTGTTGGTATGTCGCTTGCATAAATAATTGCGAAGTGGTTTAACACGAGTGCGATTCCGTATAAACACGGAATTTTTTGAGCCTTCTTAAAAACAAATTCCGTGTTTTTCCCGTAGGCTCGTAAGCATCAGTCGTTGATACTCATAGTAGAGGTGAGTTAATGCAAGATATTTGCTATGTAACGTGTAATAAGCATTGAAGTGATTGCAGAACTAATTATTGAGAGAAATCCTATGAGCTTGCAAACAAGATGGCAACAACTTTTAAAACCTATGTTTAAAACTTTTAAAATGCTAAAGGTAACATTACTAGCAATTTTATTTTTAATCGTTAGTAATATAATAGTTAACCCGGCTCCAGCTCAGGCAGGAAATTTTAATTTTGATGGGAGTGTTATAGAGATAAATCAAGAATTTGTGGGTTATAACAACCAGAATAAAGATGATATCGATGATGTAGATATTTTGATAGGAGTTATTATAGGTAGTACCTTAATTGTTTTAGGGAGTGCCTATTTTATAGGGTCTTCAGTGTCACACATTACTAAACTCATTCAAGGGCAAGTACCTGAAAAAACGTCAGAATTATCTAATGCTAATGCGGCATCTACTGCTGCTCTAGTTGAAAGCAATAACTAATAGAAACAATTTTTATCAACAGCAAGCTTCGTGTCTGATAGGCTAGGCTTGTATCTTATCCCTCTTTTGTCGCTTTGAGGTCTAAGTTTAATTTTTCGTGAGCTGAAACAAGGCAAATTCGTCAAAATCTCCCTTAATGACAAAAGAGGGTTATTTTAACAAGCGATTATCAGCAGAAAACCTAATATCTACATATCTACTCCAATTCCCCAACCAACTCACTCGGTTCCCCAGGATAAAAGCTACTGTCTAAAATTTCCGTCAAACTGTAAGGACACATCTTCGGAAAAGTTTCCTCTGGTAAATCAGTTTCTCCCATTGCTAAATCTCTGCCATTCTCGTAGGCTTCCAGCAATGCATCCTCAAGGTAAGACTTTAAGCTTGGGTTATCTTTAAGTAACCGCAACGTATCACGACGCTGCACCCGAATTGTTGCCAACCAACTCCGGCTACGCATTGAGGATTGGTACTCCCATTTGAGTAAATGTCCAATCAACACACTCAACCGATTTCGCAGTTCCTGACGTTGCTGTTTCCCCAACGATTCAATCTCCTCAATTAGATTGAACAAGTCAAGTTCACTCCACTGATGTTTGCGAAGTAAAGATGCTTGTTCAATCGTCCAGGCGTAGAAATCGGTTTCGTAGAGACTGGATGCAGGTGTTGCTGTTTGTTGGTTTGTTTCCGGCACAGGCATGGGGAATTTCTAACCTCAATGTCTCTAGTGTAGAGTTCTCTTCTCTAAGCGCGATCGCAGTTTTTAAATCAGCTAAGCTGTTAGGCATTTAAATTAGGTATAATTAGCAACCAAGATGGTCGCACTACAAGGATTTCGCAATTATTGACAATAAGGTTTAAATGACGAACAGCTTAGACTGAGAAGCGATCGCCAAATCTCACTTAGGATGTAATTACAAACCAAGAGTAGATAGGATTAGAACCCTATGAACTGGAAAATCGAGGAAGCCCAGCAGAAATTCTCTGAACTCATGAGTGCTGCCGTTTCAGAACCTCAACTGATTTACAATGACGACAAGCTGGTAGCAGCCGTTGTGGAAGCCGAACTCTTTGAGGATTTCCTAGCTTGGCAGCAACAACAGCGCAAACCCTCCCTAGCAGATGCCTTTTCTCAATTGCGTCAGCTTTGTGCAGAGGAAAACTATACCTTGGAAATCCCTCCTCGCGAGGATCGTTTCAATCCTTTTGTTGATAGTTTCTGTGACAATTCTTTGTGATACCAATATTATCAGCGAACTGGCACGTCCCCAACCTAATCCAGGGGTATTAAAGTAGAGTACTCAGGTTTCATCAATCTCGTTAAGTGTAATTACCTTGGAAGAAATTGCTTACGGCTTGGCATCAAAACCCAATACCAGAGTACAAAACTGGTTTCAGGAGTTCCTAAAAAATTATTGCCAAGTTATCCCAATTACTGCTGATATTGCTCATTATTCAGGCGAATTGCGAGGCCGTTTGCGAATACAAGGTAAACCTCGTACTCAGGCAGATATGCTGATAGCAGCTACTGCTTATCTGTATCAACTCACTCTGGTAACGCGAAACACTCGCGATTTTGAGGATTGTGGCATTTCGTTGCTCAATCCATTCACTTGATGCTATCGCAGCCGTAGGTTGGGAAAACGCAAGAACGCTCAAAATTTACTCTAATTCCTCAACCAACTCACTCACTTCACAACGAAATAACATAGGTTCGTAGTCCGCACTTTAGTCCTAGAAGCCAAGACAGTGCTGACTACAAACGCCTAAGTCACGACATTCATCTTAAGTAGTTGTTTTTGCTGGATAGCAGACTTTCGTACCCCCTAAACCACAATATCCATTAGGGTTTTTAGCAAGGTATTGCTGATGATAGGCTTCTGCGTAGTAGAACTCCGGAGCCTCGATAATTTCAGTTGAAATCTCTCCGTAATCGGCTGCTTTTAACGATTGCTGATAAGCTTTTTTTGAGGCTTCAGCGAGCTGCTTTTGGCTCTCGGAATAGACATAAATTCCTGAACGATATTGAGTGCCAACATCATTACCTTGGCGCATACCTTGGGTTGGGTTATGGCTTTCCCAGAAGACTTTCAATAGGTCTTCGTAACTGATTACCTTGGGGTCAAATACAACGCGCACCACTTCATTGTGTCCCGTCATCCCTGAACAGACTTCTTGATAAGTGGGGTTTGGTGTAACTCCGGCGGCATATCCCACTGCGGTGACAAACACACCATCTAATTGCCAAAATTTGCGTTCGGCTCCCCAAAAACATCCTAAGCCAAACATCGCCATTTCCAATCCATCGGGATACGGGGGTTTTAGAGGATTCCCATTGACATAGTGATCGGCGGGAACCGACATTGCTTCTTTCCGTCCCGGTAATGCCTGCTCTGGAGTAGGTAGGCTGAGCTTTTTACCAAATCCGAATAAGACCATGAATTCTAATGCTGATTTTTGATAGACAACTTTACATTACTTAATTATAGCTTCTACTCCCATAGCTTCTAGATTTAGGCTTGGGAGATACCAATATATCGAGGCTGAGTTTTGACGCGTTCTATCCAATCCCGAATGGCCGGAAACCCATCTAGGTCAAACCCTCCTTCATCAGCTACGTGCGTGTAGGCAAATAATCCAATATCGGCAATGGTATAACATTCATCCACCAAAAACCTGTGCTCGGTTAAGTGTTGTTCCATAACCCTAAGTGCGGCATATCCAGGTTCACGTTTTTGATTGAGTGCATCCTGATACTCATCCGCCTTACCTAAAATCGAAATCCAAAATCGGGACGTTGCAATAAACGGCTCATGGCTATATTGTTCAAAAAATAACCATTGCAATACTTGCGTCTGTTGCCAAATATCCCTCGGGAAAAACGGGGTACTTTCGCTCAGATAAAATAGGATAGCATTAGATTCTGATAGAAATTTACCCGGTTCAATTTCTAAAACGGGAACGCGACCATTTGAGTTTTTGCTTAAAAATTCTGGAGTTCGGCTCTTACCTTCGACGATATTGATATCCACTCGCTCAAAAGGAATGTCGAGTTGAGTCAATAAAAGACGTATTTTGTAGCAATTGCCTGATGGTAAAAAATCATAGAGTCGCAGCATGGTTTTTCACTTAATTATGCTGGGACAATAATACCGAACAGACAGTAATATTTAATGGCCTAATGCTGTATTAAGACGAGCTTGCACGACTTTATCGGGTTCTTGCGAGAGTGCCTGTTGCAAAGCTGCGATCGCTTCAGCCGTTGCAATTTCTTGCAATGAAATCACCGAGGCATAACGAAGCGCCCAATCTTCAGCATTAAACAACGCCCATGTCAATTTTTCAACTGCTTTTTGAGTAATCTGAGAATCGTTTGCTGTACTGCCTATTTTACCTAAACCTCGTGCTGCCACTCGCCGCACATTCCCCTGACAGTGGTTGGCAACATCCACACCCACGACTTCAATTAATAAATCGATCGCTCTAGCATCCCCAATTGTCGCTAAAGCTTGAACAATGTAGGCTTGAACTCCATGATCGCGAGAAGCACGAAAAGCGGTGATTAAAGGTTCTACGCTATCGGGTGCAAGCTGTACTAACGCTTCAACTGCTACCGTCGGAACCGAGGGATGGTGATGGCTCAAAACTTTAATTAAATCGGGAATTGCCGTCTTTGTACCACTATTAGCTAATCCTCGAATTGCGGCTAAGGCATCAATTGGAGTTGAAGATTGATGTAATTGTTCGATTAATCGAACTGTATCTGAATTGGAGGAAGTATGGTTACTGTTCTTCTGAAGTGCATCCATCTTTAAACTAAAGTTTAATTAATAAATCATCAATTGCACAGAGTAAAATTTGGGATTTTTTACGCCTATCAGATTCCTCTAATTGGTCACTCTCTAAAACTGCTTCTAAAATCCGCTTCAAATTCAGCAATTTTAAACTATTCGCAAGCTTTGCCTCAATAATTGCCCGAGCAGCTTCTAAATGTCCAATTGCACCTAAATCAAACGCCGCCGACCAACGTAAATACATATTTTCATGACTTAAATTTTTAACAATTCGTTCAATGTACTCAGGTTCTTGAGTTAATAAATAAAAATATCGAGCTGCAGCACATTGAACCCGTTCAGAAGAATGCTGGAGGAATGGTTCGATAAGTGGACGAGCTTGCCAAACATTGAACGTTCCTAATGCTTCAATCAAAACTTCATAAGGTTGCTCTTGGCTAGATTGGAGAAGATAAAGTAACCCAGGTATAGCACGAGTATCTCCAATAGTTGCTAATGCTTGAATGGCGGCTTCTCGGAGGCGCAAATCTTCACAATCTAGGGTTTCTAATAAGGCTGGTACAGCTCGAGGATTTTTTAATTGTCCTAATGCACGTGCCGCTTGACGACGTAGGGGATAACCTCCAGCAACAGTGCGATAGCGTTCATCTTTAAGTGCTTTGCATAGCGCCTCACAACCTGACTGAACTTGATGCTTTCCCAACCACCAAGCTGCATAATAGCGAATTTGGTTATCTGAATCCTCTAAAGCTGCGATCGCCGATTCTGGAGAAAGAATCGGTTCAGGAGGAGAAGCTGTTGTCATAAGGTTTTAGATTGTTTTTATAGGTGTATCAGTTAAAAATATAATAAAATTTCCCGGAGGATTTTGGATTGCGAATTCTGAATTAAAACCTCTATTGATGCCTACCAAATTATAGATAGGCATTGAGTATATAATTCAAAACCCTCACATCCAAAATCCCAAATTAAACCGGATTAAGTTCCGGCAACTTGTTGAATATTGACGATTTTTCCGCCACTTTTGTGGATTTCTTGGTATTTGCGAGAAAGTTGCTCGTAAGATACCGTATAAGACCGCTTACTCCGACGCACTGGTACTTTTGTCCCCAGTCCTCCCTGAATTACATCAATGCGGAATATGCGGCTATCGCCTCGTGTCGGTACACTTTGTAAAGTGCCTTCTCCCGGTGCTCTAAATGCCATCATATTTCTGGCCGCAGTGGGAGGAACAATCGTATTAGAAGAATTTCTCGAGATGTTCCACCGTAAGCGAGAATTTCTACCCCCATACTGAGCATTATCGCTATTGCCATCACCCCGATAAATGGTGAAAAGTCGGTTAAATCCAACAGTTTTCATACCTGGAATTGAATTAAATCCCCGATAATAGGGGACGACGTAATCACCAAATGCACTATCGTACTCTGCGTTGTAAAGATACGATTCAATGTCAGCCTCGTAGCCTTTATAAGCATAGAGGTCTACATGATAAGCAATCTCCGATTGATCGTAAGGAGCCCGCCCCAATAAATGCTTGTAGTTCAACTCAATAAAACGGCCTTGAGAGTTATTGAAAAAAAAGCGTTCTTGATAAAATTCAGATTTCGCTAAAATTTCAATAAATTGCCGCACGTTGACTTTACCGTTGCGTAACAAAGATTCAGCGCTGGCAAAGCGTTTGCTACCATAAACGCCAATGCGGCCAAATATTTGTTGATAGGCAGCACGGAATATTTGTTGCAAATCTTCTTCCGTCCAATTAGGACGCAGTTCCACTTTTTGGGTTGTAAACTCGCTAATTCCAAAGCGTTCTTTGACTGTCATGGGTTATACCATTAAAAAACGTTTTCTTTCTTGACTTTTTTAATCAATTTGGGTCTAAGTGATAGGAGAATGTTCATCGAAATCAACACTTACCTAGTCCTCAGACCCAAAAAGGGAAATTAGCTCAGAGCATTGATAGCGTAGTTGAGGTAAATGTTAGCTTCACCCGCTACATCACCGGATAATCCATGATTGTCGCGCACGAATTCTAGAGCTGCAACATACCAGCTAGGAGACAAGCCAAGAGCACTATTAAATTCGTTCAAACCAGCAATAACGTATTCATCCAAAGGCCCCGTACCACCTACTACACAGCAGTAGGAAATAGTACGTAGGTAATGGTCGATATCCCGCACACACTTGGATTTGCCTTCGGCGGTTGAGGCATATTGAGGACCCTGCATTTGGGTAGTGTAGGGGAATTTTTGATAGACATGATTGGCGGCAGCTTCTGCCCATTTTTTGCCGTTTTGAGCGAAGGCTTTGGCTGCTTCTAAACCAGCTTTGGCACGGTTGAAGCGACCAAATACAGCTTGCATTTCGGTGTTGCTGAGGTAGGAACCGCGAACGTCTGCGGCTGCAATCGCTTCAGTCAAAGGGGTTTTCATAGTTGTCTTTATCTCCTAAATATTGCCGGGTTTGTACGAAAAATGCGTTAAAAAACGTTGGTGTAAATGCTACGTTAGCTTAGGCAACAGCGGCGGCGGCGCGATCGAAGTAGCTAGCGACTTCGGACATCAGTTGGCTGCAATCTCCCTTGGTGATGCCATTGGAGTCATTAGCGATTGAAATAGCAGCATCCTTCATCTTTTGGATACCTGAAGCAACCACATTTCCTGGAGTACCCAACGCTTGGTAGGTTTCACGTAAGCCGTTTAAGCAGCGATCATCCATCACGCTGGCATCTCCGGCGAGTACGGAGTAAGTGACATAGCGCAAAATGAAGCCCAAATCGCGAATACAAGCCGCTTGGTTGCGATGGTGGAAGCAAGCACCACCGGGATTGAATACTTGAGAATTTTCAGCCACTAAAGCGCGATATGCATTCGCCACAATGCTGGAAGCGTTTCCAGTCAATCGGTTAACCACATCCAATCGCTTGTTACTATCAGAAACCATTGACGAAAGACCATTGATTTCGTCTACGCTCAGGTATGCACCTTTTCTGTCAGCTTGGTCAACGAGTTTAGAAAAAGCGTCGAGCATTTTGTTAATTTCTCCTAAATGTTTGTGGCAACTTATTAAAGGGACTCCAAGCCTAGTTTTTAGCTTGGAAAAGGCACAGACAAGCCTGCTATGAAGACACAGAGCCTCTCAGAACGTTCATGCAAAGTAAGCGAATTCACGAACAACTACTCAGTGCTAACCGAGTAATAATTCGATACAAATACAGGCGGATTATGAGAAACCCTTGCCCAATTATGAGAAGTTGAGAAATCCTGAGATTCGGGAACTCTGTATGACTGCCTTAGTCATTTATGCCTTTCGGTATCTTTTATACAATGGGCTTTGTCCGATATTTTTTACAAAGTCTTAAGCAGCTTTACAATCCATTAAATTGTTTGCTAATGCTTGATTGGCAGTACTTTGAGCCAATCTACCCAATTTAATCTTTGATAATTAACTCATTAATATAATAAAAGTTTATGTCTTTATGTAAAGAAAAGTTGTGTCTTTTTATCAAACAATAGCTCTATTTCCCAGGGTGTATGACTTCTGTCATACGCCTATATTTATCGGGTGGGGGGGGATAAGCTTAACATTTCTTAATTATCTTCTTAATCTGTATCAATGTTCATGGACGGATGGAAGGGTTTTGACTGGCTCAAGTTCGTTTCGGTCGCTGTGTAGGTTTAGTCGATTGGTAAAATAATTAAACGGTATAAAAAAACATCTATCTAAAGACAGAAGATAGAAATTTGTGCCAAACTATCGGTGCTGCCTCAGTTCACAATCCACCATCTAGAATTGGCGTAATGGGTTCTTTTTTTACTGAACCCCTCACCAGTTGGAAAAAGTTGGATTTGGGGTGAGCGGCATATTTCACCGTTTGCCCTAAATCGATGCACAATATTACTTGGAAAATTGAACGCTGTCCGAAATGTAATCATGTTGCAGTTAAAAGCCAGGATGGATTGTTCGGGTGCCTAAAATGTCGAGTGATACCTCAACCTCAAACCAGTGAGTCACCAGAAAAATGCTGTGTGTATTGCGGCCAACCCCTGATTATCCTGATGGAATCTTGCCTCACTTGTGGAAATCAACCGGAAGAGCAGTTCATTGAGCATGGACTATACCTATCTTCTGACCCCTGATCTCTGACCCCTGACCCCTATTTTCACGGTTTGGCACCTCGTGATTACTGGGGCGTGTTGACCCGTCGCCGCAAAACCTCTAGTAAAGTGGTAAAGGTCTTTGGAAGCTCAGCTGTAACCTCAATCAACTCCCCTGTTTGGGGATGTTGTAGGGTGAGTCGCCAAGCATGTAAGGCTTGCCCTGAAAGATTAACGCCGACCGAGCGACCCGTGCTGTATACAGAGTCACCAACAATGGGATGTCCCATGTAGGCGCTGTGGACGCGAATTTGGTGGGTGCGTCCAGTTTCCAGTTGGAAGTGTATCAGGGTATAGTTACCAAGTCGTTCTTGGATTTGCCAGTGAGTTGTTGCTGAGCGGCCGCCTTTTTCGATGGGTACAACAGCCATTTTTTTTCGGTCTACGGGATGGCGTCCGATAGGTTGGTCAATGGTGCCACTGTTGGATGAGGGTGCACCGTAGACAACGCCCAGGTATTGCCGCCGAGCCGTTTTGGCTTTCAGTTGAGCTTGCAGGTGTTGGTGAGCTTGGTCGGTTTTGGCGATCGCAATCGCTCCGGTTGTATCTTTGTCGAGTCGGTGGACAATTCCAGGACGCTGGACGCCACCAATCCCGGCAAGATTGGAACAATGAGCCAGCAGCGCATTGACTAAAGTGCCACTTTCATGCCCTGCTGCCGGATGGACGACTAAATCGGCGGGTTTATTGATAATAATCAGACTGTCATCTTCGTAAAGAATATTTAGGGGAATAGCTTCAGGTTGTAAATTGAGGGGTTTGGGGTCAGGGATAGTTAGGGAAATGCGATCGCCTAATTGCACAGTTGTTTTTTTGGACGTGCAGATTTTGTTGTTAATCTGCACTTGTCCCTGTTCGATTAGTTGTTGGATACGAGAGCGAGAAAGGTCAGGAAGTTTTTGGGAAAGGTAGCGGTCTAGGCGATCGCCAGTCTGTTCAGTTTGCAAACTAATTTCTGTCACCAAAAATGTCGAAAGGAAGCCCCTTCCTAAAGAACAAGTATGCGTCTAGCATACGATGTTTTAGGGAGGGGAGGAATTTCGACCAAAAATAAAAGCGTAGCATCCTTCGACTAAGCTCAGGAACACCTTAGTTTGCAACAATCTGTGTTAAAGTCATGCGAGTGAGTTTTTGGTAAACGTGAAGCAAGTCTTGACACTAGTTGTAAAACTTCAACTCTCTGCGGAACAGCAACAGTTAATTGCTGCGACGGCAGAGAGTTTTGCGTCAGCTTGCAACACCATAAACCAAACAGTTAACCCCAAATTAACCAACAGAAACTCCATCCAAGCTGGCTGCTATCACGACATTAAACGCGAGTCTGGGCTGACAGCTAATCATGTTGTCAGAGCTTGCGCTAGAGTTGCTGCTAATCGCTTAACAGCTAAACAGAAAGGCAAGAAAGTTAAGTCATTCAAGCCTACAAGTTTCGACTGTGACGCCAGAACATTTCAGTTCTTTGAAAAAGACTGGAGTGTGAGTATTAGCACAACGGGTAAGCGGGTTAAATGTCCGATTCGTGCCAGCAATTACCATAGAGGAAAGCTGGCGGGTCAGACACCAACAAGCGCTCAAATCTGTCAGCATCGGGATGGGGAATGGTATGCACACATTCAAATTAAAAATGATGCTCCATCTCCCATCCAGGCAAAAAATGTAATTGGGGTTGATTTCGGACGAACAGAGATAGCCAAAGCCAGTACCAACCTTTGTTGGGATGGTAAAACTATCAATCAAGTTCGAGACAAGTATTCTCGCACCAGGTCTTCTCTACAAAGAAAAGCGACCCAAGGCACAAGAACAACAAGGCGTAGATGCCGGAATATCTTGAAACGGCTATCGGGGCGCGAGAGAAGATTTCAGCAGTGGTTAAACCACAACATTAGTAAGCAAATTGTCGCTGAGGCTTCATCGACTAAATCAATCATTGCCGTTGAAGATTTAACGGGAATTAGGGACAGAACCAATTCCAAACCTCGGTCTAAAACTGAGAGAAGACGCTCCAATTCGTGGGCTTTTTATCAGTTAAGAACCTTCCTTGAATACAAAGGTATCAAAGAAGGAGTTGAGGTTGTTGTTATTCCTCCTGCCTATACCTCGCAAACTTGCCATCATTGCCTGCACATAGGTTTAAGAAGTAACAAAAGTTTTAAGTGTGGCAACTGTGGGTATAGCGGAGATGCTGATTTTAATGGCGCAAAAATGATTGAACTATGGGGCTGCTCTGTAAACCAGCCCAGAGGCTCGGAACTATTGTCTTGTGCGATAGAACCAGGGCTACCAAAAGCCCCATCTGAAGAGAGCAAGCCTTTAGGCGCAGCTAATCAGGTGGGGTAGTTTACAATTCGTCTGGATTAATTCCCCGTTCTTGTAGTAAAGTGCGAAGGGCTTGGAGTTGGGTTTCTGCTTGTTCTGCACGTTGCCGTTCTTGTTCTGCGCGTTGTCGTTCTTGTTCTGCGCGTTGTCGTTCTTGTTCTCGAGCTTGAGCCAGTTCTAAATAGGATGCAAATCGTTCCCCATCAGGTCGAAATATAGTGAGTTCGCCATTAGAAAGCTCAAACCGTATTCCTAGACGTGGACTGACCCAACCCATCATATCTTCAATAGCTTCTAACTCATCACCTGAGCGAAGCCAACCTGTTAACTCTCTGGTATCAGGGTCATAGACATAATATTCTTCAACCCCGTAGCGCTCATAAAACTTGTATTTTTCAATCATCTCTTTCACCCGATTACCGGGTGAGAGAATTTCAAACACAACTTGCGGGGAAATATTATCTTCTCGCCATTGTTGGTAAGAACCCCTATCATCCTTGGGTCTGCCAAAAGCAACTAAGACATCAGGAGCACATCTTATTTTATTGTTGCCTTCGACGGGATACCACAACAAATCACCCGCGACAAATACATTGGGGTCGTTGGCAAACAGCAGGTCTAGACCAAGTTTAATCACTACAATCCATTTAAACTGTTTGGTATTGTCGGCCATTGGCTGCCCATCGCTTTCCGGGTAGATAATGTCTGGCTGAGCAGAAGATTGCAGTTGTGTTACCATCCGGGACTGACCTCATCAGCTACAACATTTCCTTATTTTAGACCGAACAACACCTAGCCTAGAGAGAGGCTCTGGAATAGAGGTAGGGGTACGACATACCATGCCCTTACGAAGATGGTATATTAAGGCAGAAAGTGGGTAATTTCTGATTGACAAAAAGCGATCGCACTCACCCAAGAAAGCGCGATCGCCCATACGTCTACATTAGGCGAAATGTAGACCCTAAACCCATCAAAAACTAACTTTTAATTCCTTCAACCTCAGCAATTTTCAACAGGGTTTTCATTACAGAATCCGGGTTCAAACTAATCGAATCAATCCCCAATTCCACTAAGAACTGAGCAAACTCGGGATAATCACTGGGGGCTTGACCACAAATACCAATCTTACGGTGATTTTTCTTCGCCTTTTCAATCACCATCCTCACCATATCTTTAACCGCTTGATTGCGTTCATCAAAGATATGAGCAACTAAACCCGAATCTCGATCCAAACCCAATGTTAACTGAGTCAAATCATTCGACCCAATCGAAAACCCATCAAATACCTCACTGAATTGGTCAGCTAAAATTACATTGCTGGGAATCTCGCACATCACATAAACTTGCAAGCCATTTTCCCCACGTTTGAGTCCGTGTTTCTCCATTTCTGCCAAAACTTTGCGGCCTTCATCCGGTGTCCGGCAGAAGGGAATCATCGGGATAACATTAATTAACCCCATTTCATCCCGCACCTGCTTCATGGCTTTGCACTCCAGGCCGAAGGCTTCCTGATAGTTTTTGTCATAGTAACGAGATGCACCACGCCAGCCAATCATCGGGTTTTCTTCCTCTGGTTCAAACTGCTGTCCACCCAAGAGGTTAGCGTATTCATTGCTCTTGAAATCAGACAAGCGCACCACCACCGGATTAGGATAGAATGCGGCGGCAATCGTAGCAACACCACGCGCCAATTTATCCACAAAGAAATCGGCCTTACGCTCATAGAGGTAAGTCATCTTATAAATTTCCCGCTTCACCGACACGTCGTTAAGCTGGTCAAAGTGTAGCAGTGCCAAGGGGTGTGCCTTAATATGATTGGCAATAATAAACTCTAACCGTGCTAATCCCACGCCATCACAGGGAATTGAAGACAAACCAAAGGCTTCTTGGGGGTTCCCCACATTCATTAAAATTTGGGTACGGGTGCGCGGTAAGTTATCAAGTTGCGTTTCTTGGATTTCAAAGGGGACTAAACCCGCATAAACCCGTCCTTCTTCCCCTTGGGCACAGGAGATAGTAACTTCTTGTCCTGTGGTTAAAACACCTGTGGCATTACCGCAACCGACGATCGCCGGAATTCCCATCTCACGGGCGATAATAGCAGCATGGCAAGTGCGTCCACCTTGGTTGGTGACAATGGCACTCGCTTTCTTCATAATGGGTTCCCAGTCTGGGTCTGTTTTATTCGTGACTAAGACTTCACCCGGTTCAAATTCGTCTATCTTGTGGACATCGAGAATGACTTTGGCTTTACCTTGCCCAATCATTTCTCCCACTGCACGGCCTGTGACGAGTACTTCAGAGGTGCCTTGGAGTTGATAATTCTTGAGAACACTGGCTGATTTCTGAGATTGTACCGTTTCGGGGCGGGCTTGGACGATGTAGAGTTCTCCCGTTAGTCCATCTTTTGCCCACTCGATATCCATTGGGGTGTATTGCCCCCGGACTTGCGAGTAGTGGTCTTCAATAATACAAGCCCAACGGGCTAAATGGAGTATCTCCTCATCGTTAATTGCATATTTTGTCTGTTCGGACTCGGAGACGGGTACGTTTTTCGTAAGCTTGGTGCCGCCGATATCGTACACCATTTTGATTTCTTTGCTGCCCAAGCGCTTTTCTAAAATTGGGCGATATCCTTGCTTGAGTGTGGGCTTGAATACAAAGTATTCATCGGGGTTAACGGCACCTTGAACGACGTTTTCTCCTAAACCATAAGCGGCGGTGATTAAGGCGGCATTTTTGAAGCCGGTTTCGGTGTCGATGGAGAACATGACACCTGAGGCCGCTAAGTCGGAACGTACCATTTTTTGAACGCCGACGGATAGGGCAACATCAAAGTGATCGAAGCCTTTAACGGTACGATAGGAAATGGCTCGGTCTGTAAAGATGGAGGCAAAACAGCGATGGCAGGAATCGATTACATCCTGTACGCCGTAGACGTTGAGGTAGGTTTCTTGCTGTCCGGCAAAACTAGCGTCGGGTAAGTCTTCTGCCGTTGCACTGGAACGAACGGCAACATCAACGGCTACGCTATCTTGTTTGCATTGCTCTTGGAATGCTGGGTCAAAGCGATCGCACAACTCTACATCATAACCATAGCGTTGGCAGAGTTTGAGGTAAGCTTCTGCGATCGCATCTTGTAAGTCTTGGGGGAAGGGTGTATTGAGAATTAAGGAGCGAGCTTGCTTACCCCGCACCCTAAGGTTGTTGACATCCTCAACATTTAAGTCTGAAAAGAGTTGGCGTAGTTTTTCTTCTAAGCCTGCTTCTTGAATAAAATATCGATAAGCATAGGCTGTGGTTGCAAACCCGGTCGGAACCTTGACTCCCTTGGGTGTTAGCTGCCGAATCATCTCACCTAGAGAGGCATTTTTACCACCGACTAATGGAATATCGGCAATTCCTACTTCCTCAAACCAGAGGACCAGAGATTCTTCTTTGGAGGCTTGAGGAGATGTCGCTTCAGTTGCTGTTACCATGAGTATTTTCTCCTACTCCTGGCTTTAGTTTAGCTCTGTAAGCCTTGCTGGCTTTAGCGATGGCATTATTTCTTTACCCAGAAGTATGTTTTAGAAACACTTGGAAACAGAGCCTAGAATGAGGGTAAGAAATTATCTATAAGAAGCATTGACAGGACTTACGTAACTTGGCTTTTAAACCACCATCAGTAGGGGGACACCGACGTGCGCCCTTGCTATGTGTGGCGTTCCTGCGTAAGTCCTAATTTAGTAAATTAGTATTAACCGAGCTTGCCGGAGGCATTTGCGATGACCCTAACGACAGCAAAATGGACGGTGGACGAGTATCACCGCATGATTGCAGCAGGTATCTTGGATGAACGCCGTGTGGAACTACTCAAAGGGGAAATTGTAGAGATGTCGCCGGAGGGAAAACCTCACGCTTATTTCAGTAGTGAAGCTGGGGAATATTTGAGTCGATTGTTGGGGGAGAAGGCAATGATTCGCCAAGGCAAGCCAATTACTCTTCCTAACGACTCTGAGCCTGAGCCTGACATTGCTATTGTGCAACGGTTGGGGCGTGAATACCTAGAGCATCACCCTTATCCTGATAATATTTTCTGGCTGATTGAGTATTCAGATTCTAGTTTAGACAAGGATTTGCAGATCAAAAGTCAAGTCTATGCTGAAGTTAAAATCCCTGAATATTGGGTGGTAAATCTTCAGAAGAGGCAGCTTGTAGTATTTCGAGAATTTCAAGATGGAGAGTATGCTTCAAAGTCTACGTTAACTGGAGGCATGATTTACCCGTTAGCGTTTTCAGATGTGGCTGTATCGGTCGATGCGATTGTTAGTCGGTGAAAATCTTTATATGATAATTCCGAATGCAGAGCGTGCTGTGGTTGATGTTCGTAAGTTGCGTGATTACTGTCTCAATTCCACGCACGATCAAGGCAAACATAAGGCACGTTTGTTTGAATCCATGAATCAGAAGAACAAGCAGATTGAGAAGCAGCCACTGGAATATTATTTGAATTTTCAGTATCCAGTAATACTTTATCCCGATCAAGAGGGGGGATATGTGGCTCAGATTAAAGACTTACCTGGATGTCTAACTCAAGGTGAAACGTTGGATGAAACGATCGCAAATATCAATGAGGCGCGGGAGTTGTGGATTGAGACAGCTTATGAAGCAGGAGATGAGATTCCTTTACCCAGTACTGATGATACCTACAGTGGTAAGTTACTCCTGCGAATGCCGAAATCTTTGCATCGTCGTTTGGCTGAGGAAGCTGATAGGGAAAATGTAAGTCTCAATCAGTATATTGTGTCTGTGCTGAGTAGGGGATGATAGAGTTAGTGGTGCAATTTCCTTCATGACTCAGATACTCCAAGGTTGACAACCTGCTACCCGTTGTAAGAGTTGGAGGTTTACATGACAGAGACAATCAAGTTGTTGGATGTAGTTGCTCTTACAGTCAATTTGCCTGAGTTTAATTTGTGGCGTGGGCAAGTGGGTACAGTCGTTGAAATCCTTGCCGATGGTAGGGCGTTTGAAGTTGAATTTAGCGATGCCTGCGGCGGGCTTCGCCTACGCACGGGACGCACTTATGAGTCTCTTGGTTTACGTCCAGAGCAAATTATGGTGCTGCATTTTGAGCCAGTATCGGGTGATGTTGCAGCTTAATAAGGTAAGAGCGATCGCATACGAGTGCTGCTTTGGCTTTAGGGAAGTGGACTTCAAGGGGAGGGTGCGATCGCGCAGTGGTTTTGATGCTGTTTCAGTTTTTTCTTGAATTCGCTACCGTCTAATCACGGATTTTTTGGGATGGTGCTGTAACTAAGTTCCGTGCTTTTACTGTTCCAAGAGCAGGCTTCAATCTTCGACACTGAGAACGGAAGCTAATCAAGTCTGCTGGAATTTCTTACTAATTTACACACATGAACGGTACTGCAAATCAGCCGAATCTACTGGAACTTGCAAAGCAGGGAAATGCAAAGGCGATCGCTACTTTAATGAATCGCCAGTTGCAACCCAAGGGTATTACTGCCAAAGCTGTCTTCAAGGAGGGCTGCTTACAAATTATGCTGGAATCGGCTCAAGTACCAAATCAACAAGTGTTGGTTGCTTTTGTCGGTAAAGGGATAACCAGCTTGGGGGTTGAATCGATAGAGAGGGTCAAGGTTTACGGGCGGCAGACCGATACAAATGTACCAACTTGGAGCCAAGAGTTTGAGTTAGGAGAACAACAGTTACCTTTACCCAGTACCCAGGCTTCTCAATCGAGAACTACTTATGAAATACAAAATAAGCAGCTTAACCTTGCACCATCCAAAGCACCTATAAAGATAAAAAGTTATGAAAACTCGATATTAAACTGGGTGACTCTGAGCGCTAACCCTTTTATCGTTGCTGCTTCTCAAAAATTTTTGCAACTTCCTAAATTAGTAAAATTGGGAGTTGTTGGAACAGTCTTGTTAGCAATCAGCGTACCTGTTCTTAGTAGTTCTCATCATAGGGTTAATTCAACTTCCAGCAACTTAAATAACTCTAATCTCGATGAACAATACAAACTTCATCTGGAAGAGCTTATTAAAACACAGCTCAAAGATGATGAAGATATAGTATCAACTATGAATACCTTTCAAGAAATTGGCGGATTTAATGGTTCTAAAGAACGTGCCATTAAAAATTGTAAGGCGCTAAGTGAAGGAACTCTCAAAAAGGAACTTCTACATACCACTGATAGTAAAGCTTTAAAAGCTATAAATCTTTATAAAATCGAGCATAAATTGACAGATGAACAAATAAAAAAAATGCTTGAACTTGGAAAAATACATATGGCAGAAGTATTCGCTGCTCAAGCTATTTACTGCCCTGATACCCGTAAGGAATTTAGTATAAAAGACTAACAAAATTTATAAAATTAACCAACGCGTACACATAATTCCGTCAAAGCGACTGAGAAAAGCAAGACAGACTCAAAAAAAGGAATTTTCTCCTGAAGATATCGATAAAGCGCTCGATGCTTTGTTGAAGGATATCAACTAGGTAAAGAAGTCAATAACCTCAACTAGTCGAACTCGCACATTAAATTAGACATTACATAAACACCAACGCAAACGTTCACCTTCGATACTGAAATTAATCACTTGAAAATTTGGAATCCTCTCATGGCTAAAGGCGATCATATCTACATAAACTGCGGACTTATTGACCATCATGGCATCGACTGTGGCGACGGCACAGTAATTCACCTTTCTAAAGTAAAAGGAAAGATTTCCCGCGATACTATATCCTCTTTTGCATCTGCATCCTTAGATGGAGCTGTTTACGCTTATGACTACGATCAATGTTTCTCACCATCGGTTGTGATACAGCGAGCGATAAGCAGATTGGGCGAAAGCGGATATAACCTTTTTGGCAATAACTGCGAACACTTTGCCACCTGGTGTAAAACGGGTCAGTGGGAGAGTCAGCAGGTAGACGGAACTGTTGGAACTGTTGGAGGCACAACTACCGCAGCAGGTTTAGGTGCAGCTTTAGGGGCAATTTCGGTTCCTACTGCTGCCCCTGGGATTTTAGGTTTTCTAGGTATGACGACTACAGCTCCTCTTTTAGGAATTGGAGCATTACCACTAGCAGCTATTTTTGGAGGAGCTTACATAGCCTACAAAATCATCAGTGATGATGATTAAGATTTAGCGCATTCTGTACCAAGAGCGCTTACTCTCCTTCAATGCTGGGGACTGTCCCACAGTCTCCACATAGAAGGGTCAATAAAATCCAAACGAAGTGTTAATAAAGGAGCCACCATTGCTTAATTTGAGAAAAACTCTCCGCACAAAACTTCCAGCCCTGAAATTTATTTTTAACAGGGAAACACGAACCACATCGCTTGTGGAAAAAATACAAGTGATTGTCATCCCTTCATTGCTTGTCATTGGAATCGGTATCTTGGAAATCCACTATCCTGATGCATTAGCTAATTTTAATTATGGCGGTGATTTAGGTGGAATAGTTGGATTAATTTTATTGCTTTTTGAGCTGTTCCTCATGCTGACATGGGGAAAAATTGAAGGCTATCTTCTCATCCTACTTGGCATATCAATAATTGTGATGGGTTTTTGGCCGGAAAAGAAGCGAGAACCTGAAACTGTAGTAGCTGAAAACCTTAAAAATTCAGCAACTACGCTACTTACTGAGGCTGCATTTCGTACTGGTAAGGCTTATTTTCAACGCAAACGACGCAATCAAAAATCAGAGAGTAATTCATGATTCCCATCATCATTGGTGCTGCGGCTTTAGGTAGTGCTGCAATCGGAGCGATCGCATCCGGTAATAATGACCAACTCGCATTAGCTTTGAATTCCCTTACAGAATTGGCAAAGTCATCCCCATTCAAAGACATGGCTAATCTAGCCTCTTTCCAAGCTGCACTAGATGACCCAAACCACGTATGGACATTCTGAACTCATCGTTAAGGTTGCACTTACGCGATCGCAACCCACTATCAGGCACAACCATCAAAACGCGATCGTACCCTATCCCTCTCAAACATACACTAACTCAGCACTCAGGATTAGCTATCAATCTTTATGTCCCAACGCACTCCATAAACCCGCTTCACCCTGAAGTGCCGGATTATTGGCCGATGACTTGGCAATTTCATAGCTAAACACAAGGGGAATACTCCCCACTACCACTGCCAGTGCAGCAATCAGCGACAGCATAATCCCGGTATCCAGGGGATGCTGCCTGGTAGAAGTCGAAACCGGTTTGTGAAATCTCATTTTGATTAAAAACTGTATCATGGACTACTTTCTTTATTTAGTTTAGCGTTTTGTATCCAAAACTACAGAAATTAACCGAATAATTTCATATTAACCCTCAAATTTCCTCAATCACCATGCTAGAAACCCGAATGCAAAAAATGCATTTATTAATGCAAATAAAGAATATTGGAGTTTTAGTTAAATTGACGAATAAATTGCAAGAATCACATCGAATCAATGCAAATCCTAAATAATTCCTATATTTTTGTAACAATCAACACAAAATAAGCCTCTTCCTATCAGTAACGTTGTACGAGACTCAAACATTTGAACTTAATTTTCCCAAACTTCAAAGGATTGAAAAAGTCTCTCTAAGCTCATAAAAATCAGTGAATTAACAAGTTTTGGCGTTCCATTAATAGTGTAATTTCCCAAAAAATCACACCTAGTTTTCGTTAGTTCAAACCCAATTGCAACGTTCAAACATCAATCATTGCAAGGGGTTGAAAGCTGACTATGTTTATGTTGTCTTTTGTTTATACTAGGAGGAATCTGTGGCTGGAATATGGTCATTTACCGGACGATACCGCATCCTACATCTCACCTGGTTTGCCTTTTTTCTTACCTTCGTAGTTTGGTTTAACTTTGCCCCATTTGCGACAGCCGTTAAAGCCGATTTAGGATTAACCGAAGCTCAATTACGAACCCTAGCACTTTGTAATGTTGCCCTAACTGTTCCGGCTCGCATTATTGTGGGCATGGTTTTAGATCGCTTTGGGCCACGCATTACCTATAGCTGTTTATTGATATATGCCGCGATTCCTTGCTTAGCCTTTGCACTCGCGCAAAACTTCACCCAAATGGTGATTAGCCGCCTAGCGTTGAGCATTGTAGGCTGTGGTTTTGTGATTGGCATTCGCATGGTGGCCGAGTGGTTTTCATCCAAAGAAATCGGTTTAGCAGAAGGCATTTATGGGGGCTGGGGTAACTTTGGTTCAGCCGGTGCGGCCTTCACCTTACCGACCATTGCCGCCGCCACAGCATTTCTCAGTGCAGGTGCCATTAACTGGCGATTGGCGATCGCGCTAACGGGTATTGTGGCCGCTATCTACGGCGTTATCTACTTTTTCAATGTCACAGATACCCCTGCGGGTAAAGTTTATCAGCGTCCCCCCAGCAGCGCTGGCATGGAAGTCACTACACAGAAGGACTTTTGGCAATTATTGGCCGCAAATATTCCCCTCGTCGGCGTATTAGGTTTGATTGCATGGCGTTTAACCAAGGTGAAGTTTCTGGATGAAACAGGGTTGATGATTGCTGCAATACTCCTCGTTGCCCTGTACCTGTTCCAGTCCTACAACATCTGGAAAGCCAACAAACCTTTAATGACCGGTCGCAAACGTTATGCACCTCAAGACCGCTACAAGTTTTCTCAAGTCATCAATTTGGAACTCGCTTATATAGTCTGCTTCGGGTCTGAATTGGCAGTGGTTTCCATGCTGCCCACCTTCTTTGAGCGAGGGTTCGGATTAGCCACTGCCGTTGCTGGAGCACTGGCCGGAAGCTATGCTTTTATGAATTTAGTTGCCCGTCCCGGTGGGGGTTTAATCTCCGATAAAATCGGTAGCCGCAAGTGGACATTAGTAGTAACGCTAGCCGGTACAGGCATTTGTTACCTAATTTTTGCCAGCTTAGGCGGTGGTGTTGCTCTACCCATTGTTGTGCTGATGACGATGACTGCATCCTTCTTTGTGATGGCAGCAGAAGGGGCTACCTTTGCGATTGTTCCCTTGATTAAGCATCGAGTCACCGGACAAGTGGCTGGAAATGTGGGTGCGTATGGCAATGTCGGGGCTGTAGTGTACTTGACGATTTACAGCCTGTTGCCCTCAGGAATTGGAGGCGATCGCATTTTCTTCCAAATGCTAGGAATTTGTGCTCTGATTGTAGCGAGTTTAAACGGCTTCTTCCTCTCAGAACCCACGGGTTCCCATGAAGAAGAGGAAGCAGAATTCCCCGAATTTAGTTCCATGCAGGTTTATCAGGAAGAACGCATCGAACCTTAATCGTTAAGCGGGAGTAATTGGAGAATCAGCACTAAACTCAAACCCAATAGGTTAGGACTTACGCAAATTAACCTTTGAACCACCATTGTAGGGGCGCACCGATGTGCGCCCTTGCTATATGTAGCATTCTTGTGTAAGTCCTATAGGTATAAGAATCAAAGCCTCTCTCCTTAGCCATGCAACAACGTTCCTCAGTAACACCTCCCTCGAAGTCTGAAAACCGCTATCCTGATAGCCTTTATCTGGAATTGACCGCCACTCCAGTTTCTTCAGAAGGAACTGATATTAAGGAAATTGACTTATACCTGAGTCTTGATTGTGGCCAACAATGGCACTCTATTAATACAGGTCGTGTCCAATTGGGTTTTAAAGGTGGCGAACTCAGCATTCGGGCGGACAATGGCAAAATTCTGCCGCAATCCCTTCAAGCTTCTCCTGAAGAACCCTCACCCTTGCAGCCGATAGAATGTCGGATGGTGACTGAAAACGAAACGCAATACCCTGTCTGGGTTTGGCAAGGAAAAACCAATACCTCTGTATTCCAAGGTTCGCTCAAACATTTTAAGCTCGGTACGGTACAAGTCACAGGCCAGCCTTGCACAATAGAAGCCGTCTTTACCGTATCCCCCTCCCATCTTTATTTAACCCGTGCAGAAGGTTTGTGGGTACATACGATTAGTCCCAATCAACTGGCAGTCTTGGAGAGGAAGCTGATTTTATGTTTAGTTGAGTCTAGGCTCCAACCTTACCTGAGTCGGGTTGTGTGGCAATATGATCCCGAACAAGGATTACAACCACAAACTGGCGATCGCAAAATTACTCCCAACATGCCCCAAACCTCAGAGATTCCGCAATTAGCTAACGTCATCCAACAAGTACTCTCGGCGGGAACGGATAACTTTTTGGAATTAGCTAAAATCGCTGCACTCAATCCTCTGGTTGATTTTGCAGGTGCCAAGCTTTTGGGTGTCAACTTAAGTGGTTTAGATTTGAGCGGTGCTAATTTACACCATGCTTATCTGCGAGGCGCTGATTTGAGTGATACCGATTTTAGTAGTGCAGATTTACAAAACGCTAATCTGGGTGGCGCAGATCTCAGTGGTGCTTATTTGAGTGATGCCAATTTAACTAAGGCTGTCTTGCATCGAGTCAGTTTGGCCTTAGCAAATCTCAGTGGCGCAAATCTCACGGGTGCGAATCTCAGTGAAGCGAATCTCAGTAACACGAATTTCAGTGATACTAACTTGACAAATGCTAATCTTTGTGGTTGTGATTTACACCAGGCTAGTTTGACGTTCGCCAATTTGAGCGGGACGACTTGGCAAAATAGCCGTGTAGCAGAAGCTCGATTTAGCAAAAATTTGGGATTATCTGAGGAATGTAAGTTGGATTTGAAGCAACGGGGAGCAATTTTTGGGGAGGAAGTGACTAGCGAAGGGTGATTATAGCAAAAGGCAGACGGCAGAAGGCAGACGGCTCCACGGGAAAAGATTAACGAGTCAAGGTTTCAGTTTTTTTCTTTGGGCTAACCGCCTTGGCGACAGCTATAAAGTAAAAATCGCGGGTCAAAACTGCATAAGAAATGGTTTTTGAGAGATAGATATTAATAGCAAGCTCTGTTTTTCCCACTGGCTCGGGTCAGTGGGCTTTTTTTGTTCTCTGCTTCCTTTTCCCCCATATCAGTACTCATACCATGTCGGGTTAAACACTCATAATTAGGTGTAGGGGAGGGTTTAGCAATGATTTATCCAGACACAGAGATATGTCTTCACCTCAAACTCACCCAAAAAGCTGGTTTTATTCAGGTTGATTAGCTGAACATGATATTACGTATGGACACCACACAAATACAAAGGGTACATGGTGATGCGCCCCTATCAATGGAGGCTACAATGTCAATTTGCGTAAGTCCTGTATATACCGCAGGGGATGACACCTCTGAAAAATATCGGAAATAATAGAGCTAGTGCTATCGGGCTTGCTCAAATAGCCAGTCAGCTTGAACTGAGGAAAAATCCTGACAAATCATTGCCCGTTTATTACTAACTACTTCAGAGCCAATCAAGCTAATGTTGTCGTAGCTGGGGGACTACTTTGCTCAAACACCACCTAATCAAAACTGACTACGGCTATCGCTGTACGATTTGCTACTGGAAATGGCGATCGCAACCGACAAGTTCTTGTCCGGGTGTTCCCCGCTTTGGTCGCTGGGGAGATTTACCGCCTTATCTCAAGACCATTCAACAACTGAGTAAGGTAGGACTCAAACCTAGAGACACAGGCGATCCGGCAGCTTGCTTACAGTCTAGAGAATGGAGGGCTACTCGCTATTGGCTTTATGATCAGCGGCAATCCGTGCCGTTACACAAGCGTGTTTCGATGTATGGGGAGACGCTGGAAGTACAACGGGCGATCGCAGCTCAAGCCAAGCGTTTGTGGGAAAAAGGAGAACTATATCAACAACTCTACCGCGATATCGCGATCGAAGCTATCCCCCAGATGTTTGAAAAATTTATCCGTTTCAAAGCCAGAGCTAAGCTGAGTGGGATTCCTGGCAAGTTTAGTGCCGCCGATATCGAAGCAAATATTAGCTTACCGACTCATATTGAGGCTGTAGATCATATTAAGGGATTTGTTGATCAAATTTTAGACACAGGCATCCCCGATCATTTTGGCGATCGACAGAATTTGCACGCCTATCTTGAGGAGTGGGGTGGGTGCTTTATCCGAATTGATACATCAGGTGCCGGTTTTTATATTCGAGTCACGGTTGAACAGGAGGAACCCCAACCCGAACCTGAAGAAATCCTACAGCCTGACTGCTTCCCCCTGGATGGAGAATGGTGGGAAGTCTTAGGTGTAAAACCGGAGGCATCTCAGCTTGAGGTGAAAATGGCTTACCGACGTTTGGCAGGTATGTTTCACCCCGATATCAATAAAAGCGAGGAGGCTCACGACAGAACTGTAGCTCTCAACCGTGCTTATGAGAAGTATCGACAATTGCAGAGAACGGTAGCGTCTCAATCTTAGAGGATGAGGTTAATCAATCTAATGAATTTTACAACTATAAGACTTACGTAAGAACGCCACATCTAGCAATGGCGCACATCGGGCGCACATCGTCGGTGCGCCTCTACGAAGATGGTGTATTAATGTCGAAAATGCGTAAGTTCTACAGATGATTCCTAACACCTGACTCCTGACTCCCTAAGCCCTATTTTCCAAACACAACTCCTACTCAGTGGCAGAATGTCATCATAGTGGTATAGATATCTAAATTCATACGGAGAACAAGACTACGGTTTACACGCGCCCCTTAGCTCGTCTTATCGAACAACTCCAACGCCTGCCCGGAGTCGGACCGAAAACGGCTCAACGGCTAGCGCTGCATATCCTCAAGCGCTCAGAAGAGGAGGTTAAAGCTTTAGCTCAAGCATTAGTTGAAGCGAAAAAACAAGTCGGTT
The DNA here is from genome assembly GCA_964588805.1 of uncultured Microcoleus sp. Taxonomy (GTDB): domain Bacteria; phylum Cyanobacteriota; class Cyanobacteriia; order Cyanobacteriales; family Coleofasciculaceae; genus CAZPRJ01. The sequence continues at coordinate 503 of CAZPRJ010000095.1, read as the reverse complement.
TATGTCAGGTGTGTTTTCACCTTTCTGCTGAACCCGTCTGCGAAATCTGCCGCAATGTTAACCGAGATAACAGCACGATTTGTGTGGTGACGGATTCTCGGGATGTGATTGCGCTGGAAAAAACACGGGAATATCAGGGCAAGTATCACATCCTAGGTGGTGTAATTTCACCGATGGATGGAATTGGGCCAGATCAGTTACATATTCAATCACTAGTCCGACGAGTTAGCCAAAATAATATTAAAGAAGTGATTATGGCGATTAGCCCCAGTGTAGAAGGTGAAACGACTACCCTCTATGTTGGGCAACTGCTTAAACCGTTTACTAAGGTGACTCGCATTGCCTTCGGGCTCCCAATGGGTGGAGATTTGGAGTACGCTGACGAAGTTACTTTAGCACGGGCTTTAGAAGGTCGCCGGGAACTGGATTAAGTGATAGTTGCACCTTTGTCATGAACCCACTGCCTAAAGGCAGGGGCTTGTAAAAAACAATTCTTGCCTTGC
>CAZPRJ010000094.1:7828-27606 GCA_964588805.1 uncultured Microcoleus sp. | reverse complement strand
AAGCGAGCCGAAGGCTAGTGCAATCCCCCGCCTAAAGGTCGGGGGATGAGTTAACTTCGGTTCGATAATCCGTCTCGCCACTAATGAGGCTTTCTTGGCGGACTCTGGTAAGTAATACCAATTTGATTGAATGATGCTAGAGATCAGCCTCAAGAAGTAGAAAGCATAAATTTAGATGAGTTTGAAGTTAAGGTCTGGTCTCTTTTTCTAAGCTTGCTGTGACATTCATCACATGGCATAGTAAATTTCTATCACGAAGCTTTAATATTTACATCAAACCTCAAGCTGACTTAATTCCCGGTTTTTAGTGACTTCTATCAACGGATGGCAAAAAGGTAAATTGGAGTATAAAATCTGTATCTTTACAGGGAGAATAAAGATATGGAACTTTTCCAACACCCTAAAACTTCTCAAATTCCTACTGCTGATACCAAGAAACATTTGCTAGAACACTTGAAATCGGTTAAAACACCTCCTGACGAATTCCTCAAGCAATATGCTTCAGGAGAACGTGATTTTCGGGGATTCAATCTGAGCGAACACCTCTTGAGTAAAGTCAACCTCAGGGGAGCAGACTTAAGTGAGGCTAAACTTTGCAGCACGGTGTTAGAAAAAGCCAACCTAACCAAGGTAAACCTGTCTAGAGCCGATTTAACCCATGCCAACTTGCGGGGAGCAGACTTAAGTTGTGCCAACCTCCGTCAGGCAAACTTGCAAGGGGCAAACTTGCGAGGAGCTGATTTAAGTGGTGCTGACTTGAAAGGTGCCAACCTGACAGAGGCGGACATGAGTGGAGCGATATTACCCGATGGCTCGATTCTGTTAACCTGCCAACCTTCCAGTCGGTTAATTTCTCCCCTAAAGCAGCAACTTTAGAGGGAACCGATAGGGAGATGAGGTGATGGGGAGCAATTTTAGCAATCAGTACGTTGTAGGGCGCGATCCAATCGTGCCCTTAGTGTTTCCAATGCCAATAAGGGCTAAAGCCCTTACTACGAACTAAGACAGGGGGTTTGTGTTAACGCCAACCCAACCACCGCAATACTGGAACAATCAGGTAATAACTCACTCCTAACCAGAACCCTAAAAGGACACCCCAAAAAGTAAAAAAAGCGATCGCATAAATGAAATCTGGCCAACTCGCATCAGAGCGTGAAAATATCTCAATGAGAATCTGTGCAGGTAGTATGTTTAACCAGACTAAACCTCCGAGTACCGTACCCGTACCCGCCGCCGCCACTAGAGCATGAACGAAATAATGGCTGGGTAGTCCCAATCCTAAGACGAGGGGTGTTACAGCAACGGCGGCAACAATGCTTAACACCCGTTCCGGTAGTGCCGTCACCCCCGACGCCTGCCAAATAAACCACCCAATGCTATAACCGAGTATCCCCGTCACGCCTGCAATAATCGGACGCTGCTCTTGACGGAAGCCTCCCCCTAAAGTCAATCCCCAAGCCGTCACCAATCCGGCGATCGCAAACATCAACAGTTCTCGCCATGCCGTAATCTCCAGTGAAGGCAAGACTAGCACCACTTGCGGCGCGATCCATTCCATAAAGCGATCGCCTATGCTAGTCCAATTAATTAAAACAAAGCCCAGTGCCGCCCCCGTTGCCGCCCCCAGCCCTCCCATAACCATCTCCCAGGTGGTATCCAGGCAGGCCAGAACGATGGTAGCAATCACCCGAAAGGCAAAGCGCACAACACTACTAACACCCCGTCCAAAAACTCCCAGTGTCGTTTCTAGAAACTCTAAACTGTTCTCCAATGCGATCGCCAAAGGATTGGGGGACGAAATAGGAGCAGGAGACACCCTTGTGTGGCCAGAACTCAAATCCAAGCGCCAAATAATCTCATCGGCTGTTTTCGGACGCTGTTGGGGGTCGAGGCGTACCATATCACTAAGTAACTGCCCCAGTTCCGGCGTCACCGCCACCCACCGTCGCCACTGCAACTCCCCAGTAATTGGGTCTTCCAAATCCGCTAAATCTTGTCCTGTGAGCAACTGCACCATCGTCCGCCCTAGTGCGTAGAAATCCGCCGCCGGCCCTACAGCGTCCCCCGTAATTTGCTCAGGCGGACTATAACCCGGAGAAACCAACCGAGTAGATACCGACTGACGCCCCACAGACATGGAACCGAGCTGTTTTGCCCCCCCAAAATCAATGGTGACGAGTTGCCCTGTTCCCGCCCGCAGCATCAAATTAGAGGGCTTGATATCCCGATGAATAATTCCACAACGGTGCAACTCCCCCAAAATCTCCACCGCCTGGTAGAGCCAATCCCGCACCGATGCCTCGGAACATCCCTGAGGATGATTATTTAAAACATCCTGCAACGTCTGCCCCTCAATCTTTTCCATCACCAGACAGGGAAGCAAGCGCCTAGGAGGATTGCCGATTCTTACCACAAAGTAGCTATCTTTGTCAACTTTTGGGATACCCGGATGCTTAAGGCGTTCTAGCACCAATGCTTCTTGCTCAAATAGCTGCAACGCCTTTGGTGCTGTTTCCATCAATACCTTCAATACCCGCTCTCTCTTCTTGTGCGCGTCCCACACGGTATAAATTGCCGCAAAACCCCCTGCCCCTAATCGCTCTAGAGGGATGTAGCGATGATGCAGCCAGAGTGTAGAGCCACAGCCGCTACAGAATTTATTCCCCCAAGGTTGTGGATAAGGGCGAGGGCAATCGGGATTAATGCAATGAACCGCTTGAGCGACAGATTGATGCACAATTAAGTTTGTTGTTTGTTGTTTGTTGCTTGTTGTTCGTGCCGACGGGGCTGTGCTAGCACGTCAGTTAAATAATCAAGATTTGGGTGAAGGCTGTTCATAGTTCATAGTTCATTGTTTGAACACCATCGCCGTAGGCATGAGCGTTGAACAAGTCCTCTTCCTAGTTGTAGCCAATACTTAACTGATGCTCTAGCCACAAATAACCAATAACAAATCACAAATAACTAACTGGCATTCCAGGCGATCGGGGGGCTGGGATAGGAGGGTTGTTCGGTAGAATTAATACTGGGTTTAGTTTCTTCATCCAGCACGTTGACCATTTGATTATATAAATCCTCGGCTTGCTGGGGAGAGTCACCGATGCTGGTTAATCCCACTTTGCCAAACTCCGATAGTGCCCCCATTAAATGGAAGACGTTCCCGGTTTTAGTACTGCTATCAAAGTGCAGGCGGTGATGAGCGATGATATCCATTAAGTCATGGGGCATCAATCCTCGATAGCGGTCTTTTTGCAAGTTATCAGTGGCAATATAATACTTGGCTTGACCATTGTGGCTGTAAAATAAGCCCGTAGATGGCTCGTAACGCCCATTGGTTAAATACTTGAGGCTCATAAATGGGTGAGTGGTGCCGCCTTTGCGGAGGTTAATTTCAATCGCTTGCAAGTCCCATTTTTTATCTGGGTTATCCGGTTGATGGACGGCGACAAAATCAACGCCAAATCGCTCTATCGCGCCTTTAGTCGCTAAAACTCGACCGACACGCACTCCCAATTCCTGAACCCGCAGGCGATAGGCATCATCGGCAGGAAACTTGCACCCCAAATAAATCTGACCATCTGGGCCTCCTAAAATTTGGTCATGGGTGGAGAGAATATGCACTTCGCCAAGGGGATTGATATAGCCTTGGAAGCTGGGTGATTGCTTTTCTTCCCCTTCAATGAATGCTTCGACAATTGCCCCTAATTCGGGAATGCGACTAGAAAAATTTTCCCATGTTTCATTTTTAGCTTGAAAGCTCATCGATTCCATCAATTTGGCGATCGCATCCACTCGTTCAGCATGGGATGCTTGATTTGGAGCCATTTTGGGTATCTTTCTTAAATCCAAAATCGCATTCCCCTCTCCGGAAAAGCCTTCATCAAGTTTGACTACCATCCGCTTGAGGTGGGGTTGGCGTTCCCATAATTGCGCGGCCGCTTCGACTAAATCTTCGGCGGTATGGACATTATCACTGCCATCTGGATAAGGGATGCCGCTTTCTGCAAAAATTTGCCGACTGCCGCTTTTGCTTCCCCAGTGTAATAAATCGGGGTCGGGTGCCAGCAAGGGAACCCCTAGTTTTACGGATAAGTCTCGCTCTAGAGCCGTTGAATTGTAACAAATCATGTAAGATTTCTGTGGGCGCAAAGCTTGACGAATCCGCTCTAATAAGCGAGGACGCTCTAAAATCTTTTGGCTAAGGGGTTTTAGGGAGGCATCGTAAGTGGAAAATAACAGTAGGCGATCGCGAGCGTGAGAAAAGGGAATTCCCGGCAATAACTGCAAATAGTAATCAATCACAAGCGGTGATATTGGCATCGCCGTGATGTAAATCAACCGCGTGCGAGGATTACGCAGGCGAATCAAGGAAAATAATAGCCGTTCCTCGTAATGGAGGAAGCCCTGCACTTTTCTAAGTTCACGCTGATCCATACTTAGGGATGGCACCACTAAAATATCGTGGTCATCTTGGTCAAATAAATCAACACTATGCCAGCGTTCCCGTAACTGACTTTGAAGCTGCCGAAATTGCTCCGCATACCCCAAGGGAGAATGATTTAACGAGTACATTGCCCCAAACCCGCTTCCAATACCGATAGAAGCCATCTTAGCGGTTTCAGGGGATGCTGGTTCACTTCAACCGGTTAAATTGTCCTACAGGAGTATAGAAGCAGTATAGAAGCAGTGTAGGGTCTGGGAATTAACCGTTAGTTGTACCCAATCCGTTTCTAGCGTCCTTATTTTCTAAGTCACAGCAAGAAGGATAGGAGAGGTCTGAATTTTGTTATTAGAAATAAAGTGAGTAAAATATAATCTATTCAGTTCTAAATATTAATATCCTCTGTTCAGGTTTAATTAAAAATTAATAACCCAAAATTACTGTGATGCAGGAATCAGGCGTACAACGTTCCAATCACCTAGACCCCTTTCTCGCTATGCGAGGGTTGGCTTGCTTTGTGGTGCTTTTATACCATGTCAATCCCCCCAGAAATCTTTTGGTTTATCAAAACTATGATTTAAGCTGGATTATCTTTGGTCATGGGCATGTCGCCGTTTTAATTTTTTTCTGTTTATCAGGCTATTTGATGGGTAAAGCCTTTTATTCAGAACGCTACACCCTGAATAGGGCGGGAATTTTCAATTTTTTTAGAAATCGAGTGTTGAGGATTTTTCCTCTTTACTATTTTTCCATTTTGATTTTAGCAATATTTGTTTATCCCGAAAGCTTACAAATTCAAAGCTGGGTGCATTTATTGCGATTATGTACCTTTACTTATAATCAAAGTATTCCAGTTGAATTTAGTGGTAGTTTCTGGTCACTTTCTACAGAAGTTCAATTTTATTTAATTGTTCCTTTTATCTATGCTTTCTTCAGAAATCGTTTAAAAAAGAGAATAGATGTAATTTTTTCCTTTGTGGGGATTATTGTTTTAGTTTTACTTTTACGATTTGCCCTCACCTTGATTTTTGATACCCCAAATCACTACCACAATTATCTACGCTATATTTATACGCCTCTCATCACTAATTTGGATGTATTCATAGGAGGATTTTTAGTCAATGCTTGGTTGACTTGTGGTCAAGTGCGAGAGACTGAACTCACTAATAAAACCGAAAGAAAATTATTCAGGTTTAAACGACTCAGAAAATATTTTCCAGTGTTTGCTATTTTATTAGTGATTGCCTTATATTTATTTACTTCTTATTACTACTATCATGGTGGGCCAGCAGAATCCCTTGTTTATCCGCTTGCTACAATGATTATTATCTCCCTATTTATTGGGTTGATGGAGTCCTACGATAGTGCTAAATCACCCCGTAAAAATGAAAGACTGACTTGGAATGCCATTAAGCGAAATCCCATTAGAGTACTAGAAGTGTTTGGAGTACTTTCCTATGGGATTTATGTTTGGCACCAAGCCATTCTTGAAGAATTAACTACCATTATTACCTCCACCAATCCTGTAGAAATCTTTTTAATTGAATTAGTGGCAACGTTGCTTTTATCGAGTCTACTGGCAGCCGTTACCTATTATACTGTGGAACTGCCAGCAGCTCGATGGAAACATTATCGTTCTCCGACTCCAACCGATCATTCAACCCTAGAATCAGTCAAGCATTCTCCTTCTCGATGAAATTGGGTTCATAGTTCATGGTTCATAGTTCATGGTTCATGCTTCATGGTTCATGCTTCATGGTTCATGGTTCATGGTTCATGGTTCATAGTTCATGGTTCATGGTTCATGGTTCATTGCTTAATTGTGAGAGGTTGAGTTGAGTTTGTAGATATGATAAAAGCGCTGAAGCGCTTACTACGAACTTATGAAAACTGTCTATTTTCCATTTCCTCAATGGATTTAGGGACACCGGATGTTAAGACTTCATTGCCGGATTGGGTGACTAAAATATCATCCTCAATCCGAATGCCAATACCACGCCAACGTTGATCAATTTCGGGTTGGCCTTCAGCAGGTTTGGTATCTAGGCCAATATACAATCCCGGTTCCACTGTAACGATATGTCCTGGTTGGAATGTTTGCCAATTTTCACCATGTTTATAGACACCAGCATCGTGTACATCTAACCCTAGCCAATGTCCGGTGCGGTGCATGTAGAAGGGTTTGTATTTTTCTTCTTTGATGATTTCTTCAATATCACCGGCGAGGAGTCCTAAATCCATTAATCCTTCCACCATGACCCGCACGGCAGTATCATGAAATAAATTGTAGGGATTTCCGGGTTGAACTTGAGCGATCGCATCGAGTTGCGCTTTCAAAACCAATTCATACAATATTTTTTGCTCGGCAGTAAACTGCTTGCCTACGGGAAATGTGCGCGTAATATCAGAGTTGTAATATCTATAGGAACAACCCGCGTCAATTAGCAGTAAATCATTGTCCTGCATCTGGCGGTCGTTTTCAATGTAGTGCAAGATACAGCTATTGGAACCGGATGCCACAATCGAGGGATAAGCTGGCCCCAAAGCACCGCGCAAGCGAAAAATATGTTCGATTTCGGCTTGGATTTCGTACTCGTAGCGTCCGGGTCGGGTAAACTGGAGGGCGTGATTGTGCGCTTCGGTGGCAATTTCTACGGCTTTACGCATCATCTCCAATTCTGTGGCGCTTTTAATCTGGCGCATTGCTTGGAGAATCGGATAGGTGGATTCGATCGCAATGGGGCCTGTACCGCGTTTCGGGTAGGTTGCCATCAGATGTTGCCAGTGTCGGAGAATGACATCATTGAATTTGCGATCGCGCCCAAGATGATAGTAAATCCGATCTGCTTTTTCTAAATATTGAGGTAATTTCTCATTGAGTTCCGCAATCGGATACGCCTCATCTGCGCCATATTTCTCTTTGGCAGCATCTACACCTGTGCGGTATCCACTCCACACTTCTTTATCCCATTCCTTGGGTTGCACAAACAGAATATAGCGATGTTCCTCGTGGTGTGGCGCAAGTACTGCCACCGCTTCAGCTTCATTAAATCCCGTCAGGTAAAAAAAGTCACTGTCTTGGCGATAGACGTACTCGACATCATTGTGCATCACAGCGGCCGGAGCACTGCGAAAGATAGCAGTTCCGGTGCCGATTTTAGCCATCAACTGTTCGCGACGTGCTCTATATTCCGTTGGTGAGATCATATTCGTTTAGATTATTCAGGCGGTCAGGCAGAGTTATCATGCGGTAAGGGGTTACATCCTGGGGTTAGATGCGTTACCGCGATTGGGGCTGTATTATTAGGAATTCTACCGAAACTTTCCAGGTATTCTACGGAAATTTTATAGGTTTGGAATGTCTGCCAACCCTCCAGTCGGCTCTAATGAGTAGCAATCAGAAGGCATCTACACCATCCCTACTTCTTTGCAAAGATTATCTAAAACAGTAATTATGGCACACTTTCCAATTTTGGAATATGAGCAACTCACCCATGCCAAAGCAAAGGCAGTGTATGAAGAAATCCGCACTGAATTAGGATTTGGCATGGTTCCAAATCTGTTTAAATCAATGGCAATGAGTCCTGATATTTTAGAAGCGAATTGGAAAAAATTTCGCGCCACCATTTTAGAGGGTAGTGTACCTCGCACCATCAAGGAGATGATTGGTGTTGCAATTTCTCAGGTTAACAATAGTCAGTATGCTCTGCAAGTTCACCTACACGGATTATCGGCATTGGGGATGAGTGAAGAAGTCCTCAAGCTGCTCGTCTCTGACTTTGCCAACTGTCCACTCCCTGATCGGGAAAAAGCCGTCATTCGTTTTGGAGTACTAGCCGCCACTCAATCCCAAAAAATAACAGAGGCTGACTATCAACAATTGCAAGAATTAGGTCTAGAATTATCAGAGATTTTTGAATTGATTGCGACAGCCAACTTATTTACAGAAGTCAATCAATATACTGATGCCATTGCTCTTGAGATTGATAGTCTATGAACTATAATCCCTTTTCATTCAATCATAGGAGGCTCGAATCACAAGGCCGAGAACAACTGATACAAACTACCCAAAAATTGCTGACTGAAGTTCAGTCCCTGTCGATACGAATTGCGGCGGTTAATGAAATTACCAATGCCATTAACCGTTCTCTGAATTTGCAAGAAATTTTACAAATTGTCGGCAGGCAAGCCAAATGGTTACTTGATTTCAAGTACTGTAGCGTTTGCCTGCAAAATCATGATGGCTCTTACCATCTGATCAAGCTGTTTGGCCCTGAAATTGAATACGATGGCTCAATTTTTTTAGAAGATAATCCAATTACTCGGACTTTAAAAACAAAACAACCCCAGCTTAATCCTAAAGATTATCATAATACATTCCTTGCTGATTATCCTTCACAAATTATTATTCCTTTAGAAAGCGAAAATCAAATTCTAGGTTTACTCAATTTTGCTACAATCTCTCCTAGCCGTTACACCCAAGAAGATTTGCGAATTGCTTACTTATTAGCGCTGCAAGTTTCCACGGCCATCCGCAACGCCAAGCGTTTTGAGGATATGAATCTGCTGTTGGAAGAAATGAATAAACTCTACTGTGAATTAGAGAAAGAACGGCGCAAATCTGACCAACTACTGTTAAATACTCTCCCTTATAAAATTGCTGAGGAACTCAAGCAAAACGGTAAAGTTAAACCCGTTTATTATAAGTCAGCCTCGGTTCTATTCACTGACTTCAAAGACTTCACAAAACTAGCCGAACAATTAACCCCTGAAGAGTTAGTTGATGAGCTAGATTATTGCTTTTCTTACTTTGATATGGTTGCCGAGTCACACAATTTAGAAAAAATGAAAACGATTGGTGATAGTTATATGTGCGTTGCAGGCATCCCTACGCCAACAACTACCCATGCGATTGATGCTGTTTTGGCTGCCTTACAAATCAAAGCATTTATGAATTGGCGCAGATACGAAAAAATGTATAGGAAACAACCTTACTGGGAAATTAGACTCGGTATTCATTCTGGCCCTTTACTCGCGGGTACAATTGGCAAAAAAAAGTTTACTTATGATGTGTGGGGCGATACGGTTAACACGGCTTCCCGTTTGGAATCTGCAAGTTTACCCAATTTTATTAATATTTCCCATTCGACTTTTGAATTAATTAAAGATTTTTTTGACTGCCAACATCGAGGCAAAATTTCCGCTAAAAACAAAGGCTATATTGATATGTATTTTGTTAAAGGCATTAAAAACCGATTAGCTCTTGACCCTTTAGGTCTATTACCAAATCAAGAGTTTAAGAGGCTTTATTTGTCTCAACGAGAATTGGAGATTTTCAATCCACACAAATAAACTCTATTCCTTGTTTGTTAAACAATAAAAAAAACATAACACTGTTTTTTTGAAACTCTCTCTCAGTAATCTACTCCCTATCAATTTTATGGGTAATAAATTAGAAGATATCTACAACTTTTTACCTCTATTAGACTCTATTGCTACATCAGGACAACCTACAGAAACCCAATTTTTATCTATTGCTGATTCAGGATATCAAGTGGTTGTTAATTTGGCATTACCTGAATCAACTAACGCCTTACCTCATGAGCGGCAAATTGTTGAAAACCAAGGCATGGGATACATCCATATTCCTGTAGTCTGGGAAAATCCAACACTTGATGATTTCAATCGGTTCATGAGTGAGATGGAAGCGAATAAAGATAAAAAAATTTTTGTTCACTGTGCGGCTAATATGAGAGTTTCGGCTTTCATGTATCTCTATCGTCTCATCCACGAAGGCATGAGTGAGGAACAAGCCAAGCAAGATTTACATCAAATTTGGACTCCTAATGAGAATTGGCAAAGGTTTATCGAGCAGGTTATTAAACATTACCAATAATCAAGCTCTACATTCGAGAATGGAACAAAAAAATGAGCGATATCAACATTTCTATTCGAGATGCTCAAAAACAGGACATCTCTACCATCATGGAACTGATTCACTTGAAAGCTCAATTTGACGGTTGTCCTGACTCTATAGAAGCAAATCCTGAAAAGCTAGAAGCCGATTTATTTGGAGAAAAGCCTCTTGCTTTTGTTCTGTTAGCAGACATTGATGGTCAATCAGTTGGGTTTGCCACCTATCATTTTAACTATTCTACATTCTTGGCAAAACCCGGAATTTGGCTGGATGATTTGTATGTTAAGGCTGAATATCGGAGCAAAAAAGTGGGTCAGCTATTGATACAAAAACTATGCGATATTGCTCATCAAAAAGGCTGTGGTAGAATCGATTGGACTGTCGCTATCACTAATGAACGTGGCATTAAATTCTATGAAAAAATGGGAGCAAAAATTATCCAGCGTGCTAGGTTATGTCGTCTGGATAGTTCAACAATTGCCAGTCATAGCTCGAGCAATCCTGTCTCTTCGTGAACCGTTTGAAGCCATTGCCAGTCTAAAAGACTATAGACGACACACATAAGTATGAATGTAATCTGGCTTCTTTTAAAATCATCCTGGTTAAATGTGGCGATCGCAGTCCTAACGGGTTTAATAAGTGGTGGCTGTAGCGCTCAACTGATTGCACTGATTAATACAGCAATTAGTGGTAACTCAAGTAATAATTTGATTGGGTACTTTATTGGATTAGCACTGCTGGCTCTAGTAACTGGCATTATCTCTCAATTTCTACTGATTAACCTTACCCAAGAAGCCGTTTACAATTTGAGGTTACGCTTGAGCCGAGGTATTTTGTCATCTCCCTTGCGAAATTTGGAGGAATTGGGGGCTAACCGTCTTTTGGCTACTCTCACAGAGGATGTCCAAACGCTGTCTAATACAGTATTTTTGATTCCTTTTTTATGCATTGATATCGCTATTATTATAGGATGTTTAGTTTATTTAGGTTGGCTTTCTGGGATAGTATTTGTAGCGGCAGTAATTTTCATTGCAGCAGCGATCGCAAATATTCAACTTCTGATTAACAAAGTCAATCGATATTTTAAACTGGCTCGTGAGGAAGATGATCGCTTATTCAAACACTTTCGCAGTATTACGGAAGGAATTAATGACTCCAATTACAAACATATTAGATAGACTTCCGTCCTTATTCAATGCCAATGTTGCCTTACAAAAAGTAGAACACATGGGATTAGCGTTAGCAAGCTTTGCAGAGACGCCTGCGCCTAGTCAAAACTTACCAACACCCAACTGGACTAAACTAGAACTGGATCGTGTTACCCATACTTACCGAGGCGAACAAGAAGACAATCCATTTATATTAGGAGAACTCAATTTAACCTTTTATCCAGGCGAATTGGTGTTTATTGTTGGCGGTAACGGAAGTGGCAAGTCTACCCTCGCTAAATTAATCACTGGTTTATACCTTCCCGACATTGGAGAAATTCGATTGAATGACCAACGAATTACCGATAAAAATTGTGAATGGTATCGTCAACATTTCTCGGCAATTTTCTCTGATTTCTATCTATTTGACCGCCTTTTAGGTTTGGCACATCCTGAACTTGATAGGCAAGCGCAAGATTATTTAAAGCAATTTTATTTAGAGGGCAAAGTACAAGTCAAAGATGGTTCGCTATCCACTATAGCCTTATCTCAAGGGCAGCGAAAGCGCCTTGCTTTATTAACCGCTTATTTAGAAGACCGCCCTATTTATTTATTCGATGAATGGGCATCTGATCAAGACCCTTTTTTCCGAGATATTTTCTACAATCAGCTATTACTAGACCTAAAACAGCGAGGCAAAACTATATTAGTTATCAGCCACGATGACCGCTATTTCCACCTCGCAGACCGAGTGATTAAGTTAGATTATGGAAAGGTGGAGTATGACAGGCAAAATTGAAATGAGTTATCTCTTATTACCGAAGTTAGGTATAATCCTAGAAAAATACCCAGTTTACAGAATTGGTGTAGACGCTTAATGGAACGGGATGCATGGCGTAAAACACAATTGAGTTTAGAAGATTTTGAAGCCTTCAAGCGTCGTGTAAAAGTTCTAGTCAAGCTACGCCGACGTACGTTGATTCGAGAGAGTAGTGTGAAGCGATAATCTGATGCCAATTTATGCCAGGCTGGACTAGTCCCATCCGAGTTTGATTATATACGACTCTTTTCCGCTGAAGTCAGTGCCATTTAACTTAACGATTGAGGTAAGCCAACGAGCTAACCCACTATTCAGTTAGGGTTATACTTTTTCTTGAAGGTAAAGACAACCGAACCTTTTACTCGTATTTTATCGGCATGAAGTTTCTCACCTTCTCGCTAAGATGGGAGTTGGGAGTTAGGTAGTGCATCCTCAATTAAAGATGTGCCTGCTCCTTACCTATTGATGCTTTGCCTACTGGACTGTCGCCTTGGATCTAGCTAATCTCTGGATTTACATTGCTCCTCCCGTAGCGGGTGCAATCATTGGCTATTTTACGAACGATATAGCCATTAAGATGCTGTTTCGCCCCTACAAACCCATTTATATTGGCAAGCGCCAGTTACCCTTTACACCGGGTTTGATTCCTCGCAATCAAGAACGCCTTGCCAAGCGTATTGCTGACACCATTATGGGGTCGTTGCTGACTCCAGGTGAGCTCCAAAAACTAGCACAGCGTCTACTGCAAACCGAACGGGTTCAGGGAGCCATTCTCTGGCTCTTGCGGCTGGCGCTAGATCAAGTCAAGCTAGATAGTGAGCAGAAAACAGCGAAAGTACTTGCGGGTATTTTACAAGATTTACTCGGTCAATCTTTACCTCGCTTGCTGAAGGTACTGGCTCGTCGTGAAGATTTTCTAGAAGACCAAATCAACCAAATTTTTGACCAAGTTTTATTAGACTTCCAACTGAGTGAAGATCAGGCACGAAAGCTGTCAGACTGGTTATTGCAGGTTGTGCTACCTCCCGATGTGATGCGACAAGCACTCGTTGATTTTTTGACTGACCGCAATATTCAGATTATTGATGAAGGCTTTCGCGAAAAATCGAGTGGAACCTATTGGGTGGTTGCTAATTTGTTTGGTCTACGCAACACCTTAACACGCCTGCGGACGTATTGCTTGGATGAAAAAGATGCAGCCAATGCACGTCTGGCGGAATTATTAATTTCTCTCTCGGTTCGAGAGCGTTCGCGCCAATGGCTGCAAAGCATTTCCCTACAAAATCTACCCGTATCCACCGTACGGCAGTTGCGTAAAACTACACGGGAAGCTGTCCGCAGTTATGTTCAAGAACGGGGAGCTGATGTATTAAAAGGATTAGGAGAATCGATTGATTGGAAAAATGTAGCCACTCTGATTCTCAATCGACTGCGAAATTCAACAGCAGTAACCACCTCCCTCGGCGTCATTAGTAATGAATTAGCTTTACTTTTAGAGCGTTATTTAGAAAGAGATTTAGAAAAATTGGTGGCGCAAGCGATTCCTATTTTATCTATCGATCAAGTGATTGTGGATCGAGTGAGATCCACCTCGGCTCAAGAGCTAGAATTGACTATTCAAGGAATTGTAAAAAGTGAATTACAAGCCATTGTTAACCTAGGTGGATTTTTAGGGTTTATAGTTGGGTTAATGCAAACGGTGATACTCCTGCTGCGGTAAGGGAGAGGGGGTATCGTGACCCTCTCTACAACCTACCTTAATATCAAATTCAGTCAATGGTTATAAAACCTGTAAGGGCGGGTTTTGATGTTAAGTTTCCCGTAGTGTCCCAAGCTGATTCCTAAACCCGCCCCTACGATAATTTGGTTATTCAAATGGATTTGATATTATCATCCATGCCATTCTCCCTGAATAGGAGGACACCATGCCAGTGATTCAATATCCTCATCAAAGCTAAACAATTCCAAGTGTTGGGGATGTTCCATCAGTTCTTTGGCTAATAAGAACCCTGCAATTGTCCAGGTTTGATATTTGCGTGCTTGCTTACCCACTAATCGGCCATTTTTACCATCGTAGTATTCCGGCCATTCGTCTTCGGCAAGGCGTTTTTCTGCAATCTCTAGAGCAATTCGACTAATTTGAGGTCTACCTGTTTTTTGGGCGGCGGCGGCTAAAAACCACAGTAAAACAGGCCAGTTACCACCATTATGGTAAGACCACGGCACATTTTTGGGGTCGCAACCGGTCAAAATCGTCCATTCTAAACCTTCTACTGCCGGAAAACAAATTTTCATCGGCATATTTCCTACCAAGTCATCCCATCGTTGTTCGATGAGATCCATAATCCATTGCGACTCTTCAGGACTAGCTAGGGAGCAAATAATGGACATTAAATTTCCTAGCGCAAAGAAGCGAAAATCCATCCTGGCTGGGCCAAGATTACCCGCTAGATAACCTCCTTTTTCCGGCATCCATTCGGTTAACCAATCAGGAATGGAATCTGGATAAATATTAAATTTATTCGTCGCTGAAATGCCAAATTCTTCGCCTCGGTAACGATAGATTTCATTCAATCGCTTGATATCGAGCCAATAGTACGTCCGAATGTGGAAATTCAGCGTACTTAAGCGCTGATTCACCACTAGGGAATAAATTTCTCCTTGGCGATTGGGTGCGAGGAGTTCCCTTGCTGACCGTAAAGCCGCATAAAATAAAACTTGAATTTCTAATGGATGTCCATAAACGCCCATGCGACGGTCAATCATGAAAGCACCATCGGGTACTAACATGGTGGGAAACATATCAAAGCGATCGGCCAGGCAAAGTTTGAGAATAAATATCAACCCTTTTTGAAATTCAGGTTGATGAGCCAGTGCCATATCTCCAGTTGCTCTGACATAAGCTCTCAAAAGAATAATCCACCAGAGGCTAGAATCTACCGGTGTAACTCGGGCGATCGCATGCTCACCAAAATCAGCCGTTAAATATTGCTGGCCATAGTTTGTAGCCACCTTAAAGCTAGCAGGCATTAAACCCTGACCCGCATTAAAACAATCCATCTGCTTGGTTTCATTCTGAAGCGCTAGCGTCTCTACCAAGAAATTACGAACAATTTCTGTTTCACCCTTGATTAAAAACAGTAGCGCTGAAGAAACAAAATCGCGGACAAAACACTGGTTATAATTGAGTGCTTCTACATCAGGGTCAAGTGCTGCGACTGAACCAACCGGACGCCCGGAATAGTAGATGATAGAATTCTCAAGCGCTTTCCAAGCTTCTGTGATGATATCACCTTGCACGATCTTGCCTTGTGTTTTCATTGCTTCCTCAGCATCCTTTTTGTTTAAGGAAACGCTTCAACAGATGTGTGAAAGGTAAACTGAGAATGATGAAAAGTGAATGAATTAGTATCAAAATCTTTTCATGCCTCATCCTTTAGGTTTGAAGCTTTTTTCATTCTTTAATTTTTACTTTCCACACTTGTTAATGTGTTTGTTCAAATGGCTCCTTGATCCCAACTTTGCGAGCTGCCACCATATAGCGGAAGATGTACTCGGCTAACTCTAAGGAGTTACGAGCCTCTTCTGGGGAAGCAGCCCACACTGTCACACCATGATTCCGGATGAGCAGCGCATTGATTGACGGGGAGGCCGTCTGAAACCGCTCATAAATATCACTGGCAATCTGAGGTACGTCTAAATGGTTAACAAATACGGGCATTACAACTTTAGGGTTTTCTTCCCATATTCCAAACCCTTTGAGCATTTCTAAAGGGGGTAAAGGTAGGAAATCCCCTTGAGTAAAGTGAGAAACTAAATTTGCCTCAATAGAGTGAACGTGATAGCAGGCTTGCGCCTCCGGAAATAGTGAGTAGATCACCTGATGAATACTGGTTTCGGCAGAAGGGCGGATATCCGGTGCAGGTTGTTCTATCACCGTGCCATTAATAGCAAGGCGGATAAAATCACCGAGACTCAGTTGCCCTTTGTTCCGTCCACTGGCAGTAATCCAGAAGCTGCCATCAGGCATCCGAGCGGAGAGATTACCCGCTGTTCCCACCATCCAACCTAGCTGGTAAAAATGACCAGCAGCTTGAATTAAAGTTGGTCTTGGATCGGTTTTCATTCTAACCTCAAAACTTTGTATGGGTAGGGTATTGAGTAAAGGGACTTACACACTCTTTACAGAATTGCAGGAATTTTTACTTTTTTATATGGTTTCTGGTAGTTCGTTAACTGACATCTTGCACCAGTGTCATTACCCGCGAGGCGTTTAAACCCCTGCATCAAAGCTCAAGTCGTCTCGCATACGACTGGATAAGAATCTTAGTCCACTTGAGTGGACTTGAGATATTAGCCAAGAACTTAAGTTCTTGGCGGGTGAAAGCGACTTACTGAGAATGGTAGGACTTATACCAATTTCATAAAATAGTGCAACACTTAGAAGCTCCCCCTCACCCCCCGTAAAAAGGGGGAAGTCAGATGTTGCTTGCGCTAATCTATTTCTACTTCAAAAATGAAATTAATAACAGGAATATAATTTCTAGAACATAGCTAATATAAACAGTGGGATTAAATAGACCATCCCAGAAATAACCATTGCGTTTAGTGGTCGGGTTGCGTTTGAAGGCAAAGCTCCATTTGCTAAAAATGCCGGGACAGCATAAACCTCGGTCTTTGAAAATCTCTTCAATCTCGTAGACACGGGGATAGAATCCGCGTTGAAAGTGCTTCCATTGGCTTTCGAGTATCCAGAAAAAGATTGGAATACTACAACCAATGAGGGCAGTTAAACCGGCTTCACCGGTTTTTTGTTGCAGCACTTGGTTAATGACAAGACCGGTTCCGGTGATACCAAGGGCTTTAATTACCCAGATTTGTTTGTTGTAGTCTTCTATTGTGGTTTGCAGAAAGAAGTATTCTTGCTTGAGCATTTCTAGCTCAAAGTCTGTTTTTGATTGGGGTTGCGAGTAATCGGGGGATGGGTTGAACATGGGCAAGTGCTGAGGGTAATGAGACTAAGATAGACGGAGCATGATGCGATCGCACAGTAGACGTGAAAGGTTCCGATACTCATCGGAGAGTGTTTGATACTCTTCAGAGAGTCTTGAACACTCTTCAGAGAGTGTTTGATACTCTTCAGAGAGTGTTTGATACTCTTCAGAGAGTCTTGAACACTCTTCAGAGAGTCTTAGATACTCTTCAGAGAGTCTTAGATACTCTTCAGAGAGTCTTAGATACTCTTCAGAGAGTCTTAGATACTCTTTGGAGAATCTTGGATACTCTTTGGAGAGTCTTGGATACTCTTCAAAAAGTCTTTGATACTCGGTGGTGCTTGAACTGGGCAGGATGTACGCATTTGCCCTCGAAGGTTAGAAGATGGGGGAGAGTTTTGTCAGGATATTTGCGTAAGTCTTGTGAAGTTAGGATAAATAAAAGTCTTACGCCACGGGTAGCACTACAGCAAGAACCCCTATTCTCCTTTGTGAATATGCTGGATTGGCATCGGTATTTAAAATCTGTTTGCACCACTTACGCCCAATGGTGGCGGGTTTACACAATTACGGATGTGGTGGGGCGAAAGCGGCAAGAGGTGGAAGCGTCGCCGTTGCTGTTTGATTTTGGATTGATGGTGCAGACGGTGGAACGGGATAGGGAGGATAGGGGGAAAGGGGAGGAGAAAATTGAGCGGTTGACGGTGCTGGAGGGGTTGCGGAAGTATGCGGCAGAGCATGTGTTGCTAGTGGGGCGTCCGGGTTCGGGGAAATCGACGGCGTTGATACGGTTGTTGTTGGAGGAAGCGGAAGCCCGCCCGGAAATTAATTTCCCGGCTAATAGCGAAAGTCGTCTAAAGACGACTCAATCGGCTGCAATTAGTCCATTTCAACAGACTTCAGCGATGAGCCAAGGAATTGATTCCCTGGCGAATTCACGCATCCCCGTCCTCGTTGAACTCCGGTATTACCAAAAATCAGTGCTGGACTTGATTCGGGACTTCTTAAAGCGGCATCAATTATTGCTAGAGATTGCTGAAATTGAAAGGCTGCTATTTGAAGGGCAATTGCTGCTGCTGGTGGATGGACTCAATGAATTGCCCTCCCAAGAAGCGCGGCGGGATTTGCAGAAATTTCGGCAGGACTACCAGAAAACCACGCCGATGATTTTCACGACGCGGGATTTGGGGGTGGGGGGTGACATCGGTATTACCAAGAAGCTGGAAATGCAACCTCTGAGTGAAGCGCAGATGCAGCAATTTGTCCGCGCTTATCTGCCACAGCAGGGCGAGGAGATGTTGAGGCAGTTGGGGAGTCGGTTGCGGGAGTTTGGGCAAACGCCTCTGCTGTTGTGGATGCTGTGTTCCTTGTTTCGGGCGATGGGGAAGGTGCCGCCGAATCTGGGTTTGGTGTTTCGGCAGTTTGCTTTAAGTTATGAGGGCAAGCTCAAGCAGGATGTCCCAGTTTCTGGGGAGTCTCGCCGTTGGGGACATCGGCTGTTGGAACAGTTAGCTTGGGTAATGACTTCTGGGGAAGAGAAGACTGAGTTGCAAGTTGCGATTTCCAGGCAGAAGGCAGAAGCGGTGCTGACGGAATATCTAGCAGGTAAGGTTGCTCATCCAGAGGATTGCGCCCTCCGTTGTTTGGAGGATTTACTCAAGCATCACCTGATTCAACTGGGGGCAGGTAATCAGATTGAATTTCGGCATCAACTGATTCAGGAATATTACACGGCAGAGTATTTGCTCAAGCTGTTGACCCCTTCAGGAAGAACCTCTCCCCCAACCCCTCTCAGCCCTCACCCCAACCCTCTCCCACAGGGAGAGGGAGTAAGAGGAGAGGGGAGTAAGATTCCTGTTCCCCCCTTCCCTCGCAGGGAAGGGGGGTTAGGGGGGTTAGGTCTCAGCGATGACGAATTGAAACGAGACTATCTGAATTATCTGAAATGGACAGAACCCCTGGCACTGATGCTGGAGTTGGTGGAGGATGAGGCGCAGGCGGTGCGAGTGGTGAAGTTAGCCTTAGAGGTGGATTTGCACCTAGGGGCAAGGTTGGCAGGGGAGGTAAAACCAGACTGGCAGGAGCAAACTGTCGGTTTAGTGGTGGGGTTAGAAATTCCTCAGTTACTCAAAATTCAGCTATTGGAGATAACTAAATCTGAGAAAACCATTCCAGAGTTAGTTAAAGCCCTCAACGATGAAGACTCTTATGTTCGTTGGAGTGCGGCTAATGCTCTGGGTAAAATTGGCTCAGATGCCGCTATCGAAGAGTTAGTTAAAGCCCTCAACCATGAATACTCTGATGTTCGTTGGAGGGCGGCTGATGCTCTGGGTAAAATTGGCTCAGATGCCGCTACCAATGAGTTAGTTAAAGCCCTCAACGATGAAGACTCTTATGTTCGTAGGAGGGCGGCTGATGCTCTGGGTAAAATTGGCTCAGATGCCGCTATCAATGAGTT
>CAZPRJ010000094.1:0-7728 GCA_964588805.1 uncultured Microcoleus sp. | reverse complement strand
TAATATTGGCTCAGATGCCGCTATCGAAGAGTTAGTTAAAGCCCTCAACGATGAATACTCTTCTGTTCGTAGGAGTGCGGCTTATGCTCTGGGTAAAATCGCTAGCCCTGCATTACTTCCTGAGTTGTCTTTGCGTCTCAAAACAGATAAAGAAACTAAATTACTCAATCCAATTTCTGCCATCCAAGAGCGCTACAAGTTCTACAACTACACCCTTACTCAACCCATTACTGTATCAGAACTTAAACCAAAACCAACCCAATCTACTTCTACTCAAATAATGCACATCCTCCACCTCAGCGACCTGCACATCACCACCCCCGACCAAGCCAACCTTTGGTCAAACCAACTCGCCGCAGACCTCTACAACGACCTCTCCATCCCCCACCTAGATGCCCTCATCCTCTCCGGCGACATCGCCAACTACTCCACAGAAGAAGAATACATTGCCGCCCAACAATTTCTCGACAACCTCCGCCAAGACTTCCCCCTAAACCCAAACCAAATTATCCTCGTTCCCGGCAACCACGACCTCAACTGGACACTCGCAAAAAAAGCCTACCAACTCATAGACCGCGACGAGTACGACGGAGAACTTAAAGAAGGTGACTACATCGAAGAAAGTGCAAGCGTTATCCGAATCCGAGACGAAGAAAAATACAAACAACGCTTTGCCCCCTTCAGCCAATTCTATGAAACCATCAAACAAACACCCTATCCCCTCGACTACAACCAGCAATACACCCTAGACCACCTACCAGAGCAAAACCTCCTAATCTTAGGACTCAACTCCGCTTGGCAACTCGACCACCACTACAAATCCCGCGCCAGCATCCACATGGGCGCACTCACCAACGCCCTCACCCAAATTCGCCGCACCCCAGACTACAGAAATTCCCTCAAAATCGCCGTTTGGCACCATCCCCTCGATAGTGCATACTCAGACCGCATCACCGACCAAGGATTCCTAGAACAACTCGCCGTCAATGGTTTCCGCTTCTTCCTCCACGGACACATCCACAAAGCCGAAACCAGCCTCTTCCGCTACGACATGAGCACCAACGGGCGCAAACTAGACCGAATCTGTGCCGGAACCTTCGGCGCACCCGTCCGCGAGTGGGTTCCCGGTTATCCCCTCCAGTACAACCTACTGAAAATTGCAGACAACCAACTCACCGTCAAAACCCGCCGCAGAGAAGAACTCAATGGTGCCTGGAAACCCGATGCCCGTTGGCTTCAAGGTGCAGGGAAAACACCCTTAGATTATTATGCGATTGATTTATTGTAGGGGCGGGTTTGGCGATGAATTCCGTCAAGGAACCGACCATTAACCATCAAAACCCGCCCTTCCCTACCAGTAACCAATTTTTGGTAATCAATAGACCTCTTGCATAAATCCTGAAATGCCCCCTAAATCCCCCAAGTTTGGGGGACGCATGAATTCTTCTCCCCCCACCCCTCTCATTCTCCCCTACAAGGGGAGAGGAGTATGTTATCGGGTTGAGGGCGGGTTTTGAATCGAATTTTTCGGTTAAATACAACAGTTATCCCTAAACCCGCCCCTACAAACAATTTTTTTACAAGAATACTAACCCGTCACAACCACTGCTTTTCCAACGTCTGCCGGATATCAAAAAAATCATGCCAAGCGATGTAAGGTTTCTGATGTTCTTCAAGATAATCAATCAGGCGATCGCGGGCAAACACCACCGGAGCATGCAACCCCATTTTTAAATCCGTCACAGAATCGCCAATCGCAATTTGTTCTTTGGCCGGATGTTTGTCCATCACCAAAACTTTAGCAACCAGTTCCGTACCTCCCTCAAACTCAGAACGGACTCTGAGAAACTCACCGCTAGTATCCACATCAACGGCATAGATGGCAGCAATCTTATCCATCACAGAGGGTATCACTTGACCCAAGACCGTTTCCACCATGCCCCGCAACCCCCCAGACACCACAATAAAAGGAACGCCTTGAGCATCCAAAAAATCAATCAACTCCACTAATCCTGGACGAATCGGTTTAGGTTTTGCCTCCTCCAGGATTTCGGGGTAACGTGCTGAGGGAATCGACTCCAGAAGCTGCCGCACTCCATCTCGCAATGTCAGACGCCTTGCATACATTTCGGGCATCAGTTGAGCAGAAAGTTTGGGGGTAAAGGTTTTGAGCATCCCGACAAAGGTTTCCTCTGCGGTAATCGTACCGTCGAAATCACAGAACACGACTCGTTGGTGTTGATTTTGGATGGCTTCCCCTCTCACAACAATCCCCGATAATGAATAAACACTAAAATAGCTGCCCAAGAACCCAACGCGACTTTAACAGCAACTAGGATATTGAGCAGGGGAATCACCCCGCCGCTAACCAGTGCGCCCAATTCTCCGTGCGGTAATTCTAATCCAGCTAGAGTGATCACCGACAGGACAATGAAAATCAGAACCGAAACCTTCTCCCATATTGCAGCATTCCAGCGCTTGTAGATGTCCTGCATCCACTCCGATGATGAGGTAATCGCCACCAGTCCGATTGCTGTTCCGCCTGCCACTCCCGCCGCAAAACCACCCCCCGGACTCAGATGCCCCCGAATCGCCAGTTCAATACCCACCATCGCGGCAATGGTTGCTCCCAGACGCGCCATAACAATCGATGGTTGATCTTTAAACTGATAGATTGTGCAGAACGGCTTTTCATCCGCCAGCAGAAACTTTGCACCCATGACTGCGATCGTAAATACCACTACTTCAAAGATCGTGTCATACAGCCGATTCCTGAGAATAATACCCGTAACCGCATTGGGCACCCCACTATCTTCTACAACCGCTTGGACGATCGAGAACGATAAATCTGGTGCCGGATTGGGCATGATCAGGAATTTGACGAACAGCGCTATCCCCGCTGCAATATAGACCCATTTCATTTATGTTCCTCCCCTGAGTCTGATGCATTTACATAAGTTAGGCTTGTCGCTGGTGATGAAAGTTCGGTTCGCATGATGTCATAAAGACGTTGAACTCTAGTTGTGGTGTGATAGGGTTCCGGTTCGTCCTCAGTCGCTACAAAGTCTTGATTGTCGTAGTCTCGTCTGGCACAAGCTGCATGGACTTCTTTGTCCATTAGTGCTCGGTGCAAAGCCTGCCTATTCGTATACGGCACTACCTCAACACGCATATAGTGTTTGTGAAAAATTGTTTGCAACTCATCCATCAGTTGCTGAAAATGGTCACACTCCTGCCAAGTTGCTACGCTAACGGCTTTGCCGTCTGGTACAGACTCGTCATCTGCCTCGATCGCCTTTGGCACTGCGCTTTGCACCATCGTCCCTTCTTCGAGTACACCCAGACGCATCACCAGCGATGAACGCACTGCGATCGCATAAAGCGTAATCGCCAGCAGAGTCCCCATCAAAGCTTGCGTCAAAGCAACATCCGCCGCCCCCAAAACCGCAAATACCAATGCCGCCACCGCTCCCACTATTCCCTGGACGACCAGAGCATGGTAGGGATTAGCCTGAAGTACCAGCATGAGCGCGGACAACGGTAGCAGGGCGGTTATGACATAGATATAGCTATCATTCATCGCTTTCTCCCGTGCTAGAAGAGTATGCCAATACATAGCCCAGCACTGTATTCCAGATTGCTAAGGTGATAATGCCCAGGACAAGTAGTGGCCATTCGCTGGGTATTTGCAGGAGCAGTCCGACAATGATGAGCATACTCCCAAGCGTATCTGCCACCGAAAGAGTATGCAGCTTGAATAATACCGAACGGTGACCGACTAGGGGAAAGGTTCCCCAAAACCAGAAGAAAACTCCTATACCTATGAAGATATAACTAAGCGCGTCGATCATAGTTGATTCATTCGTTTAAGGACTTGTGCTAACAACATTAATCCAGCATTACCTACACTTAGGATGATTACTCCTGTAACACCGAGCATCCAATCATCCCGTAAGACGGATACGACTAAAATCATGATTGATGTCTTGGTAGCGACACTTGAAAATGCCAACATCTTCTGCCAGATATTCTCATCCTGCCAAGCTTCGTACATAGGTATGAGCAGAGCTAGAATCATTGCAATCAATACCAAGTTCATGCCTTTTTCCTCCTTCGTACCCAGTGGACTTCGTACCAGCCATTTTCGTGGTATTTCAAAACAATGGACTTGGGCGTAAAGGTGATTAGAAATATATCCAGGAAAATGAGTCCGGGTGTCCGTCCGGCTTTGACTTGTTCCATCGTCACATCCTCGTGATTATGGGGACGGAAGATGATTTCAAATGCCTCCATATACGCTTGGGGAATCGCCACTAGGGTTTCCCAAAGCACACGTAGCCAATCCTTTAATGCTTCCGGGGTTTTGGGGCGTCCCGGTAATAGGAGTGCGATGCCGACGCCGATGATGATATTTTCCACACTCAAATTAGCCGTGAGCAAAAACCAGATGACCAGTCGCAATATCAGATTCAGGTGTCCAATCATGGTTATCCAAAACTTTGACGAAATGAACTTAAGTAAGAACGGAGACCATATACTCCCGCCACACCTAAAAGCTCTAGGTTGTGAGCTGCATTGTGGTCAGCATGGGTGAGGTAGCCACAATGAATGCACTTAAACCTGTCGCCTTTTCGGTTTCGTCTGTCCCATCTGTTGCAGCGGGAGCAGAACTGGGAGGTATAACGAGGATCTTTGACCACAAGCTGAATTCCCTCCTCCTCACACTTCCGTTCCAACGACTGCATCAAAGTGCGATAAAGCCAATGAGACAACCGCCTGTTAAACACGCGAGAGAACGTCTCTCGTTTTCCGTGTTTAACCTTCTTCAAATCCTCAATACTAAGGACTTTTATCGAAGACCAATCAACGAATTTTAGGGCATAACCCAGCATCGATTTAATTTCAGCATGGGTGTGTTTTTGCCTCTTCTTGAAGCCTTGAATCCGTTGATAAATACCTTCCCCAACTACTTGGCAGTTGCTAAACACGACACCGCTTTTGTAGTTGGAATCCATACCAACTACCTTGCCAAAGGTTCTCAAGGGAGGTCGTTGTTTCTCAAAAATAAAATCAATCCACAGGCATCCCTTCCTCAAGCCCATGCGGATAGTTTTAGATATCTGCCAGCCTGAACCCAATCGTTGATTGATAAGTTTTGTGGACTTGATAGGAATAATCAGTTTTGGCGCACCAGAGCCAATGAGTTTTACGCACCAATCAAAGCCATCTCCTTTGAAAGGTTCAATAGTAACGAAATGGTAAAACAGTGTGACCGTGTGCCATCTTAATTGAGGCTTGCGCTTGCTATGCTTTTTGTGTTGAGAACGAACGCACTCACTCGCTTGTTTGGCTAGGGCTTGTCCCAAGCGGGTTGTGATACCAAACCTCTGACTTGCCCTGTGGACAGTAGGCAAGTCAGCCAGCTTCCCAGAAAAGTCTTTTCGCTGCCAAAACAGGTCAATAAAATACTGCATGACATCGTGACATTGATACAAGAATTGACGCACAATCTCGGATTTACCTGAATTCAGGTCATTCAGGTAAACTCTTGCCGTGCGCTTCATCAGGTTCTTGTTTCGCTTCGATGCCATAACTCTATTTCCTCTAAGGCTTGAATAGTCGTTTGGGTTTTGTTTTTGTGCCGTCTTTGCTCTACCATTTTTGAAAGCATAGCCAAGAAACTCAAAGTTTTTGGAAATTATTGATCATGCCATTACCATCCAAAAGAGCAGGAGCAACATTAAACACATTCCACCGGTCAGATGCTCAAATTCCTCCACAACACGGGGCAGCTTGACTACAGATCGTTTAAAAATTAAAAGATATGCTAACCAGCCCAGACCGATGGTTACGAGTGGCTTTACGATATTCTTAAGGGTATAAGCTTCGTAATAGGCAATGTTTGCGACAAACAAGCCCACAAGGAGCACAATCGCTGCAGGCCAGAAACCGGGCTTTACTGCCTCCTCGCCGTCCGTTTTATGCGGCAAGAATATGAATTTGGCAAACGAGATTGCTGTTCCCAAAGCTGCAATGTTCATGGCGACTTTTTGCCAGGGCAGAAAATTCTCCGCCGTCAACACCTTTGCTCCAAAGCCGGACAACAAGGGAAAGCCTGAGATCGAGAAGCTAGCGATAACCAGAGCAATCCAGACGGTTGTATTGATTGGTCTGTGTTGCAGTTCCTTAAAGTTACGACTCGGTAAAGCACCTGCAATCAGGAAGAGTACTGATTTGACCAAGCCGTGAGTCAGTGCATAAAAGCCACCTACGCCTGGGGCGGCGAGGACAAAGCCCAACTGCGAAACCGTGTGGAACGCCAGCATCCGCTTGGTATCTTTTTCAAAGACGGCATAGAACACGCCCAGCAACGCTGTTCCCACTCCAAACAGCCGGATCAGCGGATCGAGTTCCTCTACTATCAGCGCACAACGCACTAGCGGATAGACTCCAGCTTTGACCACAACTCCCGACAGCAATGCCGATACTGGCGTCTCCGATTCAGAGTGGGTTAACGGCAACCACAATCCCGATACAAAGATTCCCCCCTTTACCAAGAGTCCTAGAAAGATCAGGGCAAGTGCCTCCGGTGGTGCTCCGCGCAAACTTTCAAAACTAAAGGAATGATTAGCCTGATAGGCTAGCACCGCACCCACCAGATAAAACAGCATAGCCGTGTTGCTGATCAACAGATAGCGCAATGCCACCCAAATCGAGCGATTTGTGCGGGGATAGGCAATCAAGAGAAACGCCGCAATCCCGCTCACCTCTAACGTCACGTATAAACTGATAAAGTCTGCACAGACAAACGCGGCATTGACGCTGCCATGCAAAATCATGGCTTGTGCATAAAAAAAAGCCGTCTTACCGCTTTGCCAACAGTAGAGGATAACCGCCAGCGTTACCACCGCATTGGTCACTATAAAATAGCCACTTAACCGATCAACTACTAATGTGACACCGAAGCGATCGAGTAACTCTAGTGTCAGGGACGATTGTTCGACAAATAGCTGCAACGCATATCCAGCCGAAGCAATTGCCGTTAACAGTGCCAGGTATCGGTCAAGTTTGGGGAGCAGATAGATGGTAAACCCCAAAAAAAACGGTAGTGCGATCCATGCGATGGTAATGGTAGTCATGGTGTGTTGCTCTTCTCGATCTCGTTGCTTTCCAATGTCGGATTATCCCGTGCCAGCTTCATGACACCGACCAGCATTAAGCACTGAATCGAAAAACCGATCACAATCCCCGTCAATATGACTGCCTGGGGAACTGGATCAGAATAAGCACCATTGGCAACGTCTGAAACAATGGGTGTGAACAAGCCATCTCGCGATGCCACCAGCACGTAATAGGCGATAACCCCCGTACTCATCACATCCATCGAGATGATCTTCATCACTAGGTTCTTTTTAAGGATGATGCCGAAAAATCCGCACAATATGGTTGCGAATATGCATGCTTCTAACACAGATATGCTGTCCTGTAAAAAGGTGCTAAATTATATATAGCACGTTTTAATAGTGCTATAAACCATTGACACTATTGGAAAGTGTCAATATCAACGATAGACTGATGCCACACCAAGGGATTGGTTTAAGTTGGGAAATGATCAGATTGCTCACCGGAAATCGGCTGGATTCCCTATTCCTTATCCCTATTAGGGTAGGGTTCTTGACACCCTCACCGTCCTGGAAGAACGGTGATTCCCTACCAGTCGAACAATTT
>CAZPRJ010000093.1:4407-28146 GCA_964588805.1 uncultured Microcoleus sp. | reverse complement strand
AATAAGACTACCATTCTCGCATCGCTGTAACGCTTTCCATATAAGCATTTTGAATGCGTGAATTTTGAATGCGAGAATTCCGCCTAGCGGTACTAGTTTATGACGGCTACTTAACTAGCACTCAATTACTGAGCAGAAACGGTAATCACTCCAGTCATCCCCGCTTCTGTGTGTCCGGCAATCGGGCAACGAAAGGTATATTTTCCGGGTTTCATCGGTACAAGAACCCACTCGGCCTCTCCTTCTGGCTTGAGTTCCACTTCATGAATTGCCCCTTTAATTTCGGCTTTACCCGCTTCAACTTTTTGAGTCCAACTTGCATCGGCAAAATCTTTAGCGGTGAAATAGTGCTTTTGAGGGCTGGGATTATCGAGTATCAGCTTATAACGTTGACCTGCAACCAACTGTAAATTATCGGGGAAAAACTTTAACTCATTACTTGAATTACCCAGGCTCACCTTCACCTCTGTTGCCTGCGGTGCAGCTAAGGCAGTTGGTGTTAAAAGCATACTCCAACATAGCCCTAACCCTACTATCATCCAAAGGCATCGGCTCAGCCAATGGTAAGCCAATGTGTGAGCTCTAAAGCCACTCATTTTTGAATGTTGGGGTGCTGGGTTTCGGAGGTTTCTTCCGAAATAGGAAGCGCCCTGAATGTTGAATTTTGAATTCATATCACCCTTCATAAACTGACACAACTTATCGGTGGAGAGGGCGGGTTTTGAACATACGTTATTCGTGTATGCCTAAGTCATACTCCTAAACCCGCCCCTACAAATGTGACATTCATGTATACCAAATGGTATAACTCCTGACTCCTGACTCCCCAAAAGCTCTATTACTTCGTCGCCGCCGACACAGGAGGGCCGGCTGTAACAACCACTAAATGTTCGGGATGAAGTAACTCTTTGGCCGCCTGATTGACTTGCTCTACCGTAACCGCATCAATTTGACTGACGAATTGCCGCAGTTCTTCAGTACCTAAGCCATATACCTCATTGTTCAAAATCGTCTGGGCTAAGCTGTTGGGGTCGGCCAGTTCAACCGGATACTCACTGGTGAGGGAACGTTTGGCTGTGGCCACTTCACTACTCGTCACCCCATTTTCTTGGATGTCGTTGAGTAGGGCAATGGTACTGGCGATCGCTTTGGGAGTATCTTCCGGTGAGGTTTGCATTTGAATCAAAAAAGGCCCTGCATGAAGTCCGGCTTGGAAGTAACTATACACTCCATACGTCAATCCTTGGCGATCGCGAATTTCTGTCCCCAAGCGACTCGATAAAGTATCACCCCCGATAATCTGATTCAACACTAACGCTGCATAGTAACGTGGGTCTTTACGGTCAATCCCCTGATATCCTAATAGGGTAATCGCCTGGGTTTTACCGGGAAGCACAGGATTCAGTTCCACTGTACTTTTCGGGAGTGAGACTTGGGGGTAGTTGGGAACCGATGCCTCTTGAGTGTCTTTCCAACTAGCGAGTTGAGTTTCCAGAAGCGATCGCACTTTAGCCGGGTCAAAATTTCCCACCAAACTCAATACCGTCCGATCTGGTTGATAATACTTCTGATAAAAGTTCACCACATCCTCACGGGTGATGCGCTGCAAACTCTCTGCGGTGGGAAAAGCATGGAACGGATGGCTCTCTGGATAAACCGTCTGCTGGAACGTGCGAATCGCTACATGTCCCGGTGTATCCATCTTGACTTTTAGACCCGTTAATGATTGTTTGCGAGATAATTCCAATTGATCGGATGGAAACGTGGCATTTTTCACCACATCCCCAAAGGTTTGCAGCAAGACCGGTAAATCTGCGGCCAAACTATCTCCTTGAATACTCACCCCTTCTCGGTTGGCGTTAAAGCTCAAACTCGCGCCTTGTTCCTCCAACGCTTTGGCAATTTCCAGGGCAGTTCGCGTCTGGGTGCCATTCATAATATTGTCAGCCGTCAGACTGGCCAAACCCGCTTTCGCCTCAGAATCAAACTCCGTCCCCGCCCGGATATAACCACTCAGCGTTACCGTTGGCGTACTCGTATCCCGCAATAGCAACACGCGCATCCCATTCGATAAACGAATTTGCTCGGGCAACTCTTGCGGTTTTGATTGGGTAGACGAATCTATCGGTGGCAGGTATTTGGCGACCTCTGCTGGATCTACAGGTGGGCCTGCCGTAAAGTTTTCTGCTGTCTTCCCGGCACCCATTGAACCTGTGTTCGCTGTTCCATCCAACGTTGTAGGTTCAAAAAAGCCAATGGTACGAGTTTCCGGTTGGAGATACGTTTGAGCCACACGCTGCACATCGGCGGCACTCACTTGTTGAATCGCTGCCAAATAACGGTCTGTATGACGATAATCACCGGCTGTCAGTTCGTCATAGCCCAGTTGTATCGCTTGGCTGGTAATATCTCGGTTGCCCAAAATTACAGTAGCGGTGAGTTGGGTTTTTGCTCGTTCCAGTTCTTCGGGTGTAATTCCTTTTTCACGTAATTTCGCTAGTTCTGAAGCGATAACCTGCTCAATTTTCTCAAGTTTTTGTCCGGGTGTAGCCGTTGCCGAGAGCTCATACCAACCTGCCCCCAACAAGTTAGCCGCACCACCTGATAAATCGCTAGCGAGTCCTGATTCTACGACTGCTTGATAAAGGCGAGAATTGCGTCCCCCCGTTAAGACAAAATCCATGACATCCAATGCAGGGACATCGGGATGGTTGATGGGGGGTAGAGGGTAAACTTCCTGCAAGAACCTAGCGCTGCCTTCCTCTCGCAATACAATTCGATCTTGGCCTTTAGAAGGGGGATTTTGGGCAGAGGCAGGGGGAGGATTATCAGGGATGGAGGACTTTTGATTGGGAACTTGGCCAAATATCTCTTTAACAGCCGCTAGAGTGGGTTCCGTTTGAAAATCGCCCACAATAATTAACGTGGCATTATCAGGGCTGTAGTAGTTGCGGTAATAATTCCGTACCTGCTCAACGCTAAACTTCTGCACATCGGCCTTAGTTCCGCCGACGGGTAAACCATAGGGTTTGTTGGGAAACACTGCCCGCATTACAGCCCGATTGAGGCGATAGGCTGGATTATTTTCATACCCTTGTAACTCGGAAATGACAACGCGCTTTTCCTTTTCCAGTTCCTGGGGGTCGATGAGGGCGTTCTGCATCCGGTCGGCTTCTAGCGTCAGCAAGGCTTTCAGCTTTTCTCGCTCTACTGTACCAAAGTAAGCCGTTTGGTCATAACTGGTGAAGGCGTTGGATACACTCCCCAAGGCATTGAACAGGCGACCAAATTGAATCGGTCGATTTTCTGTACCTTTGAATAGCATGTGCTCCAACTGGTGGGCAATGCCATTTACACCCGGTGCTTCGTTCCGTGACCCGATTTTGTACCAGACTTGTACTGTCACGACGGGTGCTGTGTGTACTTCCTTGGTTAGAACGGTTAGTCCATTATCCAGCACAGTTTTACGAACATCTTCGGTGAGTTCAAAGGCTGGGGTTTGAGTGTCGTTAACTGAAGCTGGGGTATCTGGACGCTGAGATAGGGAAACCTCATAGGGAGTGGATGTGGCTTCGGTTGCGAAAACCACAGCACTCAGGCAGAAGCTGAACAGGACAAGCAGAAAACCGTGACGACGCAATTTAGACCAAAAAGACATAGACTTTGTTCGACGAACCCTCACAAGGGAAGCTCAAAGGAAATTAGCTAGAGTGGGCTTAAGTTGGGAAGAAAGCGATCGCATTGAGACAAGGTTTTTCCCTGTGCTAATGGGCAATCCAGGGGATGATAAATTTATGATATTTTAGTGTAATCCTTAATCCTGTAAATGATATCTGCCTATTGAGAGCTGAGAACGCGCAAAAACTCTAAGGGTAAACCGTCACTATCGGCAATAAACGCGACCTCATAAACCGTTGATCCAATCATTTGTTGAGTCGGTTCTAACAGGATTTTCATGGGTTGAACGGATTGGGGATTTTGCTGAGATGCTTCAGTGAAGCGTTCTTGCAGGTGAGTTAACCACGTTGGTAAATCGGTGGTTGATTCGGTGAGGTCGAAGGATAAGTGATAATACCCAACATAATGTTCATCCCCAAAGGCATCGGGTGCGGGACGAGGTTCAGGAATCTGAATTAGTTCAATTCGCCCACCTAAACCCTCCATCCAGCAAGCGAGGGTGATTCCAGCCGTGAAGCGTTCACAGATGGTAAATCCTAACTGTTCATAGAATGCGATCGCACGATGAATGTCAGCAGTACGAATCGAAGCGTGGTGCATTGTAGATATTAGACGTTTGGCCTACTCAAAGATACGGAAGTAGGGATAACGGACGGGGATTCCGGGTTCTTTTTCGAGATCGAAGTTAATCACTTCCCAGCAGGGTTCTTCGTCGGGATCGGGGCTAAATTCTACCGGCAAGCCGTATAATCTAGGTTTAGCAGGTTCCGAAGGCGATCGCCAAGGCGTACTCCGCTCTAAATAAGCACTCACTAACTCTTTATAGCGACTGGCAATGATCACCCGCGTGGCTCGATAGCCTTGAGTATACAGTCGGTCTAGAGCTTCGTGAATTTCAAAGCGAATGCCGTCTGGATGGGTATGTTGACGATACCACTCATCATTCCATTTGCGCCAATGTCGCCCAGATTGTAAATGAATCAATTCCCCGGTTTTTGGGTCTGCCTCGAAGGCACCGTGACGTGGACAGAGATAAGTATCGGTTAGGGTTAATGCCGGAATCATCTGACGGCAGTGGGGACACTGAATCTCCGAACCGAATATGGGGTATTGCAAACTTGAATTGACCATTACATGCTAATTGCCGTCGTTATTTACCCGTGTGTGCGAGTCCTGTGGCTTTATTATATCTAGGTATCCGTTCCCTTCTGAAGATGTTTTCCAGCCAACATCATAATTGAATTAACCTAAATTGTGAGCGATTTCAATCAGTATTCCTTATTTACTCCCTCCTACTGGAGTCCTCCTGACTGTTCTCAAGCGGCTTTTATTGCCCCGAATGCGGTGGTAATCGGTGAAGTTGCGATCGCCGCCGGAGTCAGTATTTGGTATAGTGCCGTCGTTCGCGGCGATGTCGAGCGGATTGAGATTGGAGAATGTACCAATATTCAAGATGGAGCTATTTTACACGGCGATCCGGGCAAAGTGACGATTCTTGAAGATCATGTCACAGTCGGACATCGTGCCGTCATCCATTCGTCTCACATTGAACGGGGGAGTTTGATTGGCATTGGGGCGATCGTACTCGATGGTGTGCGTGTGGGTACAGGCAGCATTATCGGTGCAGGTGCTGTAGTGAGTAAAGATGTTCCCCCGTTTTCACTGGTTGTCGGGGTGCCTGCCAAGCAATTGCGGGAGGTTCCAGAAGCTGAGGCGGCAAAACTGATTGAACACGCACAACACTACGAAAAGCTCGCTCTCGTTCATGCGGGTAAAGGCACCGATTTGGGGTTCACCCGTAAGGATGGGAACCAGGGAAAATGAGGGAAACGTTAACCTCTAACTTATGGTTCATCTTCGTCTGGGCTACAAAAAGTTTTGTGGCGAACTACACGAATTTGCTTAAAAATGGAAAAATGAGAATAATTCAAAAAACTTCAAGCGTTAAGGGAAGGAATTAAGAACATGGACATTGATTGGCGTATATTAATCGTTCTGTCTCCTGTTCTTTTAGCAGCAGGTTGGGCACTGTTCAATGTTGGTGCGATCGCCTTACGGCAAGCTCAGGCGTTTTTCAATCGGTCTTGAGCAATATTGAATATCAATTAGAGCGAAGCTAGCTATCCTCCTCTAGTAGGGGGATAGTTAGTTTTTATTTTGAGATAAAGATGCCCTCTCAGCAACGGGACACCTGAGAGTTACTTTTTGTCACTGAGCTTTTCAATGCTGAGATGAAACAGGAATCTGAATCCGGAATTCTGTCCCTTTGCCAGGTTCAGAGATACATTCGAGCGAACCACCATGCTTTTGGACAACGATTTGATAACTGATTGCTAACCCTAATCCTGTTCCCTTACCTATAGGCTTGGTCGTGAAAAATGGCTCAAATATTCGTTTTTTGACTTCTTGAGTCATCCCTGGCCCATTGTCAGCAATTTGAATGACTAGCCTATCCAATGCTATTAAGTGAGTAGATATCCGAATTTGTGGGGAAAATGAAATGTTGTACTGTAATTGTTTTTCAGCTAAATCATGCAGCACTTCAACGGCATTATTTAAAATATTCATAAAAACTTGATTGAGCTGTCCTGGATAGCACTCTACGTGAGGAACCTCACCATATTCTTTGTTGATTTTGATTATTAAACGTTCATCTTTAGGCTTTAATTTACATTGTAAAATTAATAACGTATTTTCAATTCCCTCATGAATATCAACTCGTTTTTTTTCAGCCTCATCAAGACGAGAAAAATTACGCAATGACAAAACAATACCTCGAATGCGCTCACTCCCTATTTGCATAGAATTGAGAAGTTTGGGCATATCTTGCATAAGAAAATCAAGGTCTATGCGTTCAGATTCAGATTGAATTTCTGGTGCGGGGTGCGGATAATATTGAATATAAAGATTAAGTAACTTGAGTAAATCTCGCATATATTGATGGGTATATTTAATATTGCCATAAATAAAATTAATAGGATTATTAATTTCATGGGCAACACCTGCTACTAATTGTCCAAGTGCAGACATCTTTTCACTTTGTACGAGTTGAGCTTGAGCTTGCTGCAAATCTTGTAAGGCTTGTTGGAGTTGCACAGTTTGTTGTCGCAATGCCTCCTCGGCTTGCTTACGTTCCGTGATATCGGTGATTGTACCCGTCAAACGATAGGGTTTGTAGTGTTCATCCCGCATGGCCGTACCGCGAACTAAAAACCAGCGTATACTCCCGTTTTTATGAATCATCCGGTGTTCGATTTCATATTGGGAAGTTGCTCCCTGTAGATGAGATTGGATAGTTTCTTTTACCCCTTGTCGATCATCAGAATGAATCAGTTCAAACCAGTCTTCCAAATGATTGGAAAACTCGATATCGGTATAACCTAGTGCTCGTTTCAGAAGAGGATCGAGGTAAATTTCATGGGTTTCCAGGCTCCAATCCCAGACTCCTACATTTCCGGCACTCGTTGCTAATTCATAGCGTTCTTGGCTCAATCTTAGAGCCTCTTCTCTCTGTTTTAAGGCTTCTTGTGCATGCTTTCGGAGTGTAATATTTCGTGCCATTCCCCGATAACCTTGGAATTGCTTATCTGTTGTAAAGAAGGGTACACCCGTAATTTGGATAATCATTTCAGTCCCTTCTTTATGAATCTGTAGAATTTCCAAGTGGGTAAATGGTGAGTGTTCTGGCAGGATGGAAGCAAAAAATGCCTCCTTTCGTCTTGCTTCTATTTCTGGCATCAAATCAAAGAATGTTTTGCCTAATAATTCCTGAGGTTCATAACCTAAAACCTCTTGAACTTTAGGACTAATGTAGGTGAAAATGTAGTTTTCGTCCATTTCCCAAACGAAGTCGCTGCTCGTTTCAATTAAATGACGAAATCGTTCTTCACTGACTCTCAATATCTCCTCGGATTGCTTTTGTGAGATCGCAGCACCTAGAACATGAGCAGCCGCTTCCAAGGCATCGATTTCTGCCGATGACCATTGTCGCTTACTCAGACAATCATCAAAGCCAATAAATCCCCACCATTGCCCATTAACAAAGATAGGAACAATGGTAATAGATAAAGTATTATGTGCAGTTAAAAACTCTTGTAAACCTAGCTTTAATTCCTTTCTGATGGCACAAGAAATATGTCCTTTGCTTAAGGGTTCAATCAACTCTCGGCTATAAGAATTTAAGTCAATATCTTGTAGTATTGGGTTGCCCAATTCCGGCATAATATTTGGTGCAACCCATTCATAAATCTGACGAGTTAACAGGGTTCCATCCGGACAAGTATGATTTTTAAAGAGATAGGCTCGACTCGCTTCAGTTGCCTGTCCTAGATTCTCTAGAACTTCATGGATACTTTGCTGCCAGTGGATAGCGGTTAATAATTGTTCGGCGGTATAAGCAACGGCCTTGAGAATGGCATCTCGGCGTTGAAGCGTATCTTCAAATTGTTTGCGCTCAGTTATGTCTTCTGTAATGCCAAGTAAATATTGAGGATTTTTATTGGCATCAAGAATAGGGACTTTGATAGTATGCACAAACCTAACTCCTTGATCATGAGTTAAAATGGATTCTTCAGGAACCTCTACAAGTTGTTTACCTTCTAATACCTGGCGATCAATGGTTGTAAAAAAATCAGCTTGTTCTTGTGGGAAAAAATCATAATCAGTTTTACCCATTGCATCACTTCTAGAGTATCCCGTCAGGTCTTCAAAGCATTTATTCCAGAGAATCCATTGCAATTTTTGAGCATCTTTAGCAAAAATACCAATGGGTAAATGTTCAACGATGGCATGGAGAAAATTTTTAGTATTGCTAATTTCAGACTCCATACGCTTGTGTTCGGTAATATCCCGTGCAACAGCATAAATCAGGTTTTGGTCTACCAATGGAGTCCCCGACCACCTAAACCATCGATAGGAGCCATCTTTGCAGCGATACCGATTTTCTAAAGGGGTTCGTCGGTGACGGCCAACTTTGTTACTCGCGGATATCTGTTGAATACGGAGGTGGGTGGCTTCGCGATCATCGGGGTGAATGAAATTCAAAAATGGTTCGGCTAACAATTCCTCCATGGTGTAACCAAGGAGCTGTTCCCACACAGCATTCAGGCGCTTGAAGTAACCATCAAATCCGAGCAGGCAAATGGGGTCAAGGGATACATTAAAAATGCGATCGCGTTCTGCGAGTGCTTGCTGAGAGTGGTCGGTTTTTTCCTTAAGTTCCTTTTGTAGGGTAGTTAAACAGTGTTGAGTCTTGGCCAGTTCGCACTTAACACAGTTTAATTCCTGCTGGTTTTGATGCAGTTGGTCTAAGACCAACAAAAGTTCTTGATTTTGCTGCCGAAGTTCTGCCAAGCAATTTTCTGAGGAATCTGTTGCTAAATTCTCGGCCATTCGCTTGATGTTTACCTTCGTCAGGCAGTTTTGCTCTTGAGGGAGAGTCATCCCTAAATACACTGTTGTCCCTTGTCCAGGAATCGACTCGATGTGGCACCGCTCAACAAGTTGCCGTATACTGGCAAGACTCAAACCTATGTTGGTTTTGGATAGGCTCTTTTCTGCTAAAGCCGTGGATAAATTCACCCACCCCGTTCCTTGATTGGATAGGTGGATTGCTAAAGTTCCAGGCGCTGAGTCGTTTTCCACGCCGTATTTAACCGTCCCCACCCCTCCATACTGGAGCGCATAACAAACCATCTCCGATATGACTGCAACCAAGCGAGTCTGTGCCAAGGCAGCAAATCCCAAAAAATTGGCTATTTGTCTAGTTCGTTGGCGAACCAGAACGACATCAACTTCACGCCGAATTGCTAAGGTCAAAATATGCATGAAAGTTAAAATTTCTAAACTTTTATTAATTCAACTCTGTAGAAATTTAAGAGTTAAAAATAGCTATTGACATTTTTATCAGTATGCTAACTTAGGAAATCCTCTATTGTCTCGATTGAGAATCGCAAATGAATTAAAAATTAAAGAGTTTTTGAGCTACAAGCTGATTTATGTAACTCAATGTGCTTCATATTTTTTAAAATAAACGCTTCCCTTCAAAAGTTATAGAATATGGATAAGCCAGTGTTCATAAAATTTATAATTCTTTGAGTTTTTAATCATTTTTGGAGCTTATCCTAGAAAAAATTACTAGAGGAATCGATAAAAAATGCTCTAATGTCTAGTCTTTATTTTTATCTGGCTACAAAATTTTAAGCGTAAAAAAAGCCCTCAACCTTATGTTCCATTCAAATTGAATTAAGCCATTAAAAGTGAACCGGAAGACGAGAAGGATGAGGGAAATCAGCTTTAAACGAGTTGAGGCTCTCTAGAACGATATGACGGAAAATGGCAAGACTGCAACTCGTGTTCGACTCTAAATACATTGGCGTAAAGATTAGCAAGAATTTGTTTACCTTCCACCGTAAATTCTAAATGACGCAAAGCGGGTTGAATGTAAGGATAAACACCCTTCCAGTAAAAATTAGGATAGTTCTGCCGCAATTCGCCCGGTGTACGATATCCCAGTATTTTATTCGTACCCATTTCTTCAAATTCGTAGAATAACGCCGGCATTTTTTGCAAATAGCGGGGGTCAGAAAGTTGTCCAATCAGATCGGCCGCTCTCACTAAACCGGGATAGTTGACGGTATCAGTGTGCTCGATGTCTACGGGTACAGGAAAACGGGTCAGCTCAATATTTTGCTGGATGGTTTGAGCATCAATGAGGTTATGTGTACCGAAGCGATCGCGTATAAAAAGTTTTCCTCGATCTACATGAAAAGGAGTCAAGCTGGCATCTGTTGTACCCCAAGACAGAGAGATCATAATGTCATCTAAGCCTGTAGCGTACAAATTTTTATCAGTGTTATCGTCTAGGCAAACTCCTTTGACATAGCCAATATCATGACACAATAAGGCAATTATAAAATGCAACCAGTCTTCACAAGAAACACCCCCTTCACGAAAGTGTTTACCCCGTAGAATTTCCTGTCCTGCTAAAGTCACTAAAATTGTATGCTCAACATTGTGATAGAGAGCATCACTATTAGCAATTATTTCCAAAGCCATGTTGGCAGTCCATCCTAGAATGTCTGCATAATTAGATTTGAGGCTGCCGTAGGTCTGGTGGTAGCCAGCTTGCAGGCGTTCAACACAGCTATTAATAAGTACTTTTGTAGGATTAAACATTTAGGTGTCCTCGGAAATTTTTTAACCTGGCTGGGTAAAATTATCGGATGAGTACGGACAATTCAAGTATCTGTTGATAGTTGGGAATTATCAGCGCAAATGAATACTCTAGTGAAAATCAAACTGAACTCAAGTCTTATTCCACTAGTTTGCATGAAGTATCTAAAAATAGGAACCTAAAAAACTCAGAATTTTTGGGCTATCTTTCCCAAAAAATAATCCCTTTAATTCTCTCATCAAATAAAAAAGCTCAGAAAAGCTCAGGAAAGCTCATAAAAATTAAAATCATTCGTTGCTGACCTCATAAATAGAGCTAAACTATTTAGTTAATCTTTCCATGTTGAGGAGCATAACGTTGTGACAAAATATTTTGCTCGAGCAATCTGAGCATTAGGGTAAGCAGTAGAAAGTCGTAGAATAGAAGCTAGTAAAAAGCCAGCTTGATCTCAGTAGACTTGGATAAAACAAGTAGGTTCCTGTAAATTTGGTATAAATAACTCTAGATGGATAATAGTTGTGATCTAGATCAACAGCTTAAGCGATCTAGATCGTGACCGGATAAGTACATACAAATAGGCTTTGAAAAAGTTATTTGTTGTATCAACTCACTGAGTTCAATGAATGGATGGGTACTGATGACCCTGAGATATACTATTAATCGATAACTTATGAATGCTGAATACGCTTTAGAATTTGTAGACCAATTAATTTATACAAAAACAGGCAAACATCTTAATGATTTAGAACGAAAAGTTTTTATTGGGTCTTATCAAGGTAAGACTTATGACGAAATTTATCCGTCTAATCCCGAATATATAGAAAAATATGTAGGCTATAATTTATGGAAAAAATTGACCGATGCATTTGAGGAAAAAGTTACCAAAAAGAAATTTAGAGGCGCTATAGAACGAGCATTAAAACGTCAGGCATCTATGCAGCAGAGAATTTTTATCTCCCATTGGGTACAAGAACCTGACCTCACTCTGGCCTTACAACTGAGTGAAAGTTTAAAAACCTTTGGGCATCAAACATTGAGGGCAACAATGGGGTCTACTCAAAGTTACTCGATGCTAGGGGAAGATTGGATCGATCAAATCGATACCCAACTCATGCAGTGTGACTATTTTTTATTACTCTTATCTCCCCAAGCCGCCGTGAGTGAGATGGCGATTGAGACGCTACGGCGAGTGAAGGAACTGCGAGATTCCCACTCCTACCAGAAGCCGATTGTACTGGCTATTCGCGTGAATTGTCCCTTCAGTACACCCCTAAACCACGACCTCCGAAGTTATCTTCAAGAGATTAGGCAACGTGAATGGATATCCCCGACAGATACCCCAAATTTGCTGCAAGAAATCATCCATTTAGTAGCGCAAGAGGATGAAGAATGGGTCAAAACAGAAACTGAACAAGGATTACCCTGGGACTCATTACAGTCTGGACATTGGCGCTTGCCTACTGGAAATGCGGATAACGAACCTCCATCTCACTTACAACCGTCAACTCTTCCTTTGCCAGTTGCAGAACCTGAACTACCCAGTGGTCAAGTGCGACTTGCCTCTGCTTTTTATGTTGAGCGAGTTCCTCATGAAGCACTCTGTTATCGAGAAATTTTGCAACCTGGGGCATTAATTCGGATTAAAGCTCCCCGACAAATGGGTAAAACCTCATTAATGGCTAGAATTTTATATCAGGTCAAAGAGCAAGGTTATCGCACTGTTCCTCTTTCATTTCAACACGCAGACTCAACCGTTTTTAGTAGTTTAAATCAACTTTTACAGTGGTTCTGTACTCGGATTACTCGAAAACTAAAGTTGAATTATAAAATTGAAGACTATTGGTCAGACACCTATGGGAGTAAAGATAATTGTACAGATTATTTTCAAGGTTGCTTATTGCCGGAATCCGATAGTCCCTTAGTCTTAGGTTTAGATGAAGTCGATCGGGTTTTTCAGTATCCAACTATTGCGGATGATTTTTTCGGTTTGCTGCGAGCTTGGTATGAAGAAGCCGGATATGGGGACAATAATTTATGGGAGAAACTGCGATTGGTCGTTGTACATTCGACGGAAGTTTATGTTCCCTTAGATGTTAATCAGTCGCCATTTAATGTAGGGTTGCCTGTTGAATTACCAGAATTTTCACTGGCACAAGTCCAAGATTTAACGCGACGGCATGGTTTAAATTGGAATGAGTCCCAGGTTGAGCAATTGATGTCAATTGTGGGGGGACATCCCTATTTAGTACGAGTGGCGCTCTATCATCTCGCCACGGGACAACTGACTCTCGATGATTTTTTGACCATTGCCCCGACAGAAGCCGGACTTTATGGCGATCATTTACGTAGGCATTTATGGCATCTTCAGCAGCATCCTGAATTAGGAGCGGCCTTCTCTAAAGTTGTTACAGCCAGTGAGCCTGTGGAATTAAAATCTATGCTGGCATTTAAGTTACATAGTTTGGGTTTAGTTCAGTTGCAAGGTAATGAGGTGACACCTCGGTTTGATTTATACCGCCAGTATTTTCGTGAACGTTTAACTATCAAGCTTGATAGTTAAAATGCTGAGGATGGGAACTATTTAAGATGAAGTCGAGCCAGGATTGCAAACACCAACAAGCGTGATTATTCGAGCAATTTGGCATCACAGTTGAAGCCACACACGTCAAAATGAAAGAAGGGGGATGCATTCATGATGGGGAATACCGTATTTTCTATGCACAGACACACCATGAACCAATCGTCAAATCCAGCTTCTTATTTTAAAGTTGGAGGGCATTTGTCCTTGGATGTGCCTAGCTATGTTGTGAGGCAGGCCGACTTAGAACTCTATGAAGGGTTAAAAGCTGGGGAATTTTGCTATGTTCTCAATTCCCGCCAGATGGGAAAAACCAGCTTGCGAATCCGTACCATGCACAAATTGCAAGCGGAAGGAGTTGCTTGTGCAGCGATTGACCTCACCCAAACGAATAGTTATGACATCACCCCAGATCAATGGTATGCAGGGTTGATGAGGCAGATTGTCAAGCGCTACAGTCTACCGATTAATTTACATGCTTGGTTGAGTGAGCGAGAATTTTTATCTCCAATTCAGCGCTTCAGTGAATTGATTGAATTACTCCTGGCTTCAATTAATCAGAAAATTGTTATTTTCATTGATGAAATTGACAGCACCCTCAGCTTGCAATTCAAAACAGATGACTTTTTCGCCTTCATTCGTTCTTGCCAAAACTATGAGCGCCTCACATTTGCACTCTTAGGAGTAGCTAGTCCCTCTGATTTAATTCAAGATAAGCTACGGACACCGTTTAATCTAGGTCGAGCGATTGATTTGCACGGTTTTTGCTTTGAGGAAGCACAACCTTTAGCCGCAGGATTAGCGGCCAAAACCAGCAATCCTGATGCTGTACTGGCGACTGTTCTCGATTGGACTGGAGGCCAACCCTTTCTCACTCAAAAAATCTGCAAGTTAATCATTTCTTCAGAGGCTAATATTCCGACTGATCAGGAGGTGGAATGGGTAGAAGAGTTGGTGCGATCGCAAATTATCGAAAATTGGGAAGCCATTGATGAACCCCCCCATCTGAAGACCATCCGCGATCGCCTGCTTTGGGGGAAACGTCCGGAAGCCCTGCTCAAACTCTATCAAAAAATTTTGCAACAAGGTGCACTGGTCGCCAATGACAGTTCTGAACACCTAGATTTGCGCTTATCGGGCTTAGTCGTTAAGCGAGATGGCAAATTAAGCGTTTATAACCGGATTTATGAATCCATTTTTAACTGGCATTGGCTCAGTAAAGAACTCGCTGAATTTCAGCCAGATCTACTCCAAATTGTGGCCAATCAAGAGCAAAAATTAATGTCCATGCTCAAGAAGATGGACGCTCGCAACTTTGACGATATCCTCTATGAAATCCTCGGAGAAGTCACGCTGAAATTGGGAGAAATTTTGAGTGTAGATCGCACAACCATTTTCTTGATCGATGAGGATAAAAATGAAATATGGTCAATTATTGCTAAATATCAAACTGGAACCTATCCAGAAATCGAAATAATGGCTAACAAGGAAATTGTAGGGTTAGTGGCTACCCTTAAGGAAATGGTAAATATTCCCTTCTACTATTCCTCGGAAGGATTCAGAAACAATATCCACAGAAGACCCTTAAAGCATAAATATCGCACCTATACGTTATTAGCTCTACCCCTATTAAATGAAAAAGGAAACTTA
This sequence comes from uncultured Microcoleus sp., assembly GCA_964588805.1. Classification (GTDB taxonomy): domain Bacteria; phylum Cyanobacteriota; class Cyanobacteriia; order Cyanobacteriales; family Coleofasciculaceae; genus CAZPRJ01. The sequence goes on along the minus strand of CAZPRJ010000093.1, from coordinate 13,066 downwards.
GTCGCGGTTATCCAGTTACTCAACAAACTGAAGCAACCCAATAACCCTCAATCTCCTATGATTGAACGCATCGATAAACAAGGATTCACCGAAGCCGATCAACAACAATTTTCTGAGTACGCCCCAGCTATTTTACGGATTTTAGAAAGTTGCCAATCTTGTTATAAATTAACCCAACGATTACAAGCCTCAGAAGCTCTGACTGAAGCCACCCGCTCTCTTGCCCAAAGTAGTCTAGATACTGACGAAGTACTCGGACGAGTGATGGAAGCGGCCAAGAAACTGATGAATGCCGATCGCAGTACACTCTGGCTCCTCGATCAATCAACCAATGAACTATGGACAAAAATCCCGCAAGCCGATGGCAGCATTAAAGAAATGCGAGTCTCTGTAGGTGTGGGTTTTGCGGGCAAAGTTGCCCAACTCGGTGAAACTTTAAATATTCCCTTCGACCTTTACGATCACCCTGATTCTGAAAATTCTAAAAAATTCGATCAAGTCACAGGATATCGCACCTGTAGCTTGCTGTGTATGCCCGTTTGGAGCCCCGATAACGAACTTTTGGGCGTGACACAACTGGTGAATAAACGCAAACCCGGAACGTTTCCTGACTACGATCCTAAAGATTGGCCAAAAGCTCCTGAGTGCTTTAGAGCTAGCTTTGATGCCAATAGTCAAAAATATATGCAAATTTTTAATGCTCAAGCCGGGGTAGCATTACAAAATGCCCAAAAATTTGCCTCCGTCCAGAAAGAAGCCGAGGTGCAAAAACATAACGTCGTCAGTCAAACGTTAGCCATGCTTTATAAAGTCATGGAAAAAGAAGGGTTTGATGATATTTTGGATTCAACCTTGCGTTCCATTACTAATAATATGGGTAAATCGTTGAGTGCAGACCGAACAACGATTTTTTTGTTAGATGAAGAGAAAAATGAATTTTGGTCAATCCTGGCTGAAGATGAGGAAGAAGGCGAACGCTCTCTAGAAATTCGAGTTCCAGCCGATAAAGGGATTGTGGGTGAAGTGGCAACCCTCCAAAAATTAATTAATATTCCCTACGATTTTTATGACGACCCACGTTCAGCCACCGCCAAAGAGCATGATAAAAAAAATGGCTACCGCACTTATACTATGCTAGCGTTACCGTTATTAAATGAACGGGGTGATTTAGTGGCAGTGGTTCAATTATTGAATAAGTTAAAACGAGGATATAAACGCATAGCATCGTTAGAAGAAAAAATTGACAAACAGGGGTTTACTGAAGCGGATGAAGAGCGATTTGCTGAAAATGCCCCCTTGATTCAAATGATTCTAGAAAGTTTTCGCTCTTATCATAAAACAGCTAGAGGACAGCGAGTGGCTGCTGCCCTTATGGCCGCAACTCGTTCGGTCAGTCAAAGTAGTTTGGAACTTGAAGAAGTACTCAAGCGAGTAATGGAAGCGGCGAAGAAATTGATGAATGCCGACCGCAGTACTTTGTGGCTTTTAGACCAGGAAACGGAAGAATTGTGGACGAGAATTCCGTTTGAAGATGGACAGGAACAAGAAGTACGAATCCCAGTGGGTCAAGGTTATGCAGGGAAAGTCGCTCAAACCGGTAAAACTTTAAATATTCCCTTTGATCTCTATGGTCATCCCGATTCTGAGATGGCGAAAAAAACTGACCAAAAGAGTGGATATCGCACCTATAGCTTGTTGTGTATGCCGATTTTTAGTCCCGATGGAGAGATGTTAGGAGTGACTCAATTAGTCAATAAGAAAAAAATTGGGGATTTTCCTGAATATAATCCGGAGGATGGAATAGAAGCTCCCCCCCATTTTGACATTAGTTTTGATGAATCCGATCGCCGATATATGGAAATTTTTAATAACCAAGCCGGCGTCATCATCATGAATGCTGCACTTTTAGATGCAGTCAAGCGACGGGAAAAAACATTTCGGAATAATATGGGTGTCCATTAAACTTCTGAAATGGGAATATGATTCGATGTAGTAGCACAATAGGACGGGAAGGCACGAGTATTACCCTTTACCCCACACTTGATTGTGAATAACAGTTCAAAAACGTCGAAGCAGGTACTCATCTGTCAAAACCGTACCTGCCGTAAACAAGGCTCTGCACAGGTATTAGCGGCTTTTGAGCGTTTACCCGTGACAGGTGTCACACTCATGGGGAGTAGTTGTCTGGGACAATGCGGAAATGGCCCCATCGTCCTAGTAATACCCGAACGCATTTGGTACAGTGCTGTCCATCCTCAAGAAGTCCCTGTGATCATCAAGCAGCATCTACAAGGGAATTGTCCTGTTAAGGCTATGCTTTACTCAAAGTATCATCCACCTATGCCGCAGTCAGAAAGATAAAGATAAAGATACTAGTCGCAAAGCCATCAGTTTGGACGCAGTCGAGTCGGGTGCGAAAGCAGTGAGAAGGAAAGAATGTCAGGGTTAGACTTTAACAGAACCCTGGCGTTATTTCCTGAGTATCAGTACCCGTGATGTCCTCCGCCAATCGCTTATCATTGTTACGCTCTATGCAATATCTCGACCAGAGTGACATCCGCCTGAAGTTAGCTTTGCAAGTCACCAATAGTGCCATCTGGGAGTGGAATCTCCTAACAGGTCAAGTGGCTTGCTCTGAAAACTGTGAACAGTTGTTGGGGTGGGCTCCAGAGTTATTCAATCAAAGTTATAGGAGCTTACTCAAACAGATTTATGCCGATGATCGTCGATTAGTCGTTCAAGTCATGGCCTACGCCTTACGCGAAAAAACCGATCATGATATCGAATTTCGCTTTTATTCTCCCGATGGAACTGTGCGTTGGTTAAGAAGTCAAGGGCAGGTGTATTGCGATGAAAACGCTAATCCAATCACAATTACGGGAATTTGTCAAGATGTAACTGTTCAGAAGCAGGCAGAGGTAGCTGAACACCAAGGACGTTCATTACCTGCCCATCTACCTGCGCCCAAACTGTTTCCAACTCCTCACCCATCCTTCCCGTCTAAACAGCTTTTCGTTTCCCATTCTGCTGTCAATGAGAGGACACACAGGGAGACGAGTGGAGGTTCTCAGGATATGGGAGAGAATGCCCATGAGGTTGTGAAAGTACGCCGGAGAAAACAATCAGGTTCTATCCATTGGGATGTAAAAGCTCAAAACCCACCATCGGCAAGTGTACCCGAACTGAGCCAGAACCGATTATCCCATCCATCGGATGATAGCAAGAGTCCCCACCATATAACCGACGCTACGGCTGACCCACCCTGTGTAACCCAAGTCCAGGGCAAGGCAGCAGAGTGTCCAGAATTCGATCTCCTACAACCAGCCCATCGTGAATATCTCTCCAAGTTCGCCCCTCTTACCCAACAAATCCACTTAACTGAGTCCGAAGACATACAGTGCTGTTCATTCCTGCAACATTCATCGGATTTAATTACACTCGTTTCCCCTGAAGGCACAATTTTGTATCACAGCCCTTCCATTGAGCCTATTTTGGGTTATGCTCCGGATGAGTTAGTGGGGCAGTGTGGCTTAAATTATATTGTTCCTGAAGATGCTGAACATATTAAGGATATCTGGGCTAATTTGTTAATCGCACCGCAGGAAACAACGCTCTCACCGATTCTGTTTCGGATGCGGTGCAAAGATGGGACATGGCGGATGTTAGAAGCGATCGCCACCAACCTCTTGGCCCAGGAGGGAGTACACAGCATTGCCCTCAATTGTCGCGATGTCACCGAACGTTATCGAGTGCAAGAGGCGCTACAGCAAAATGAAGTCCGCTTTAGAGCTATCTTTGAAAACGCAGCTCTAGGCATTGCTCTAAATGCGCCATCCGGAGAGCTGATCACCACCAATCTCGCCCTACACCAACTGCTCGGTTATAGTGAACAAGAACTCCGGGAACGCACCGTTGCTCATCCCGAAGACGTGGCGCGTGAATTTAACCTTCATCAACAACTACTAGCCGGTGAACGCTCATCGTATCAAGTAGAAAAACGCTACTTCCACAAAAATGGACATTTAGTCTGGGGACGGCTGAGTGTTTCCCTCGTGCGAGACACAAACAACAGCCCTCTGTTTACAGTCTGTATGGTTGAAGACATTACTGTAACTAAACAGACCGAAGCAAAATTGTTACGCATTAGCAAAGCGATTGAAAATGCTAGCGATGCGATCGCCATTGCCGACTCGTTGTTGGTACACTTCACTTACCTCAATCCGACATTTTGCCAAATGTTCGGTTATACCTTAGAGCAACTCAATGCCGCCGGAGGATTTGCCATTCTCTTCCCTGAACCCCATCTTATGCATGAAGTTTGGGAGATTGCGATTCGGGGTCATTCCTGGCAAGGTGAAGTAGAAATGATTTCCCGAAATCATGCCCGTAAACAAATTTCTCTGCGGATTGATGCCATTAAAGATGTGACCGGTGAAGTGGTAGGTACACTGGCCTTGCATACGGATATCACCGAACGCAAACAAGCAGAAGCCGCACTGCGACGTTCCTACGAACGGGCTGAATTGCTCAAGCAAATCACCACTGAAATTCGCTCGTCCTTGGACTTGCAACATATTTTCCAAACTACTGTGAGGCAGCTAGGCAAGGCACTCTCCGTGAATCGTTGCTTGATTTTTTTGTATCAAGACACTCCCCAACCTCAGCTATCTTTAGTGGCCGAGTATCTAGAATCGGGCTGTTTTTCCAGCAAACCTTTTGAAGTTCCCATATTAGGGAATCCTCACGCCCAAGAGGTACTGGCTCATGATCACGCGATCGCTTCTGCGAATGTATACACCGAACCTCTCCTAGCAGCGGCGGTGGATTTATGCCAGGGACTGAACCTCAAGTCAATGTTAACTATTCGCACGTCCTATCAAGGTCAACCGAATGGTGTAGTGAGTTTACATCAGTGCGATGTTTACCGCCAATGGACTAGTAGTGAAATTGAGTTACTCGAAGCTGTTGCAGCTCAAGTGGGTATTGCCTTAGCTCAAGCCCGCTTACTAGAAAAAGAAAAAGATACAACCGCACAATTAGCTCAACAAAATATTGCCTTACAATTATCCGAAGCTCGAGCCAATACCAAAGCCCAAGAACTTGCACAAGCCCTGCGAGAATTGCAACGGGCTCAGGCTCAGTTAGTACAAACTGAAAAAATGTCTAGTCTCGGGCAATTAGTCGCGGGTGTTGCCCATGAAATTAATAATCCAGTCAGCTTTATTACGGTTAACATTACCTATGCTTGTGACTATATTCAAGACTTATTGAGAGTCGTCAATCTCTATCGAGAATATTATCCTCAACCGATAGCTGAAATTCAAACAGAACTGGAGGAAGTTGATTTAGATTTTTTAATAAAAGACTTTCCTAAACTTTTAAAATCGATGAAAGTGGGGGCTGACCGCATCAATCAAATCGTACTATCACTCCGGAGCTTTTCTAGACATGATGAATCAGAAATGCATCCGATTGATATCCACGAAGCTCTGGATCATACTCTGATGATTCTGCGGCATCGGTTAAAATGCCAAGGGGATCGTCCGGAAATTGAAGTGATTCGAGAGTATGGAAACTTGCCACCCGTGGAGTGTTTTGCAGGGCAGTTAAATCAAGTATTTATGAATTTGATTAGCAATGCAATTGATGCCTTGGAAAGCCCCAGTGAAGTAGAAATAGAGGCTTCTGATATCTCAGCTCCAAGAATTGAGATTTGCACCGAAGTGAAGGGTCATAATTGGGTGAGGATTTGGATTAAAGATAATGGCCTAGGTATGACGGAAGAGGTTAAACAAAAACTGTTTAACCCCTTTTTTACTACCAAACCATCGGGCAAGGGAACGGGCTTAGGATTATCAATTAGTTATCAAATTATAGTGGAAAAACACGGAGGTTATTTGCAGTGCATTTCCACCTATGGTCAAGGAACTGAGTTTATCATTGAGATTCCTATTGAGCAACCTTGAGGCATGATGGCTACAATCTGATGTTTCCCCTTTTTTAAGAAGATGGATAATCATGAGTTAAGAAAGGAACCTCCACAATTTCGCCTTCTACCTGTGCAACTTTTACCTTGAGTCCTGGCCCCCCTGCTTTGGTGCGGATATAGGCTAAACCAAATACACCCTGTTCTGTTTCGCTAATACTTGTCAGTTTGCCAACTTTTTCATCTCCTGCTGTCACTGTAGTTCCAGGTTCAACGTAAGCCGGTAAACGGATACCCCAAAGTTGTTGCTTGACACCTTTATAAGTATTTAATCGAGCAATCGTTTCTTGGCCAATGTAACAACCTTTATCAAACGAAATAGCCTTCCATAAACCTACCTCTAGGGGATTATAGTCTTCTGTCAGTTCGTAATCAGGAACGGGACGCCCCTGTTGAATTCGCAATTGCTCCCAAACGCGATCACCCATTGGAATTGCTCCAGCTTCTATTAATGCTTGCCATAACCGTGCAGCATTATTTGCAGAAACCATTAAAGTATATCCAGGTAATGCCAAGCCATTCCCGACTGCAAGACGTAAGTTAATACCCTCTAATCGTTGCTCATGGTGACTGGCATAGGCTTCCTCAAGGGGTATTTCATCACTTAATTGTTCGAGTAATGCATCACTTCCAGAACCGATTAAACTAAAGATGACCGTCTCCTTAGAAATATCTTTTAATTCCACCCGATCCATTGGAAAAATGTAACGATCGAGCCATTCCATAATTTGCTGGCGTCGGTTGGGAGAAACCAGGATAAGGACAGCATCTTCTGTCACATAAGCCGTGGCTAAATCGAGGGTACGTGCAGTAGACGTAACAAAAACTGTATCGCATCCTTGCCCCGGTTTGAGTTTTTCAAATTCATTAGTACTTTGATTGTGTAAGTAACGTAACCGGTCATCTCCAGAAATTTTCAGTAGTCCCCAATGGGATAAATCAACAACAGCCACTCCTTGATATGCTGCTTGAATAGCAGTGGCATCATTTCCAAAACTGACTGGAATTGTGATATCCGTAACGGACTCAAATATGGCTCCAGTTTTGAGCTGAAGGTCATGTAATTCTTGCATCATTCTCGTTTTACTCTTTTTCCTTTATTTATGTAGAGGGTAAGTTAGCAAAAACTTGAGCTACCATCTGTTGGGCTTTAGTATCGAGATTTTGCCAATCTACATCACCCGTTTCATCAATTAAACTGGTATCAATCTCCACGTCTTGACTTTCCTGCCGTGTGTGCGTTGGATTGTAATCGCGAAAACAAACTTGATAACATAATTCCCATAAATCAACGCAGACTGAATCGCTGTTGCTTTCTAGGCACAGTTCATAGCCTGGAATTGGAGTTTGCACATCTCGATAGGTGGCTTTCCATGTGGTATTTTCAAGCTGCTTGCGAATTTGATCGACAATGCGGATTAAGGCCGGTTGCATCAGGAGTTCAGCCTGTTGCCATGCGACCATCGTTTTAAACTTGGGCTTCATTAATCGATTTAAAGATTTTAAAGCAATAGCAAAATTATTATCATACCAAATTAGGTTATATTATGCTACTGATAAATTTGCTAAATTCACTTTAGGCAAGGGTTGGGGGATTTATAAAAGCAGTATTACTCAGACGGATTTGTATTACTACTAATCGGTGAGAGTTGAGCCTCCTGTTGCTAAGTATACTTAAATAATTAGTATTTTTGATTGGACACTAAATTATGCCAAAAAATTCAAAACAAATTCCTATGTATTTTGGGTGACAGTCTTTTGTAGAGCCTTACAGAAATGGAAAAAGTTATCATCATTACAGGTGGTAGTCGGGGCATTGGTGCAGCTACTGCCTGTCTGGCTGCGAAGCGCGGTTATGCTGTTTGTGTCAATTATCTTCGCAACCAAGAGGCTGCACAGAGGATGGTTAGTTCCATTACACAAATGGGAGGTAGAGCGATCGCCGTCGCGGCTGATGTTGCTTACGAAAAAGATGTGGTTCGTCTGTTTGAGGCGGTGGATGAACAATTAGGGACGGTGAGTGCTCTGGTCAATAATGCTGGAATTTTAGAACAGCAAATGCGGGTAGAGAATATCGATGCAGATCGCCTTAACCGAATTTTTGCGACAAACATTACCGGAAGTTTTCTGTGTGCCCGAGAAGCTGTTAAACGGATGTCTACCAGACATGGTGGAGCAGGAGGAGCGATTGTTAATGTTTCATCAGTTGCGTCTCGCCTGGGTTCACCTGGTGAATATGTAGACTATGCGGCTTCCAAAGGAGCCATCGATACAATGACGATTGGGTTAGCAAAGGAAGTTGCTGATGAGGGTATTCGTGTGAATACAGTACGTCCAGGTTTTATTTACACTGATATTCACGCTAGCGGTGGTGAACCACATCGGGTTGAACGAGTCAAAGAGCTTGTACCCATGAAGCGGGGTGGGCAAGCGATTGAAGTTGCCAAAGCCGTTTTGTGGTTACTATCGGCTGAGGCTTCGTATACCACTGGTTCATTTATCGACATTGCGGGAGGTAAGTAAGAAACTATACTGATTTCTTAGGAACTCCCCACGAGCACTTTCGGCTCCCTTGCAAGTTTCTTGAGAGCGTCCCCGTCCCACAAGTGCTTCGCACCCGTTATGGATGAAAGAAACTCTTGCACCCCCGCTCCCCAGCTCCCCAGCTCCCCC
>CAZPRJ010000093.1:0-4397 GCA_964588805.1 uncultured Microcoleus sp. | reverse complement strand
AGGGATAACATCTGAAACTGATTTAGGGCAGGCAAAATGCCCACCCCACAAGAAATAGGATATTTTTTGATTGGCAAGTCCCTTAAGCCTTAAATACAGACGCACCCAAATTTTTGTTTTACTGTTTAACTCTCCCTTGAGCGAGCTGGCGATATTTATCCAAAACACTCGTGATCGCCTTCACCCGTCGCATTTGGTCTTTATGGACACATTGCCACTCGGTTCTGGCACTTTGTTCTCGGATACAAATCCCCAGTAATCCCGAAGCTTGGTTTGCACCGTTTTGCAAATCTAGCTCATTATTAGCATTGAGGTAGAATGATGCCGTTCTAGCCCAAGCGATTGCTTCAATACCTGTGAGTCCTCCATTGCGAGCGATCGCTAGTGCTTTGGGGAAGTAACGAGAATGAATAGGGCTCGCCTGATTGTACAAATCCGCCGCATTCAGTACCGCTTCTAAATCTAAATTTGGATCAATACCGGCAGCATTGAGATCGACCAAATGAGTCGGTAATTGACCTTTGGCTCGATCCAAACAAATCTGCTCAGCCAAAGCAATATTCCCACGACTACGCCCTTGATCGCTACAAGGGCCGAAATTAGTTACTCTCTCACCCCAAGATAAATTTCCAGGGTCAGTATGTCCAAAATAGCTAGCAGTTTGCTGTACAAAGAGAGTACCGTCTTTAACCACCAATCGATAATTTCCCTCGGCTACACCAATGGCCACCATTCCAATTGATGTCGGGGTGGCGAATATAGGAGAATACAGCGCTAGGGTTTGCTGAAGACTAAAAGGACGAGCCAGACGCACAGGAACGATGGGCTTACCTTTAGATTTAGATTGGGGTGAAGCTGATGCAGAATTTTTCCCTTTATCCTTGGCAGCGCTTTCTTTACTCGTCGAGTTGGAAGCGGTTTTTTTCTCCTGACTCTTAGCAGTCGCCTGAGATTGAGGGCGTGATTCTTTTTTTTCGGTTGATTTTTGGGGTGCATTCCCGGCAGGAGTGGAAGACACTTCTGAGGAATTGGGAGTATTGGCAGCTAAGGGTTCAGGTTGAGTCATGCCAGGAGATGGCACGGGAGAAGGCGCTGAGTTGATCGGTATATTCAGTGCTTGAACCTCTTCTGCTGTAATGGCAGTGGCTTGAAAGCGATTGCCGTTACGGGTATTTGTTAAGTTGCGCGTACCCGGTAAACTTCCTTGTATAGACAAGAAAATTGTGGCAAGAGCAGCAGTCCCCACCACACCAAGCAATGTTACTCGTGATAACCAGACCCAATTAGACATGAATAACTCAACGATGCATAATAGACAGACTTATCGGGTAAGCCTAGTTCATGGAATCTCTGGCAAAAGTCAGCCAAAGAAGCCCAGTTCATTATTTTGACATTCCAATGACTTCCCATGACAGCCTTATGACAGAGTGGTTAGATCAGGCAGATTTTTACTTAAGTCGGCAACAGATAACATGTTGAGTGGTACAGTTTTAGATTTGGCTGAGATGGAGAAAATAAGGAAAAAATTTGCCCAGGCATTTCCTCCTTGCCTCCTCATCCCCTCGTCCTCCCTCCTCTAAGGATTACGGTTATCAAAAAGAAGTACCTGGCACGAACATGGCTAAACCTCTGTTGGCGATCGAGAACCTATACGTTAACTACGGAGCTATCCAAGCACTTCAGGATATTAATTTAGTGGTTAATGAAGGAGAGATTGTCACACTCATTGGTGCTAATGGTGCAGGCAAAAGTACAACGCTTCGAGCCATTTCCCGATTAATTAATCCGGTTAGCGGTCAAATTGTCTACAACGGACAATTGATTACGCGATCGCGCCCTGATCAAGTGGTACGCTTAGGCATTGCCCACAGTCCTGAAGGCCGCCGAGTCTTAGCACGGCAATCGGTTTTAGCAAATCTGGAATTAGGCGCTTACACACGCTCTGATCGTTTGGGTATCAAATCCGATATCGAGCATCAGTTTCTCACTTTTCCTCGCTTAGGAGAACGTCGCCATCAACTCGCCGGGACTCTCAGTGGAGGCGAACAGCAAATGTTAGCGATCGCCCGTGCGGTAATGAGTCGCCCGAAACTCTTACTCCTCGATGAACCCAGCTTAGGACTCGCCCCTCAAATTGTGCGGGAAATCTTCTCTGTAATTCGCCAACTTCACGAGCAAGGCGTCACCATCTTACTGGTTGAACAAAATGCCCACCTAGCCCTAGAAACAGCTAATCGAGGCTATGTTCTCGAAGCTGGCCAGCTTACTTTATCCGGTAACGCCTCCGATCTGACTAACGATGAGCGGGTCAGAAAAGCTTATCTAGGGTAACTTTCAGCATTGAAAATCTTTATTCTTTATTAAAATTTTTATAATGATGAGCATTGGCTCATCATTATAAAAATCTATTATTCCCCTTCAACTTGACTATATTTACTGTCTGGTGTGGGTTTGAGGGGCTTTTGAAGCCATATTGAAATTTAATAATTATCATTTACTTTACAAAAATTAATTAAATGTAATTAATATATAGATATAAAGCATTCATCCATACCTTTTCCACAAATCTATAAAATGAACACAACTGAGCGCCTGAAGGCTTATTTTGCCGTGCTTTTGAAACCTAATTCGTCATCGAACACCTGGTTTCAAGCAAGCTGGACTCTTTTGAGAGTCGTGGCTGGATTAGTAATGATTCACAATGGTTTAGACAAGTTGTCTAATATTGAGAGCTTTGCAGAAGCTTATGTCTCAGTGATCGGCTTGCCTTTCCCTGTATTCTTTAGCTACTGCGCTGCCTTTGCTGAGTTGTTGGGTGCCCCCTTGCTGGCCTTTGGTCTTTTCACCCGTCCGGCGGCTTTAGCGTTGCTGTCAACAATGCTTGTGGCGATGTATCATCACATTTTGGTGGCTGGTTTCAGCATTCCTTACTTGGAACTGTCGATGCTGTATGCAGTATGCTTCCAACTATTCCTCGTCAATGGCGGCGGCCAGTATTCCATTGATGCCATCTTGGCTAACCAATTAAACACTGCCGCAACAGCCGGAGTATTAAACTCTATTGCAGAAAATCGAGAACAGCAAGTGGAGTCTCTCCAAGCTTCTTATCAAGCCTCAACTTCAGCTCAAAAAGGCGCTTCAGCGACCACTACCAAGTAATAAAGTGAAGTAATCGGTAATAGGTAATGGGTACTAACTCCCTGTTACCTATTACTCCTGTTTGGCATGAGCATGACGAGGCTAATAGGATTAATCTCAATGATTTGTCTTTCTTAACATTTAGTGCAATCTAAGCCAGACACCATGTGCGACGACAGCACACAAAGAAAGAATGAAAATCCTTCTTCCCGACTCCCGACTCCCGACTCCCTATTTTCAAGCTAGAGGTATGAGCAAAAAGCCGATGACATCTAAGCATTGATTTTGCTTAAATCAACTGGAAAAGCCGCCACTGAAGTATTATTATTTAAAATCGTAATTTTTTTAGCAAGCCTAAGTCTAGCAACAGGTTCTGCAATTAATAAACCTGCATCTACGATTGTTGCAACAGTTTCAGAATTTCGGCAACGGATATACAAAACGCCCCATCGCCGGAAAACTTTGCAAGTCTGTAGAGCTTTAAGCTGTTGGAGTTGCAGAGGCTCCTCTCGGTAAAAATCTAAAATGAGCTGAGCGAGTTGGCAAATGCGGTTCATGATGATTCAATCCTTAACAACGCATACTCCTGCTTGAAATAAGCTAATCACCCGACTCAATGAACTGCCATTTTTTCAGGTTCAGCCGATGGGCGATAGACAAATCTGGACTCTAGCTTTCCCCTGCCTAACTGAAAGTCTCAGTTGACGTGGTTTCAGCTAAATTCCTCGGTCTTGGTAACTACAATTGAAGCGTGAATTTCCGAAATAGACGTTGGGGTGAAAAAAGATTTAATAACCACTTCGTTTGAGTCAAAGTGGATAAAAAAGCGTGTAATCTATTTATTACAAGCTTTTGGGCGATTTTTGTCTTGATTTTTAGTTCAATCTTTCTTACAGATTCTTAAAAAAACTAGATACAAGAGTCAGGGGTCAGGGGTCAGGGGAGAGTTATAAGGAGAACATATCAGGTTTGTAAGTGAACGTATAGTTACCCCGCACTGCCTGCCGCTACGCTAATAACATCCCCGATCCCCTTCTCCTGTTGGTAAAAGGGGAGCAAGGCTTCAAAGTCCCTCTCCAAAAGGGAGAGGAATTTAGGGTGAGGGCTGACAAAGGTGATATGCTCCCGTTATAAGTACTCTCGACAGAATTCATTACATCTTTTGCCTCTTCCCATAAAAATCAAGAGGGGTTGTTTATTCAACTCGTACCAGAGGACACTAATGAATTACCCCACCTCGTAGGAGGATGGGGTTTCTC
>CAZPRJ010000092.1:27643-28223 GCA_964588805.1 uncultured Microcoleus sp. | reverse complement strand
CATGGTTCATGGTTCATGGTTCATTGTTGAGACTCCATGAACTATGAGCAATGAAGCCCCCAAAAAACTACTTGCTACTTAACCGATGCTCTAGACTGAAGTACCCATCGGTTCTTCTAAGTTTGTTCTCAAGTTAAATTCTATTAATTAGGGCGTTAATGCTAGCCTCTGATAAATCAGAGAGTTGTAGCGTTTGGGTTTTCGAGAAACACTTGGCGATCGAGCGGCGGTAAGCAGGGTCATAATGGCCAGTCAGTAAATCACTGACCAAGGTATGCCATTGTCCGGCATCAATCAAACGATGCCAATAATTGATTTTTTCTCGGCTATAGCGCAATTTTAAGTGTCCTAACTTGCGTTTAAGCAGGTCGGGACAACTCATAAAATGCGGATATTCTTGCAATAACCACTCAATTCTTACCGTCAGTGGCAACTCAATTTCTACGAATTCAGCTTGTTTCATTTGTTGCCACAAGGACTGAGGTAAATAAATGCCTCCAATCTTATTACTTTCGGCTTCGACCCACACAGGGCGATTGGCATCAAAACAATGTAATTGTTCCAACAGCAGCGACTCAAA
>CAZPRJ010000092.1:0-27633 GCA_964588805.1 uncultured Microcoleus sp. | reverse complement strand
GGGGGGGGGGGGGGTGGGGGGGGGGGGGGGGGGGGGGGAGCGGGGGAGCGGGGGGGCTGGGGTGATAAAATTTCTTTGCTGTCCCACTCTTGACCGAGGAGAGAACCCCGATGATTGGCTAAACCTTCTAAATCTAATACCTGAACACCACGCTGGGCGAGTTGATGCAAAATGTAGGTTTTACCGCTACCGGTCAGTCCACCGAGTACTCGGAAGGTCAATTGCTCAGGTAAAGATTCCAGTTGGCCGCGCACATAAGCTCGATAGGTTTTGTATCCTCCTTCTAGGACGGTAACAGACCAACCAATTTGGCTTAAAACCATCGCCATACTATTGGAGCGCTGACCTCCACGCCAGCAATACACTAGAGGACGGTAGTGTTTGTCTTTGTGGGCAAAATGCTCATCGAGGTGTCGAGCAATATTTTCAGCTACCAGGGATGCACCAACTTTGCGAGCCTCGAAGGGACAGACTTGTTTATAGATGGTTCCGACTTTAGCCCGTTGGGCATCATTGAGGACGGGTAGATTGATAGCACCAGGTATTCGGTCTGCAGCGAATTCGCTTTCGCTGCGAACATCAATAATTTCACTGTAGGTTTGAGTCCAAGGTTGCTGGGTGTAGTTAAGCGATCGCGACATAAGAAGACAGAAGGCAGAAGGCAGAAGGCAGAAGGCAGAAGGCAGAAGTCAGAAGGGAAGAGGACTCTTGTCATTCCTTCCTCCTCCTGCCTCAGAGTCCTCTGCCTTTTTGGTCAATAATTTTTTAATCGTTATGGAGAGTTAATTCCAGTAGCTCCTAAAACTTGGTTATCTTCTAATTAAATACCTGTAATGGGAAGGTGGGACGTGCCGTATTTAATTTACGATCCCGGAACCCCTAATGAAAAAGTTTATAAGTTAGGGTTTGGTTCAAATACAATTGGACGGGAGTGGGACAATAGTATTTTTGTGATGGATGGTAGTATTTCTCGCCACCATGCAGAGATTGCCATTGGTTACAATCAGGTTTTTATTACAGACCTGCATAGCCGTAACGGGACGTTTGTCAACGAGCTTAAAATTGAGCATTGTGAACTTAAAGACGCAGATTGGATTCGTTGTGGAAGCATCGTTTTTCAATTTTTTGAGTGGATTAGCAACGAACAATCGGAGCTTCCCATCCAGGAAGACTCAACACTCTCTATTGTGAAACAAGTCTCACCTGCACCGAGTCGCACGGTAATTCAAACCTTATTGAATGAAGACGGAACGAATGGCTCACTCATCAGATTACAGAGGCATGATGCCGAGCAACGAGCCGTTGATAAGTTAAAAATTTTATTAGAGGTCAGTAAACAACTTTCATCTCCTGATGAGCTTGACCCCCTACTTGAGAAAATTCTCAACCTCTTGTTTGAGATTATGAAGGTAGACCGAGGGGCAATTCTTATGGTGGATGAAGTAACTGGAAATCTGGAATGTAAGGCCGTTAAGTTGCAATCCAATCTCTCGGATGACCATCATTTTTTTAGCCGCAAGATTGCCACATTAGTCTGCCAAAAAGGTGAGGCAATTTTAACTACTGATGCTTGTATCGATCAACGATTTTCGGGTTCAGATTCTATTCTCGGGCAAGCGATTCATGCCTCAATGTGTGTCCCACTTAAACCCCGTGAAGAGGTGATTGGAGTATTATATGTTGATAATTTGTCTTTGTCTAATATTTATTCGGATGAAGACCTAGAATTTTTAACCGCATTAGCTAACCAAGCCGCTATTGCCATTGATAATTCTCAGCTTTATATAAAAATGCAAAAGGAAGCCATTATTCGGGATAAACTCGAACGATTCTTTCCGCAAACTGTTAGCCAGAAACTCCGAGAGGAAGGGCATTGGGAGATTGTAGAAACTGAGGTGACAGCTCTATTTGCAGACATTAGCGAATTTACCGAGCTCTCTTCGAGAATGGCACCGCGTCAAGTGATTGAATTGCTCAATGAATACTTTAAATTGATGGTAGAGGAGATTGTATTTCCCTATGAAGGGACATTAGAAAAATATATTGGAGATGCTTTACTGGCGATTTGGGGAGCGCCTTACCAAAAAAATGATGATGCAGAACGAGCGGTTCGAGCCGCCATTGAGATGCAGTGGGCAGTTCGTCGCTTGAATGAGGAATGGGCTAATCGCCGTAAATTACAAATTTCGATTCATATTGGCATCAATACCGGGAAAGTTGCAGCCGGAAATATTGGGTCGGAAAAATTAATTCAATATGCAGCCATTGGTGATACTACTAATGTCACGAGCCGAATTTGCGGTGTTGCTCAAGCGGGAGAAATTTTGATTTCTCAAAGTACATTGGATAAGCTCGGTTCTTGGAAATTACCCCTAGAAAAGTTAGTCCTGGTTCGAGTCAAAGGGAAAGACGAACCTCTGCAGCTTTATCGGGTTCTTTGGGAGCAATGGCCTTAAGCGGGGGAGCTGGGGAGAAGCGTTTTAATAGTTACCCCTCAGATTTAGTTTGAGGTTTTACCAGTAGCACAAAATATTGCATCATTAATTCTCCCCAGCACCCTAGCACCCCAGCCCCCCCGCACCTCCGCACCCTAGCACCCCAGCCCCCCCGCACCCCCGCACCCCAGCACCCCAGCACCCCAGCCCCCCCGCACCTCCGCACCTCCGCATTAGCCCTAACCCTGGCACAATAAATAGGATTGAAGATGCAAAGGTTAGGAGGGAGTGCAATGAGGTTGGGTCGCTGGTCGTTTGTTGGACGCACTTCGTTCATACAGTCCATGATTTGGGCAATTTTGGCGTTTACCTTGGCAATGGTTTTATCCAACTGCCAGGCCAACCAAACGGGTAATACCCCATCGTCACCCGTGAGTACTCCAACAGTCGCCGCATCGGGAACCCTAGTTTATGGTGCGGGGGGAGAACCGGTGAATTTGGAACCGGGAAATATTGAGGATGGGAATTCTGTTTTCGTCCAACATCAAATCTACGATCGCCTGATTGAATTTAAACCCGGTACAACGGAGTTAGTCCCTGCCTTAGCAACGGAGTGGACTGCATCGGATGGGGGGAAAGTCTGGACGTTTAAATTGCGATCGGGGGTTAAGTTCCACGATGGGACGGAGTTTGATGCCCAAGCCGTAAAATTTAATGTGGATCGATGGTGGGATGCTGACAATGAATTTGGCTATCGGGAAGCGGGGAAGACTTACGCAATCTGGAGAAATCTTTTCGGCGGATTTAAAGGCAGTCCAGAATCACTGTTGCAGGATGTCACGGTTGAAGGCAAGGATACGGTTAAATTTGTGCTCAAACAACCGTTTGCCATCTTCCCCACGGCCTTGGCTTCGGGGTATTTTGGTATTGCCAGTCCTACGGCGGTTAAAAAGGCTCAAGCCAATTATGGGACTCCGGCCTCCTTTGCGGTGGGAACGGGGCCATTTGTCTACAAAGAATGGCGCACCGGCGATCGCATCGTCCTCAACAAAAATCCCAATTACTGGAAACCAGGCTTACCCAAATCTGAACAGTTACTCGTTCGTTTCATTACTGACCCAGCAGCGAGGTTAGTGCAATTACGAGCCGGGACTCTCGATCTTACCGTCGATCTCACCCCCGATCAACTCGCAGAAGTCAGACGTGACCCCAATTTAGAAGCCGTTTTCCGCCCCTCGTTTAATGTTGGCTATTTGGCACTCAATCCCGGTTATGAACCGTTGCAAAAAGCGGAAGTCCGGCAAGCGATCGCCCAAGCCATCAAAAAACAAGAAATTGTCAAAGCCTTTTGGGGGGAATTAGGAGAACATACGCCCCATTTTACGCCTCCTTTGCAAGAAGAATACCAATCTCCAACCGTCACAGAATCGGAGTACAATCCTCAACAAGCCTTACAAACCCTTGCCCAAGCCGGTTATCCCAACGGTTTTGACTTGCAACTGTGGTATATGCCCGTTAGCCGTCCTTACTTTCCTACCCCCAAACCCATTGCAGAAGCCTTCGCGGCCGAATTAAGTGCGATTGGGATTCGAGTGAATCTGCAAACCAAAGATTGGGCGGCCTACTTGAGCGATCGCAACAAATCCCCAGGCTTCCAAGCCTTCATGTTAGGCTGGACGGGAGATTATGGCGACCCCGATAGTTTTTATTATCCTCACTTTGGCCCCGGTGCCACGGCGGATATTGGCAATTGGAAAAACGAAGAACTGTTCCAACTTTTAAACCAAGGCCGCGCCACCCAAGACAAAGCTGAACGCATCAAAATTTATCAACAGGTAGATGAAATCTTAAGCAAAGAAGCCATCCGTCTACCCATTGTTCATTCCAAACCACTTTTAGCCAAGCGCAAAATTGTTCAGGGTTGGACACCTAGTCCTCTCGGTTCTGAACCTCTAGACGAAGTGAATAAATTATGAATTGTTTTTTGTTATTGGGGTCTTTTACAAACAACAAATAACAAAAAACAAACAACCAAAAATGATTCAATATATCTTCAAGCGGTTGCTCAATTTAATTCCCGTTCTCTTGGGAATTACGCTTTTAGTCTTCATCCTCTTGCACTTAATTCCAGGCGACCCAGCACAGATATTAGCAGGAGAAAGAGCCACACCCGAAACAGTTGCAGCAATTCGTAAACAATTAGGGTTAGACCAGCCTTTAATTATTCAATATTTCCTCTTTTTAGGAAATCTGCTTCGTTTTGACTTGGGGAAGAGTATTATCAGTGGAACTTCTGTGATTCAAGAAATCATAATTCGTTGGCCAGCCACGTTTGAGCTATCCGTTGCTGCTATGCTCATTGCCCTAATTTTAGGGATTCCAGCAGGGGTTTTAGCCGCCGTTCATAAAAATAGTCCCATTGATAATCTGACCATTAGTGGTTCTTTACTCGGTGTTTCTATGCCTGTCTTTTGGCTAGGATTACTTCTGATTTATTTATTTGCAGTGAGTCTGCAATGGCTACCACCGGGATTGCGGATGAGTCAAGCAGTGGCCTCAACCTTTCAACCAATCACCGGATTTTATGTTCTAGATGCTATTGTGCAATTCAATTGGATTGCCCTAAAAGATGTTCTTGCCCATCTGATTTTACCCGCCTTAACCCTCAGTACTATTCCTCTAGCCATTATTACCCGAATTACCCGCAGTGCCATGCTCGAAGTCCTATCCCAAGATTACATTCGCACAGCCAGGGCAAAGGGAGTATTAGAGCGAGGTGTGATTTTTAAACACGCTTTAAAAAATGCTTTATTGCCTGTAGTGACTATTATAGGATTACAATTTGGAGTGCTTTTAAGTGGTGCGATTTTAACAGAAACTATCTTTTCTTGGCCAGGAATTGGGTCTTGGATTTATGATGGAATTTTAAACCGAGATTACCCCGTAGTGCAGGGCGGAGTAATTTTTGTATCCATTAGTTTTGTATTGATTAATCTTCTAGTTGATATTTCTTATGCCTTCTTAGACCCCAGAATACAGTATTAATAACTTGAGGTTCGTAGTTGCGCTTTAGGGCCAAATCGTGTAACAAATTTTATTGTTCCCCCCTTAACAAGGAGGGTTAGGGGGGTAAAATGTAGCACTATTTAATGAAATTAGTATTACCAATCCAAACTATTAATGAGAGATAGGTATTTATGAATGTGGTTAAGGCGCTACATCGGTTTTTATCTTCTACATCTGGGAAAATTGGCTTCATTTTAGTTATTACAATTGTTTTTTTAGCCCTACTTGCTCCAATTTTGCATCCCTATAACCCAGCGACTGACCGAAATTACTTATTAAGATTGAAACCACCCAGTCTAGAACATTGGTTGGGTACAGATGGCCTAGGAAGAGATTTATTAATATTAATTTGGTATGGGTTACGGACTTCGCTTTATATAGGTTTAGTTTCGGTATTGCTAGGATTAATCATTGGTGTATCACTAGGATTAGTGGCGGGATATTTCCGAGGATGGTTGGATACAGGAATTGGTTGGTTGACTGATATTTTATTAGCGTTTCCTTCAATTTTATTGGCGATTGCGATTGTTACTATTACGGGCCCTAGTTTACCCAGTGTGATGATTGCCGTGGGAGTTGTACAAATTCCAATTTTTATTCGGTTAACTCGCAGTATGGTGTTATCGTTGCGGGAGCAAGAGTTTGTACAAACAGTTGTGGCATTTGGCGCAACGCCTACACGCATCCTATTTCGTCATATCTTACCCGCAAGTCTTGCACCCATTGTTGTACAGGCAACGCTAGCAATTGGAACCGCAACATTAGAAGCAGCAGGTTTGGGTTTTTTGGGTTTGGGGGCGGGGCCTCCAACTCCCGAATTAGGAACTATGCTTTCGGATGCTTTTAGAAATGGTTATTCTCTTTCTTCTCCCTGGACGGTGATATTTCCCGGTTTAACAATTACGCTGATTGTACTGGCGTTTAATTTATTGGGGGATGGACTTCGGGATGCTCTTGATTAGGTTGGAATTTAAAATTGAATAAACGGCGATAAATCCCTCTTCAATTGATGGGGGAAATTCTTGCAAGGATTGGAAAAACTCCTCAATCACCGTTTCTGGAACCTGGCGTTGGCGCTGCTGGTTCCAAGCTTTGCATTGGTCTAAAGGGGTTTGCAAGTGCCATGCTATCCACTGCACTGGATGATTGGATACTTGGCTTAATATCGATTGTCGCCACTCCGGTTTAGCATTAGTAGCATCATAAATCACCGGTTGAGACGCTTGAAAAGCAGCCTGCATTTGCAACAGAACCTTTTCTTGAATCTGTAACCAATCCCCTTGGATAGTTTCATCACCAAACAACAGGGCACGAATGGCATCGGTTGAGACAATTTGGGCAGTGGGAATCAGTTCAACCAGTTGTTGGGCAAAGGTGGATTTACCAGAACTGGGAGGGCCGATGAGAAAATGACTAATAATCAATGTTTTTTGCAACGGATAACTAACTGTAGCGGTTGATTAAATCAATCGCAGCTTGGCGGTGTTTCTCCACTAAATCGGGAGGCGAGAGAACTTGAGCCGAACCCATATAGCGATAAACCCATCGCGTCAATTCATTGAAAGAACGACGGGGTAGTTTAACTAGATAATCGACGTGTTGATAGTTGCCGTCACTGTCGATTTTGCCTTTGATGATTCTTTGGTGGGGATGGCGGCATTCTCCTTCGAGGATAAACGTGGTGGCGGGAGGAAAGAATCTGATTTTTACTAGTTCATATTCTAAATTTCCCTCGCGTTCGAGTTGTTGTTCATCGGGTTGACCTAAATAAATTCCCCAACCGCATTCTCTTAATTTCTGGGCAACTTTCAAGCTTTCTAACTGTACGGTTTGCCCTCGTCCTTGAGGTTCATGAATCAGGCAATAGTCTTTGAATCGGTCGATACGTTCTACTTCTAAATGTCCTGAATCCTGGTATTCATAAAGCAGATACCAAGCAATGTCATGGTAAAACAACTGCAAGGGGTAAACTTTTAGATGCCCAATTCGCTGCTGGTAGGGTTCTTTGTGGCGGTACAATTCGATGAGTTGACCTTGGGCGATCGCATTTTCTACAATCTCTAGACAGCAGTAGAGGGTGTGTTTGTATTTCCCCTTAGCTCTCATCTCATCTGGGTCAGTATAGATGATGGGGCGATTGAGGTAGGCGCGGACGGGGTAAAAGAAGTCTCCCGGTTGTTCTAAATTTAAGCCCCGCAGTCGTTGTTCCAGGATGTGGTAAATTTGACGGATTTGGGGGTCGCCTTGATACTGGGCAAGGGAGGCAAGGCTATTGAATGCCACTTTTAATTGGTCTTTGTTCATTGCCCCAGTACCGAGGTAATAGCCCCAGCGATACATCCGGCGGTCGAGGATGCCGTAGTCGCGCAGGGTTTCTAAGTCTTTGCGAATGGTGGCGGTGGCCGGGTATCCGGGTGGGAGTTGGATATTGAGTGATGAGGCGACTTGTCGCAGTTGAATTTGCACGGCTTCTAAGGCGTTGTGGTGTTTTCCGGTTTCAGAAGCGGCGTTGGTATCGTAACAGCCGACGCCGGGATGCTGCACTAAGGTGGCAATCAACAGCAGGAGGCGTTTAAACGAGAGATGGTCGGCGTAGGGGTGGAGGACGGGTTTCTTGGCCATGATGACGAACTTTGCAGCTTTTGTCGGCTTTTTCCCGACTCGGTATGGGGTGGAATGGTCATTAGGACTCAATACTGCTCGGATAAGACCGATCCCCCCTAGCCCCCCTTAAAAAGGGGGGAATATAAGTCCCCTTTTTTAAGGGGGATTTAGGGGGATCTCCCGTGTTGAATTTCACTCACCGAGCAGTATTGTATTAGAACTAACTTAACCTTTTTGGAGTTGAGATATCTACTAAAAGGCAATATTCAAGCTTCTGGTTTGTTGATGATTTTAGGGATTAAATACTTTTAATAAAAAGCTGATGGAGTGGGGCTTTTAGCTGACTTTATTGGCTCAAGTTTGTCACGGAATAAGTAAGGGATAAATATTGTCTTTTCCTTGACAGCTTGAGGACGAAATTCCTAATGTAATGGTGTCTTGTTGATTAGAGATGAATGCATCATACCTTCAGATGAGAAGTCTGGGGCTATGCAAATAAAGTTTGCAGACTTAGTTGTTTGTTATTAGTTGTTCGTTGTTGGTTGTTGATGGCAACGTGACCGTAAAAAGCACAAATAACAAATAACTAATAACAAATAACAACTTTGAGGAGAATAGCACAATGCTGCGAAGTTTTGGCATGGGCATGATTTTAGCGACAACACTTGTTGTTCAATGTACAGGGCAAAAGCCGGAATTAAGTAAGGCTGAAAAAATACCTGAAACGTTTCGTCAGACGAAGAGTGTTAATCGGATGAGTCAGGCTTCTCCTACTTTATCAAGCTTACCTCAAATTACTCCAACCGCTTCACCTTCTACGGCAACGGATTCGTTACCCGATTGTGTTCAATCGGATTGTAATTGTACGGATTTTTCCACGCAAAAAGCAGCGCAAGCGGTACTGGATGCTTTTCCTAATGACCCGCATGGGTTGGACAGGAATAAAGATGGTGTGGCTTGTGAAAGTTTGCCGAAGAGAATGTCTGAGAAGTATCAAAAGTTGCTTCGATCCCCCCCAACCCCCCTTAAAAAGGGGGGAGAATCTTAGTTCCCCTAAATAAGGGGGAGCAAGGCTTCAAAGTCCCTCTCCATCAGGGAGAGGGATTTAGGGTGAGGGCTGAATAAAGTTTGTCATTTTTAGCCAAGATTGAGGTAATTAATATCATGTATCTTTCCCCTCGTGCTCAACAATTACGGAATGGTTTAGTTGCGGGTTCTACTGGCAGTATTACGTTGATGATTTTACTGATTGCTCCTTTGGGATTGGCGGCAGTGATTATCAATACGTTGCTGGTAACGATTGCCACTTATGCGGTTTCTAGTGTGGCAGATTGGGTGATTGCTTGGTTGTTGCCACCTACAGAAGCTCAATTACTTTCACAATTGAATCGGAATTCTAAGAGTTTATATCGTCGGCAAGGCGATTCGTCGTTTATCGAGAGGCGATGATGATGAGAAGTTTGTATGTGTCTCAACAGGGATGTTATCTCAAACTGCAACAGGAAACGTTGATTGTCAAACAGGGTGAAATTATTCATGCTCAGGTGCAGTTGCCATTATTAGAAGCGATTTTAATTTTTGGGAAGTCGCAGGTAACAACTCAGGTGATTCGGACTTGTTTGTGGCGAAATATTCCCATTGCTTACTTATCAAGAATGGGATATTGCTATGGGCGAGTGATGGCAATTGAACGGGGTTATCGGCAATTATCTCGTTATCAACAGCAGTTAAGTATTGTGGAACGGATGATAACTGCTAGGGCGATTGTTGCAGCTAAGTTAAAGAATTCTCGGATTTTCTTGCGGCGGCAACTGAGGCGGCGGGAGTCGGAGTTAATTGAACGGGTATTGCTAAGTTTAGAGCATTTAGTCGAAAAAGTGGCTGAGGCTGACTCGCTAGAACGAATGATGGGTTTGGAAGGTGCAGGGGCGGTGCAGTATTTTTCGGCGTTTGGGGAATGTTTGAAAAATCCGGAGTTTGTGTTTACAGGGCGTAGCCGTCGCCCTCCAGGAAATCCGGTGAATGCCATGCTCAGTTTTGGCTATCAGATTCTCTGGAATCATTTGTTGGCATTAATTGAAATTCAAGGATTGGACCCTTATCAAGCTTGTTTGCATCAAGGCACAGAACGTCATGCGGCGTTGGCGAGTGACTTAATTGAGGAGTTTCGGGCTCCGATTGTTGATTCTTTGGTGCTGTGGTTGGTGAATAGCCAAATTGTGGATGCCAGTTCGGATTTTACCTATCGCGATGGCGGATGCTATTTGAATGAATTGGGGCGAACCAAGTATCTTTCATTCTTTTTGCAGCGTATGGAGGAACTTATGCTGACTGATTCGGGAGAAAAACAACCGCGTTGGGATTTACTTAACCAGCAAGTTAAAGCGTTTAAGCAGTTTGTCTATAACCCGGCACAGGCTTACCAGCCCTATAAACTTCATTAGTGAAAGTGGAGTGAGTTTGACTAAAATCTTTGTCCTGAAATGTTGTTTTATGTAGTTGCCTACGATATTCCTTGTGATAAACGCCGTAAGAAGGTTTCAGATTTATTAGAGGGGTATGGCAAGCGAGTTCAATACTCGGTTTTTGAGTGTGTTTTAACGGATTCTAAATATCGCGAACTGTGCCAGAGACTGCGAAAGCAGGTCAAGTTATCAGAGGATAGTGTGCGATTTTATCCGCTGTCTCGCCATACTCTCAATCAGATTGAAACTTGGGGTGGAAAACCTATCACTACGCTCCCCGGTTCAATTGTGGTCTGATTTTCATCTTTTTCGATGAGGGTGGGCTTTATGAAAACTGAAGGTTATACTCTTTTTGAGCTGATAGTTGTCTTATTTTTGATAGGATTACTTTCAGCAATAGCTATGCCGTCCTGGCTAGCATTTTTGCAACGGCAGCAGATACGCAGCGCAGCGAACCAACTCCAATCTGCTTTGGCTTTAGCTAAATCACAAGCATCTAAAGATTCAGTTCGCTATGCGGTTACGGTCTGTTCTGGTTTACCTAATGAAAAGCCGTCTAACTCAATTAAATACAGTATTCATCCTTATGAGGAAAGTCCTGTAAGTTTTACGACAATTGAGAATGTTTTGGTCGTCAAATCTACGGTGAGGCGATCGCCTGCTAGATACAATTTGCCAGACTTTAAGGTGGGTGGTTGCTATACGAGTTACTTGGGATTGTTCCCTAATGATGGCTATGCTTTAGGCTTTTTTTACCTCTCGTTGCCCAAACACAAGTCTGTTTATCGGGTTGGGTATAACACTCTCATCGGTAATATTACGAGTTGTGCTGTAGTTTCAACACAAGAAGCTCGATGTCGATAACAAATACTGGTCTGATGCGGCAGGGTCGCCCAATGGCTGAAACTCTCATTTTTTCGTAGACCCCGCCGCTTCTTTGCTCTGTAAGGGTTTCAGGCGTTTTTGGGGTAATCAGAGGAGAGGAAAGTCGAGAAAACCAAGGGCCCTGCCGCAAACTGCCTCTGGACACCTTGCTGGGTATGGGTTTAAAATTGAGGGGTCCCCACTCGCTGGGGAAACTAATTGAATGGAAACGACCTGCTGCCAGAGCAACTATTACAGGATATTCGCAATGTCCCCACTCGCTGGGGAAACTAATTGAATGGAAACTCCTCCCAGCAAAAGAGGCTGGAGACAAGCCATCATTGAGTCCCCACTCGCTGGGGAAACTAATTGAATGGAAACCTAGTAGAGTGCAAACCAGAGGATTACCCTATAGTCAGGTCCCCACTCGCTGGGGAAACTAATTGAATGGAAACTCAACAACTGGCTGAGGTTCTTGAACTCCTCTTACAAGTCCCCACTCGCTGGGGAAACTAATTGAATGGAAACACCATTGATGTATGCCTACACGGGCTTCGTCTAGTTCACCATCATACATGTCCCCACTCGCTGGGGAAACTAATTGAATGGAAACACTTAAGAAGAGATTCGATCTCCATCATTCTTGCTTCTAAGTCCCCACTCGCTGGGGAAACTAATTGAATGGAAACATAAGTGAAAATATTCTTTATTTAAACCTACTTGATCGTCCCCACTCGCTGGGGAAACTAATTGAATGGAAACTAACATGAACTGTTCTAATTCCATGATTATCCTCTATAGTGTCCCCACTCGCTGGGGAAACTAATTGAATGGAAACGGGGCAACTAATAACGGTCAAAGTTAGTTATGAGAGGGTCCCCACTCGCTGGGGAAACTAATTGAATGGAAACACCTCTGTATGCCCTCAAACTCAAATGGATTTAATGTCCCCACTCGCTGGGGAAACTAATTGAATGGAAACTGTTGCCCCTTCTCAATCCGATCATTCAATCGAAGTCCTTTGTCCCCACTCGCTGGGGAAACTAATTGAATGGAAACGAAGCTATGGAAGGCTACCCTCAATGGACTAAGAGGTCCCCACTCGCTGGGGAAACTAATTGAATGGAAACGCTCCTAACTATGTGGTCACTATAGTAAAGTTACAACAGCGAGTCCCCACTCGCTGGGGAAACTAATTGAATGGAAACACGGGCGGCTAGGGTCACAGTAGACGCCTCTGGGATGCGTCCCCACTCGCTGGGGAAACTAATTGAATGGAAACTTAAATCCAAGGTCTTCATTATAAAAAAATTCAGTAGTCCCCACTCGCTGGGGAAACTAATTGAATGGAAACTGTTGTCATCTTGTAGAACGTTTTTGATTGTTTGTTTAACGTCCCCACTCGCTGGGGAAACTAATTGAATGGAAACGTCGCTGACATATGTAGTTCCTTTGGGCGGCTGAAATGATCGTCCCCACTCGCTGGGGAAACTAATTGAATGGAAACGCCGAAACCTCCAACTGAGTCAAACCTTCGTTTTCCTCAATCGCCTGTCCCCACTCGCTGGGGAAACTAATTGAATGGAAACCTTTGGAAGCCTTGTTGTTTTGAACGTACTCTTCGAAAGGTCCCCACTCGCTGGGGAAACTAATTGAATGGAAACTTCCTTCTATGCGTACACCGCGATCGGTGAGTCTCGATTGAAGTCCCCACTCGCTGGGGAAACTAATTGAATGGAAACTGTCAAAGTTTCCCAAGACCAAAGCACCTTGAATGTAAGGTCCCCACTCGCTGGGGAAACTAATTGAATGGAAACACCTTTTAGATGATGATTTTCTTTGGAAATACAATTTATGTCCCCACTCGCTGGGGAAACTAATTGAATGGAAACAGGGGTATACTCTTTCCAAATGGAGTACAGGGTACACCCCATCTCCTACTTGAGATGAAAATCCCTCATGATGCCATCATTCCTGAGGCTAAACTAACTCGCTATCTCCTCATTCCTAGAGAACAAGACGACAAATCAAAATTTTTGACACAGGCAGGATTTACACTCGATAATCCAGAGCTGTTAAAAACCGCTATTCGTCAACTTGCCGATACAGTAGAAGCCGTAGAAGATAGAACTAATGAATATGGGACGTTCTATCGTGTCGAAGGTCAACTCATCGGTATCAATGACACCAACTTATCCGTAACGACAATCTGGCTCATGCGTAAAATTGATAGCCAATTCCAATTTATTACTCTAATTCCCACAAAGGAGTAACCCTCTGATGCTTGAACTTTACCAGCGTGTGGTTCTATCTCGCAACCTACCCGACCATAACCTGAAAAAAGGCGATGTCGTAACCCTCATTGATCATGTGCCTCATCCAAGCGGCGGCGAAGACGGCTATATTTTGGAAGTTTTCAATGCAGTGGGTGAATCAATTACTGTAATTGCTGTACCCATGTCCGCCGTTCAACCATTGAAAAATGATGAAATTTTCAGTGTTCGTTCTCTAGCTGAGGCGAGTTGAGAGAATTTTGGGAAAGATTAACTAAAGATAGTATAAGCTTTACCTCACTGCCGCACTCCACAGGCAGCGAGAAATTAACTCAACTCACAAAAAAATCCCCTGGTGTTGCCGGGGGATAATCATTGATAGGGGAAATGCGTTGAAAAACAAGGCTCTATTATTCGCTTTTCAGTTCAATGTCAAGGCAAAAGCCCATATTACTCAACAGAATTTCATAAAAGCTACAACCCAGACCCAATAAGCATTTATAGAAATAAAAAAATTTTCTTTCAATATTTTGTTCTTTATGGCGCTTAACTGGGAACTCTGGTTATAGTGCATTCGGGATACAAAAAAAGTGCCATCTGTATCTCAACCGTAACAGTTGACCATCAGGCGATCGCCCCATCACTCATCCCAAACCCATTAAGACATCCTTAATCCCGTGACATTTCATGTCTGAATACACCGCCATCAGCTTTGCCCCAGTACAAAGCTTTATCGAAAAATCCCGCAAACTCCGAGACTTGTATGGAGCCTCCCTCATCTTATCTTTCTTGAGTTCTAAACTTGTACAAGAAGCATTGTGCTTAGGGCTAGAGGTAATTTCCCCTGGATTGCCTACTATCCAAGAAGGAATGCCCAACCGCATTCTAATTAAAGGGAAATTTGAACGCAACGATGTACAAAAGACACTCTTAGAGGAATGGCAAAACGTTCTGAAAACGTGCCGAGTTTGGATAGAAGATAACCTCGGTATTCCCAAAAACCAATATTACTGGTCGCAACCTGAAACACAAGTCGATCCCCCCCAACCCCCCTTAATAAGGGGGGAGAAGAAACATAAACGCAATCAAAAAGGCGAGTGGGAACGCTGGGAAAGCTACACTTGGGAAATCTTTTGGGGATACGGCGAGTCTATTCAAGAGGCGATGGACGACTTGGAAACCCGCAAACTCAAACGAGATTGGATAGCGATTAACTGGGTGGGGGAAAGTTCTAGTTTAACGGGTACGGATGCGATCGCATGGCATCAATTAGGAAAAGAATCAAATGAACCCTGGCGAACTCTAACCAAACCAGAGCAAGATGAACAAGAACTCTTTTATCGCCGCTTATCCTGGCTACTCGATAATCCCGATTATAGACTAGGAAAATGCAATCTATCGCTTCAAGAATTGAGAGACTATGAACAATCTAAACCTGATGCGATCGGAAAATACATAGCCCCCAACGAACGCCTGAGTATTCCCGAACTAGTCAAGCGTTTAGTCACCTATGAAAAAATTGCCGATGACATCGGTATGGAGAAACTCAAAAAGGAAAAAGATGACCCAGAATTCAAAGATATCATTCGTAAAGCTGGCTATTATACAGGCTGGTTTATGGGTGATGGCGACAAGGTGGGGAAAAAGCTCACAGAACTTGCCAGTCGTCATGAAAATGATACAGAAAAGCGAGTTAAAGAACTCAAAAAATTCACCGACTTAATGAGGAATTGGGGTAAAAAATTTCAAGGCAAGAAAGAGCTATTTCCTCAAGGTAAAGGACGTGTCATTTATGCCGGAGGCGATGACTTTCTGGGAGTGCTGTACAGTAAGAAAACAAAAGAATCACGAAACACTGAAAAAGTCAAGCCCATTGAGGCATTAAATTGGTTATTCAACCTAGAAAGCCACTGGAAAGACCTGCAAAATGATATCAAACAAGAGCTCGATTTAGATTTTACCTTTAGTGTGGGCTTTGTTTGGGCAGGGCATCAAGTCCCCCAACGGGATATTTTACAACACTGCCGGGAAGCAGAAAAACGGGCGAAAAGTTTAGGGCGCGATCGCGTAACAATTCGGGTGGTGTTTAATAGCGGTCAATATGTGCAGTGGACGTGTCCTTGGGATTACTTGCATATATTGAAAAATTACCGAGATAGGGATGGTAAAACCTGGGAACAAGACCCTAATTGGAACCATATTTATAACGATTGGGCGCAACTCAAAGCCCGTCATGCAGTGTCGTTGAAAGACACAAAAGAAAACATTGATGCTTACATTGCGCTCAGATTATTCGATTTGTATTTTAGCGATGCTGGAAAAACCTTTACGAAGGAACGCCGATGGGATGACCTTATCGGAGGTAAAGACGATGTTGCAATTGTGAATTGGATTAACGATCTCA
The DNA here is from genome assembly GCA_964588805.1 of uncultured Microcoleus sp. GTDB lineage: Bacteria > Cyanobacteriota > Cyanobacteriia > Cyanobacteriales > Coleofasciculaceae > CAZPRJ01. The sequence continues at coordinate 11,522 of CAZPRJ010000092.1, read as the reverse complement.
TTCAAGTGGGGTGGCAGCTATGTCGAAATTTCAATATTTAATTACCGTTAAGCCGTTGGGATTGATGTACGGCAGTGCTGGAGCCTTTTTATCTCCAGAGAATTTAGTGGGGCGATCGGGTACTAAATTTCCCCCCGATGCCGCCACGATTGCTGGACTCTTTTTCAATGCCAATCGTGAACATCAATTTGCCGATCGCACAGAACTTAGCAAGAACCTCGTGGTTGCTGGCGCTTTCTGGGCCAAACAAGACACACCTAAAAAGTTTTATGTACCAATTCCTTGGCATAACGTCATTGCCGAAAAAGAGGATGATGAATGGGTTTTTGTGAAAAAGAAATCGAATTCACCAGAAGCAGTTGCATCAGAGTCAAATCAATGGTGCCTGGGTCAGCATCGATGGGAACGCACTAACAAAGAATTGAAACCTGAGTACAGTTGGCAATCGATTAATACTTGGAATTTACCCCCGAATGAACTCCGAGAAAGACAAGCCATAGAGAAAGCACCATGGGAATTTATCTCATTTCTACATCCAAAAATCAAATCAGAGGAACGTCACGTCGTTGAAAAAGATGGACTGTTCTTAGAAAATGCGGTGCAATTTCACGAAGACTATTGCTTAGTGTATCTCTCTAACTATCAGCTACCCGATGGCTGGTATCGCTTTGGGGGTGAAGGACATCTCGTAGAAATTGAAAGTCATCCTCTCTCAGAAAAACACAAAATTAATCAACTGCTAGGCCAAAAGATTCAGCACGCCTTTGCTCTCATTACACCTGGAGTTTGGGGGTCAAATAAACTCTCCTATCGTTACCCTCATCATCCCAGTTTTCCTCGGCAAGGATTGAAAATGCTGACTGATAAAGCAGTGCCTTATCGCTACCGTCTCGGTCATTCTAGGAAAGAGGAAGACTTAGAAACCTTAGATGAAACTTATGACCCCCGAAAAACGGGGCGGCTGAGTCGAGGGCGCTACGCTGTTCCGGCAGGCAGTGTTTATGTCTTCAAGCATCCCCTCAATCTAACTTGGTGGGATTTCCCAGATGAGTGGTTCCCAAAAGAAGGATTTCACCTCAACCATTTGGGGTGTGGTTTGTGTTTACCCATTGATATTCAAGGAGTACCACAGTGTACCGCAGAGCCTACGGAGTAATTGAAACCCTAGCCCCTGTCCATGTTGGAGCAACCGCAGGGGAAGAAACAGGCAATCTTAACCTAATTTTTCGTGACCAGTTTACCCAAACGGGCGTAATTCCCGGTAGCTCAATTCGGGGACGCTTTCGGGCAGATATGCGAGAAGGTAAACAGGGTGAGGAGCAAACTTGGTACGGGCATGAATCAGTTGATGGCCGCCCGGATGGTGGCACAACTGAAGCCTTGGTCAAGTTTGAATATGCCTCACTGGTTTGGTTGCCTGTATTTTGCCCTGGTCAACCTGTTGTTTGGGTGACTTGTCCTTGGTTGCTCAAGCGCTACAAACGCATTGCCAAGATTAATGCTGATGTACCCGAACCTTACACCGCAGAAGCCGGTTTAGAAGGTCGTCCCATCAAAGATAGAGGTAAAAAAATCCTCTTTTTCAATTTAGGGTTTGTTGAACTTGAACACGAAGAAAATTTATCGGCTTGGATTCCCCCTGGAACCGATTTAGACTCCAAAAAGCTGGTGGTGGTGGGTAATAACGATATTGCCATGTTGCACGATATGGCACTGTATCGTCAAAGCCGCGTCAAGCTACTCGATGGAATGAAAAAAGTTGATACTGAGCACGGTGCTTTCTTCAATACGGAAGCGTTGCCAGAAGGCAGTATTTTAGTGTTTCCCATCGCCTTGAAACAAACGGGTTGGAAACCCTTCGGTGATGAGGATTCATGCGAGTTGTATTTCGGGGGTTTGGAATCAATCGGTTTTGGTCGTTGTCGTGTTTCGCTAGCAGGAGAGTATCAGTAATGGGTTGGAAGTCTTACGAACTTGACCGCATCGCTCAAAAATTGGTGCTAGATGCACGCGAGCGCGACCCCAAATCCCTTAATCAGTCCCATAAAATGCGGATGGCGGTGGCTTATGGGTTAGAGCGTTTTTGGGGCGAACATTTGCGCCTCAAGGGCAGGGAAGAAACCAAGTCCAAATATTGGAAACAAACCTGGGATGCTTTGCAGAACGTCATGGATAAAGCCGGTGTCACGATTCCTAATGACGCTGTAAATCCTAACAACGTGCAAGATATCCAAGCGATGTCTGCAAAGCTATGGCAATTGTCTATAGAAGACCAGCGAGTAGCACTGGCCGTCTTAACTCAACTGTGTGACTGCATTGTGTGGTGGACGCAACGGTACAAAACTGGGAGGCTAGCCGATGAAACCGATTCCTGATGCCTATAAAAAAGTGCCGATGATGTTCCGTGCCCAGGTGAGGAACCGATGCCAACTGCATTACATCGACCCCAGCAAGAAGAAAGCGGGTGAGAAACAGGATGTGCAGCTTTGGACAGAAGAATGGATTGAAAAAGCTGAATTTATTCCTACTCAAAAGGCACAAGATGTAGAAACACCCACCTACCAAACCAAAACTTACCCGATTAGTTGGCGGTTTGTCACCAATGGCGGCCAAGATGACGGCATGATTCGCCCTGTGATTGGTGCCAAAGGTATTCCTTTTTATCCGGGTAGCAGCATGAAAGGGGCATTTCGTCAAGCCTGTGAACGGGCACAACAAACCGGCGAACTTCAATACGGTAGTTGCAAAGATTACTGTGGCGATGAGTCTGATATTACACCGGGAATGCTGCGGTTTGAGGGTGCCTATCCGATTAATGATTGGACTCAAAACTTAGTAGATTTAGTACATCCACAGCAAGGATGGCAGGTCAAAAATCATCAAACGAACTCTAGGTCAAATGGTGAAAGTGCTTATACCTTAGTTTCCCTTCATCAACCCACTTTACGATTTGGCATCTCTAGTATCAAGCCCCTTGCTGCTGAACAATGGCAAGAAGTTTGGCGAGTTTGGGAAAATGCGATCGCATCTGGACTGGGTACGCGAGTCTGTGCAGGGTACGGACAAGCTGAAGCGATTCAAAACTCAGTACTCTATCAGGTGAGTTTGAAGGGACAAGGACAAGCGGCTAAGTTAATTGATGATACTGGAGAATTTCGTCCGAATATTTTCCGTGCCACATTAAGGGGTCATGCTTTACGGATTTTTGGTGGCTTAACCGATGCAGACACCGCAGAACAATTAGTGGAAGAATTGTTTGGTGGTGTTCAAGGGAAAGGAACCGTCGGACTCTTGGCATTAGGCTTTCAAACGGCTGATTTGGAGTTAGGGACCTTCGGCCAGAACGGTTACGAACAACCCACTTATAAAGTAGAGGGTGATGTTATTTGGTCGCTGACGCGCCCGTTACCAGATGAGGCACAAACAACAGCATTACAGAACCTGGTGACTGACTTGATGTGGTTTGCGATGGTTCTAGGGGGATTTGGCAAATCTTGGCGACGTGCTGACCATCGATTATTTTACGACAATGACGACTATGAAAAGTTAATTGGTTGTCATTGGCAATGGGCGCAAAAGCCAGATAAATCTCTTGCCTTGCGGGTTTTTAGCCCTAAAAAAGTAGGTGGATTTATTGATTCTGTACTGGAAACGGCGAAAGTTTGGATGCAGTTGCGAGGCAAAACACCCACTCCCAATCATCATGCAGACTGGCGAGAGTCATGGCATCCGTCTCGCGTTCAGGTTTGGGGACGAATTGCTCAAACACGAGATGAATGTGTCGCTATTTCTTGGTTACACGAACCTTATCAACAGGGAATTGCTAGAGGGGAACCGAATAAAAGCATTAAGGCTACATCTGTTACCGGCAAAATTGGTCAAATTGGCCGTCTATGGCATCGGATGTACCCACCTAAGCTGTTAGTTGTCAAACAAGAGGGCAAGCCTAAAGTAAAGCAAACAAATCGATTCTTGGAATTGTTAACAATTTTCCCGGATGATTCAGAGGTTTGCCATGAGTTTTTGGAATTTCTGAACACACAACCGGACGAGTTTAAATTGCTCTGGGGAGAAAAGAAGTCATGAATATTTGGATTGTCACGATTGGTAGTAGTGATGTACAACTCGATAGCGACAATAGGTGTCGTGAGAAAGGTAAAACCGAGAAACAAAGAAGCGATAAAGTTTGGCATTACTGGTATGAGGATGAAGTTCAAGCCGATTGCCATGACATAGCCTTTGAACCTAAACAATCCTACAAGGACAAAGATGAGCCTTACCGGATTGAACCAAGGGTTTTGGGGATGGTGTATGAGTCAAGTACTCCAGATATTCAGAAGGAGATTTGGTCATACTTAACCTTTCCCCTGTTGGATAATTTTGTGGGAAAGTTAGAGAACTCTTCTCCCGATGCGATCGCCTTTGGCGGTAAGGAAAGTGTAATCGCTGTACTGTTAACCGATCAATCTAAGTTTTTTAGCAGTGACTCCGAAAGACGGAAACCGAAATGTCCCTACTGGCAAGATACCTGTAAGTTGAAGCCAATTTTAAAGCAGTATTTTCAAAAAAAATTTCCCGATGCAAAATGTGTATGGATTCCTCTATCTCCAGCATCAGATGAGAAGGGAATCGATGACTGGAACTATGTCCTCGATTTAGTTCGTGCAAACCTACGTGAGCAACTTGATAGTGAAGAAATCCAGGTACACTCCAATGAGAAAGTTTATGTCAGCCATCAAGCTGGTACTCCAGCAATTTCATCGGCTGTACAGTTTGTTAGTTTGGCACAATTCAGAACTAATGTAGAGTTTTTGGTTAGTAATGAATATAATCAACAGACTGATACGATTTTAAATTCTACTTATTTGGGAGCGATTCAACATCAGGAGGCAAAAGCACTACTTGATCGCCATGACTATTCAGGTGTTCGGGATATTTTAGGATTGACAGAAGCAGAAGTAAGCAACCCTGACGAGAAACGCATTAAATATTTGCTAGATGCAGGCGAACAGTGGAATTTTGCTGAGTTTCATAAGTTCAAGAATATTTTGGTGAAGCGAAAATTGCTCAATATCACTCAGTTCCCTTGGTATCAGTCAGGATTTGAATCCATTTATTTAGCGTGGATTCGTCTGGAACAAGGTAGTACGGTTGATGCTTTATTTCATAGCTTTCGTGCGGCTGAAGGCTCAATTATTAAATGGGCGGAAAAGCATTTTAGTTCTTACATCGTCAAAGATTCAAGATATGGGCTTCAAATTAAGCGTTCCGTTTGTCAAAAGTTACCCAATTACTTTAATGCACTTTCTGAGCCAAATCAGAAAAAATTTGAACAATGGGGTCAGATAGGTCTATATGGCGACCCAATTTATGAGTTACTCAGACAAGCTCGACCGGATTGGAGAGACCATCCAGATATTAGAATAGTTTGGAAATCTGCTAAAAAAGAACGCAATAATTGCTTTCATCAAATAGAAGGTTTACAGGAATCGGAGGTTTTTGAAGCTTGGGGGACTAAAACAAAACAGGAGTGGAAGCAGCGAATTTTGGGCTGTCTCAACTTTATTGCTAAAGAGGATTTACCCCAAGAGTTTACATCCCTTGAAGAAGCCAGCCTCATGTACCAAGTACACCAGGAGTTAGAAAAAGCGATCGCACAACCACAATACCAACCCACCCCTTAACCCCCTTTAGATACCCGACTTCTTTAAGAAGTCGGGTATCTTGCACACCCTTAAGTCTTTGCATCTACCTGCTCAAAATTCACCTTATTATAGATATCAGTCAGAGAAATTTCAAAGGATACTGAAGAAAGCGCGATCGCATCATCCGATTCATCATAATCGCAAAACGACCATCGCTTCTCATCCGTCTTAGAAAAATGCTCGATATATCTGCGGGTTTGGTCGATTAACAAGTATTCCTCAAAGGTGGGAATGGTGCGGTATGCCTCAAACTTTTTGCTGCTATCGTATCCCTTAATTGACGGCGATAAAACCTCGATAATTACTCTAGGATTGGTAATTGTATCGGTGCGAGTATCGTAATACTCTGGCTCTCCTGCCACAACCATCACATCGGGATAAGTATAGATGCGCCGTTGGGGTATCCACAAGCGCACATCACTCATAAATACTCGATAGTCGAGTTTTTTGAAGGCAAAACTGAGTTCGGCATAGAAATTGCCAGCTATCTGATTGTGATTGGTAGAGCCACCTGCCATAGGAACGATTTCACCGTCAATGTATTCGCTTTTATAGTCAGCCACCTCCTCTAGTGCTAGATATTCCTCAGTCGAGTAGTATCGTTTTTGGGTAACTTGCATGGTTCGATGGGGAGCATTTGACTTGGATTTACGCCTACTGTAGCGCCAGAATGGATAAATCGTTGCTCAACCAATAACCCTTGAAAATGGCACTAAAAAAGCTGTTCAATCCACCAATCGACACACCTCGGCAAATCGCCAAAACCCTATATTTTTCGTTGAGGTGTGTCGATGCCTTACTGGGAGAGGGTTTGAGGGTCGTGTTTGGCTCGATTTTTGGGATGATATGGTATGATTTCTGGAGGTGTGTCGATTCGAGGGCTGAAACCCAGTCTCCGTAAGGCTCCCTGAACGAACTCTTCCCACTCGCTGGGAAAACTACTTGAATGGAAACGTCGTAGTTGGCCTGGTTAGCGGCCTGTACGAGATTAGACTTCCCACTCGCTGGGAAAACTACTTGAATGGAAACGCTGATCTTGGTTAAGATCATTGTTATTGGTGTTCGTTCTTCCCACTCGCTGGGAAAACTACTTGAATGGAAACGAGAATCGACTCGGTTGTCGGTGGGCTCAGTCTGCGCAAGGCTTCCCACTCGCTGGGAAAACTACTTGAATGGAAACAGTCCGCTTCCGCCACCATCATCAGGATAGCCATCTCCTTCCCACTCGCTGGGAAAACTACTTGAATAAACAAAAAAATCCCCCGGCACCACCGGGGGACAATTATTTTCAGGGATAAAATTGAATATTTTTTTATTGCTCATATCTTGCACCTGGCGGTTGAAACCGCAGCTATTGCATTCAAAACCTGCCTGGAGCAGGTTACAAAACCCTTGATTTTTCGTTAGTCCGCGTAGGCGGACTTCGTTTTTATAGCCCCAGAATTCCATTCTGAGGGCTTGGTGCAAGATCTCAGATTGGAAACTCCCTAATGACTCCTTTCCCAAACGTCAAGGGAAAAGCCGCTATCTATCAACAATCATCCCCAGTCATCCCCAACCCCTGATCAAACGATAGATAAATCACAAAAAATTCTTCATCTTCAATAGCGGCAAATTCCTAGCACTACCCTCTTCTCCTTTGTTAGAGTGCAAAGCAGATATAGCCAAACTCAATGAAAACGCCTCAATCCCAACCCACCCGCGTCGATACCCTAATCATCACCGTTGGCACTCGTCAAGTGGGATGGCGCTGCCAGGATGGTGCAATTCGGTCTTTTGGTGCCGATGCTAATCTCAGCTATCCCCCTCACGTTGCCGAACTTTACCAAGAATTGGGTATTGAACGTGGCAATTACTCAGAAAACGGTAAAACTTACCCCTGGAGTGCCAGAGATTTAGGTCAACGTTACTACAACGGGTGTGTTGAACGGGGTGATTTCAGCTTAGTTGAACTGCTTTTAGACCAAAACGTGATTGAATTTGGCGTTAAGCAAGGACTCAAACATATCATTCTTTGGGGAACTGACCAACCAGAAACCGTTTCTTGGTTTTATCGCCGCCTAGATACCCTGTGGTTGGCACAGTTAATGGCAGGCAAAATAAGAACAATTTGGTCAGATATTCGAGTTGATATTCATACACCCGTTATTGCCGCTAACGATAGCGAGGCGATTCGCCAAGAGTTGGAATTATTAATCCTCCACGAAGCACTAAACGCTTTTTCCCCTAATACTGAGGAAGACTTTGTGCTGTGGATTCAAAATAAAGGCTGTGCGCCGCCTATTGCGTCTGGGCTAGAAATTTGTGCAGCAGCATTAGTGCGGCAGTGCCAGGTATTGAATGCCATGCCAGAGGAACCCGATAGTTTCTTTGATACCCTCCCCAACGGCACTCGCACCGCTTGTCACTCTCCCAGATTCAACCTTATCCCCATGGGGGAATATTTCTTACCCCTAGAACGAATGCGGATTAGTTCAGCTTGGGAGAGGGGCGATTTCTCGGAAGCACAACTTTGGTTAAAAGTCCATCAAAGTCGCTACAAAATTCTATATAAATTAGCCGGAATTCTGGCACTTTATACCCACTGGGAAACGGATAAGTTTTTACAACGCATTGGTGATTGGTTGCGGTCAAACGACTTAGCCGCCGTTGCGGATACTGAGCAAATTGGGGTGTGGAAAGACCAATGGCAGCAAATGAAAGCCAGTCGGCTAATTCAAGCGTGGGAGTCTTCATTCCTGATTGAGTTGCCCCTACTCCGGCAAAATTATACCGCCGCATTTGTTCAGTTTGCCCAAACTTTAGAGCGATTGCTGTATATTCAGTGTCAAAATAATGACTGGATTGGTCAGGGTTTCGTTACTCCACCCCCGCATCTGACCTATTTAGGAAAAGATTATCTGCCGGGACTGGGGGGACTGATTGAAGGATGGCGTAAATCTCAAAGAATAACGATTAATAATAAGGAGTATCAACTGCTCGATCGCATCCGCAACCAGCGTAATGGGATGATTCATTCGGCGCAACCGATTACTTTAGGTCAAATTCGTTCTATTTGGTCAGAAGGTGGTTTGTTTGCCATCAAGCATTCCGATGATCCAGAGGTGGTCAATCAGTTGATGCTGGAGGTTCTCAACCAAGTAAGTCCAGCACCAGATAGAGGGAATTTATTCGTGCGATCGCTTTATAATTGGGGTCTAAATCTCCTGAAGTCTGAAGCAACTCGATAGCTAAGCGCGATCGCTCATCAATACAGTTGACAATTGTTCGACTGGTAGGGAATCACCGTTCTTCCAGGACGGTGAGGGTGTCAACTCTCCTCTAAGGGAAAACGAGGCATTTTTCGCAAACCGAAGCGGGGGCGGTTTTCCGGGGAGGTTCACGAAAAATGCTATAAACAAGACTGGTAAAGGGTTTCATCTCTTAGTATTGCCTGGTAATTAAGAATAACTAGCAATAAGGGTCGCTGAAATGAAGCTAAAAAAGAGGTTTGCCAAAATCTTGTGTAGAATGCTTACTAGATGGGGACTTTAGACCCCGGACTTTCCCACTCGCTGGGAAAACTAATTGAATGGAAACACAATAAGGTCAGCAGCTGGGGTGCGACGGTTACGGGCGGAGCTTTCCCACTCGCTGGGAAAACTAATTGAATGGAAACATTGAGGACTTATCCAGTATTCGCACTCAGCGACGGGCTTTCCCACTCGCTGGGAAAACTAATTGAATGGAAACTAGTAAGTATCCCCTTCTACTTGTTGCTCGATGAGTACCTTTCCCACTCGCTGGGAAAACTAATTGAATGGAAACTCAATTAATCCAGCCCCCTGCTAAATAAATCTCGCTAACTTTCCCACTCGCTGGGAAAACTAATTGAATGGAAACCTGACTGGCGTTGAGTCCCAGCCTGGGATTGGTGACTTTCCCACTCGCTGGGAAAACTAATTGAATGGAAACATGCTGTTGGCTGTGATGTCGGTTTCATCCTTTTGCTTTCCCACTCGCTGGGAAAACTAATTGAATGGAAACCCAAAAGCCAACCAATTTATCGAGCATTCCAGGAAAGTATTGACTTTCCCACTCGCTGGGAAAACTAATTGAGAAGAAAAAGATCTAACATATCTATAAATGTCAATCAGTCAAACCCTAGAGAATTACTGGGATGGGATGGCAGCTTATGACCGTTGCCACCCACCAACTGTTACTTCACAGTGGCAAGCCTTTAAGAGCGAAGTGTCAGAATTCCTTGAAAGCCCCAGCCTAGTTGAAGCATGGGATGTTTTACATTCAGCAGGGCGATTGTTGTGCAAACTAACAGGAATACCACTGCAACTATTAGCTTTTCCCACTATAAAAAAACATAGTGAGCGTTATGCTCTTTACGGTTGCATCCGCAGTCAGCGTAATTGTGAAGGTAAATGCTGTGTTATCTCTAAAAGGCAGATATAGCTTGAGGGAAAGCTACTTACAGTAGAAATTCTAGCCTCACAAGCGATCGCGTGTTAGAAATCGTTGGGAGGCGTTGAAGTCGCAGCAAGGGAAAGGGTAAAAATCCTTAACACTTACAATACCCTGCTCTAAAGCGAATCTCGTAACCTGCTCAAATTCCTAGTTATGCCTATACAAGAGGGCAATCGAATTTGGCTGAACTACGAGCTAAGTTACAAATTTTATAAATCGATCGTCAGGATTTTTTTCTTGCTTTTTTTGTCGCTCAACACGACTGTATTGTAGGGCGATGTATCCGTTCCCAGCGGAATTGGCAGCCTAAAATTGGGGTATTTATGATCGAGTTCGCCTAAATCAAGGCTTTTCGTTATATCGCCATCTGTTGCCAGATAAGCGGTAAGTTCGCCTTTATAATCTTCAATTAAAAAGTCTCTAAAGGAAACGGCTTCCCCACCATCAGGGTCTATACCAAGGATGACCGTACCGCTGAAAGTTGCGCCTTTTTGTTCTTCATCAACCGTTGCCATTATGATTTCCGAGGGGTCTTGACCGGACTTATTTGCCATAAACTTTTTCCTGGGCGAATTCTCAACAATTGAAAATGATTGTACAAGAGCGCTATGGGCGATCGCACAACTCTCAAGACATATTTCTGCATACACCAGGTCTAGTGGCTTGCGAGTCGGTAAGGATTGGGGTGGGTGCGATCGCCGATAGAGGGCAGAGGGCGGTTAGGTTATTGAGAACTATCGCTGGCGTCAGGTTCGGTAACTGGGGAGAAATGCGATCGCAAATTGTTTGAAACTGCCTCAATTAACGATAAGTGTTTCTCTATGATGGAATGACAAATCATACTATCGACACACCTCGGCAAATCGCCAAAACCCTATATTTTTCGTTGAGATGCGTCGATGCCATACTGGGAGAGGGTTTGAGGGTTGTGTTTGGCTCGATTTTTAGGAGGATATGGTATGATTTTCAGAGATGCGTCGATTTGGCGGCTGAAACCCTTACTGGGCAAGGGCTGCTGAACGAACTCTTCCCACTCGCTGGGAAAACTACTTGAATGGAAACGAGGGCAGCAACGCCGACCTCCTGAATTGCTTGCACCTTCCCACTCGCTGGGAAAACTACTTGAATGGAAACCATCGGGGTGTTGCTTTCGCGAACACCACCAATGCTTCCCACTCGCTGGGAAAACTACTTGAATGGAAACTCGCGGGAAAACTCAACGGTAAGTTCGGTTCCATTGGCTTCCCACTCGCTGGGAAAACTACTTGAATGGAAACGGATTGTTGTGAACATTCCAACGCAACATTTCTTGACGAACTTCCCACTGGGAGCATGTCAGGTTTGCACGGACAGCCCCGC
>CAZPRJ010000091.1:2600-29565 GCA_964588805.1 uncultured Microcoleus sp. | reverse complement strand
ATATAGCGACTGGGTGAGGGGCTTGACCCTCCACTAATTCGCCAACAGCTTCTTGAAGCACTCACCCAACTCCAACATCCTCATCCTTTTGTACTATGGGGACAGCGGGGACAATTAACGATTAATGGATTACACAATCTCGTGAATAAGTATGGAGATGGAGTCACTCCTTTTCGGCTTAAAAATACTTACTTACGGCGGTTGGCTCAACAAGGTATTCCTTTAAAACAACTTTCTCTTATCGCTAATTTAAGTTTGTTGTCTGTGCAAAAGTTTTATGATAACTGAGATTAAATAAAACTCACCAGTCCTTATTCGGCCTATTTCCATCACTGGATAGAGAATAGTCAAAATATAGGCTGATGAGTAAAAAATGACTCAACCCTCCAACAAAGTGTCAAGTTTCACGCCTGTTTAAGTTAAGCCTAAGCCGTGATGCTTATAGTATTTGAGTTGGCATAACGATTGGGGTCGCTCGGGTCAGCCGCATAGCGATAGACTGAAATTAAATAGCTACCCGAACCATTGTAGGGAGCTGCGGCAAAAGCCCCTGCATTAATCGGAATGGTCAGTTGTCCTGATGCATTGACTTGTACGGGTTGAGGATTAGCAGTTACATTTTGCCCATTCTTCAACCAAGCTAAACCCATCTGTTCTGAGGGTTGAAAACCACTGAAATTCACATTCATCGCTGTATTAGCAGCAATTGAACCGGTTGAGGGAGTAATAGCAATAGTTCCCGGCGTTAGGGGAGGTCGATTATAAACCGCGATGGGGTTGGAATTCACTGCTGCTGCCCCTGCCCCGGTTGGTGTCACGGATAGCACGTATTGTCCTGCGCCATTAAAAGGAGCTGCTGCAAACACGGAGGCATTAAACGTGGCACTTAAGCCTCCCTGAGCGTTGGTGGTGAAGGTTCCTGTCGCTCCAGTTCCCGTTAGAGCTTGCCCGTTCTTGAGCCATTGGTAATTGAGGCTGGTGTTAGGTGCAAAACCTGTCAGTGTATGAGTGACTTGGCTATTTTGCTCAATGGAGGCAGTAGCGGGTGAGAGGGTGACAGTGGAATTGGTGGGGGTGGGTGGCGTCGCCCCATCTACCGTCAGCTGATTGGATAAAAGAGCTGTACCACCTGGGGGAGTGATGGCAAGTCCATAGGTTCCAGCCCCGCTAAAGGGAGCCGCCGCAAACACCGATGCATTGAAGGTGGCACTCAAGCCTCCCTGAGCGTTGGTGGTTAGCGTTCCCGAACCTCCAGTGGTTGTAATCGCCTGCCCATTTTTCATCCATTGGTAGTTCACCGATGTATTAGGCGCAAACCCGGTCAGTGTATACGTAACTTGAGTATTTTGTGCGGTAGAAGCGATCGCAGGAGACAAGGTAACAGTCGGTGTTGTTGGCGTTGGTGTTGGCGTTGGTGTCGTGCTTGCTACCACTGACCATTCCGCATTATCTAAACCCAATCCTTCTAAACCATTGGGGGAAACGGGCAAAATTCCAGTACCCCGGAAAAACATTTCTCCGGTGGGGCGAACCACCAACATGGCAGACCCACCCCCATTGGTATAACCTGACACGGCAAATTCCATTTGGTTAGCCGGACGCAGATTGGCCGGTAAGGTGGCAAAGTTCACAGTTTCATTAGAGCCGTTCTTAGCCACATTAATCACATTGCCGGTTAGCCTGACATTATTTCCATTGACAACCGCCGAGGGCGTACCAAATCCCGGTGTAGCAGTGCCACTGACCAAGTTGAGCGCCACCATTTGCTCGGTTGCTGAACCAGGCCGTTGAAAGGGTACAGCATTGGGTTCATTTTTCACGGCGATGGTAGCACTGCCACCAGTGATGGCTTCTGTGCTGGGAAAGGGGTCGCCTAATCTTGCGCCAAAGTATTCAACCGGAACCCCCCCAACCCGCGTTGGAATAGCTGATGTTGATTTTTTTCCAGTAGGTGAGGCCGCATCCCAACTGAGGGTATACACAGCCATCTGCGTGGTGGCAGCCGGTTCCCAACCTGTGGGGGCTGTGGTGTAAACATTAATCTCGCCTTTGCCGCTTAAAACTTCGCCTGCGGCTTGATATCGCTCAATGGTGATAGCACCGATTTGTTTATCCGCTTCAAATCTGTAAGCCATTGCGGTTTTTCCTTGCAATTTTTTGGGTTTGCAATTACATTCAACGTTCGGAAATTACCGCTCCCTCTTCCGACTTTCTCTTTACCATTTCCTCATGTTCCGTCGGACGAGGGTTTTTTTTTGGCCAGTAACCTAATCAATAACCTAATTTAAGGAACGCTATATTCCACTTCATCAAATCCGAAATCTTGCATTTGAGAAATGCCAATTCCTTCCATCCACATAATGGCTCCTGCCACATCGGGCATAATAAACAAATCAACATCAGTTTTGCCTTGCTGGGAGGTGTAACCCGTGGCTCGGATATTAATTTTGCGGCTGGGGGAAATAGCGGCGGGCAATCGAGCAATGATTGAGGTTTTATTTGACCCTTCAAACCCGATATTTGGCTGAGTGGTGGTGGCATGACCCCGGAAGAGGACGCGCTCACCTTCTAATTTGTACATCACCTCATACCATCCTGTTTCCGGCTTAACGGTATAGGTATGAACCCAACCGTTGAGTAATTCAGTTAATTTTGTCCAACCCGGAGTTTGAGGTTGTTCTGCTGAGTTTGTAGGGCATTCCCACCACACATCCCATCTTAATTTTGGCTGAGATGGAATCGTCCGAACCACGGTCATCGGCTGGCAGGGGGGTAGGGGCGGCAGCTTCACTTTGATGGTTGCTTCATCTCCCATCAGTTTGACATTGGAATTTTCTTGGGCGATGCCTTTGTTATCCACAACCTGAGAAACATTCTCCCATTCATCGATACTTTGATGAGTTTCTAATTGAGATTGGATTGATTGAATTTGGCTGGCTTGGGTTTTATTGGTTGATGCTTCTCCCTTCATTTGCTTTTCTAGGATAGTGAGACGAGTCCCTATTTTCTTCAGCTCACTCATCACTTGATTCAGCGCACTATCGCTTTTAGATGAGGTCGAGGATACAATCAACTCTTCTTCTTTGGAAATGGGCATAATCGTCAAGGTTGCAGTACTAGGTTCTTCTAAACGGGTGCCGTCTGAGTCCACCAATTTTAGTTCCAAGATTTGCTCTCGTTGTGGAGCTTTTTTAAAAATCCCTTGGGGAAACTCAATAGGAATCTCACGTTCTAAAAATGGTAGGTCAATGGGTAAAGGACTGGAAAATTCAGGAAGTAGGGGAACTCGGTTTTTATAGGACGTTTTCTGGGAAACCATGAGTTTCACCCTGGCATCCCCTTCTTCATCAGAGCGAATTAATCCAATGTCCTCCACCGAAACATAATTATCCTGCTTAAATCTTGTTCCCATTGTTGACCTCAGCGATTGGGACGTTCTCCATAACCACCGATTGTAGATGGGGTTACAGATGGATGAAGACTCAAAGAATTGTGATTAGTTGTGGTAGCAAAATTGAGCAGATAATCGTCTGAAGCAGGGCCGTAGGGACTCGTTAAATCATTAATAATTAATAGCTCGGCTTTATCCCGGCCAACGGCTTGCCTGACTGGTGCACCTGGTTCAATTTCCATCTTTAACAGTAACCTCACAGGTTCATACCGAATTAATCGAGGTAAGTCTAGTGTCACCTCTTTAATTCCGGTTTCTCCTTTGCGCCAGATTACGGTCATTTCAACTATTTCTTGAGGAATCGGTTGCAACGTTTGGGTCAAAGCATGAATCAAAATCCAAGTTCTTACTGCATCTTGAGCTGAACCAACACGAAATATTTTGATTTCACACCCTTCTACAGGATGGGGGATTACGGCTGATTGAGGATTGCCTTCGGTGTAAATAAACATGGGAACTTTTTCAAAAGCAAATCCCACTAAACCAACATTATCCTGCTCTTTAGGGCTAACGATTTGGGGTATTGCAGACCCTTTTTCAGTGGGCAAAGAAGATTGTGAGGTAGGAATTGCTGATTGAGAAAGGGAAGCCATATTGGTCATAACTACTTCGATGTAAATCTTACTTCCCTACATTTAACTGATCGACCCATGAAATAGACGACTACTCCCCATTGAATATCTACAATAAAGTTGAGACAATGGTTTTTTACTTTTGCGTTAATGAATTAAGGGGCTTGTATCCGATATTTAGAGCTAGCCTACTCCCGTTTCAAAGGAGATTGGCTACAGAACTACTAGCCTTAACCTAAGATGATGGAAATTCTTTTGCAAATGATGGAAATTTCTTGAATCCAAACTGAAACATTCCTGCCATGCTCATACCACCGAACCCACCGCAGATGAGTTATATAGCAACAGTAGAAGTTATAAAAAAAGGGAATTGGGAGTAGGGAGTCGTGAGTGGGAACGTGGATACCCGACTGCTGACTCCCCACTCCCCCTGAAGATAAATGATGAAAAATTTAGCGATGCATTCATGCGGGTGCCATTTTATTCCGCCTCATATCAATCGCCATATTGCCCAATATGGTGGGGAAGACTATCGAGAACAAGCTCTTAATGATTTAGAACTTTCTTTTATGGCACGAGGGCAGCGGTTGATTGATAATCTTTCACCTCAACTGCCCAAACCCATCACTGGCCATCTGACTCGATATATATTTAGTGCTGAAAATACGACCAATACCCATCTTCTGAAAATCCCACTTTTAGCCAATGAAGGAGATGATAATCTTCCCGCTCGAAGCGTAGATCGGCTTTATGATTTACTCGGTCAATTTTATGAAGCCCTAGAAAAATTAACTGGATTCAATTCCATCGATAACCAAGGTTATCCCTTAATTGGGATTATTCACTACGGCAAACATTACAATAATGCTGTTTGGAATGGAGTCGCAACGTTACTCGGAGACGGAGATAATCGTCTATTTAAGTCTTTTATCGGCAGTCCCACCGCTGTATTTCATGAACTTTGGCACGGTGTGATTCAATACCTTAATCCTTTGCCCTACTACGGTGAATCGGGTGCCATCAATGAAAGCTATGCGGATGTGGGAGCAATTTGTTTTCAAGCAGCCATACTTGAGCAAACAATTCAACAAATGGATTGGCTCATTGGTAAGGAACTGTTTACTGCCAATGTTAACGGCAAAGCCGTGCGCTCAATGAAAGCTCCAGGAACCGCTTATGATGACCTCATATTAGGAAAAGACCCCCAGCCCAATCATTACACCAAGCGGTATGTTGGTTTTGCCGATAAAGGTGGAGTTCATATCAATTCCGGTATCCTCAATCGATTCTTTCAACTTTGTGCAGTCGGCTTAAACTCGTGGGAAAATGCTTTCTTGATTTGGTGGAATGTTTTACCAGAACTCAACAAACCCACCTTTCTCGATTTTGCTCAACGTGTTGAGGACACAGCCAAACTGCTGTTTGGTGAGAAAACTAGAGCAATTGTTGCTGAAGCCAGAAACAAAGTTGGATTAGTTCAAACTCTGTCTTTAAAAACTTCGTCCTTAACTCGCCATCTACCCAAACCTGATGGTCAAAAAGAAAAGCTTTCTAATTCTACTACTGAGCCTGAAACAGAAAAACAATACCCGCAACCAATCGAAGTTCATCCCACCACAACTGCTACCTTAGTTTTTCCCCCGGCCTTCCCTGGCTCTCCCATTTTCAACCACTTTCCTCCTCAGTGTGACTAATTTTTGAGTTAGGTAAACTGCATCACCCATAAAAAGGGGTGGCCAAAAAACCACCCCAAAATACTCTGTTATTTCCCTTTACCCCATTTCAGGATTTACTAGTACTAACTCAATAGGGCAAAGCAATCCCTATCGTATCAGGCAACATCCTCCTCTTGTTCATATTCCTGCTCATCTTCCTCGTCTTGGATAGCAATAATTTGGTCGAGGTCAGCTTCTTCCAGGAAGTTTTTACCTGTTTTTTTGGTGGTTTTGGTTCCTTTTTTACCTCCAGAAACGCTATTAATTGTTTTCTTAGCTTCACTGGCCATGCGGAAGGTTATACCATGAGTGGTATAGTCAAATTCTTCCATCCCATTGACTTCAGTAGCCGGAACCGTACCACTGCGAATATTTTCCGTAAACACCCCAAAACCGGGTTCTTCTATTCTGATTAAATCCGAAGCTGCCACCCGCTCCAAAAATTTCTGGCGATAGGTTCTGACCACTTTTTCAGTTTGGGCTTGGCTCATGCCTAATTCACTGGCTGTATCAGCAACAATTTCTGTGAAAGGAACATTAACAATCTTACTCTTTTTGGGAGTTTTCTTGGTACTTGTTTTCTTTTTAGTAGATTGAGTTGCCATTTTTTACAATCCCGACAAATCGACTTTCGTATGTTAAACCAAATTTTGCGAATCGTGTAAGTTATATTAGCGTTTAAACCTAAATTTTTGGCAATTATGAACAATCAAACAGCCACGGTTCCTGCCTTGCTCACCATCAATGGCTATCGATACAAACTCATCAACGATTCAGTTCCGCCCTATATGTATGTCAATGGCTATTACTACAAACTTGAATCTGAACAAAACGGCAAGGGCAAACCTCAATCCCAGAAGAAATCATCAAAAAATGCAGGAACTGATTATACAGACAATCAGAAAAATCAAAAGACCCCCATTGAAATGGATACCACTTGGGATACCGAAACGCAAGATGAAGAAGATAACATATTAACTCCAGAATTGCCGACTAAAACAGAGCGCAGCATTAAGCCCAAAGCTAGACCTCTTTCAATGGTTAAGGAAGTCTTAAACGCTTATGATGCGAGTGGCGACCTGCATAGCCCCATGATTAAAGAAATTTTACGCTCTACCTCGTTGGGTAAAACTTATCTTAAAAATATGGTCAAAGGCAAATCAGGCGATAAAGATTGGCGAAACAAAATTACTGATGCTCTGGGACGATATTGGGAAGACATAGACCCAGAATCCTATCGCTATTATTTATCCAATCAAATGGCTGTTGAGACGGACTATTAAGTTCATGGCGATCGCTAAAATCATTGTCATTGAAGACGAGGACAGCGTCAGAGAAACACTCATCGAAATCTTGGAAGTTAATGATTATCAGGTGTTAACTTCTAATAGCATTGCAGATGGGTTAAATCTCATCTTTAATGAGCTGCCTGATTTAATTATCAGCGACATCATGATGCAGTCTAAAGAAGATGGTTTTATCCTCTTAGATCGGGTACGTCGGGAACCAACTACTGCATCGATTCCATTCATTTTCCTTTCCGCTAGAGCCGATGCAATTCGCCAAGGCATGGGGATGGGGGTGGAAGATTATATCACCAAACCATTTTCTATCTCCGACTTGCTAGAAAGCGTCAATGCTCGGCTTAAACGTAGCCAAATCTTACAGCAAAAAGCCACTAAATTCGATGAAGCGTTCATCATCATGTATTCTCCTAGTTTACCCGTACAAGGACAACGATTTGAAGTCGGTTCCTATTTGCATATTGGCAGAACCGAACATTGTGAATGCAGACTCAAAGACCGATTATTATCCAGAGTGACAGCTACCATTGTCAAAAAAAGACACGCTGTTGGTGTTTATTGGATATCAGACGGTCCGGCTATGGGCAAAGAACCTCAACCTTCCGCTCATGGAGTTTGGATTAATGGACATAGAATTACCCACTCTTCAGAACTTCGAGGAGGTGAACAAGTAAGATTATCTCCTTACACTTGGTTTACCTTTCATCTTAAGGAGCCGGAATGTGTCGGAGAACCCACCCTCCAATAAACAGCAATTTGTGCAGATTTTAGCCATCATTGCTTTAGGCTTATTCTGCTTTTTAGTCGTTAGTGTAATCGCGGAGCATCTCCAAAAGAGTACTCCCAAAACACCTACTCTTGATGCCCAAACTATTCTGGCTATTTTTTCAGGACTAGTTAGCACCATCGGTTGGCTAATGAATTGGGTATTGAGCCGCCTCAAGAAACTATGGGAGAAAATTGAAAACAATCAAAGAACCGTTGAAGCCTTAAAAAATCGGGTTCAGCAATTAGAAAATCAAACCGCTAAACTGCATGATGAACTCGAATCAATTAAATCTCAAAAAACCTGGCTCCAGCTTAGAATCGACCATCAAGAAGCCAGACTCGAAGACCTTGAGAACGAATAATGGAGCAACGAGAAATCACTCAACGAGACCAAGTAGCCATCGCTATCATGGTGATAGGAATTGCTATATTTTTAGCTAGTCCATTTATTCCTGAACGTTTAACCGATAAGTGGACTGGGTTTGCCTTTTTTGTAGTAGGGATTGGTGCTACAGCATTCGGTACAGATATCAGCAAAGGGGCGTTATCGGGCTTCCTCAAGCATGCGAGTACTACTGTAGCCGAAGTCAATCGCACCAGTACCATCGTGGCGACTGACCAGGGTATCACCACCGGGAGCGATACACCCGAAATTAGAGAATATCGAACCGATACAGGCTTGCTTCCCCCATCTGACTCCCCATCAAACTGGGAATTGAACCAACCTCCTCAAGCGCCGAATGATTACCGAGGAGAACTCTAATGTCCATTAAGCTATCACCATTAAAACCTGAGCTAGAGCGGCTCATGCATAGCTGCCAGATTCGTCCTGAATGGCTGCCCCAAGCTCAACGACTCGTGCATCGCATCCAAGCACCGGAACACCTCAAACGCTATCAAACTATCGCACTTGTTATGAACTGCCCTTGGGAGTTTGTGGCCATCATCCACATCCTAGAAAGTTCAGGGGATTTCTCCACTCATTTGCACAACGGTGATTCGTTACAGCAGCGCACAGTTAACGCACCCGCCGGACGGCCACGGCCACCCAGCCATCCCCCCTTCACCTGGGAAGAATCGGCCATTGATGCTTTATCTGAAAAAGAAATCGATCAAGTCAAAGATTGGTCGATTCCTGGTTTTTTGTTCCAGCTTGAGCAGTATAACGGCTTTGGCTATCGACTCTATCATCCTCATTGCCTTTCTCCCTATTTGTGGTCAGGAACGAACCATTACGTTCAGGGCAAATATGCTTCTGACGGCAAGTTTGATACCTACCTTAAATCTGAACAAGTAGGCGGCGCTGTTTTACTCAAGCTTTTATTAAAATCCAGCCTGCAAGACGAATACACGATGTCTTCTCAATCCCCATCTTCGCCAAACGCCCTGCTCAAAATTTTCAATCCTACCTCTAGTGGCACCTATCTCAAGCAATCCACTGCTCAATCTCTCTCACTACACGAAGCCGATAAGCATTGGCTGGTGAACTACAGTGAACTCCAGCTCAAGAGCGTGAGTGAAAAAGACAATCATTATTGGGTAGTCCTTGAGGGTATTTCTTTTGGAGGCAAATCTTCATGGTACGTTTTCAAAAAGCATTGTTCTATTTTAGGGGATATCACTGCACCACGAACAACCCAAATACCGGAGGAAAGAGCGTCCGGCATCGCGTCCTCCAAAATCTCACCTGCCCCAAGTCCTCCCGCTCAAAACAGTTTATCTCCGTTGTATGCGATCGCCTCCGGTGAGAAAAAGGGAGACAACATCTCCACTTCTGAGCATCTAGCGATGAGAACCCAGGTGAATCTAATTAGTTGTGGCTTACTCTCACCCCCGGCGGACGGGCGTTGGGGTCCAATTTCCACTCGCGCTTTGGCCACGTTTCAAAAACTCTTAGGCATCTCGGAATCGGGGCTGGGCATCCAAACTGCGCGAGCGCTCATTAATACCAATCCCGCTAATTTGATACCGGGATATCAACTCACCCAAAATTTAGCCAGCCAAATTGTTAAATTCTGTATCTATAAAGGCTATAAATTGGATAACGAAAAGCGGCATTATAATTTGATTGTCATCGAGGGCATGAATGGAGACGGCTCCCTCAACGACAACGCGCCGGATACATGGAGTTCTCGCCGCATCGTCTTAGAGATTGTGGATAAAGTTCCCTACATTCGCGGCAATTGGGCTTGCACCTCTCGCCCCGGTGTGATTTATAACCAACGCCCTATAAACCCGGCAGGAGCGCTATTTTTGGCATTTGGACAGCAACCGGCCAGTTGGAAAGTGGGGATTCACTATGGGTCGAAGTCCAGCCACGAAGCTTTAGTGCAAGATGGAGAAATTTACTTTACCCGCGATAGCGCTAGCGCGCCCGCCAAGGGCGATCGCAACAAGAACTATGTGCGTTCCGATGACCCCGTTCAAAAAGGTTCAGGGCAAGGGGTTAACTTCCATCACGGCTACGACCTGCCTACGGTAGGCTATGCTAGTGCGGGGTGTCCGGCGGCTCAATCAGCCAAGAAACACCTGTATGAGTTCATGCCCTTGATGAAACAAGATGCGCGGTATCAAGCCAACCGCAACTTTCACTGGTCAGCTATCCTAATTTATGCACCCGAAATGCTGGAGTTATTTCCGCTTCGGTAAACTAGCGCCATGACTCAAACCCTACCTAAACAAGTTACATTTGATGAATTCATTGCCTGGTATCCTGAGAATTCACCAACAGGCTATGAACTACATGAAGGGGTTATTGTTGAGATGCCCAAGCCCAAAGGCAAACACTCAGAAATTGCTGGGTTTATCTTAGGTGAGCTGTTTCTAGAAATACGACGCTTGCAGCTACCTTACTTTATCCCTTCTGAATGTATCGTCAAATCCGATTCAGACTACTCAGGCTACGAACCCGATGTTATCGTCCTCGACAGGAAGGCTACTCAATTAGAGCCACGATGGGAACGAGAGTCCATCATCACAATGGGGCAATCAGTTCGGTTGGTGATAGAAGTTGTTTCCACTAACTGGCAAGATGATTACCTGACCAAGTTGCGAGATTACGAAGCATTAGGTATTCAGGAATATTGGATTGTGGACTATTTAGGGTTGGGGGGACGACTCCATATTGGCCACCCGAAGCGCCCAACATTCAGCGTTCATCACTTAGTAGAGGGTGAATATGAAGTTCAAAGGTTTAGAGAAGTCGAACGAATCCAGTCACACACGTTTCCAGAGCTGAACTTAACGGCACAACAGGTTTTTAAGGCTCTTTGAACCCACCTTCCGCACTCTGAAGTGTCACACTACAGATTTTGAGGGAGTCGGGAATCGGAAATTCAAGAGCTGTGCCTCAGCAGCGTCAGTTTTAATCCATCAATTTTAGGTGGGTAGAGCGCTACCGATAAAGATTCAATCCCACCGCCATCGCTAATCGGGACAGCGAACTGACCTCTAAACTGAGCAGCGCACGTTTCCAAATTTCAATTTGAGCAACGGCAGTGGTTTGGTTCCAAACTTGAGTAAAGTTAATTTTCCCCAATACTTTAATCAAAGACCAAAGTTCATCTGGAGGCTCGGATGCAATCAGTGGCAGGTACTCGCTACTGAGCCAATCGAGTTCTTCTGGGGATAGAGACTCGGTTCCATTCTCACCAGTAATGGGTTGAGTTTCTACCTTTTGAGCGATCGCTTTGCTTGTAGAATTATTGATAAGCATTTGGATCAATTTCCCGAAGCGACTGATATGCCCCCGGCTGTATTGAGTCAGATTGGCGATCGCTTGTTGGGTAATTCGCGCTCCTGTGGCCTTGAGCTGCTCCACCGCTTGCCGAATCGCGATTTCCACTCGTTCAATTTTGCTAGCTGCCTCTAGGGTAATGTCGCTGGCTTTGACCAATTCCACTGGTAAATCTAGGGGATAATCCCCCAAAATATAAACCGACAGGTCTTGCTCTGGCCGCCGCGATGCTCTGAGACGCCCTTCAGCTTGATGGATGTTGGCCAGTATCCGCCGTCGCACAAAGGCGGCAAACTTAGGGTCAGCACTTAAGGTTAATTCAAACCAAGGCTCAATCAACTCGGGCATTGGGTTGGTTAACTGCACCGGAATTTTTGAGGAGATGGTTCCGGTTTGAGGAACCTGTCCGGTGAGGCAAGTAAATTCAGCCGCCAGGGCTTCTAAATTGGGGCAGGGGATACCGTCTAAAATTAAAACATCACTGTCACAGAGGTCATTGCAGCCTCGTGATTCTATAAACCAGCGAAAATCCTGAGCAGCAGCTAAACGCTTGAAGCGAATCGTGGATAAATGTTGATCAGGATGGGAATGGGCAATGGCATCAATCACCGCATTCACCCGCCGTTGCTGATAGGAACCCCGATGTTGCCCTAATCGCCCCAATGTGGCCACCTGAATCCGGCGAATCGTTGCCCCAGCCGTCACTTCTTGAGCCGTGCAGATAATCTGCTCGGGATTGATACCCAATAGCATCGCTAATTCCAGGCGATCGCCCGTAGCATCTAAAAAAATATTACCCTTAGCCGCATGAGCAATTTGAGCCAGCCTGTTGTTTGGCCGTGATAAAGTCAGTTTGCCATAACATAACGAGAGATACCCCGGTTCTTGACCCAGAATTTTTAACAACGGCATCAGCCATTGTTTCACGACATTTGACTTCACCTGTTGAGCTATCGTTTCATCACTAGCTGAAAATCGTTTCCTGAAATGGCTAGTCAGCTCAGATGCACTCATGCCATATTCCAGAGTTGGGTCTAAAAATTCCAGATGGGGACTAATGGCCTGCTCGATTTTCTCTAAGTCTAAGTTAGCGGGTAGAGCCGGAAGTTGGGCAGTCAGCTCGTGATGTGACCAACCAAAGCGGTTGGGCTGTTTAATAGTTCCAGATAATAAGTTCCTCAATGCCGAAAACAAGGGCTTGAGCTGGTTAAATTCCTCGGTTGCTTGAGTGGCTAACCTGGCAATTGTTTGATCCACTTCTTCCAGTGTCACCGAAATTTGCCAGAGGTTTTTTAAGACTTGAGACCATTCTTCCCAAATTAAAACTGCATTGTGATAAACGGGACTGTCAGCCGGGGGCAGGGTGGCTGGATGGCATCGGATACGAGGCGCTTTCAAGGCATGGGTTCGCGCATGGAGGTATCCGTATTGATAGCCAGCAACGCATTTTTCGTAATAAGGGCAAGGAGCACAAACTAAAGAGGAGGAGTCGGCTTGGGATACTCCTTTTTCTCGTAATGCACTGATGGTTGCAGTGCGAAAGCAATTGGGGGGTTGACTGTAGGGTGTGGGGTGTAGGGTGTGGGGTGTGGGGTGTGGGGTGTGGGGTGTGGGGACGGCAACGCCTGGGAGTCGTAATTTCTTCCCCCCGACTCCCGACTCCCGACTCCCGACTCCCTACACTCTGCTGACACCCTTTTACTCGCCTGATTTTACGATGTTCATCGGTGGTTAATCCCCCATGCCGACCTTCTAAAAGTTCCCATTGTGCTAGGGTATCGGTGGTGGGATTGCGGGGGTCGGCAGTGATGTAAAATAGCCGCTCACATCCTAAATGGGTGGGATAAAGCTGTCCGGTATCTATCCCAGATAAATTTGCCATCTAGATGAGTCCAAGTATCGAGTCGATGCCCGGATGGATAGGTTTGAATGGGGGAATCTGATGCAGGTTCTGGGGTGGGTTTGCAAGCCCCTTGCCTCTGGCTTTTGTCAAAGCCCCATGCTAATTTTTGTCTAGTTTGCTGAACTTGAGCCAGTAATTGAGAAAACCCATGTTCTTTAAAGGAAGATGGCTTTTTTCCGGCTTTGAAGACTTGATGCAGTAGCAGATTATCGGGCAGTGTTGCGGTGGGGTTTCCTTTTCCGGCGGAGTTCCATATCCGATGCATATCCTTTGTAGATAAAGGCGGATGGCAACGGGAAGCAAATTGCTCAAACAGGTTGTACCCATCCCCAGCGTATTGAATGTTGAGCCGTTCTAGGGAGTGTATTGTGCCGATGATATTTCGTGCTAACTTGTATCCTGAGCGATCGCGTTGCCCATCGGGTGCCCCAAACTCGATTAAGCTTTTATCATCCTGGGTGAGGCAAATTTCTAAAGGAACGATGTGATTTCCTGGAGTTAAATTATTGTGAGTCCTGGTGGGGATAGAGGGCAGTAATTGGTCTTCCGGCAGATTGAGCAGTGCTTGTAATTCGTTTACACTAGCCTGATTTTCAATCAGTTTTCGCGCTTTGAGCCAACGCTGTTGGCAAAGTCCTTGGGGAAAATATGTGTTGAGTTGCTGTTCTAGTTCATGGGGGTGATAGCAATGCTGGGTGACTTGCTCGATGCTCACTTGCGCCAATCCCCTAGCCATTCCGGCTAAGCGCATTTCCCGGTTATAGTTGTCCAAGTTAACATCCGAGCGCAGCAAAATAATGATTTGCCGTTGGAGTTTTTGCCACCGCTCTGGAGCGATCGCCTGGCTCAATCTAAAATAAAAATGTATCGATTTCCCCCCCGAATAAATCGCTAAGGTGGGGATAATCCCTGTTTGAGCTGAAAATTCTTGCACCCTCTGCCATTGCTTTGGCAAACTCAAGTGGTCAAATTCTGCAAATAAGCAACGGCATTCCTGGATATCCACCGCTCGAATTCCCCGAACGGCTCGATTGGGAATCAGGGAAATATCGTTGCCTTTTTCGGCCTGTTGCTGCAAGTAAGCAATGCCATCGGCATACGTCTGTCCCGTCAATTTCCAATATTTGTTGCCATCTCGATGGGTGATGGGTTTTCCCTTCTCATCTCGTGGATTGATGGCTTTTGTCAGCTCGATATTCCACTCGGAGGTGATGATGCCTCGATAGGGCTGATTGTTGTTGATTTTAATCCAAATTTCCTCACCCCGAGTAAAGCCGATTTTCTCTAACTGAATGGATGTGGCCTGTCGGCCAATGATGGGTTTGAGTAGAGGAAAAGGAGTAGCCGTGG
Source organism: uncultured Microcoleus sp. (assembly GCA_964588805.1). GTDB lineage: Bacteria > Cyanobacteriota > Cyanobacteriia > Cyanobacteriales > Coleofasciculaceae > CAZPRJ01. Next base: position 14,766 of record CAZPRJ010000091.1, on the reverse strand, counting down.
GGGGGTGCGAATGTTGATCTGACATCATAAAATCATCTCTTTCATAACTTTTTGCCAGTCAACGTTGCCTCTGAAAAAAACTTCGCGTTAATCTAGAAGCAGCGTTGTGTGTTGCGTGTTGCGTGTTGCGTGTTGCGTGTTAAGCGTTACAGCGTTAAAGCAAGCGTCAAGCAGCGTTAAATCTAGAAGCAGCATTAATGGCTGACTAATAGAAGCAGTGTTGACAGCTAGCATTGACAGCTAGCGTTGACGAATAAAACACAAGCAGCGTTAGCGACTAAAAAAGAGTGCTGACTGACTGCCTGAAGAATCACAGTATTAACTGTGGTACTCAGTACAAAAAACGCCGGATTCTCGTGAGTCTTGTCAAGTTCCACCCCGTCAAGACCCAAAGAGTGAAGGCATAGATTGTTGACTTGAGCCTGCCCAGCGCCAATCGGAAAAAAATTGTGCTGGGTAATTTATTGTATTGTAAGATGATCGAATAACATAAATCAAACTTTCCCAAGAGGTGACATCATCGAGTTTATCAGCATCAGCAAAGCCATTGCCAAAACCCTAGCTGATTGTGACATTGCTGCCAATGAGATGGCCAAGGAGACGGGAGTAGACCAAGGTGCACTTTCTCGTTTCCTCAATTCCTGGAAAGCTGGGGGTACGAGTCGCTGGTTGGGTATGGCCAATCTGGAGAAGCTTTTGGCTTTTCTTTACACCAAGGGAGCGATGGTACATTTTTGCACACTGCTAGCTCGAGATGAAATTCCCAGTTCTCCTCAGCCTCCTCCAGTTCCTCCCAAACGCCGCATCCGAACCCGTTTAGAGAGAATCATTGATATCACCCGACGACTGGAAGATGATGAACTGGAAAAACTAGGTACATTTGTATCAAAACTTCAGCAAACCCGATTTAAACAAACATTGCAACTTGGCTCTAGCCAAGATGAAGATTTAGAGAAACAATTAAGTCATTCTTTTTGGTTAAATGAGATGAGCCGAATTGCATTGAATGAAAGGCAACTGCAAAAGTTGAAGCGAAAGATTTTAGAGTTTAAAGAATCCAAACATCTAAGCCACGCTCAAACAGTCACTTTATTAGGGATTACGAATAGTCTTTATGAATCCTTGGTCTGTAATGATGACGGCTATCAACCAGAAATGTCAGTGCAAGATTTTAATGCAATTGCCAACAATTTGCATAAGACTTACGAACAACTGATGCGTGAAATTAGCTGCAAAAATGGTGCGGGTTGTCTCTAAGCTTAGGAAGTGGGTGAACCCAGAAGAGTCCCTAAAACTAAAATATTTGAATTGGGTAGGTAAATCTTCTCTAATCGGGCTAATTGTTGAGTCTGGTTATGATCGAGGGTTTGAAAGTCGTCAGTAAAAGTGAGTTGCTCAAGGTGTGTAAGGGCTTGCCAAATTTTAAAATATTGCAAGGGATTTTTCCAGACTGCTAGGCAATGGGTTCCGACTAAATCCCCAAATGTATCAATAGAACCCAAGTTTCGAGCGACTAAAATTTCTTCTTTATAACTCATCAGTGCTTGGGGTTTATTGCTGCAACTCATCTCTAAGCTGATGGCTTTTGTATAACTTTTATTTAATGCCTGGTTGAAGTTTGAATCACAACCTAAAAAGCTATTTTGATTGGGAAGATACAAAACCCGATGTTTGTACACTATTTGGCTATTAACGGTATCTTCTATGATTTCAATCAGGCAGTCTCTATAGTAGAAAGATTTTTGACAGTGAAATTTTTTTGTGATAATCATTTGAACCGTCACTTAATAGATGTACACCCAAAAGTAAACACTTGACTGAGTAAAGGTGAGGATTACTCTCGAACAAGTGTTCATTGATTTAATTTTAATTTTATTGTAGAAAATTTTCCCCGGATTGGGGAAAGACTAAAAAATTTTCCTGCGTTTTTTCTGACTCAAGTAACTAAGTCGGAGGGTAGATGTAACTCGGCAAATTGTTGGAGTTCTGGCACCTCTTGAAAATTCTGTAGCAACTTTTGGATGAATATTTGTTGGGACTCATAAAGTTCTTTGTATTTATCCCGTTCCGATTTAATATTATGATAGGCAGAATGTTTATTAAACGCAGGGATATCTGGATAACGCTCACACATTTGGGTTCTAGCTTGTTCAAGATGAGTGCGCTTTGGTTTGGCACCCTTCGATAGAGAAAGAGCAATTTCGTAAGCTTGCTTGAGTCTTTGGGCTTGTTTTTCATCAAAAGAGCAACCATAGCCAGAAGTATCACTTTTGAGCCGATTGGATGTAAAAATTTCAAAGCAGCGTAGAGGTAAAAATTCCTGAACTGAGTGATAGCAACTCTCTAATCCTAGATATCGCATTTTCAAGCCCGTGTTCACTTCTTCCTGGTAATTGCGAACTTTTTTGGGGAAATTAACCTTGAGAAATTGGGCAAATGATTCTAAGTTGACTGAGGGGTGTTGATGCACGTTTCCATCATATAGATGCAGTAATGCTGCTCGTCTTACCTGCCAACCTTGCTGCGTTTGTTGAATAACAGTAACGCAGTGGCTGATTTCTTCGGTGTGCAGTTTATTATCGGCATCCTCCCAACTCATGATTTGACTATTTCTGAATTGAGAGGTTAGCAGTTGCCGACGAGATGCGATGGAATCAGTTGGGCTGACTCTAGTTTCTTTAGAAAAATTCCAGGTTCGCCAGGGATGAGATTTAGCAGTCATGAGTTGTTGCGTTATATTGGTCAACAGTCTATTTTTTGAGGATAGTATGAAAGCTTTTTGGGGAGATAAAGCTATTATAGTCATTGGACTTAAAGCGGGAACAGCTTATAAGGTAGAGATTCAGAATTCTTGGTTGAAAAAGACGCTTCAAAGGACAATTGTGGCTACCTCAAAGTCAAAGGAACTGCTAAAAATCCTTTCTATTGCTTAGTTATGGTTGATATTTCGCAAGTTGATCAACTCCTAGACCGAATTGAAGGTAATTTATGGATGGGTAAGGAATACTTTCCCATCTCTGATGCTGTACTTGCTTTTATAGAGCAGGGAGAATCGGCTTTTCTCTCGGCTGCTCCCACTCAACAATTACAGCAAATTGCCCAGTTCAAAGGAACTGAGTCATTAGCCGAACTTATTGAGAAATCGGCTTCTATTCCTGGATATGTGCAAGCTCAAGCCTTAAGATGTATTTCATCGATTCACTCGGTTAATCGGGCTTTTAATTCTCAGCTTTATCCGACCCTGGGTCACTTAGAAGCTAAATTAAGAAAGTTAATCGAAAAGTTGTTATTTCAACGGCGTGAGGAGTTACTGTATGCCAAAGAACTTAAAACCTATAATCATACATTAGGGGTTCCTAAACTTTCGGAAATTTTAGCTCAAGCTTCCGACAATGACCCATCGTTATTGGGAATTAACCCCGTCTCTAGTTTATCCGCCGTCAGCCATCCTAATGTCAACACAATAGTGGATACCTTACTGGAGTTAATGCGGTTTTTGTTGAGGTTAACTGCAATTCCTCCCCGATTACTAGAACCGGCGGCGTTGGTGTCTAGTTCTATTATTACTAAAGCGGCTGCCTCCTCGGGAGAATTAATTGCTAAATACTCCCTAGCCAAATTGCTCAAATCAGGAACGGTGCCTTTATTAGTGCCAACTGTGGAAGCAACCGTTTCTACAACGGCTTGGACAACTTTAATGCCACTAGCACCCTACATTATTGTGGCGGCTATCATCATCGGTGTGGCTTTATCGGAATCTCAAAAGAAGTTAGCTAAAGGTTCAGATTTCTATTTATTTCAAACCCTGAATGGTCAGCCCGCCGGTTGGGCACATACCTATTACAGAACTTGTTCCGAGGAGCGACATTTAGCTGCTGTTAATTATATTAAAGCTTATTTTAGGCAGGTCGGAAGGCTACAGGGAGATATCAAAATTGTAGTTCTTGATGCTGAAGAACCTGTACTCATTTACAATGCGGATGGGACTAAAATTGCTCAAAATGATGAAGCACGGAAAATCTGGGAAGCTTTAGATGAACTATTTTTTCCTCGACATTGGATGGATGCTTGGCAAAGTATTGAGTGGGAAGATGAGTAACTTTTCTTTTTCTGCTTCCTAAAGGATAGCAAGTGGTAGGATTTACCTCATATTGCTTGATAAAGTTTTAACCTAGAGATAATTGCACCGATGGAATCCGATGGGTGAAGCTAAACGACGCAAAAAACTAGACCCTAACTATGGCCAACTCAAGCCTCCTGTGGAAGTTGAGCTAGCGACTATTCCGTTGCCTGCTTATGAGGGGGAGCTTTTACCGGATTTTGGCGCTTACTGCCTGCAACAGTTTGGCGATCGCCCCATCAGTTTAGCTCCTTTGACCCACTGTTCGGTGATGGTACAGGGAAACGAAGGTTACATTCACTTTAATGCTTCTGGGTACATGGCCACTATCATCACCACTGCTGAGATGGCCTTAAGCTATAAAGACCAACCCTTTCCTTTGGTGGTGAAGCCGAATTTACGCCAGCGCTATCTGACTCAAGAAACTCAAGAATGGGTGGTGCCTTTTTTTCTGGTTGATTGATACTTCCATCGCCCTAAGCTAGGGATTCTCAATTCAACGAACGAACTTAAACCCCATCAGTTTCTCACAGGAGGTTCCTTTAATGGATAAGCTGTTCAGCATTTAGATTTAAATTCCAAGGAAGGGAATTTCTTAATGGTAAATATCCATTATAAATGTACAATAGCTTATCAACAGGTGTTTTCCAGTTGACCAATTAATCTTGTCAACTCCTGCGTCAAAAAATTAGAACCCTTTTGCTGATAAATTTCCAGTAAACGGCGATAAAACCAAAGTGTTCCCTGTTTACCCCCTTTAAATTTTTGCCAGACGTTTTCCCCTTCTCGCTCCCAATCGGCGACAATCGAGCGAGCATTATGGAGTTTGTCAGCTAAAGAAACGCGCTGAACTTCTCGAGGAGCTAAACGCACCTTTTCCAAATAGTTAAGTTTGCGCTCTTTCCAGGGAGGTTTAGGGATTGTTTCTGAATCAGTACATCCATCAACAATACTGACAACTCTTTCCCCAAAACACTGACGAATTTCTTCACGAGTTTTGGCTCCACCTTGGTCTTCAATGGCATCATGGAGTAAAGCGGCGATCGCTTCGTCTTCATCCCCACCATCTTCTAATACCAAAGCTGCCACACTCAACAGGTGAGAGATATAGGGAACGCCACTGCCTTTTCTAACTTGATTGGCATGGAGTTTCGCTGTATAGACTAAAGCGGCTTCAAAACGAGTCGTTAATAGTGGAGTTTCGGTAAAGGTTGGCATTATGTTTTCAAGGGAATGGGGTGTAGGGTGTGGGGTGTAGGGTGTAGGGTGTGGGGTGTAGGGAATGGGAAATAGAAGAATTTATTTTTTCACTTAAGATTTTGAGAATTTAAAGCGTTTGATAGAGTTGCCAGGTTTGTTCAATATCCTGTCTCATGCGCTGTCGCAATTCTTGCGGGAAAATTACTTCTACTTTTGGCCCCCAAGCACGTAGTCGCATGATAACGTTATTGTCCTGATGGCGATAACGAAGGGTATAGTAAGCGGACTCTGGATACTGCTTGATGTGAGTTAAGATTTTTCGAGAGTTGGGTAACTTTAATTGCTGAACTAACGCCTTAGCGTCTTGATAGCTATCGAGTTTCTCAAAGGTAGGATGGCGGAAGGAGTTATCGATGTACCGTTGGGCAAAATCTGCGTCAAAACGCAGAAGTGTTAGACATTCATTTTCATAAAAATCAAAGCCATAAGCAGACTCGAGTTCTTGTTGGATATAACTAGGGCTGTACTTTTCACTTTTGTTAATAATTTCTATTTGGGAAAAAGGTAAATTGGGACTTTTCCAAGACAAGGTTTTGAGTTTGGTTATTCGTTCCAAACGGTAGTTATACCATCCGATTTGTGATTGTGTTGTGGTGCGCTGCGGTTTTTGTCCAAATGCACAAAGGTAGTAAGTCCTATGATAATAATAAAGACAAACGGGGTAAACAATATGCCTTTGAATTTGATTTAAGTAAGCGCTGTGATAGGTAATTTCAATTGGGGGAATAGGTTGAACTTTCCAAATTTCTTTTAATCGGTCGGCTGAATCGGCTGATACCTCACGTAGGTCTTCATTGACCACGTATTCATGATGAATAAATAAGCGCTGTTCACCATGAATTTTTGTGACCAACAATTCAGCAATAGCTGACACTTCATTAGTAAAAAATTCCAGGATTCCGTCAAAACTTAAATTTTGTTCAGTAGCCAATAGTTCCAATATAGTATCAATTGACCGTTTGCGAAATTTATGAATTTTTTTCTTTGCTTGAGAATTTTGATTGATAGGATGTCGTTCTAAAAGTTTATTTTTGAGTTTGGATAGCTGAGTGAATTGGTTACGGAATGTGCGGTCACTAACAGCAAATAACGGGCTGGATAAAAATTCTTTAATATCTTTTTCTTTTAATTGATATCTGGATTGTAACCCTGAAATGAATTGGGTTTTAACCATTGGTGTATAGTCAGTAAATAACCAGGATTCTAAAGAACACAATTGATAGTTAATAATTGCTTGCTTAAATTGATTGAGCCAATCTGCACAATTGAACAGTTCAGTTTCAAATTCTACAAAATATTCACTATCGCGGTCGTACAATGACCGTAATATCACCCATCGCCTCACCCCACTGGCTAAAAGCATCAGGCAATTTTGGGATTTTGCTTGATCGGAATCGGATTTAGCTTGAGGGGAAGGATGATTAGAAACTTGTAGTAATTCTGGTACTAGTTTTTCTAAACGTTGTACCGTGGGGAAAAATTGTTCAGCAGACATCGGTTCATCCAGTATAGCAATCGCTTCTTTTTGATTATCTTAGCTATTGGTATACCCCTTTTCCAGCTACACCCTACACCCTATTGGAAAGCCCCTTTTCTTACTGCCTGGTATACCGAGTGAAACCGACTCAACAGTAAAAGGATGTTACCTGTGTCATGCTCAACCGTTAAACCTATTGAGAGAGAGCGCATAATGACCACCTATTCTATGCAACTTGTTGGTGATACGCTCAAAGTAGATTTTGCCAAAAGCGATGAAGACAAACCTATTCCTGCCGATGGCAATGCTGTAGTGCGGGATGTGCAGCGCTTGGTTAGACAGATGATTGCCTCGGGGGAACTTGTAGGGGGAAACTTGCTTAAAGTTAAAGGGCGAATTCCGATCGCAGCTAGTTATACACTCTCTCATGAGGTAGCCCATCTGTATCGAGCAGTTGCAGTTTCGGATACGCGGTTGGGGGCGTATGTGGTGGTTAGCAGTACGACGGCAGAGTATCCTCTCGGTTGTCGGGTTGATTTCAACAGTGGGGATGTTACTCAAGTGTCTTGTCTTTGTGAGTTATCCGCACCTTCGTTTTTCATCCGTTGGCATGGGGATGTCTTGAGAGTACACATTAATCGTGCTGTGCAAGTTGATGGAGACCAAATTGTTCGCGATGCCAAAGCGCAGTTACAACAGTTAATTGATTCGGGGCAGTTATCAGGAGGGAAACTGCTCAAAATCAACGGGCGCTCAACGGTGTTAGCGAGTTTTGTTATGGCGCTGGAACTGGCTCACTTGTATGGTGCTATAGCTGTCTTCGATCCTAAGCTGGGGACTCCGGAGCTAGATCGGTATATTGTCACCATCAGTCATACTCCAGATTATCAGGTGGGTGACACGATTGATGTGGAGCGTGACCCCTGCCAGACGGTAAAAGTGGTGCTATGCGGGTGTCCGAATACAGGGAAAACGATTTTTCGAGATGGGTTGAAAGAAGCGATTCTCAAGCGAGTGGATGCCCCCGAAGATTTTTATGCAATTTCTGGTTGTCCGGATGGGGATGGTTGCTGGTTTTCGCAAACGGCACAGAATTATCCGGAGTTAGCTCAACAATTAAAAGCAGATTATAAGCGCAAATTTACACCTGAATTTGCCCTGGCTAAAGCCAGAGGTATTGAAGTCAATAAAAATTCGTTGTTGTTGTTTGATGTTGGGGGCAAGATTAGTCCGGAAAACGAGTTAATTATGTCTCAGGCGACTCATGCTGTGATTTTAGCGAAGTCGGAATTAGAAGTCGCCCAGTGGCAGGCATTTTGTCAAAAATTGAACTTGCCTGTAATTGCCATTGTCTATAGCGACATTGAGGCAACAACGGATGAGATTCAAACTGAATCGCCTCAGTTAATGGGCAGGGTTCATCAACTCAAACGGGGTGAAGCGGTGGGAAATCGTCCTCTGATTCAAGCGTTGGCAAAGCGATTGGTTGAGTTAGCTAAATCTTAGTAAGGGGTTGGGATTACTGAGAAAGTATATTTACATTTTGCAGCAGTCGCAACAATTCACCAGGGGTTTAAACTCCGGGCGGACTTTGGCAAAAAACAGCATTTACCAGGAACCAGAATATGACTAGCATCATCAATAACGAATTTCACCTAAATCGAGAAGGTTATCCAACAAACATTTTGGATGAATTCCTCCGCTTAGAAAATTTTCAATGCGCTTGGGAAAAGGTTGCTGAAAATCGCGGTTGTGCGGGGGTTGATGGGGAAAGTATTGATCGGTTTGCTCGCAATCAAACGATAAATATTTATCAATTACGGGATGCGGTGGCTCAAACTACGTATCAACCCTCTCCTTACAAGCAAGTGATTATTCCCAAACGCAATGGGACGCAACGAGAGTTAAAAATCCCAACGGTTCGGGATCGGATTGTGCAGCAGGCTTTGTTAAATGTTCTCTCTCCGTTTATGGAGAAGAAGTTTTCGCCCGCGAGTTTTGCCTATCGTCCCAATTTATCTTATATCAATGCGGTGGAAAAAGTCGCCGAGTGGCGGGATAGGGGATATCAGTGGGTATTGGATGCAGATATTGTCAAGTTTTTTGATAATATTGACCACCGCAGGTTATTAAAGCAAGTTCGGTTACAGATTGATAATCCGAGAATTTTGTGTTTGATTAAGTCTTGGCTATCGACTGGAGTGTTAACGGGGGAAGGGGTAATCGTCTCCCAAAAAGGAATTCCTCAAGGTGCGGTGATTTCTCCATTGTTGGCTAATATTTATCTGCATGAGTTTGATGAATGGGTTACGGCAACAGATTTAAAGCTGGTGCGCTATGCGGATGATTTTTTGGTTTTAGCTCAGAGTCAAGAACGGATTTTACAAGCTCAGTTTGAGATTACCAATCTGTTGGATTCAATGGGATTGATGCTGCATACTGAGAAAACCCAAGTTACTACGTTTGAGCGTGGATTTCGGTTTTTAGGGCATGGTTTTTTAGATAATGCTATTTTTCCGGTTGATGCTAATGATGTTAGTTTGAAGTCGGCGATACAGAAAATTAAGGGAATAATTTTTGGGCAAAGGCAAGGGAAGAATAAGCGTAAAAAAAAAGTCCTAACGGTGTAACCTCTCCCCCAACCCCTCTCCTACAAGGAGAGGGGAGTAAGAGTCAGTTTTCTGGGGGGTTAGGTCAGAGCAATGATGAAGATACAAGGGATATTGCAACATTACATCAACCCTTTCTCGCAGAGGTAGAAACGGAATTAATTCCTGAAAGCGAGGAGGATAAGAGTGTTTTTCAAAAAAATATTTGGCATCGAGAAATGGCAGCTATCTATTTGGTTGAACAGGGTACGAGTATCTATAAAGATTACCAACGCTTTATTATTCATGTAACTGAAAAACCCAAACTTGAAGTACCGATTCGAGAGGTGCAGCAAATTTTGGTGTTTGGGAATATTCAATTATCAATGTCTGTAATTCAAGCGTGTTTGCAAGAAGAAATTGCGGTGTTGTTTCTGAGTCAGAGTGGTCGCTATCACGGGCATTTATGGAGCGCGGAGTCGAGGCATTTGGAAAATGAGTTGGTACAAGTGAATCGATGCCATGATGCTGGTTTTCAATTGAATGTGTCTAAGGCGATTGTGTATGGGAAGTTGATGAATTCTAAGCAGCTATTGTTGCGTTTTAATCGTAAGCGTAAAAGCCGGGAGGTAGAAAAGGCGATTATTGGGATTACTCAAGATATTGAGGCGTTGGAGTTAATTGATAATTTGGATACTTTGCGGGGTTATGAGGGGATAGGGGCGGCGAGGTATTTTCCGGCGTTTGGTAAGTTAATTACGAATGCTAAGTTTGAGTTTTGTTTGCGGAATCGTCAACCGCCTACTGACCCGGTTAATTCGTTGTTGAGTTTTGGTTACACGCTTTTGTTTAATAATGTTTTGAGTTTTATTATTGCTGAGGGGCTTTCTCCTTATTTGGGCAATTTTCATTATGGGGAAAAGCAAAAGCCCTATTTAGCGTTTGATTTGATGGAGGAGATGAGGTCAGTTGTTGTTGATGGCTTGGTTTTGAAGATTATTAACAATTCGGTGTTTAAGCCACAAGATTTTGACATCGTTCCTAGTACGGGAGGAGTTTATTTAAATCAATCAGCAAGGCGGGTTTTTCTTAAACAATTTGAAATGCGGATGAATGAGGAGGTTTCTCATCCAGATTTGCTCTCAAAAGTCACCTATCGTCATGCAATTCAATTACAAGTGAGGCGGTATAAGCGGAGTTTGTTGTCTGGAGTTGCTTATGAACCTTTTTTAAGAGCGATGTAAATGGGAGAATAGGGTTAGATCGCTACAATAGACTCAACAGGAGCCACCTAAAGACAAAATCCATGATTGCCGTCCCGCATTACATCAGTCCTAAAGACTATCTCGACATCGAACACCAAAACCCGATTCGGCATGAATATCGGCGTGGCTTAGTCTATGCTATGGCGGGTGGTACAGATAATCATGATCGTCTTGCCCTAAACCTTTTAACCCTGATTAACTTACATTTAGGTGACTCAGAATGCCGATTTCATTCCGGTAATGTGAAGGTCAACTACCAGGATGAGTTTTATTACTATCCTGATGCGTTTGTTACTTGTGACTCACGCGACCGCGATGACCGCTACATCAAGCGATATCCTAAACTCATTGTTGAAGTCCTCTCACCTAGCACACAAGCCTTTGACTTGGGCGAAAAATTTGATGACTATCGAAAGCTTGAATCTTTACAGGAATATGTCTTAATTTTTCAAGAAAGTCAGCGCGTAGAGTGCCGTCGTCGCACTTCTGCGAATACCTGGGAAACGGTCATTTATGGAGCAGGCGATCGCGTTTTACTCACAAGTATTGACCTGGAATTTGCTATTACCCAACTGTATCGCGGTCTTGATGGCTAGGAAAAGTTATCCGCGTTCTCCTTTCTTAGTAAAATGTTAGTGGTTGTCGTGTACGATATCCCTGATGATAAAAGGCGCACGAAGTTGTCCAATTTCCTAGAAGGATATGGGCGAAGGGTTCAGTGGTCTGTGTTTGAATGTTTTTTAAGTTTGGAGGAGATGCGGCAGCTTTATGACAAGGTGAAAACGATAGTTGAACCTGTGGAGGATAATGTGCGGTTTTACTGGATATCTCAGGAAGCTGTGTCGAGAGCGTTAGTGATTGGAGGGGAAGGGCCTCAACCACCGCCAAAGTATTATGTTATCTAGGTTTGAGGTTTTTTTGAGGGGTATTTTTAGAGGCTCATCTACACACCTCGGCAAATCGCCGAAACCCTATATTTTTCGTTGAGGTGTGTCGATGCCTTACAGGGAGAGCGTTTGAAGTATGTGTTTTGTTCAATTTTTGGGAGGATGTGTTATTCTTTTTGCAGGTGTGTCGATTCGGCGGCTGAAACCCTTACTGGGCTTGGGCTGCTAGACGAACTCCCTACCGATTGGGTTAAATCGGATTAGTTGGAAACGAACGTCAGCACGGCTTCCGTACGTATCCTGATTTCCCTACCGATTGGGTTAAATCGGATTAGTTGGAAACGGATAATCTTGTTCACCAGTTCCCGGATGCAGTTATTCATCCCTACCGATTGGGTTAAATCGGATTAGTTGGAAACCACTGTCACCTCGATTGAGGACTGACGGTACTCGCCCCTACCGATTGGGTTAAATCGGATTAGTTGGAAACTTTTTAAGAGTTTGGTTAACGGAGATATACAATCCCTACCGATTGGGTTAAATCGGATTAGTTGGAAACCGGATGAACT
>CAZPRJ010000091.1:0-2590 GCA_964588805.1 uncultured Microcoleus sp. | reverse complement strand
AACTGGTCATAAATCGCGTTCGCAACGCGATCCCCTACCGATTGGGTTAAATCGGATTAGTTGGAAACGCAGTATGCACCGTTGACAGCACCGATGTGCTGTCCCTACCGATTGGGTTAAATCGGATTAGTTGGAAACACTTGGAATACGAATACCCCCTTATTTTTCCAACTTTCCCTACCGATTGGGTTAAATCGGATTAGTTGGAAACGATAACAGCCTGGGTGGCCTCTTGCTCACCCAAATCGACCCTACCGATTGGGTTAAATCGGATTAGTTGGAAACCCAACTTTGGATTGAGTGCCAGAGATCGCCACAGCCCCTACCGATTGGGTTAAATCGGATTAGTTGGAAACACTACGACATTCTGTTGATAAGAAACGTCGATGTCACCCTACCGATTGGGTTAAATCGGATTAGTTGAAATGAGAATCCCGGTTTCGCCAGAGAAATCGGGATTTTTTACCTTGCGAGAGAGGCAAACAGGATACCAAGTGCGATCGCCAATTAATATTCGCCTAAACAGTATGCTCGAATTGACAGTTTCATTGACGTAATATAACAATATTGATATAGTCAAAGGATGTAGAGTGCCTGAAACTCTTGTTGTTTTTTATCAAGAAAAGGATGGAGAAGTTCCTGTTCTTGAATGGCTCAAGCAACTTCTAAAAAAAGACCCTAAAGGATATGCAAACTGTGTTGCTCGAATCAAATTGCTGGCTGAAGCTGGATATGAGTTACGTCGTCCTGCGGCAGACTACTTACAAGACGGCATTTATGAACTGAGAGCAAAACATCGGAACATACAATATCGTATTTTGTACTTTTTTCATGGACAAAACCTGGCGATTCTTGCACATTCTATTACCAAAGAACAAGCCGCAGTACCAGCAATCGATATTGAGCGGGCAATAAAGCGAAAGCAATCATTTGTAGCCAACCCAGAACGTCACACCTATGTAGAGGAACAAGAGGATGCTAAAGACGAATAACGCGGTAAAAATTATCGATAAAATGACTCGTAGCGACCCGAAACTAGAAGCAATGGTAGCAGAAGCGTCCATCAATGCCCTCGTGGCACAGCTCATTTACGAAGCTAGAACTTCTTCAGGCTTAACCCAAAAACAACTGGCTGAACTTGTTGGGACAAAACAACCTGTAATCGCACGACTAGAAGATGCTGATTACGAGGGACATTCACTATCTATGTTGCAAAAAATCGCTTGTGCTCTTAATCATCGCGTAGTTATCCATCTGACTCCGATTGAACATGAGCAAAGTGCATAGTACTGTACCACACCGTGTTAAAAAGTTTCGACCGCCCTATAACGATCGCATTGCTCAAGAGGACTAACCCATGTCCATCTCCAATCCCAACACCCAGTCCCGAATCTTTGACTCTCTTCCCCAAAAGGTACAATCAGCGATCGCTCACTTTCTCGAGCCCGACTCAATGACATTCAACGATTGCCAAACCGGACTGCAACGCGATCGATTAGAACTGCTGAGATTAAAGAAACACCAGCGATCGACAACAGTAGCCTAGCGATTGTATCATGCGACAGCTTACAGGTTTTGCTGTCACTTAAGTGAACGAAAATGAAGTCTGAAGTAACTTCTGTAGTTCCCTACTAATCGGGTTAAATCAGATGAGCTGGAAACGTTAAACCATGAGCCTCAGTACAAGTGGGTTAAGTAACCGCATACCCAGTCAAAGGACGTACTTCAGGAGGCTTAAACCCCAAGACAATACAATCTTTCGGGATGCCCGCATTCTCCAAATCCAAAGCAATTCCATCTTCAGTCCCATCCCTGTGAATCCAAACCTTATCCCCAATAATATCGATATGGATTGTACAGCCATGCTCATAGCGCTGTCCTTCCCAACCCACCACCAGAATCAGATACCGATCCTGCCTGCGATCAAAAACCGTCTCTTTCTTGACCTGGCTGTAAGAATAAGGAATTGCCGCATAATCGAGCAGAACCTGCTCAATGACATCCCTCCACTGCTCTAAACTGACGGTATCCATTGCTCGATTAATTCCTGCGTTGGTTCAAAAACAATCAAACGTAATCGCTTGTTTCTTAGTAATAACTGACCAAGGGGTTCTTCAAACAAGCTTTCATAAGCCCAAACGGGCAATGCCAGGTAGAGTAACCGTTCGGGTTGTAACTCTGTGAGAACATCAAAGTAAAGGACGTACTGCCCCAGTGCTTTTTCCAAGTCATCCATCTCAGAACGACCGCTAAAGGTTTTGACCTCTACTGCTATTTTATGCTGTTCTTTTTGTGCCGCGAGTAGTTGAGATGCCCCCAAATCGATATACATATCCTTACGCCCCCACTTCAAATGCAGTGGATCGTCTGTAATCGTCCAGCCATCCTTAATCAGAGCTTGTTTGACGGCATTATGGTAAATATCCCCTGCAGGCATGAGTAGATTAAATCTCTGTGGCTATGGGTTCATGCTATCAGGAATGCAACAATCGCATTGCTCAAGAGGACGGGAGTATGTCAGGTTTGCACGGACAGCCCCTCATCCCCTCATCCCCCAGCCCCTTCTCCCCAAGGGAGAAGGGGAGCAAGA
>CAZPRJ010000090.1:0-30081 GCA_964588805.1 uncultured Microcoleus sp. | reverse complement strand
AGAGCACCGCCCTGTCACGGCGGAAGTTGCGGGTTCGAGCCCCGTCAGTCCCGTTAAAATTGTAGAGACACGATTAACCCCATATCTCTACAGCCATTGGCTATCTGCAAAAGCGATCGCTTAAAATTACTTAGCAAATATATAGTTGAGAGTTCATCTTGTGACTGCTAGAGTCCGTATTGCTCCCAGTCCGACGGGAAACCTACATATCGGTACAGCGAGAACAGCCGTTTTTAACTGGCTTTTCGCCCGACACAACGGCGCCCAGTTTATTCTGCGGATTGAAGACACCGACCAAACGCGATCGCGCCCCGAATATACCCAAAATATTCTTGAGGGTCTGACCTGGTTGGGCTTAAATTGGGACGAGGGACCCTCTTACCAATCTAAGCGTCTTGACCTCTATCGCAATGCCATTCAAACCCTTTTAGATAAAGGTGTTGCCTATTACTGCTACACCACAGAAGAAGAACTCGACGCATTGCGATCTGCCCAAAAAGCCAGAAAAGAGGCTCCTCGCTACGATAACCGCCATCGTAACCTCACCCCAGAGCAACGGGCAGAATTTGAAGCGCAGGAACGACAGCCGGTGATTCGCTTTAAAATCGACGACGACCGGGAAATCGTCTGGAACGACATGGTGCGAGGTAAACTCACCTGGAAAGGTCGGGACTTAGGTGGTGATTTGGTAATTGCCAGGGCATCTAAACAGGGCGAAGTTGGGCAACCCTTGTACAATTTAGCGGTGGTGGTGGATGACATTGATATGGGAATTACCCACGTCATCCGAGGCGAAGACCACATTGCGAATACACCTAAACAGATGTTGCTGTATGAAGCACTCGGTGCAACTGTACCGGAGTTTGCCCATACACCGCTGATTCTCAATGAAAAGGGAGCGAAACTCTCGAAGCGGGACGGTGTGACTTCAATTTCTGATTTTAAGGAAATGGGGTTCACCGCCGAAGCCTTGGTGAATTATATGACGTTGCTGGGTTGGTCGCCCCCGGACTCCACTCAGGAAATTTTTACCTTAGAAGAGGCGGCAAAAGAGTTTAGCTTCGATCGCGTCAACAAAGCCGGGGCAAAGTTTGACTGGGCGAAGCTAGATTGGCTTAATAGTCAATATCTGCATAAGATGCCAGCGTCTGAGTTGGTGGATTTGCTGATTCCATACTGGCAGAAGGCCGGGTTTGAATTTGACCCGGTGAGCGATCGCGCTTGGTTAGAACAAATGGCCGAGGTGATTGGCCCAAGTCTCACTCGCTTGCCTGAAGCGGTGGATATGACCCGGATATTCTTTACTGAGTCCGTGGAGTTTAGCGATGAGGCGATTGACCAGCTTAAAAAAGAAGGTGCCGCCGAGGTTGTACAAGGAATTTTGCAGGCTTTAGATCACTACCCCGATCTGAGTGCAGAGGATGCACAGCAGATGATTAAAACGGTAACGAAAGAGAAGAACGTGAAAAAGGGGTTAGTGATGCGATCGCTCCGTGCAGCCCTCACCGGCGATGTTCATGGACCCGATCTGATTCAGTCTTGGGTACTGCTTCACCAACAACAACAAGACAAAACCCGTTTACAACAGGCATTGGCTCAGGCCAAATAAACCCGAGTAGAGGTGTCAATTGAATCGTTTTTTCTGCGTTAATACACCTTCTTGACAAGGCTCCTTATTATTGCGTACCTTATGGTTCTAGTTGGGAATTAGCTTTCAACTAAAAACTCCTGTTAGAGCCAGTTTCCAACTAAAACGTAGGGTGCCCAAAGGGCAGGATATCTGTAATCTGGGTCTCGTAATAGAGAAAGTTGAGCCTGCCTGAGTGCTTCAGCCTTAGTCATAGTCCTAGTCGCTAACTCGCGGTAGAACTGACTGATCAGGCGAGCACCAGACTCATCATCCACAGTCCATAATGAAGCTAAGGTACTGCGTGCTCCTGCCTGCACTGCTACCCCAGCAAGTCCTAAAGCCGCTCGCTTGTCTCCCTCGGCTGTCTCGCAGGCACTTAGCACTAGTAATTCGATCGCCTCTGACCTAATTTCGTCGGTAGTGCGGAGTAGATCTTTCAATTCATTAACCTTAATAGGTTTATCCCAAGCGAGAACAAATGTTTGATCAGGATCGGAACTGAACTGGCCATGAGTTGCTAGATGAACAATATCAAAAGGGACTGAATTAAGTTCATTTTGCAAAGCAGAACTGGTAAACGACTGATTCAAAAGGATTTCACTGGGAACTTCAGATTTAATTTCATTTAATTCTCGATCAACATTGAGCAGGGCAATAAATCCATGACGTTCTTCTGTCAGTCCGGCTAAAAGGGCTTTCAGCTTCTCCTGTTTCAAGGGTTTTGGATTGAGCAGTCTTAGACCTGGTGTTAATGCGATCGCATATTTCTCCACTAAATATTGTTTACCATCATAAAGAGCCGCCATTGGCACGTTTCGCAAGGAACCATCCAGCACAAATACTAATGTTTTCACCTGACTTTGACTCAAGGCTGCTTCAATAGGCCGGAGCAACCAGTCATAAACTTGTTGAGCTAAGGATTTCCCTTCTGGTGTTGTGTAGGGTTTTTCCAAATTCACGCGCAATTGCGCTAAAGTATCCTCCACTTGCTCCTGAGAGACGGAAATTGCATAGTGACGTAGAGGTTGTTGGGGCAAACTGAGAATAACGTCTAATCGGTCTTCTAAAATGATGGGATAAATGACTGCTGCCTCGGTCTGAGCAATTTGATCGATAGGTATTGCTTGTCCCTCCAGACATGCTGTTCGGAAAAAGTTGTCGAGTTCTGCTAATTGTAGAGATTCAATCACTTCACGGGCTTGCTTGAGATTGGCTTGACTAGGTTCCTCCCCTCGATTTGGCGGTTGCAGTAACAAATCCACAAGCTGACGATAAACAGGTTCTATACTCTCCCGAAACGAAAACTGCACATCTTGATTAATGGCAACCAGATTCCCACGAAGGGATTGGAGGGTGTTGAACGCAACTTTATAAGTGGCAGTTGCCGATTCAATCTCACCTTTAGCTTTGAAAATACGTCCGAGTTGCCATTGCCATTGATAGGCAATATCCGAAGCATTCATCGCTTGAGCAAGGAGTAAAGCTTGTTCAGTAAGTTTTTGGGCATTCGACCATTGCTGAGTTTGTTCGTACAGTTTCCCCAGATTACCCAAAGCATAGGATTGAGCTCGCGAGTCGCCAAGGGTCTTAGCCTGTTGGGTAGCAGTGGCTAGTATCTGGGCAATTTCTAAAGTAGCGAATTTCTCTGTATCTCCCTGTTTTCCTATCTTCAAAAGGCTCTGAGCGAAGTTAATTTGGGTATAGATTGCGGTTTGACTGGGGGGAAGCTTGGTGATTTGGGGCTGGATGGTAGAGGCTAGAGTGTGTGCATCCGACCAACGCTTGGCTTCTAGCAAAAGGCTGAGTTGATTGAGTTGGGACTGAATCTGCACGGCCGGGGAAGCTGATTGGGTAGCAGCCTGTTGATAGTATGTTAGTGCAGCTTTCGTATCCTTTTGCATTCGTGCTGTGTTACCCAAGCTGAGGAGGGTAGCACTGAGGTTTTGAGGCGAGTTTAGTTGCTGTGCGATCGCGAAACTTTGTTTTAGAACCTGCTGAGACTTGTCCACTTCACCAATAGATTGGAGAACATTCCCAAGGCTACGCAATCCTGTAGTCTTGAGTTGAAGGTCTTGCTGGTTCTGAAGTGCTTGTTCCACACTAGCTAGGGTTTTTCGTGCTGGAAGATAAAGCCCTAAAACTTGCTGGGCTTGGGCAAGGTTAATCAAACTACCTATCCTGCCCTCTTCATCACCAACTTTTGCATAGCTAGTAGCTGCGCGTTGCCACGTCGTCACGGCTTGTTCAGCTTGGCCTTGAGCGAGTTGCAGGCTTCCCTGAGTGTTCAAGGCTTGGGCAAGAATTTGCGATCGCTTGGGAATATTGTCGCTGCCTTGTTCTGCTTGCAGGAGTTTTAAGCTGGATGTAATGGCTTCACTAGCTTCAGGCAACTGTCCGAGTTGCTGATGGGCTAATGAGAGGTAGCTTAGTAACATTGCCTGGTTCAATTCATCTTTTTGGGCTTGATAAGCTTCGGCTGCCTGTCGCCAAATCGTCACTGCCTCAGAGAATCGTTCTGCCTGGTAGAGTTCTCTGCCTTGCTCTACTAGCTGTGAGGTCTCAGTGGTAGCTTGGAAAGTAGGGCTGACTTCAGGAGGATGAGCGACAAGAGTTAATCCCTCTGTACTTGGTAAAGGTAAATTTGTCAAGGCATTGCTGAATTCTGCTCTGCTGTGGCTCAACCCGATGCATAGTGCCAGACTGGTTGCTAAGAACCCATACTTCAGAATAGATAGACCTCTGCGAAAAACAACAAACTGTTTTCTTGCCATGCTCTCTCCTCAACTCACAGGGAACGGGAGATCCCCGACTTCTCCAAGAAGTCGGTGATCTAAACAAAGTCTAAGAACCTGGACAAAGAATAGGTGTTACCCCAGAGTTGTGGGGCGTAACAGTGGGCGTAGAAGCGGTAAGGATGACCTTGCCATCAGTTCCAATCACCCATCCTTGGGCTTCTACAAGCTTCTTTGTTGCTGATTCTTCTGGCTCTACTGTCCTAGGTGGCTGATTCGCCGTTTGCTGAGTTAGTGGACGCAAATCGTGCCAAACTGCATCACCTCTGAATGGCTCACTAGGGCTAGCTGGTAAACCGCCACTTCCTGTCACAATAAATTTACTCAATTTACTAGCTGTTGCTCCCCCGCTTCCGGGACAGCTTTGAGCGATTTGCGTAGATGGGTCAACTACATTCGTTGGTAATTCTGCCAAACCTCGGCTGGGGTCAACACCAGGCGTGTTGATTTCTACCACACCATCGCTACCAAACTCAGAACTAGCAGTGATATCACTAAGCGGAGTCAAGTTTTCTCGAAACTCGATACCAAAGATACCTTGAGTTGTGACGTTGATATTGCCACCCCGTCCCTCAAATGCATTGGCAGTGATGTCGCTGTCTTCTTTGGGGACAGCAACGATCAAGTCTGTAGAAATCCTAATATTGCCACCATCTCCGCCTGCTTGTGCAGTGCCTGCAGTGGTTGAAATTTTACTACCCCGACGCAACAGCAATAAATCCTGCACCTGTAGCCGAATATTCCCGCCATTACCTGAGATTGTTGTAGCTGAAACTTGAGCATTATCAATGAGGGAAAGGTTCTTTGCCTGAATGTCAATAGTTCCTCCCTGGCCTACTGCTCCAGAGTCCACGGCAGTGGAAATCGAGCTATTAGAGAGCAAAACCGAGTCGGCTTCTTGTATAAAGATACCGCCAGCATCGCCTGCTCCAGATGTGCTAGTACTCAATTGAGCACCATTGGTTAAGGAGAGCGACTCTGTTTTCATATCAATAGTACCCCCGTTACCCACGGCTCTGGTTCTCACAGTACTGAAGGCACCACTAGGATCTCCAGTAGAACCAACCCCATCAAAGGAGACGCGATCGCGGGCATTAATTCTTACATTGCCCCCATCTCCCCGTCCAGAGGTGCTGACAGACAGTACAGCACCATTGGTTACTAAAATTGACCCTGTTGCAATCTGAATATCGCCACCCTTACCTATGCCGATATCTCTCAGTTGGCTGTAGACACCACTAGCTCGTCCATTACTCCCCACCTCATCCAAAATTACGGTATCACGAGCATCAATGGTCACATTGCCCCCATTCCCTCGACCAGAGGTGTTAGCAGACAGTTGAGCGCCATCGATTACCGCCAGTGACCCAGTTGCAATCCTGATGTCGCCTCCATCGCCTACAGCTCTAGCCCCCACTTGAGTGTAGGCACCACTAGAGAACCCGTCACTCCCTACCCCGGCAAAGGTGGCTGTATCGCGAACATTAATAGTTACACTGCCTCCATTGCCCCGTCCAAAAGTACTGACAGATAGTACAGCGCCATTCGTGACGGAAAGTAAACCTGTTGCAACAGTGACATTACCTCCCTCACCCACACCTCCATTTGCCACTTGGCTGAAAACACCGCTAGAGAATCCATCACTCCTCACCCCGTCCAAGGAGACGCGATCGCGAGCCGTAATCGTCACACTGCCTGCATTTCCTCGTCCAAAGGTGTCGGCAGCCAGTTGAGCGCCATTGGTTACGGAAATTGAACCTGTTATGACATTGATGTTTCCCCCATTACCGACAGCTCCCGGTATGACTTGGCTGAAGACACCGCTAGAGAATCCATCTCTCCCTATTCCGTCCAAGGAGATGCGATCTCCGGCAATAATTGTCACATTGCCCCCATCTCCCTCTCCGAAGACTCCATTAGAAATAGAGCTGCCCCCAGTCAGGCTTATTGCCCCTGTCGCCTTAACCTCAATATCCCCGGCCTTTGAGCCAATAGAACCCAATCTCAATCCTATTCCTGCCTGAAGTCTACTTCCTGCCGCCATATTTAGGTTCTGAGCGTTGACGGCAATACTACCGCCACCTCCAGCACGGACATTTACACTCGAACTATTGGTGAGGGACACATCGGTTTGCACTACATCATCGGGAAAACTTAAACGCAGCTCATTACTATTCACGTTTAATCCGACTGTTCCTACTCCTGTCACTCCTCCCAGCTCAACTCGACCTGCTGCCGCCTGCAAAAGTGCGCCATCTAAACTAATATTGCCGCCGACAAGGGCTAAGGTTTCACCACTAGGCACAGCAAGCCTAGACCCCTGTACCTGAATACTTCCGGCATTGCCCTCGTATTGCAAACCAATCGGCACATTAATAGTTAGCAGAGGTGGGGCTTGAGGAGCAGTAGCACTGAAGGCAAAGCCATTTTCAAATACTAGAGAGTTCGCCGTACTTGCCACAAAAGAACCTGCAATATCTAAACGGGCATTTGAGCCAAATACAATACCATTAGGGTTAATTAGAAATAAGTTAGCATTACCTAAAACCCCTAACGTTCCTAAAATATTAGAAAGATTATTTCCTGTTACCCGACTGAGAATATTTTCGATTCCAGAAGGATTAGCAAAGTACAATCGCTGTCCATTTGTAATATTGAATTGTGAGAAACTATGAAATAAGTTTGCTCCTCGCGCTGCACCCCCATCGATCCGGTCAACAGTTCCACCACCAATATTTACATTAGGGGTAACGATAGAATTTTCTGTGCCTAAAGTACTATCGGGTACAATTTGTGCTAGAGCGGACTTTTCTGAAAAGGCGATCGCGAAGCATCCCGTTAGGGTTATCGCACAGCCAAGCTCTGTTAATACTCCACCTATTCCTAAAAATACGGCTAACCTCAAACACCTGCGCCAAACTTTTTTACTGTGAAGCATTTCAGGTTTTTAACCTTGAATTAACTGATTGTGTATTAATTTGGCAGATGTGTTCTTATATGATGTCCTGCGAATGACCCATACTAAAAAACTCTCCGCGTCTGGAGTGTCTACCGGTCTGGAGCATCGGTCATAACGATGGGTATTCAACCGGACACGATATGAGTGTTACCCATTTCCACTCTGCAAACTTGATGCACACCAAGGTAACAGTCTTTGAGCCAACTCCAACCCATTGCCTTAGCATAAACGGAGATTAATGGCTCGACAACGCAAGATTTGTAAACACTATGCTTGGCAGATAAATCACTCGCCAATCGTAATCATGCAGCGGATTTCATCGGACTTGAACCCCAGCGCATTGGACAACGTACCCCTGGCAACACTGTCACAAAACGATAGATAAAGCATCTCGTTAAAAGAAATTGACCTTACTACATTTTGTAGTACAATAAGGAGACGCTGAAAGCGAAAAGCATAGAGCCAAAAACCTATGAGATTTGCATCTCCTAGCCGGATTGCCCAACCCATGGCATTGACGGCCTACGACCTATGGAAAACCTACGGTCAAAGACAAGTTGTTCAGGGGGTTAACTTTACCCTCAATCCTGGAGAAGTTCTCGGACTTCTAGGCCCAAACGGTGCAGGAAAAACCACAACAGTGGGAATGTTGTACGGTTCAGTGATTCCTAATCGGGGCTTTATCCAATTGGGACACCATCAACTCCAAACGCAGGGGCGGCAAGCTCGTGCTTTGATGGGGATTGTAACACAAGAAGATAATCTCGACCCGGATTTTACAGTATTTGAGAACTTAGTTTACTTTGCTCATCATTACCGTATCAGGGGCAATACTGCACGTCAGCGAGCCCGAGAATTACTGGTTCAGGTGGGATTGCAAGATTATGGCAGCAACCGTGTCGATGAATTATCGGGTGGGATGAAGCGGCGTTTAGTGTTAGCGCGAGCTTTAATTAATAACCCGCAAGTGGTATTTCTAGATGAACCCACTACAGGACTCGATCCTGATGCTAGACAGGATTTTTGGAAATTGGTGAGTGGCCTCAAACAAAATGGATGTGGTGTGTTATTAACGACCCATTACATGGATGAAGCGCAACGATTATGCGATCGCTTGATTTTACTACAACAAGGTAAGATGATCGACCAAGGAACACCCGATGAACTGATCGAGCGTACAGTGGGTCTAGAAGTCGTTGAAATTGAAGGAATTTCCGAAGCCACCTTAAAACAACTAGCGACTCAATCAGGTACTTGGTATCGACCTTTTGGTAACAGTTACCTAATTGGATTACCGATTGATAATCCCCATTTTTTATGGGAACAGCTCAGTGGTACAAAACCCGTTCGCCTCACACGCCGCCGTACTAATTTAGAAGATGTATTCTTGCACCTGACTGGAGCATCATTGGAATAGTTGTTTGTTGTTTGTTATTTGTTGTTGGTGAATGACTCATCACTCATAACGAATAACTAATGACTCATCATCAATCATCAATAACAAAAGCTGAAATTGAAATGAAAGGAATTACTGTAACACCTTGGGGTGTCTATTCCGTATGGCATCGCCATGCTAGAGTTTATCAAAAAACTTGGTTGGTTAATAGCCTGCCTCCGCTTTCGGAACCTTTGATTTATTTGGTTGCCTTTGGATATGGTTTGACTCCCTTGGTAGGAGATGTTCCTTACAATGGCCAAACCATTTCTTATCTAAAATTTTTGGCTCCTGGAATGATAGCTACTGGGATGCTTTTTCAATCCTTTTTTGAAGGAGCTTATGGGAGTTTTTTCCGCCTAAACTATCAAAAAACCTGGCAAGCTCTGCTCACAGCCCCCTTGAATTTTGCGGATGTATTTTTCGGTGATTGGCTATGGGCTGCTACCAAAGGCACAATGGCAGGACTTTTGACGGGTTTAGTTTCAGTAATCTGGGGTCTCTATTCAGGATGGAACTTACTGGTATCTTTCCCTCTCATTATCTTGGGTAGTATGTTATTTGCAGTCATGGGATTGTGTATGGCTGGAACTGTGCGTACTATCGATCAAATTAACGTGCCGATTTTCTTATTTATCGTTCCGATGTTTACCCTCTGCGGCACTTATTTTCCCCGCACGACACTACCTCCTGTACTAGGTCATATTGCCAGTGCATTACCCTTAGCTTCGATTGTTGATTTATTGCGCTGGCCATTAGGATTACCTCAGTTTTGGTTCTTAGAATTACTGTGGTTGCTATTGTGGATGAGTGTCTTTTCTGTATTAGCGTGGCGACAAATTTATCCTTTGTTATTCCGATGATATTCAAGGATTAACCCAATTGATGTTTGAACCACTATAAATAGGGGCGCACATCGGTGCGCCTTTGTTGTAGATGGTATCGTTCATGCGTAATACCATTTTTGTAAAGTAGCACTAGATATAGACGCCTCCAGTCCTACCTTGTTAAGGAAGGAGCAATTGGAAATAAGTGCATCATTACCTCCACGCCTGAGCAGTGCTAAACCGCCAGGTGAGAATTCCAGCCGCCACCGCCAAACCAATCGCAAATCCCCACCACAGCCCAACACCGCCAAATCCGAATACAATCCCTAAAGTGTAGCCACAAGTTAGGCCAATTCCCCAATAGGCCAGAATGCCAATCAGCAAGGGAATTTTAGTATCTTTGAGTCCTCGTAATGCGCCAGCCGCCGTTACCTGAATACCATCGGCAATTTGAAACATGGCTGCCACTCCCAAAAGTGTCTTCGCTAAGCTGACAACGGCTGCATTAGCTGGCTCGGCAGTATCGATATAAAGGGCAACAATTGTTCCTGGAATTGTCCAAAAAACAATACCCATTGTTGCCATAAATACAGCCGCCATGCCAATCCCAACAAATCCCGCTAGTCTTGCCCCTTGGGGATTCTCCTGTCCGATGAGCTGACCAACTCGCACCGTTGTTGCGATGGAAATACCGATTGAAATCATAAAGGTCATCACCGCCGACTGCAAGGCAATTTGGTGAGCTGCTAATGTTACCGTTCCCAACTGCCCCATCAGAAACGTCACGAATGTAAAAAATCCCCCCTCGACTCCTGCCAGCACACCAATGGGTACACCCACTTGCATCAGTTCCCTGAAAACTTTGCCTTCAAACTGATGCCAATTTTTCAGCACACCGTAGCCTCGAAGCTGAGGTTGAGTAAGGATATAGATCAATAAAGCCGCAAACATTCCCCACAGCGATAGCGCACTTGCCCAACCGAGTCCCGCTAATCCCAACGCCGGAAACCCAAACTTGCCGAATCCTAAGATATAGTTGGCGGCAATATTGAACACCGTACCGCCAATCATGGTGATAATCACAGGACGAGGCCGTGAGATTGCCGAGACGAAACTTCTCAACACAGCAAAGCCTAATCCAGGAAGATAGCCCCAGGCGATCGCTCCCAGATACGTCTCGGTTAATGCGATAGTTTCAGGTTCTTGCCCCAAAAAGCGCAGCCATAGTCCACTGTGCAAAACTAGCAATGTCACCGGAATGGCAAACAGAACCGACAACCATAAGCCTTGTCGCACCACTCGCCCCACCTGTTCTACCTGTTTGCCACCATAGGCTTCCGCAACCAGAGGACTTACGGCTGATAGAATTGCAGAACCGACATTAATCAGCAAATGAAACGAAGCCGCACCCAATGCCCCCGCCGCTAGAAAATGGCTTCCCAGAACACCCATCATGACTGTATCTACAAAGGTGGTTGCGGCTTGAGATAGCTGCGCTCCCGCCAGGGGAACAGCTAGCAGCAAGCATTCTTTAATCTCAGCAGTAACTCTGGTTTTTGAGTGTGCGTCAGTCATACAAAAATCCCGAACATTAATGGCGATCGCCTAGCGATTAGTCCTTACTCATCAAATTTCTACCCCCGAGTACAGAGGATTGCAGATGATAGCTATGACGAAGATCTTAATTGTTAGATTAGGATTTTGGAGATTTTCCGGATCGCTCTTTCCCCCCGATGGAGGATAAAGATAAGGAGCTTATTAGTCCCGAAAGCCTGTTTATTGCTTTAATATCACAGACGCAAACGCTCTCATGAGCCCCCAATACAGGTTTCCAGCGCTGAAATAGCTGCCTATCTACCATCTTTTGAGAATTCTAACTATGGCTCAAACGTTTTACGTCAACCCAAGCACCGGTAGCGATAGTGCTGCTGGTAGTCAATCTGCTCCCTTTAAAACCATTACTAAAGCACTCCAACAAGCCCAATCCGACACCACCATTCAACTAACGACCGGAACTTACAATGCGGCCAGTGGTGAAACCTTTCCTCTATCCGTTCCTACAGGTGTGAAGGTTGTTGGGAATGAAGCGAATAAAGGCAATAGCATTTTAATTGAAGGGAGTGGCAACTATAACAGCCGCACCCAAGCCGGCCAAAATGTAACTCTTTTACTCGATAATAAGTCCGAATTACGGGGTGTAACAGTTACTAATCCTGCCAGCCGAGGAACTGCGGCATGGATTGAATCAACAACTCCCACCATTGCTAACTGTACCTTCACTAAATCTAAGCGTGAGGGAGTCTTTGCTACGGGTGATGCCAATCCTGTTGTACTTAATAATGATTTCCTCGGCAATGAAGGACAGGGAATTTCTATTACCCGCGATACTAAGGGTGAATTTCGAGGGAATACCTGCAAAAATTCGGGTTCTGGCATAAGCATTGATGGGACTTCCACCCCTAGAATTGCCAGCAACATCATCACCGATAACCGCTACGGCATCATTGTCTCCGGTGAAGCTCGCCCCGTGCTGCGTGCCAATCGGATTGAGAGTAATACAGAAGAGGGTTTGACGGTTATCAGCAAGGCGTTCCCGGATTTAGGGAAGAGTAACGATCCTGGAAATAACATCATCCGCAACAACAGTCAATATGATGTGAATAATGCCACCAATACCCAACTTGTTGCCTTCGGAAATGAGTTGAGTGCCGGGAAAGTCAAAGGTTCCATGACGATTGATGGCGTTGCCGTAAACGGTGATGGCGAGAAACCAGGCGGTGATGATGGCGGTAAAAAGATCTTTGCAGACATCCAAAATCATTGGGCAAAACCCTTCATTCAAGGATTGGTAGACAAAGGGTTTATCAGTGGCTTTGAGGATGGCACCTTTAAGCCGGATAATAAGATGACTCGTGCTGAGTATGCTGCTTTGTTGGTGAAAGCCTTTAACCCTTCCCCGAAACGGGAAGCTCCCAATTTTAAGGATATTTCTTCTGATTATTGGGCTAAAGATGTAATCCAACAAGCCTATCGCGGTCAATTCCTATCGGGATTCGAGGACAATACCTTCAAACCAGCTAGCAATGTGCAACGGGTACAAGTGCTGGTGTCGGTCATAAATGGGTTAGGCTTATCGGGTTCTGCTCCCAATGCTCTGAATGCTTACGATGACCGCAATGCCATTCCTGACTATGCCAAAGATGAAGTGAGGACGGCAACCCAAAAAGAGATTGTGGTGAATTATCCCCAGATTAAGCAACTCAAGCCCACTCAAGATGCCACTCGTGCTGAGGTGGCGGCGATGGTGTATCAGGCGTTGGTGGATGCTAAGAAGGTGAGTGCCATTACTTCTCCCTATATCGTTGCCTATTCCGAGAACGGCAATGATGTTGCTTTCTCTGATATTAAAGGACACTGGGCGGTTGATTTTATCAGTGCTCTAGCCAAGCAAAAACTAATTAGTGGTTTTGAAGATGGCACCTTTAAACCGGATAATAAGATGACTCGTGCCGAGTATGCTGCTTTGTTGGTGAAAGCCTTTAACCCTTCCGCTAAACGGGAAGCCCCCAATTTTAAGGATATTTCTGCTGATTATTGGGCAAAAAATGTGATCCAACAAGCCTATCGTGGTGAATTTCTATCCGGCTTCGAGGACAATACTTTTAAACCAGCTAGCAATGTGCAACGGGTTCAAGTGTTAGTGTCGGTGGTGAATGGGTTAGGCTTATCTGCCTCAGACCCCAATGCTCTGAATACTTACGATGACCGCAACGCTATTCCTGACTATGCGAAGGATGAAGTGACTACGGCAACGAAAAAGCAGATTGTGGTGAATCATCCCAAGCTGAAGCAACTTAATCCCACCCAAGATGCCACTCGTGCTGAGGTAGCTGCGATGGTTTATCAAGCGTTGGTGGATGCTCAGAAGGTGAGTGCTATTGACTCTCCTTATATTGTTTCTGCATAGAGCTGCAAATTGATAGATAGGTAATGCAGAATATCGCCTCGGAGTTCATTCTCCGGGGTTTTTTATTAGACTTAACCTGAAAATAGGGAGTCATATCATATTTAACTGATTAACCTTAATAAAACCAGCTCTTTGGGCGGGTTTTGATGTTAAGTTTTCCATATTGCCCAAAGCTGATTTCTAAACCCGCCTTTACAGGTTTTATGGCCATTTAACCGGATGTAATATCACAAGTCATCATAATTTATTAATTTTTGATTTTACTTAAATAAATTATCCCAAAGTATGAGATTATTGTCGCAACAATTTGGGTTGCTCCTATGAAAACCGATCGCTTTGGGATTGTGGGTTCAGTCAGTGCAAACATTGGCTTATGCCTCATTGTTAGTGGAGCAATTTCGTTTTGGGCGAGTCAGAGTATAGCCCAGATTAGACCAGATGCGACGTTAGGTGCTGAAGGTTCGGTGATGACGCCTAATGTTGATATTAGAGGAGTGTTGGGCGATCGCATTGATGGTGGAGCTGTTCGAGGGGCTAATTTGTTCCACAGTTTCTTAGAGTTTAATGTGGGCAATGGACAGCGTGTTTATTTTGCTAATCCCACAGGAATTGAGAATATCCTCAGTCGAGTCACGGGGAATAATCTCTCAAATATTCTAGGAACATTGGGAGTCGATGGGGGAGCGAATCTATTTTTTATTAATCCCAATGGCATTCTTTTTGGTGCTAATTCACAATTAGATATTTCCGGTTCGTTTGTGGCGAGTACGGCGAATTCTGTGGTGTTTAATAATGGCTATCAATTTAGTACTCAGAATCCGGATACACCACCGTTACTGACTGTTAATGTTCCTCTGGGTGTGCAGTATGGGGCGAATCAACCTAGAGCAACGATTAGTAATGCGGGTAATTTAGCTGTAGGTTCGGGTAGAACTCTGACTTTGTACGGCAGTACAGTTACCAGCACAGGTTCACTGACTGCACCCGGAGGGACGGTAGAGGTTTTAGGCGATCACATTGGCTTATTCGATAATGCCCGAATAAATGCCTCCGCACCAAGTGGAGGCGGTACTGTCTTAATTGGGGGAGATTTTCAGGGTAAGGGTGAAGTTCCCAACGCCACACGAACATTTATCGGTTCTAATGTAAGTATTAATGCTGATGCCATCGCTAATGGTGATGGTGGTAGAGTCATTATCTGGTCAGATGAAGCCACCCGTTTCTATGGCAATATTACTGCTCGTGGGGGTGTTCATTCCGGTAACGGTGGGTTTGTTGAAGTTTCCGGCAAGCAATTCCTCGACTACAACGGGTTTACAGATACCCGTGCGCCATTTGGAGCAACAGGAACGCTATTACTCGATCCCACCAACATTGTAGTTGTGGCAGTTGGAGGCGAAACGGGCAACTTACTCGATGTGGATGCGTTTGCTGATCCTGATATCGGGACTCCCGGTGACACCACTCTTAATGTTGCAGCGATTAATTTAGCTACGGCAAATGTTACGCTTCAGGCAACGCAAAACATCACCTTCAGTGCGCCTGTCAATATCTTGACTCTGGGTGTAGGACTTACGGCTCAAGCGGGTAATAACATTACCGTTAACAGTCCGATCACGACTTTCGGAGGGGCAATTCAACTTACTGCTAACGATGTCACGAGTGGTACACCTTCTGGTACAGGTTCCATTTTTATCAATGCCAATATTCAATCATTAGGCGGATTGATTGCTCTAAGTGCAGGAGGTAATCTTTCAGTTAACGGTGCAGCCGTTTTAACATCAGGTTTGTTTGGTAATTCTGGGGACTTGAGCATCACAACCGGAGGATTGACTGTCCAAAATTTAGGACGGTTATCAACGGGGACATTTGGTAATGGCAATGCAGGAAATATTAATATCCAAGCGTCAGAAATTGATTTGATTGCACCTGATAGCCCTTTTCCCGTGATTACTGGTATTAGTAGCTTAGCCAATCCTGGCTCAACGGGAGATGCGGGAAATATTACGATTGCAACAGAACGCTTGACGGTTCGCAATGGTGCACAAATATCGTCTGGGACTGTTGGTTCTGGTAGAGCTGGAGATGTTAATGTTCGAGCGTCTGAAATTGAACTTACTGGAGTCCTCAGCGCCAATGGTTTTCCCACTGGGATATTGGCAGATAGTAACGCGGGAAGTACAGGGAATGCTGGAACCATCACCATTGAAACGGGAAGTTTAATTACTCGTGATGGTGGGGGAATATTTGTTTCAACAGAAAGTGCTGGCAATGGTGGAGCTTTAAATATTCAAGCATCTTCAATCGAACTGAGTGGCAGTGGCAGCACTTATCCTAGTGGTTTAATCGCCCAAGCCTTTCCAGGTGCAATAGGGGATGCTGGACAGATAACAATTGACACGGGGCGGTTGCTGATTCGGGATAGAGCACGAGTTACAGCAGACGCATCAGTTGGACAGGCAGGAAACTTACTTATTCAAGCGACAGATTCCATTGATATCCTCAACAGAGGTTTTTTGATTAGTGTTTCGGATGGGATAGGAGCAGGGGGTGATCTGGTGATCGCAACCCGAAATCTGAATCTTCAAGATGGTTTTATTTATACAGGTGCGACAACTCAAGGGAATGGGGGTACCATTGCGATCAGTAGTTCAGAGTCTGTGACAATGACAGGGACGAGTTTTATCTCCACTGGGGCATTAAATTCAGGCTCAGGGGGTAACCTCTCCCTTGACACAGGAACACTGACCATGAGCGATCAAAGCGCCATAATTACTAGTAGTTTTAGTCAAGGAAATTCAGGAAACCTAAGATTACGAGCAACTAATGCTGTCAACATCACAGGTGCTGGAGTAGTCTTATCCACCGGTAATCTCGGTACAGGCAATGGCGGAACGATGGAGATCGAGACGGGACAGATGCTCGTTTCAGATCAAGCAGAAGTCAGTACGTTTTCCTTTGAGGGAAATGCGGGAAATTTAACCATCCGAACCGGGCAATTGAAGGTTCGGGATGGAGCGACAGTCGCCACAAGTACAGAGACGGGAAATGCCGGAAATTTAACGATCCAAGCCACAGAGTTTGTCAATTTGGATGGGGGTTTGCTTCTAGCGGCATCTACAGTAACAGGTTCAGGAGGAACAATCGCGATGGATACCCGAAACCTCACCTTACAAAACGGCGGGCAAATTCAAACAGGTACCATCGATCGCGGCAATGCAGGAAACATCATTATCAATAGCTTGGAGTCGGTCACAGTCTCAGGTTATGGCAGTGGTATATCTGCTATCTCGTTTGGTTCGGGAACAGGGGGGAACCTTGCCGTTAATACGGGAACGCTGACGCTCCGTGATGGAGGGAGCATCGTTACCAGTACAGCAGGTCAAGGTAGTGCTGGCAACTTAACAGTCAATGCAGCAAATGCTGTCAACGTCATTGATAGTGGTCTGCTCTCTACAGGAACGCTGGGCACAGGTGCGGGAGGTAACCTCTCGATCGCAACTAGGAATTTGAATATCCAAAATTTTGGTAGAGTCTTCACGAGTAGCTTTGATGCCAGTACCTTTGACTTCAGCATTCTCGATCCAAACGTCTATCCTCCTGATGCGATCGAGCGTATTCGTAATAGTGTCAACACCGCTGCTCAGGGAAATTTTACACAGGGCAATTCAGGAAACTTGACCGTCAGTGCCACAGACTCAGTTAGTGTAGCAAACAGTGGCACTCTCGCCACACTCGCCTTTGGTCAAGCCTCTGGAGGTCTTCTTTTTCTTGAAACCGGACAACTGACGATTGAAGGGGATTCTGTTGTGTCCTCTAGTGCTTTTGGTCAAGGAGATGGTGGAGACATCCAGTTACAGCTTAATTCTTTTAACCTCACCACTAGTGGACTCCTTGCCAGTCGCAGCGAAGGTTTAGGCAAAGCTGGCGATATGCTAATTAACGTTCGCGATGACTTGCGCTCCAGTCAAGGTGATATCGTAGCAACGTCTGATCAAGCGGGAGGGGGCGACATCAATATCACCGCACGAAATATCCGCTTACAAGATGACAGTTTGATTAGTACCAGTGTCTTTGATAGTACTGGTGGGGGTGGCAATATCACAATCAACTCCGAAACCTTTGTAATTCTCGGAGACACCGATATTTTAGCTAATGCAGCAGCAGGGCCCGGAGGAGATATTACAATTAACTCCCCAGCATTTTTAATTGCGCTTTTTTCTACCAATCAAGCTACAGCCGTCGGACGCAACCCTGGTGACTTGACTCAGTTTCGCGGCAATAATCGAGTCGATATTTCGGATAACTTTGTTCGTATTGATGATAGCGATCGCATCCCTATTTTTGGTGACTTCAACCAATTGCGTGGGAACAATCGCACTGATATCTCAACAGCATCACAAAGTGGTATCGATGGTATCCAAAGAACATCCCCTATCAATAATACTCAGCCAGTAGCCCAAGCACCTTTGAACTTAGTTAATCCGGAAGAACTCATCGATCGCCGATGCACTCCAAATAGCACTGCCAAAAACAGCAGTTTTACCATTACAGGACGTGGTGGCTTACCTCCCAGTCCCACCGACCCTTTAACGAATGAAGAAGTATGGGTGGAATGGATTACCCTAGAAGACACTAAACAAAGCAACCATCAAACAGTCCCTAACCCTAACCCCTCTAGTTCCACCCCTCAAACTCTAGTCGAAGCCCAAGGATGGGAAATCGATGGGGATGGGAAAGTCATACTCACAGCCCAAGCCCCCAATGCCACGCCACAAGACTCTTGGAGAATACCCGACTCGTGTCAACGTGTCCAGGTGCGATCGCTTCCCGAATAGTACTGACTTACAGTGAGCCCCTACGAAGATGATGTATTAAGGTCAAAAATGCGTAAGCTTGTTGCCTACCGACCTAACATCTTGCCTGCCTTCGATTAATTAGATTGCCCATACTTCCTCATTCGCCAAAATAATGCGATCGCCAACATCAAAGTAGGAGCAAGTACAGCTATCAAGGCATTCCCGGAGGTGGTGGCCACTCCTAAGCTTGGGCCACCGTACTTAATAGCAGCAGAAGCGACGGCTGAGATGACGAAGACTTTGACAATTAAGGCGGTCTGAGTATCCATAGAAGCGTATATGAGAAATCCCTACGGGCAATGGTACAACAGTATTGATTACAGAACTTGAGGCAGCGACATGGATTTGATTTTGTAGCAAAGTTGCGATGTCTCGACAAGATGGGAGCATCTCTACCTCGACGCTGTGTACCCGAATTAGCGGTTTCTGTTCAAACATTAATGCGTAAAAGAGCGATTATCTCCTGGCTTGGGGGCAATCGCTCTTACAGAATTCCAACTTCCATCCTTAACAAGCATAGCATTATGACAGAAATTTTTGAATTGATAATGCATGATTTTTTAATTCTCCAAAGGAGTATGGGGACTTAATAATCTTAAATAAGTCATATAAAAAGTTTCCGAAGGGATTGTTTTCTCCTTCAGTATTGATTGTTGTTAATTTAGGTTTATGGGTCAAACAATTAGCATGGAGAGTACATCGACTCGCTGACACTTGCCAAAAGCGAACTCGACTCATCATGCAAAGTTTCAACACATCAAGTGCAGACTGTGACGAGTTCCGGATTAGACTAGCCAAAGATTGAAGTCATCTCTGAGAACAATATTACCCTTACCCTAACCGTATGAAGCTACAATACATTCTGGCTAAAGACCTTAAACTGACTGTGGAAGCGGTTGCAGACGACAAAGAACTTTCAACCCAAGTCCAAATTCTACTGATTGGTTTAGGACTTTTAGATCCACCTGCAGATGGGCTGTTTGGCCCCATTTCTACCGCAGCGTTGAGAAAATTTCAAACGGTAATGAAGGTAGAAGAACCCGACTATCTCGGCCCTGTTACTGCTAAAAAACTGATTGAAGCTAAACCGGAAGATATTCCAACTCCTGAGCTCAAGTTAGGCAATGACTTGGCAAGCCGAATTGTCAAGTATATGCTTCTTAAAAAATACCAAATTTTTCAGGGAGTCAGAGAATACAACATTGTTTACGTTGAGGGAATGAATGCTGATGGCACCCTGAACAATGACCCTCCGAACTATTTTAATGACCGTCGGATGGTTCTTCAGATTCTCGATGGCATACCTGCAATTATCGGCAACTGGGAATCCACAACCGAACCGGGATACCGCTACACCGAGCGCCCGATGAACCCGGAAGGTGCTGCCAGAATCAAGTTTGGTCAATACAGAGCGTGGCAGGTTGGAATTCATGGAACGAGCGATCGCCATGAAGCGTTAGTGCAAACCGGTGGCGAGATTACCGTCTATCGCGATCGCAACAAAGACTACCAGCGTGTGGGTGACAAGGAAGATACCGGCTACTTTGCGATCAATCAACATTGGGGCTACGATTTGCCCTACAACAATGTCTACTATGCTAGTGCCGGTTGTTTAGTCGGGCGTCTGCGTCAGGGACATCGGGAGTTTATGAGACTGATTAAACAGGATCGACGCTACCAGTTAAATGACCGTTATGTGTTTTATACAACCATTATTTATGGACAAGATTTGATGAAAGAAACTGGAGGAATTGCTCCAGTGCAACTGTTAATGGAAGGATCGAGCGGCCCACTTGTTCAGAAACTTCAAGAACGTTTAGCTGCAAAAGGCTTTAATCCTGGGCCGATTGATGGTGTTTTTGGGTTAGCTACCAAAGCGGCAGTCAGAGCATTTCAAAAGGCAAATGCTTTAGAAGCCGATGGGGTTGTTGGCCCTGTTACCTGGAATGCATTGGGTATGTCTTAATTGACAATTTCACTGATTTTAACTCATCCCCCACCTCGTCTATCGGGGGATGAAAGTGTTATTGGTTATTTGTTATATCTATTGGCAACCCAACCTTAAAGGAGGCAAGAGTCATACCAAATGGGTTTGAATTTGGCAAATATTCTCTCTTGCTCCCCCCTTTTTCTAACGTCCCCCTTTAACAAGGGGGGATTAGGGGGGTGGGGGCTGGGCGGGTTCCAAATGTGTCACTGTTAAACCCAATTGGTATCAGAAGAAGAAAGACTTGGAACTCTCCCCTTTTTCCTAAAGAGCTGCTACACTAGCGCCATCTTCAAACAAATAGGATGATTGAGCGAAATGAGCCAACTGCAATGCCCTAAATGTCAAGGAAGTCTAGAAGCGATTGTGTTTTCAGATATTGAAGTCGATCGCTGCACAAGCTGTCAAGGAATCTGGTTTGATTCCCAAGAAGCACAGACGCTTAAAAAAATTCAAGGGTCTGAGAGTATCGATACAGGCGACCCATCAAAAGGTAAAAAATTAGATGAAATAGGAGATATTAACTGCCCCAAATGCCAGACTCAGATGACGAAAATGGTTGACCTCAAACAAACTCATATCCGTTATGAAAAATGCCCCGTTTGTTATGGAATTTGGTTTGATGCGGGTGAGTTTAAAGATTACAAAGAAGAAAACATTTCCGATGTTTTTAAGAGCATCTTTAGTAAAGAGAGGCGCTGATATTAAATCTGGTTAAATGACCATAAAACCTGTAAGGGCGGGTTTTGATATAAAATTTTCGGTAGTGTCCACAGTTGATTGCTAAACCCGCCCCTAAGATAGCTGTATTAATGGGCAGCTTTCGGAACTATCGAAGAATGGATGATGCAATATTTTAGGCTGATTAGCTTAAGAATTGGAGCAAAGCGACTGACGTTTTTGGAGTAAAGCGGCCTTGACGCTGGCATATTCCGTTTCTAGTTGCAAAACCCTTGTGGTAGCTTCGGCCAAAGAAAGCGTAGGTTGGCAATCTTCTAACTCCTGGCAAAGGCGAGAAAGAGCCATCGCACCTAAAGTGGCACTGGCTGACTTGAGGGTATGCGCGGCGTGTTGCAAGATTTCAATCTTGTCTGGATCACTAACCGTATGCCCTTCTACGGCTTGTCGCATCTGTTGCAAGAGTTTGGGTGCATCTTCTAGATAGCTATCAATGACCTTAACTAAAACCGTATTGCTATCTACCATGTCACTTAATTCGCGAAATGTCTCAGTATCTAGCGGAGAGTGGGAAGCATTTAGAACAGTTGAGTCTTTCCCATTGCCATTGGTGGGGGAAAACTCACTCACCATCAAGGCATTGGGTTGATTGACAACAGAGCCTTCAACGTCTAATGTTTTCAACTGCTCTTGCACATTGTTGAGGGCTTGCCCTAGTTCCGCCACTCGAATTGGCTTACTCACATAGTCATCCATACCCGCTTCTAAGCACATTTCGCGATCGCCCATCATGGCATTAGCAGTCATGGCAATAATCCAAGGGCGTTTTGATTTGGGCAATTGGGCAGATTGCAAATGTTCTGAACCCTCTCCTAACTCGCGCTGATCCGGCCATTGTTGACGAATCAGACGGGTTGCCGTTATGCCATCCATCTCTGGCATCTGCACATCCATGAACACCACATCATAGGATTGGCGACGCAATGCTTCCAGGACTTCTAACCCATTGCTGGCTAAATCGGCTCGATAACCCATCCGTTGCAATAACTGTAAAGCCACCTGTTGGTTTACCACATTATCCTCCGCCAACAAAATCTTAAGCGGCAATCGCTGTGCTAAGAAAGGATCGAGTTCCGCAGCCAGCGAACAATTGGGTCGGACTTTAATCGGTTGTCCGAGCAGGACTTGATTGAGCACATTATACAAATGAGATTGCTTAATCGGTTTGTTGAGAAAAGCCGTAAACAGATGCTTTAATTTAGAGTTTCCAATAATTTCTGGCTTGCCGATAGAGGTAAGCATCACCAGAGGCAAATCTTGATAAGCCGATTGCTTGCGAATTTCCGTGGCCAGTGTCAATCCATCCATTCCCGGCATTTGCATATCCAGAATCGCCAAATCAAAGACTTCCCCCTGACGCAGCCAGTCTAAGACTTCGGTACTCGAACAAGCTGCACGAGTCAGCATTCCCCACGATTGTCCCTGTAGCGTCAGAATTTGGCGATTAGTGGCATTATCATCCACAATCAGCAACCGTTTACCCGATAGCTGAGGTTGTTGAACATCGAGTTGGGTGGGAGTGGCGGTATAAACAGCATGAGTGATAACGGTAAAATAGAACGTCGAACCTTTGCCCACTTCACTATCTACCCAAATTCTGCCCCCCATCATTTCACACAAACGCTGACAAATCACTAATCCTAAGCCTGTTCCTCCATAGTTGCGACTAACAGAGGAATCTACCTGACTGAAGGGTTTGAATAAGCGATCTAAGCGGTCAGCCGGAATCCCGATGCCTGTATCTTTGACCTTAAATTGAATTTCATAATAAGGATGGGGAGAGACTTCATCCACACTCGACTCCTGACTCCCTACTCCCTTGGCCGTCACTGAAACAATCACTTCTCCCGACGGGGTAAACTTGACGGCATTACTGAGCAAATTCACTAAAATTTGGCGCAGTCGGGTGACATCTCCAGCAATTGTACTGGGAGTTGTGGGGTCAATCAGATAGGCTAACTCCACCCCTTTTTCGGATGCTTTGGAGGCCAGCAGGTCGAGGGATTCTTCCACACAAGTCCGAATTTGGAAGGGTTGCTCCTCAAGTTCGAGTTTACCGGACTCAATTTTGGAAAAGTCGAGAATGTCATTGATAATAGTTAGGAGTGCCTCACCGCTATTGCGGATGGTTTCGGTAAAGTTACGCTGTTGGGCATCGAGGGCTGTATCTAGCAACAATCCCGTCATACCAATCACCGCATTCATGGGAGTACGGATTTCGTGACTCATTGTGGCCAAGAAATCACTCTTGGCTCGATTGGCGGCTTCTGCAGATTGCTTGGCTGTTTCTAGGGCAAAATTTTGTTGAGCAAGTTGTTCGCGTTGGTACTTTTCTTGCTCTAAAAGACGGGCTTGGGCTAAGGCAATGCCCACCTGATCGGCGACGGCCTCGAGCAGTTCGATTTCATCCGGTGTCCAGTCGCGCAAGGAGTCACATTGATGTAGACCAATGGCTCCGTTGGTTTCTCCTTGGTAGGAGGTACGAATGGCTAGCATCGATTTTAGGCTGATGCGCTGACACATGGGTATGGTCGCTTGCAGGAGGGGGTCGGTGTAGACATTGGCAGAGGCGATCGCATGGTCTTGACGCAGCATACATTCTGCATGAGGATTGCCCTGCACCGGCACAGTAAAGTCTAGGAGAGACTCATAACCCGGTTCTAAATATTCCGCAACACAGGGAATTTGAGGCGTGGGTGTAGCAATATAACTATGAATCAGACAGCGATTGACGCGAAACGCTTGACCAATTTGCGTTGCTGTGATAGCAAAAATTTTATCCGCATCCAAGCTTTGGCGAATTTCTTGGGTAATTTGTTTGAGCAATAGACCCCGATGAACTTGCCGTTGCAAGGCGGCCTTACTCTCGCGTAATCCATCCTCTACTCGTTTGCGTTCGTAGAGTTCCGATTGCAGTTGCTGATAAAGTTCCGATTGTTGCACGGCAATGGCTACCTGAGTCGCTAGCTGCTGCAATAGCTCGATTTCCAAAGTTTGCCACTGGCGAGGCCCTTGACAATGATGAGCAATCAGCAATCCCCATAACTTCTCGCCTTGCATAATCGGTACAGTCAGAGAAGCTGTCACTTGGAGCTGAACCAAAAAGTCCACATAGCAAGGCGTCAACCCATCCGCATACACATTCTCAATCACACCCACACGGCCTTGCTGATACAGGAGAGTATAATTTTCCCCAAAACAAGGGTCATGAATCGTACTGCCTAAAACTGCCGTCCAGTCCTGACTCACCGACTCCACGGCCACAACACCACTCCAATCCGGATTAAAACGATAAACCAAAACCCGATCCGTCTGGAGGAACTGTCGTACCTCTGTCACCGTGGTGTTGAGAATATCTTCCAATTTCAGAGACTGACGAATCCGCAGAGCAATGGCATTGACTAAACGTTCCCGTTCTGCCTGCTGCCGGAGAAATAATTCAGCTTGCTTGCGTTCAGTGATATTCGTACTCGTCCCAATCAACCGATAGATTCGTCCGCTAGCATCTCGTAAGGGACTCAGACTAGTAATCCACCACGTTTGTGCTTCTTGGAACGGCAAGCACTCTTCATAGGAAATTGTGATTGCTGCCTCAACACAAGCTTGATAGTGTTCACATACAGACAAGGCCGCTTCCGGAGGTAATACCTGTTCAGGTTTCTTGCCGCAAATTTCCTGGGAGCGAATCCCGGTTAAAACTTCGTGAGCTGGATTTAACCCCACATAGCGAAATTCTCCATTGTCCAGAACATCTACGACAAAAATTGATTTGTCTACACCATCGTAGATACTCCGTAAAAATTGCTCATTTTCGCGCAGAACCGCTTCAGTTTGCTTGCGGTTCGTAACATCTTGCACGATACAAACCGCTTCATCGGCACCACTTTTAACAATCCGTGCCTCATAATTACGGATGCCCTCCGGTTTCTCCAATTCCAGCTCATAAGCTTGCATATCTCCCGTTTCCACCGCCTTTTGCAGTAGCTGGAAATGCTTTTCTTTGACCACTTCGGGAATCACAACATCCGGTTCACCCGATGTCATGAGTGTTTGAGACGGAACAATCCAATCCCCTGCCTTAAACTTGAAATCTAAATAGGTTCCATCAACTCGTTGACGGAACATCAAATCAGGAAGTGCATTCAATAGTGCCTGCATCCTCTGCTGACTTTGGCGTAAGGCGTCCTGAGCTTCAATTAGTTCGCTAATATCGGTATGAGTGCCAACGATGCGAATCACTCGCCCTTGGTCATCTTTAAGATGTGTGGCTCGCGAGAGGATGTAAACGGTAGAGCCATTTTTATGATGGAAGCGTTGCGTCACCATAAAACGAGAGGTTTTACCCCCATTAAAATCCTCTACTAATTTCAAGGCCGTCGCTCGATCTTCGGCAAAGATGACTTTTTCCCACGACACCAATTCATTGGGCAGTTCGTAATCGAGATAGCCCAACATTTCCTTCCAGCGTTGAGAATAATAAATCTCACCTGTTTGTAAATTCCAGTCCCAGAAGCCATCATTGGACGCATGAGCAACTAATTCTAGGCGTTCTTTGGCCGCTTGCAATTCTTGTTGAGCAGAGTGTGTCTGGCTCACATCTTCAATGACTTTAATGAAGTAGTCGGGTTCTCCAGTTGGTTGCCGAACTAGGGAGTGGGTGAGCTTAATCCATACAATGGAGCCATCTTTGCGAAAGTATCGTTTCTTGAGTGTGTAAGTCTGAATTTCATTGGCGAGTAACCGTTGTTTGTAGCGCTGATCGTTATCCAGATCGTCAGGATAGGTAATCTCTTGCCAGGTTTTTTGGGTCAATTCGGCGTGAGTGTAGCCCAAAATCTCACAGAATTTCTGGTTAAGCCGGATAAATTGACCGGTATCAACTCGCACATGGGCAATACCAACGGCAGCTTGCTCAAACGTTGCACGGAAACGTTCTTCGCTTTCTTGTAATGCGGCTTCAAGGCTAGGAATTTGAGAGGAAGTTGACGTGTCTGGGGAGGAAGAACCGTTGAGAGCGTTCCACGAATGCCTCGCACCCGTTATGGATGAAAGAAACTTTTGCTCCCCTGCCAGTTTCTTTAAAACAGGGGTGGGTGCAATGGATGAATTAGGGAGTTGCTGGTATGAGATAGATGGGTTAATTGAGTTGAGTTGTGCAGCTTGCTGATCGAGGGTTTGCTGTAGTGTCTCGATCACTTGGAGCATTTGCATGGGATCGAGCGATCGCAAAAGCTGCTCTTGAGTTAGCATCCCTAGCCATTGTTCTGACTCTCTACCGACTAAACAGTGTTGAATTTGCCACTGTTGCATCTGTTGATGGGCATCCCATAGAGACTCGGTTGGATTTATGTACAAGAGGGGTGTTTTCATCACCATGTGTGTCCGAGTTTGGGATAAATCCAACCCCAGCAAGGATAATTGAGCCAGTTGAATCAGGTCGCTTTCTGTTACTAGGCCAACGGGAATATAGGAGCAGGCAACAGGAGCATGGGATGATGAAGAGACGTTATGCTCGATTCTTGCCCACTGTGGCCTGCTTGCGACTTCGGTCATCACCACATAATCCGTATCTTCTTGCGCCATGAAGCGGATCAGACCTTGGATCGAGGTAGTAATCGGCGATCGCACGACTCGAGTTGTCATGGCAGCACAGACGGGTTGCCTCTTGAGTACAGGGTTTGCGGGCAATCCTCTGCAAATGCTGTCGGTTGTAATCATCCCCTCAAATTGCCCGTTAGCGTCTAAAACGGGTAAGTGACGAATCTGATGCTGATGGAACAGTGAGAGGGCAGTAAAAAGGTTGCACGATGAAGTCCGAGTCAGGGTAACGACAACCGGCGTCATGACTTGGGCAATTTTGATGGCGGCGAAGTTTTCTCCATCGGCCATGCAGCGAATTAAGTCTCGGGCAGTCAAAATGCCCAATAGGCGATTGCCGTCTTGAACTAAAACATAGTTCGTTGAGGCAAATCTAGACAGACTGGCGGCTGAGGATTGCAGCTTTTCCTGAGAATGGGGCGCAACACGAGAAAAAGGGCGAGTTGTTCGCCCCTGACTCATCAGAACCAATACATCGACTAGCGGTGTACGGGGTGAAGTGATGAGGGGGTAATAATCAATAACAGGCTCGAGAGTGTGCAAGGCGATCGACGTAGTGTCAGTCTGCATAGGTTTACAAAATTATGCGGCTGTGATAGACGCAGACCTCTTTTTGGTTATACTTCAGGTTTTTGCTAAATCCAAAAAAGCTCTTAAGAAAGCTAAAAATTTTTTATATTTTTTTTCACATCATCCCCTTGACAAGCCGTAAATATACGCAAATCTTTACGTTTATTCAGGGAAATATGAGTGGTACAGTCGGCAAGCTAGGGTAGAGCTGAAGCTATCCACCGACACTTTTAGATGACAAGGGAGATAAAAATAGTTGTAAAACTACTTAATCTTGTCTCACTTTTCTAATTTTATTGTAGAGTTCTATTCTCTGACTAAATTAATTAAAAACCACACCATACTGTTTGGTTGGTGTGGCAAAAGTCAGGGGTCAGGGGTCATATCAAATCCGTTGGAATAGCTAGATGCTCGTAGGGGCGGGTTTTGATGTTACGTTTTCGGGACTTCTCAAAGCTGATTCCTAAACCCGCCCTTACAAGTTTGATGGCCGTTTAACCGGATTTGATATCACTGACAATCGGCTTTAACTATTTTTGAATTTTGAATTTTGAATTTTGAATTGATTTGAATCAATCAAGATGCTCTTCATCCAATTCCTCGATCGCCGGAGGTTCATCACTGGGTATCCGCAGGATTTCAACCATCTCTTGAATCTCAGCCGGTGGAGGTGGAGTAACGCGGGAAACGCTCCAAGTGACGATGAAATTTAAAATCATGCCTAGGGTTCCGATGCCTTCGGCCGAGACGCCGAAAAACCAAGGCTGCATATTGTTGAACTTTACCCCAACGATATAGAAAATCGTAAAGCACAAACCAACGAGCATACCAGCGATCGCACCTTCCCGATTAGTGCGCTTATCAAACACACCTAAGATAATCACTGGGAAAAAACTAGCCGCCGCTAAACCAAAGGCCAAGGCCACCACCTGCCCTACAAAACCAGGAGGATTTACGCCAAAATACCCAGCGATCGCCAGGGCAAATCCTACCATGACTCGGCCGACCAAGACTCGTTGAGATTCCGAGGCTCCTGGATTAATCATTCGATAATAAATATCGTGGGCAACTGAACTTGAAATCACCAACAGTAACCCTGACGCCGTAGACAAAGCCGCCGCTAATCCCCCAGCGGCCACCAACGCAATTACCCAAGGGGCTAGTTT
The DNA here is from genome assembly GCA_964588805.1 of uncultured Microcoleus sp. GTDB lineage: Bacteria > Cyanobacteriota > Cyanobacteriia > Cyanobacteriales > Coleofasciculaceae > CAZPRJ01. Next base: position 1,553 of record CAZPRJ010000090.1, on the reverse strand, counting down.
TGCGACTTCGGGCGTTGACAGCACGATGATATCCGCATCGATTCCAATTTCACTGGTTTCTTTATCTGGTGTTAACTCGATGCGTCCGTCTTCATTTTTGTCGTCAAAGGTCAACAATTTGGTATTTTCCCACTTGTTCACCCAATCCAACTGCCGAACTTCTTCAATGGTCTGACCATGCAAGGTGTTAATCAAGTTATAACGGGCAAAGGTGGCTAAAGCCGGTGCTGTGGTGTACAAAATCGCGATAAACAGTAATGCCCAACCCGCCGAAAACCGAGCCGAGCGCACATCTGGAACCGTGTAAAATCTGACGATTACATGGGGAAGTCCTGCAGTTCCTACCATTAAGGCAATCGTGAAGAACAACACATCCAACATTGATTTGTTGGCAAAGGGTTGGGTGTATTCTTGAAAACCTAGATCGGTTTGAATTTGGTTGAGTTTGGGGACAATATCGCTAAAGGTAAAGGCCAACTGGGGGACAGGATTTTTAGTTAATAGCAAAGAAATAGCAATCGCTGGAATCAGGTAAGCCACAATCAGGACGCAGTATTGAGCCACTTGAGTCCAAGTAATGCCTTTCATTCCTCCTAATACAGAGAAAAAGCCGACAATAATCATCCCAATCACCACACCGGTGCTGATGTCTACTTGTAAAAAGCGGCTAAATACGATACCGACACCCCGCATTTGTCCGGCAACATAAGTGAGGGAGACAAAAATAGCAGCAATTACCGCAACCACACGGGCAACATTGGAGTAGTAGCGATCGCCCACAAAATCAGGCACAGTATACTTACCAAACTTCCGTAGGTAGGGAGCCAATAGCAGAGCGAGCAATACATAGCCACCCGTCCAACCCATGAGGTAAATCGAGCCGTCATACCCTAAAAAGGAAATCAGTCCGGCCATGGAGATAAAAGAAGCGGCTGACATCCAATCGGCCGCCGTGGCTGCACCATTTGCCAGAGACGGAATCCCTTGGCCAGCGACAAAAAAGCCCTTAGTATCTCGAACGCGCGATCGCCAACCGATATAGAGATACAACATAAAAGAGAGAATCACCAGAGTGGTTGTCCAAGCTTCAACTGACATGATTTATTCCCCCTTGCGTCTACGGTTGACACCATATTTGCGATCGAGCTTGTCCATTTGGAAGGCATAGATAAAAATCAAGGCAACGAAGACAAAAATCGAGCCTTGCTGCGCCATCCAAAAGCCCAGAGGTAAGCCGCCCAAACGCAGGGTATTCAACGGTTGCACGAGGAGGATACTGAAAACAATGGACACCAGCGCCCAAACAATCAGAAGATTTCTGATTAAAGCGGTATTAGCACGCCAGTAAGCCTGACGCTTATCCTGGTTCATAGAGATAAATTTTGATTTTGAAAGGAATATTCTATTAAACAGCTCTCTCCTGCTTTAATGACACTTCCTTCAACTTTTGTAAGCTGGTTGAATAAGGGAGTCAGGAGTCAGGAGTCAGGAGTCAGGAGTCAGGGATTTTTATGGCCATCTCTTACAAAAACCAACTTTCTCTCATCCAGTAT
>CAZPRJ010000089.1:0-30120 GCA_964588805.1 uncultured Microcoleus sp. | reverse complement strand
AAAATTAAAAACAAGGGTAATGCTGTTTATTAAATTTAGCTGCGTAGCAGCTTACTTTGGCAAGAGGTGTACGAAACAGCCCTACACGTCTTGGACTATCCTTGCACAATCGCTTATTTGTTCAGGTTAACAGAAGCCTGCTTCCTTATTAATCTCTCACCAGTCTTCACGAAAATTTTTCTTTGTCAAGGGCATTCGCCTGCAGCATTTATTTGATAAATTTTCCGCTTTTATCGGCTAAAATGCCGTATTACAGAATGCGGTATGAGATGTAAATCAAAAATTTCAATTTAATCAAAGTTTTGTCCTGTTGCCAGTTCTAGAACTTGTACATGTAATATGAGGTTCTCGATTGGCGTAATACAGATGAGACTGGAGTCCTCTAAGCAGTTGCGACTGATATCAAGAATGGACTTCATCCATTTGAGAATCCCTCTAAAACGTTTGGCTTGAGCAGTTGCTCGATATGGAAGCCTCTCGAAACGAGTTGATAATAGGGAATATCCATGCAAAATCCTGAAGGAATTTCTTCCTACAGAAGAGTTCACGCAAATTATCTGAAGCGACGGCAGCTTAATGGCCAAGCCGGTTGGTTTTTGTTATGGGGTTTAGGCGTCGGCGCAGTCATTTCCGGTGATTTCTACGGCTGGAACTATGGTTTAGACGCCGGTGGATTTTGGGGGTTAGCGATTGCAACCTTCCTGATGGCAATCATGTATTTGTGCATGGTCTTTTGCCTGGCCGAACTGTCTGCAGCACTTCCCCATGCCGGGGGCTTATACTCTTTCACCCGCAATGCCTTTGGGCCTTTTTGGGGCTTTATCTGTGGGATTGCTGTTAGCATCGAATACATTTTGGCAACCGCGGCCTTAGTCCTTAGTATGAGCAATTACCTCAAGCCTGTGCTTCCCGAAGGCTTGCCCAGCTATATTGTCTGGTTGGTTGCCTACAGTATTTTTATGGCTATCACAATTCAAGGACTAGAACTAACTTTGAATGTTAGTCTGTTTCTGACTTTATTAGCCATTATGGTACTCAGCACCTTCTATATCAGTCTGCTGGGTTCAGGTGTATTTAATCCGGAATTACTCTTTAATATTCCTCCTGAACCAGGACAAGCGAGTTGGCTACCCAAAGGCTGGAATGGTGTTTTTGCCTCAATCCCTTATGCAATTTGGTTTTATCTAGCGATTGAGTTACTCCCCTTAGCCAGTGAGGAAACCGAAAACGTACCGAGAAATATGCCCATTGCCCTGATCACAGGGATGGTGACTCTGATTATCCTATCGGTTTTTACACTGGTACTCAATTCGGGTATTGGAGGAGGGGCTCTTGCCATTGGTCAAACCAATGTACCCCTAGGCGAAGGCTTAGAAGCTTACTTTGGTAAGGGGTCTACGAGTACCTTGATTACAGCCCTTTCTCTTGCTTTAGGATTGGGGGCTAGCTTACCCACCCAAATCTTCGGTTATGGGCGTATCCTGTTTTCCCTTTCCCGTGCTGGGTATATTCCCCAATGGATTTCAGTAACCAATAAAAACTATAGCCCTTACCGAGCCTTAATTTTGGGTACAACTATCGGATTAATCTGTGTAGAAGTGATTGAGTTCGGTAGTGATGCAGTAGATGCTGTGTTTTTGAATATGGCAGTGTTTGGAGCATTGATTTCTTACATTTTGGTCATGTTTAGCTACATCAAGCTTAAGTTTAGCCGTCCCCGACTTCTCAGACCCTATGAAAGTCCCTTGGGAATATTGGGAGCTGTTGTTGGGGTTGGCTTAGCGATATTTGCATTGGTTGCTTGTTTAGCGGTTCCTGCCTACCGACCGGGTATTTTCGGGGTGGGAATCATTCTTGTTTTAGCAACACTCTACTACTTCTTCTTTAGTAAAAATCAAATTGTTGCTCAAGCACCCGAGGAAGCAGCCGCATTAGGAATTCCCCCTTCTATGGAGTAGTATTGGTGCTATTTTTTATACCTATCTAAGTTAACTGAACGGGCGAAATGCCCGTTCTTTAATACTATTTTTTCTGTATTTGTATATAAAAAAAATGTGGCTTATATGGAGATTATGTATTTACAACGTAAAAAGGTTAATAATTTTTAATTTGGAATAATCAACAAAAATCTAATCTATCGGTATTTTAATTCATAAGTTAAGTTAGACCGCTACGATGGCTATTTTAAAGGAAAAACGGAACTCATCTTGCAAATTATAGACGTAAATTTATTCTATTTATAGAATAGAATTCATTCTTAATTATTGAATAAAAATGGTTACTTTTTTGCGAAAAACATTAAATAACTAACTCAAAACCTCAGCATATAGATAGATACTAGTCCATTCGATTTCAAGTTATGAATGTAATACATATTACGAGCGTATTACGGGAGACAAGAATCCGTGAATTTACTTTTAGCTTCAACCGAATTACAAGAGTTGTTGAAAAAGTGGAATCGCACTCAATCGGTTTATCCAGCCGATCAATGTATTCATCAGTTAATTGAGTTTCAAGTAGAACGCACGCCCGATAAAGTTGCCGTCATTCTGGAGAACCAATCCCTAACCTATCGAGAACTCAACGAACAGGCTAATCAGCTCGCTCACTACTTGCAGAAGCTAGGAGTAGGGACTGAGACATTAGTAGGAATTTGCATGACGCGATCACTCTTAATGGTCGTAGGATTGCTAGGAATTCTCAAAGCCGGAGGAGCTTATGTGCCTCTCGATCCGGCTTATCCCGAGGAACGTTTGGCACTGATGATTGAAGACTCCCAATTGTCTGTGTTAGTAACTGATCGCGAAGCAATTACCCGTATCCAAACTGTCTGTGAGCAACAGTCCCAGCATTCAGTGCAGATTGTTTGTCTAGATACCGAGGAGGACACTTTAGCAAAATTTAGCCCCGAGAACCCAAATAGTACAGCGACACCGGACAACTTAGCTTATACCATCTATACATCCGGTTCCACTGGGAAACCCAAAGGAGTTCAGGTTCTGCATCGAGGTGTGGTCAACTTCCTCACCTCCATGAGCCAAGCGCCCGGACTCACCGACCAAGATATCTTACTGGCGGTGACAACCATTTCTTTCGACATTGCCGCCTTAGAACTCTTCTTACCCCTCACGGTGGGCGCTTGTGTAGTCTTGGTATCGCGGGAAGTGGCCTCGGATGCGGCTCAATTAACCTTTGCAATTGGGCGATCGCGTGCAACGGTGATGCAAGCCACACCTGCCACTTGGCGAATGTTACTCGCCGCCGGATGGCAAGGTGAGCGTCGGCTGAAAATTCTTTGCGGTGGAGAAGCCATGTCCCGAGACTTGGCCAACCAACTCCTAGAACGGAGTGCCTCAGTTTGGAATATGTACGGGCCAACCGAAACCACAATTTGGTCAGCCTTGCATCAAGTCCAACCCGGAAATGCTCCGATTCCCATTGGTCGCCCCATCGCCAATACTCAAATTTATCTCATTGACCCAGACCAGAATTGGAAACAAGACCCCCTGAAACTCGCACCCATCGGAGAACCCGGAGAACTCCTGATTGGTGGAGTAGGTTTAGCCCGAGGCTACCTCAACCGACCGGAAATGACGAGCGAACGATTTGTTCAGGACTCCTTTAGTCGCCAACCTGATGCCCGCCTCTACCGAACCGGAGATTTAGCCCGTTACTTGCCCGACGGTACAATCGAATTTATTGGCCGGGTTGACCATCAGGTGAAAATTCGCGGCTTCCGCATTGAATTGGGAGACATTGAAGCGGCACTTTACCAACACCCTGCCATCCGCGAGGCCGTAGTCATTGCCCGAGAAGACGTTCCCGGAGACAAGCGCCTCGTTGCTTACCTCGTTACTGACCTCAGTGTAGAGCGTGTCCCTTTCCAGAGCAAGGTTTGGGTTGAGTGGGATGGACATCGTGAACCTATCACCACGGTTGATCTGTCCTCAAATGGCATCGCTCTCACCAATATCCCCGAAGATTGGGATCAGGGTATGAGCTTGCGCCTGTGTCTGCAATTACCTGGAATTGAAGATGATCTTTGCCTCGATGGAACCTTGGCTTGGCGAGAGCAAGGACAGGCCGGCATTGTGTTCCAAACGACGCCCACTGAGCAAGCCCTCTTGCATCAGAGTGTAAAACACATTGCTCAAACTGAAGGACTAATTGTTAGCGATCTCCGTCGTACGGAGCCTCGAGTCCCCCTACAATGCCCTTGCCAGGTGGAATTGGAGCCAGGACACACCCTAGAGATGACCACACACAATATTAGTCGGGGTGGAATGTGTTTGGTTGCTCATCCCGAATCTATCGGGCAAATCCGTCAACGGCTTTGTCTGCGACTGCAAGTCCCCGGAGTGCAAGATGAACTCAGCTTGAGGGGAATCATTGCTTGGTCTGATCAGGAGTATGTGGGGATTGAATTTGAGTTTACTCGCAAAGAACAGGCTCAAATTTATCAAAGTATGGAGTATCTGATCGAAACCCAGGGTTTAACCTTGGCACATTTGCGCTCGTTTCTCAAGGAGAAACTACCAGAGTACATGGTTCCTTCTGCCTTTGTGATGCTTGATGCCCTCCCCTTAACGCCCAATCGTAAGGTGGATCGCAAGGCATTACCGGCACCTACTCCGATGCGATCGCTTTTAGAAGAAACCTACATTGCTCCTAGTACCCTGGTTGAAGAACAATTAGCCCAGATCTGGAAACAGGTTTTGCGTATCGAGCAAGTCGGAATTCATGATAACTTCTTTGACTTAGGCGGACATTCTTTACTCACCGCTCAACTCCTGTCCCAGATCCGGACAACATTCCAGGTAGAGTTACCCTTAATTGCCTTGTTTGAGGCTCCCACTATTGCTCAACTCGCTGACACTATTACGGTGAGTTTAGAGAACCAATCGTCCTCAACGCCTAAGCCCATCGCTGTTGTAGATTTAGAAGCCGATACCCATTTAGACTCAACCATCCGCCCCGAAACCCCTTTTTTTGCCTCTACCACTGAACCTCAACGGATTTTTTTAACCGGGGCGTCTGGTTTTCTAGGCGCTTTTTTATTGCACGAACTTCTGCAACAAACTCAAGCCGATATCTACTGTCTGGTTCGCGCTTCAAGTCTGGAACAAGCCCGAGAAAAGCTCTCTAGTAACCTAAAACGCTACCTTGTCCCACAAGAAGGACTAGAACATCGAATCATACCGATTCTGGGTGATTTATCGCGGCCTAACTTGGGAATTTCTGAGCCAGAATTTCAGACATTGGCTAATGAAATTGACCTGATTTATCACAACGGGGCATTCGTAAATTTAATTTATCCCTATTCCGCTTTGCGGGCAGCGAATGTTCTTGGAACCCAGGAAATTTTGAAATTAGCCAGCCAGGTTAAAACTAAACCCGTCCATTTCATCTCCACGCTTGATGTTTTTCAATCCCCTCATTATGTCGGGATGTCCCAGATTTTAGAAAGTGATGAACTCGCTTGCAGTGATGGACTTTCTGATGGTTATGCTCAAAGTAAATGGGTAGCAGAAAAGTTACTGAAAACCGCTCATGAGCGAGGAATTCCAGTTTCGATCTACCGACCTGGTACGATTACAGGGCATAGTCAAAGCGGTGCATCTCAAGCGAATGATTTAATCTGCCGACTGATTAAAGGTTTGACTCAATTGGGACTTGCGCCAAACTTAGACTTAAACATGAGTCTGACTCCGGTGGATTATGTATCGCGATCGATTATCCATCTGTCGCAACAATCTGCATCATTAGGACAAGCCTTTCACCTCGTGAGTCCTCACACCGTGTCTTTTAGCCAACTTGTGCAGGAAATCCAAGCATTCGGTTACTCTATCGAGTGGACTGATTATCAGCAGTGGCAAGCACGATTGATTGAGGCAGCTTCTGAGCAGGAAAATGCCCTCAGCCCTCTGTTATTCCTACTGACAGAATGGGAATCTGGAAATTCGTTAAGTTATCTAGAAACAGCCGCTTTGGTATCTCAGGCATTTGATTGCCAAAATACGGTATCAGGATTAGTAGGAACGGACATTGTTTGTCCAAGGGTTGATTCTCGCGTACTCCACGCTTATTTCTCTTACTTAGCTTGATTAGCCTCCCTTACTTTTTAGTGAGATGTTAGCAGTGGTTATTATACTTTAAAATATTTAGGCTAATCTTTCGCCTTGGTGGAGACTACCGCTTTGTGTGGCTCTCCACCAATATTGTTTAATGCCAAACCATAGCCTTTTTCGAGACTGATTTTACTTATCTGTTTGGTACAGAGTGCATTATTTTATTATTTATTTTTTGGCAAGCCCAGAAGGGTTCAGGAGCCATCGGTTTCTGAATCACGAGAGCAATGAGGAGTTTTTTCATCTTTTTATTAAGGTTTGGTATAACCTCAGAAATCGGGTTCATCGTCTTCTTTCCACTTAGCAGTTGATTCAGCAGCTTTCTTACTCTTAGAAGGATTCACCTCATAAATTGAGGGAGACGGTAAAATTTCTAGTTCTAGTTGCCGGGGTTTAGGCTTCGGCTTTTCGATGGGTTTTCGGCGTCGGGGTTCCTGTTTCACCTCTGAACCGCGCCGCCGTACTGAGGTTTTTTCCTCACTGGTATCTTCTGCCACCACTTCATAAAGCAGTGCCAGTTTATTTTGATCAGAACCTTTACGTAAGACTCTACCCAAACGCTGAATATATTCCCGATTAGAACCCGTACCGGATAAAATAATGGCCACCCGTGCATCGGGAACATCCACCCCTTCATTGAGGACATGGGATGCGACTAAGGTTTTGTATTCGCCTTCTCGAAAACGAGTAAGTATCTCATGACGTTCCTTGACGGGGGTTTGATGGGTAATGGCTGGAATCAATAAATCTTGAGAAATACGATAAACTGTGGCGTTATCGTTGGTGAAGATGAGGATACGTTCTGGGTAATGTTGTGCGAGTAAGTCAGTAAGAATCCGTAATTTTCCATCCGTTCCGATCGCAATTTCTTTGGCTTCCCGGTGTGCTAACATCGCCCTGCGTCCCGCTTGGGATCGCGCACTGGCCATGACAAATTTCTGCCACCCATCTAAACTCCCTAGGGAAATTTTCGAGTCTTTTAAAAAGTCATTGCGGAGTTTAATGCAGATATTGTAGCGATCGCGTTCTTTTTGGGACAACTTCACTTTAATTTGAATCACCTTATGTTCAGCTAAAGCCAAACCCGCTAAATCTTCAGGTGACTTGCGATAAATTTCTGGCCCAATTAAGGCATTCAAATCCCAATGACGGCCATCGGTGCGATCGGGAGTGGCGGTGAGTCCTAAACGATAGGGGGCGATCGCAAATTCAGCAATCACCCGATAGAAATCAGTGGGTAAATGATGGCACTCATCAAAAATTAGCAACGCATATTGATTCCCCAAGGCTTCTGCATGGATAGTGGCACTATCGTAAGTTGAAATCAGAATGGGAGTGCGATCCCGCGAACCGCCCCCCAATAACCCCACTTCGGCATCCGGAAACGCTGCCGTTAAGTGGGCATACCACTGATGCATTAAGTCCAACGTTGGCACCACAATTAGCGTCGTGCGAGGTGTGGATTGCATCGCGAGTTGGGCGAGGTAGGTTTTCCCGGCTGCGGTGGGAAGCACTACTACCCCTTTGCGTCCTGCCTGCTTCCAAGCCAACAGGGCTTCGCTTTGATGGGGGTAAGGTTCCATCTCAAAACTAGGAGACAATTCTAAGGGGAAAAATTCCTTGGCCTCATCTATAAAATCCGTCCCTTCCGTTTGCAACGTCTCGACCAATGGACGGTAGTGTATGCCTAGGATACGGAATTTTTCCACCCGGTCATCCCATGTGGCATAATCCACCCAAGTTTTGCCCTTTGGTGGCGGATGTAATAGAAGAGTTCCCCGATCGAAGGTTAGTTTGGGAGTACGCACCATGTATCTTTTGAGTTCCCAGTTCCCCTGTTATTGTAAAACCTGTATCGCCCAATACTAAAATTGCATTTCCAATCTTGCGCCTTGAAAGGAGCCATAAAGAATATTTTTATAACTAATTTGAGAGTATTTCCGGATTCATCTTATCTCCAGATGTATTACATAGATTTATTATTGGAACGATAATAAACCTCCATTAATGATTATTAATAAAACCCAATATTCAAATATTAAATAGTTTCAATAAAAGTATTTTGTATTGCAAAATTAAACTCTACTTTTTAATTTCTCAGTAAATAAAATATGAATACAGTTAGGGGGATGACAAAAGGCTTCACCATCACCTACTTTAAATAGTTACCCTTCATTTTTGTTTTGTCCCAACCGCCCCAGGTTCTGAAATACACTCCAAAATTGGCTAACTATATTTTGCAATCGCTTAAAAATTTAAGCAGTTAAAAACTACCTTGAAAAAATAAAAGAAATTATAAACTTATAGATTTAATAGCGACATTTTCATAGATTAATGCTAATACTGATTACAGAGGCTTGTAATACGAGTCCTTCAATCCTGTATGACATAAACCTAAAAGGATTGATTTTTCTATATCAGCTTAGAGATAAACTTTCTCAATATTAAGTTTGCATCGCCCGTTCAAAGCCTAGCGTCAAAGCTTTTACATTCACTTATGAGTGTGTCTTTGCCGAGTGAAAATACCTGAGGACTCATGCAGTCATTCTACTGATAGGTCGAATTCCATTCAAAAATTCACAAAATCGAGTGTTGATAGTGAATTTGGCGTAAGTCCTGACCTGAAGACTATCGTCCTCAAAATTTAGCGAGTTAACGAGTTATGGAGAAAGTGTGGTGAGAAGCGTCCAACAAGCACCTCCTCTTGCCTCAGTGAGTCTGTTTACGGCTGGAAAGCAAATACAGTTTCTCGAAACCTTGAAGCGGCTTCGGTTTAGTGGACAACTTGTCTTTACCAGTTCTAAAGAAGAACAGTGGGTCTTTTATTTATATCAAGGCCATATTGTATATGCGATGGGTGGAACTCATCCCGTTAGGCGGTGGCAAAGAAATTTAAAAGCTTACTGTCCTCAGATGAGAGTACACAGTTCAACCATCCAAAATGATTTAGCGAAATTAAACCCTAAATCTTCACCCATGGGATGGGAATATGAACTATTGAGTTTGTGGGTATCACAACAAAAAATCACTAGTGAACAAGTAACTCAAATGATTCGCTCAGTGATTGCAGAAATATTGTTTGATATCGCGCAAGCTATGCGTGTCATTTATCATATCAATCCAGATAACTCCTTATCATCACCACTGGTTTTGATTGATGTAAACGAAGCAATTGTAGAAGTTCAACGTCGCTGTCAAGCTTGGCGCAATCCTAGACTGGCTGACTATTCGCCTAACATGGCACCTGTGATTAAACAACCTGAAGAACTCCAAAAGCGAACATCGCCAATACTTTACCAAACATTGACTAATTTGCTAGATGGGCAACATACTTTAAGGGATTTATCCGTCAGGATGAGGCAGGATATTGTACAAGTTATCCGTTCACTGTTGCCTTACATTCAATTAGATTGGATAGAACTAGTGAGCATTCCTGATCTATCCAATCCAGTGGACACCCCTACTCCTGAAAAACCATTGGCACGGGTAGACTCTACTGAACGTTTAATTGCTTGCGTGGATGATAGTCCTTTAGTTCGGCAAACAATGGAAACATTGCTAGTAGCGGCAGGGTATCAGTATTTAGGAGTAGGTGATGCGATGCGAGCCTTCTCTATCCTCTTAGCTCGTAAGCCAGATTTGATTTTTTTAGACTTAGTAATGCCCAATGCCAATGGGTATGAAATTTGCGGACAATTACGCAAGCTTTCTCATTTCCGGAAAACTCCAATCGTTATCTTAACCGGAAATGATGGCATCGTTGATCGGGTGCGAGCTAAGTTAGTTGGTGCGTCCGATTTCCTGAGCAAACCTATCGATGCTGGTATAGTGCTTAGCGTCCTACGCAAACATTTAAAACAGGGGGCAGTTAGCCAGTAGTTTGTTACCAATTATTTGTTGTTTGTTGTTTCAATTTTAGGCGATGGAATTGTAAATTCTTTTCATTTCATGAATAAGACCTACAAATAACAAATAACAAATAACTAACAACTACTTTCATACTTTGTGTTGTTAATCAATGAGGTGAATTTTTCATGAATACTGCTCTAATTGTTGAAGATTGTGCAACCGATATGCAAGTTCTCTCTCGCTGTTTACAGCAAGGCGGCCTGAATGTTTTGACCGCTAATAGTGGAGAAGAAGCCCTAGCTAAACTCAATAGTCAGAAACCCGACATCATTATTCTTGATGTTGTATTACCTGGATCGAGTGGATTTGAAATCTGCCGAGAAATTAAATCAGCAGCCGCTACCAGTAAAATTCCTATTGTGATCTGCTCAACTAAAGGGGGAGAGATGGATAAATTTTGGGGCATGAAACAAGGAGCAGATGCGTATCTTGCTAAACCTGTAGACCAGGAAGAATTTGTACGTACCGTTAAGCAACTACTCAAAAGCTAGAGATTTATAGAATTTATTTCTCTTCTTTCTTGTTCGTAGTTATAAGCTATTGTTCATAATTCATTAGACTTCAAGCATATTCGTATTGCTCCGAACTAATGAACCATGACTGATGAATTACACTACGAACAAGTAGGATTTTTGCTCCGCTAATCTTCTTTTCGGTTTATGTCTGACTCTCTTTCAGTTCCAGGTTTCCTAGTCCCTCCTACTGACAACATTTCTTCAAAAGCAAGCAAGCAGTTTTTACGATTTCATCTCATGCCCGATACCACTGCTTTATTGCCAATGGAGCAATTGACTGAAGTGTTGTCGATTCCTAACGGTCAGATTGTACCAATTTTTCATATGCCTGCTTGGGTGATGGGTGTCTACAATTGGCGAGGCGAAATTCTTTGGATTGTGGATTTAGGACACTTAGTCGGTCTTACTCCCTGGCACCAACAGGCAAATAGTACTTCAGTCTATCGAGCAGTTGTTTTACAGGCTGATTCTGACCCAACAATGGCAAGCAACCTGAATAAATATCTGTTAGGTGTTGTCATCAATCGCGTAGAAGATATTGAATGGTGTAATCCGGATTGGATTCAATCTCCGCCAGCGTCTATCGTTACCCCTGAACTCGCCCCATTTTTGCGGGGTTATTGGTTGAAACCCAATGGTGAAATGCTAGTGGTTATGGATGGGCAAGCCATTATTAGAGCAATGCCACGATAACTTAGACTACTAGTTGAAATTCACGTATTCATGCATTTAAAATGTTGAAAATGCTCCTGTTTAAATGATGCATGGAGAACCGTTTTACTTACGTTGTACTGTACTAACCTAAAAAGCCTAAAAGCGGCTTTGTGCCGAAATTTGTATCGTTGTTCATGGGGAATGAGTAGAAATAAAAGCTAATTGCACCATTACCCTTTCTCGGCTCTGAAACGTTAAAGATTTGATTCCAATTCAATACCTCAATGGGGTCTTGCTTAACTAGACCTTTGAGCTTTCCTGTAACTTTTGCATGTTCAGTCACTTGCAATTAATTGTTTGTTGCTAATAATGAGGTTTTTCCCATGACTCAGCTTTCCCCTAAAAACTCTCGTAATACTACAACCAATGGTCATAATCCATCGCCTCAAACCACTGCATTAGAGAATGGAAACGCTGGAACTCATTCCCTCTCTACCTCTAATACAGGGATACTAGAGCCTGGCTTATTGATTCCTAAAGCAGCTCTTCCTCACAAGCAAAAAGGCCGCTGGCGCTGGGCTAGTTTGCGAACGAAAGCAACAGCATTGGCGGTTGCTCTCGGTACAATCCCAGTTCTTATTACAGGAGGAACTGCCTATTTTGTTGCGAACCAAGAGATTGTTAAAGAAATTTCCACAGTCAAAATAGCTCGTGCTGTTGGTGTGGAAGACAAAGTAAAACGATTCATGCGTGAGCGTTATGGGGATATTCAGGTCATTGCTAATCGCAATTTTTTAGTCAGACCTGATGTGAGAGACACTATTACTCGTGCAGAAAAAGAAGCATCTTTAAACGAAATAGTAGAAACTTACAAGATTTATGACATTGTTTCTGTGCAAGACCTCCAGGGTAATGTCATTCTCAAATCAAAAAGTGACCCTCTACCCAACCAAAGGGAGCGGGATTATTTTCAGCAGGTACTCAAAACCGATCAACCTTTCATTAGTGATCCACGATTACCTGTCATTACTGAAGACCCAGAACGACGACCTATTATTAATATTGCAGCACCAGTCAAAGATAGCGTCACGGGCAAAACCATCGCCATTGCACGAGCTCGTATGCCCGTTGATAGTCTTAATGAGTTGATTGCTAACTTCGGTACAGACGGAGATGAATTTTATCTGATTGACAGCTCTGAGAATAAAATTTTTGTAGGGTCAGAGCAGAAGAATGAATTCCAAGAGCCTCAGCCGATTTTTACCGGCTTAAATAAACTGCGAGAACAAAATAAGCCGAATAGTTCAGTCTTTACCGATCAGTCAGACAAAACGCAAAAGCTATTCGCTTATGCCAAGTTTGAACCCCTCGAAGGTCTGCCGACTCTAGACTGGCAAGCGGTGATTGCTACACCCACCCGCATCGCTTTTGCACCTCAGCATCAATTAGTGTTGGTTCTATCTATTGGTACTCTGATCACAGCAGTATTGGTCAGTGCGATCGCCATTGTTCTGGTTAACCGCTCAGTACGACCGATTCTAGATGCGGCAAGTGCGGTAGACAAAATTGGTCAGGGAGATTTGGAAACTCGCCTAGAAGTTGAAGGGGAAGATGAAGTTGCTGAACTAGGCATAAATATTAACAACATGGCTCAGCAGCTTTCGGCGTTTGTGGATGAACAAAAACTCGCGGCTGAACGAGCGCTCTTACTTGCAGAAGTCACTGGTTCTCGAGCTTTGAGTCCGCAAGCACTTAATGATCTTTTCGGTCAGATTGTGGATAATGCCCGCAAAAACCTCAACGTTGATCGCCTCCTCTTGTATCGCTTTGACCCTGACCGAGGTGGAGAGATTGTCGCTGAATCAGTAGCCAGAGGTTGGCCAAGTGCCCTCACTACCAAAATTGACCGCTCTTTTATTTCAGACCAGCAGATCAAAGCCGCTTTAGAGGGTCAGGTGGAACCCATCAATAACGTCCTAGAAGCCAATCTTCACCCTGACCAATTGAGAATCTGGGAACGTTTGGAGGTTAAAGCCAGCGTGGAGGTAGCCATTCTCAATGAAGGTCGCCCCTATGCCTTGCTGATTGCTCACCACTGTGAAGCACCCCACAATTGGCAAGCCGTTGAAATCAACTTCCTGCAACAGTTAGCTGGTCAGATGGGTCTGTCTCTAGACCGTGTGTTACTGCTCGAACAGACGGAACAACTAGCACAAGAACAGCGCCAACTCAAAGAAGATTTGCAACGACGAGCTTTACAACTTCTACAGGAAGTAGACCCGATTAGTAAAGGAGACTTGACCATCCGGGCAAGGGTGACAGCAGATGAAATCGGAACCATCGCTGACTCCTACAATGCCACAGTCGGTAACTTGCGGAAAATCGTACTTCAGGTGCAAGAAGCGGCAAGTCAGGTGGCTCAAACCACCAGCACCAACGAAGCCTCGATTCAATCCCTATCGGTGGAAGCGTTGCGCCAAGCCGAGGAAATTTCCGTCGCACTAGAACGAGCCCAAGAAATGGCTCAATCCGTGCAATTGGTAGCCAGCAACGCCGAACAAGCCCTAGCGGCGGTGGTCGAAGCCTCCGAAACGGTGCAAGAGGGTGACACCGCCATGAACCGCACGGTAGACGGGATTTTAGCAATCCGAGAAACTGTTGCAGAAACTGCCAAAAAAGTCAAAAACTTGGGTGAATCATCCCAAAAGATTTCTACCGTCGTCAACCTGATTAGTACCTTCGCCGCCCAAACCAACCTGCTAGCGCTAAACGCCAGTATTGAGGCAGCCCGTGCCGGTGAAGAAGGACGAGGCTTTGCGGTGGTTGCGGATGAAGTGCGATCGCTCGCGCGGCAATCAGCAGAAGCTACCAGCGAAATTGAAAAACTTGTAGCTGCCATTCAAGGGGAAACCAACGAGGTGGTAGCGGCAATGGAAGCTGGTACAGAACAGGTGGTGATGGGGACTCGCCTCGTGGATGAAACCCGGCAAAGTCTGAACAAAATTACATCCGCCTCTGCCAAGATTAGCAACTTGGTTGCCTCCATTACCGAAGCCACAGTTGTGCAGTCACAAGCCTCCCAAGCTGTGACTCAAAGTATGTCAAACGTGGCCGCGATCGCTGAAAAAACCTCCAAAGAAGCCACGTTTGTATCCTCTTCATTTGAACAACTCCTGAAGGTGGCGCAAGCACTAGAAACGGAGGTAGGACAGTTCAAAGTCAGTTAGTCATTTGTTGTTGGTTGTCTGTTTACCCCCCCAGCCCCCCTTATTAAGGCTACCGTACACATCTCGTAATCGACCTCGAAATACTGCATTTAGCCCCCCTAACCCCCCAAATTTGGGGGGAATCGGAATCTCAAAGTCCCCCAGAATTGGGGGATTTAGGGGGCTGAACAACCTCAAATGCTAACGGATAAGACTTGTATGTACACCGTAGCCTTTTGAATGGGGTTGGGGGGAATCAAAACCAACAACAAACAACCAATAACAAACAACAAATAACCAACAACCAATAACAAACTATGGCTATTAACCCTGATATTCGTGACCAAGCCTATCAATTTTTTATAGAAGAAGCTCCGGAACTGTTGCAGGCGATTGAAGATGGTTTACTGTTGCTCAAACAAGAGAAAAGCCCTGCAAAAGTTCATGATGTAATGCGAGCGGCTCACTCGATTAAAGGAGGAGCTGCTAGTGTCGAGCTAGAGGCGATCGCCACTCTTGCCCATCGCCTAGAAAATATTTTCAAAGCACTCTACAGTGAAAGCCTGAAAATCGATACGGACTTAGAAACTCAACTACTTTGGGCTTACGATTGCTTGCGTCTACCACTCCTTGAGCAGATTCAAATCGGTAGTTTTAACGCTGAGCAAGCCCTAGCCTTTGCCGAACCGATCTTCGCCCAGATTGAGGAACGATTAGGGGACGCCCTCACTCAAGCAGATTCATATATGCCCAGTTCAGCCGATCTGGGGGTAGATATGACTCGCTCAATCTTTGAAGTGGATGTGGCAGAAGGATTAGAGCGACTAGGGGCGGTTTTGGCTTATCCTCAAGGCTATGAAGTCGCCGGAGAACTCCGAGCTCAAGCAGAGGTATTTGCTGGGTTTGCAGAGTTGCTGAACTTGCCGGAATTTGGCGCGATCGCCCAAACAACCCTTCGTGCAGTAGAGGCTCACCCCAACCAAGCTTTAGAAATTACACAACTGGCATACGCTGATTTTGAGAGGGCTAGACTGGCGCTGTTAGAAGGGATGGGATTGGGTAATATCAGCCCCTCTCCAAATTTAGTCGCCTTTACTGAATCGAATACTGCTCCTATATCTAACATTCCCTCGGTTCCCATTTCTGAATTCACTCCCGAACTCGAATCGAGCATTAACCCAGAAGATAGTGCCATTCCCTCCCTCGAAGATATCTTTGGCAGCGCTATCGGCATGCCTGAAGTGGAGACTAGCGATTTTCTTACTCCAGAAGAAATACACAGCGTTGATGAGCAGGAGGAGTTAGAAGCAGATTTGGTGAACACCTTTGGCGCTGCTCCTTGGACAATCGCATCATTACCCGAAGCTCAAGCAGAGGATACTCTGGACTTTGAGCTTGTAGAGGTCGAATCAGACAGTGAGGAACCAGAGGTTGTAACCTCTAGTGCCATCGTTCCTGCAACACCTGCACTCCCTTCCCATCAACAGGCACAATTTGAGGAAATCGAGGCGATTGAAATCCCACAGACACTAGAAGCGAGGGTACAACAGATCGAGCAACTATTTGATCGCTTACCCCCACTTATTTCTGAAGAGGCAGCACAAAACGCAGAAATTGCCGTCCCCAATCAGAGAGTTAAAGCTCCAAATTCGCCTCGCCATCAATCCTCCGCCAACTCCAAGAGTGAAGCTTCCCCTACTGCGGGTTTATCGGTGCGGGTTGACTTAGAACGACTCGGACGGATGAATAATTTAGTGGGTGAGTTGGCCATCAACCGTAATGGACTTTCTCTGCAAAATGAGCAATTACAGGGTTCGGTGCGAGAACTGCTCAATCGATTTTCACGAGTGCAAAATTTGGTGGGTTATTTGCGGAAGCTGTCAGACCAAATGCTGATTGCTCCAGAACGCCGCAGCGATGGGACAATTCCCCACTCATTCAGTCAGTTAAGAGATTTGAAAATCCCTCGCTCTGATTTTGATGATTTTGATTCCTTAGAACTAGATAGCTATGGAGTCGTACACTCCCAACTCCAAGGGCTCTTAGAAGAGATGATGCAGCTCGAGGAATCGGTGGATGATATTGTCTTATTTGCCAAGGCCACCGATCAAACCCTAGAACGACAGCGACAAATGCTGACTCAGCTTCGGGATGAGTTGATGTGGGCACGGATGTTGCCACTAGGGGAAGTTATTAACCGTTTTCCTCGGATGTTGCGGGATTTATCCGCCACTTATCACAAACCCGCCAGGTTAAAACTGAGTGGTACAGGGGTTTTGGTAGATAAGGCGGTTTTAGAAAAACTATATGACCCTTTGCTGCACTTAATTCGCAATGCCTTCGATCATGGGATTGAATCGCCCCAAGTCAGGCGGCAACAAGGGAAACCAGAGCAAGGGTTAATTGAAATTCGAGCGTATCACCGAGGCAGTCAAACCATTATTGAAGTCAGGGATGATGGCCAAGGTTTAAATCTAGAACGGATTCGTCAGCAAGCCGTGGAATTGGGATTATTATCCCCTGACCAACTAGCGATGATAGCGCACAATCGCCTATTTAACTTAATTTTCGAGCCCGGATTTTCAACGGCGAGGGAAGTGAGTGAACTGTCAGGACGGGGAGTGGGGTTAGACGTAGTGCGATCGCAACTACGCTCTCTCAAAGGTACAATTGCTGTTTCCTCAGAAGCCAATGTTGGTACTACCTTTACTTTACGCTTGCCCTTAACCTTAACGATTGCCAAGTTACTCGTTTGTTTTAGTGGTTCGATTGCCTTGGCCTTACCGTCTGACAGTATAGAAGAAATCGTCATTCCTCGCACTGAACAACTAAAAAAATCAGGCACGAAACAGTTTTTACACTGGCGTGGCGAAATTGTTCCCACCCATCGATTAAGTGACCTTTTAGACTATGCTTGTCCCTTACCAGATACATCTCCCAGCCGTGTTTTACTGTCCGTACCTACACCCGAAAATTGGGCGCGACCACTGCTTATTTTACGCCACGAGCAAAACTTTCTCGCTCTAGAAATCGATCGCCTAGTCACAGAGCAAGAATTAGTAATCAAACCGTTTGGAGCTGTGATTGCGCCTCCCAGTTTTACCTACGGTTGCACCATCTTAGGGGATGGTAGCGTGATTCCTGTCATTGATGCAACGGCACTGTTGGAACAACTTTTATCTCAAAGTGCGACAGCAAGCGCCATTATCACTGGAGTTAATGCCCAGGCAACTGCTAATGAGTCAGTAATGCCAGAGAAGGTATTAACTAGCAAGACAAAACTAGAACCTAAAACAGTTAAAACTCCTACCGTTTTAGTGGTAGACGATGCAGTTGCTTTGCGGCGTACCTTAGCCCTGAGTTTAGAACGAGCAGGGATAAGAGTTTTGCAAGCTAGGGATGGACGAGAAGCCCTAGAGCGGTTGCAGCAAAGCTCATTCGTAAAACTGATTATTTGTGATATTGAAATGCCTAATATGAATGGTTTTGAATTCTTAAGCCATCGTCGCCAAAACCCTCAATTTTCCCAAATTCCTGTAGTGATGTTAACCTCTCGCAGTAATGATAAACATCGATGGCTAGCGATGCAATTAGGTGCTAATGCTTACTTCACCAAGCCCTACTTAGAACAAGAATTTTTAGGAGCAATTAAACAGCTTATGAGTCAACGTCAGCTTGAACAAGTAATGGTTTAATTGTTGTTTGTTATTTGTTGTTTGTTATTTGTATTATGAGCAATCAATTAATTCCTTTGACATCGGATGAACCCAAGTTTTTACGACCTCGGCAGGCGACATCATTTCTAAAAATTGTCGTCTTTAGCATGGGTAATCTAAATCTAGCTTTGCGGATTGATGCCGTTTATAAAGTGGTAAATCATACCTCTACTTATGGTAGTGGAATCGGAGCTGTAGGAGTCACCCATTTAGGTGAAAGTGAAATCACTGTTGTAGACTTACATCGGCAATTTTTTAAAGCTAGTCAAGGCGATAGATCTAATCTCAATGGTTATCTAATAGTGGTTCAAAATGCAACAGGTGAACTCTATGGTATTCCCGTTGCGGAAACTCCAAGTTTAATGGAAGTACCGCTTTCTATGATTCGTATTTTACCTGAATCTTATCGTCGTGCGGATACATTAGATATTGCCAGTCAGGTGGCTGTCATTCCCCAGGAATCAGGAACATTGACTGTTTTTTTGTTAGATGTTGACCGACTTTTGCCACTCTTTCAAGAATTGGCAGTTGAATAGGCAGACACCCTTTTTGTTGTGGGTTGTGGGGTAGGCGTCCCGCCTGCCTTAAACTGTAGAGTTAAAATGACTAGTGCAAGAAGTCTGATAATGAACAATCAACTTTTCCTCTAAATCCTACCCTAAGCTATATTTTCTACCAATGGCAACACAGTAATAAATTCAGCAAAGCGCTCAAAATCAACGGTGTTATGAGTGAGTAGCTGATTAATTCCGTAAGCTTGCATCGTGGCAACGATATTGGCATCATGCACTTGCCTACCCCCTACAGCAACTTGTTCCATTAATGTCAAAAGTCTTTCTGTTACCTGAGAATTGTCTTCAGCAATCTGAAAATGATTGACAAAAAAACGAATTTCCGCATTAAGGGTTGCGATTGGTATCGGTTCAGTAAATACCTGCGGACGGGTGAGGGTAGCTAAGTATTCCCGCAATACTTGCCGACTAATCCACAATTCATGTCCAACCTCTTCAAGAATCTGAATTCTGTTGGCAGCTATCGAGTGAAAGGGTGACTCAGGAATGCTGGCATAAACGAGGATATTAGTATCGAGAAAAACAGGATTAGCGTCCCCAATCACCATACATATCCTCACGTCTTAAAGAAAGGTTATCCGGCCAATAGCCAACATGAATCACAGGAAAACTAAGCGGTGGATGCTTTGTTTTATTTTCTACTAAATTCTCATCAATAATCAGTACAATTTGATGTTCCCCCGGTGGAATATCGGGTGGTAGTTGCAAAGTAATTTTGCCATCTGCTGTCACCGTCACTGTAGTTTCAATCGTTCTCATAACCTTACTCCAAGTCATTAAGTTAACGTGCATCCAAGTTGTATTACTTGAATTTTGAATTACTGATTAAGGTGTGGGATTTGGATATCGAGCATAAACCGCATCAATTTCTGCCAAGATATCTTTATTTAAAATAATCTCAATACTACTGAAATTTTCCTTGAGTTGTTCCATCGTTGTAGCCCCGATAATAGTACTGGTGACAAACCAGCGCGATCGCACAAATGCCAAAGCTAACTGTACGGGCGTTAAACTATGTTTATGAGCAATCTCAACATAAGCCTTTACTGCTTCCATCGCATTTGTTTTTTCATAGCGTTGACCAAATCCTGGAAATAAAGCTATCCGAGAATTTTCTGCTTTGCCGTTGAGATGCTTGCCGGTTAAAAGTCCAAATCCTAAAGGACTATAAGCGAGTAATCCAACCTGATTAAATCGGCAAGCTTCAGCTAAATGAATTTGAAAAACACGATTGAGTAAATTAAAAGCATTCTGAATTGAAACTACCTTTGGTAATCCCATCTGTTTCGCCACATTACAGAATTCACACACTCCCCAAGGTGTCTCATTACTCAACCCCAAGTAGCGAATCTTACCCGCTTTGATCAGGTCAGCAAATATTTCCAGTTGTTCAGCAATCGGTACACTATCCCGTTCCTGCGCCGGATTGTAATCAGGCGCACCAAACAAAGGTACATATCGGTCTGGCCAGTGGATTTGGTAAAGGTCGATATAATCGGTACGCAGACGCTTGAGGCTGTCATCTACCGCTTGCTCAACATTCGGCCGGTCAATTCGGTGTTTTTCACCACGAATCCAACTCAGACGAGAGGTGGGGCCGGCCACTTTGGTGGCAATAATCAGTTTGTCTCGTTGCTGGTTGACCAACCATTCCCCGATATATTCCTCCGTCTTCCCTTGAGTGTCTGCCCGTCCTGGCACTGGATACATTTCGGCAGTATCAATAAAGTTGACACCTTGGGCAATGGCATAGTCGAGTTGCTGACGGGCATCTTCTATCGTATTCTGCTGGCCGTAGGTCATGGTTCCTAGGCAAATTTCAGAAACCAATAGTTCGCTGTCGCCGAGTTTGTTGTATTGCATTACCTTAAAAAGCGAAGAATCCTACTGAAAAACATTATGGACGGAACTTCCCCACAGCAGTGGAAAACCCTGAACCGCTTTGTAGAAATTCGTTCCCCTTGGGTGACGTTAATCGGTGAAAATCTGCAAAACGAACACAACCAAGTTCTAGATTATTGGCGGGTGGAACGGGTGGATTCTGTGGTTGCTATCACGATTCAGGATGAGAAATTATTGTTTCCTGCACCGATGTATCGCCCAGGTTTAGGAGAGGCGACGCTGGATTTTCCTGGTGGGCGTGTGAGTGATGGGCAAACACCGGAAACTGCTGTGAGGAAACTTTTGGAGAAAGAATTGGGAGTAACAGAACATGCGATCGCACATCTGACTCCTGTTAACTCTACAGGTTGGCCGATTAATAGTGCTTTCTCGAACCAAAAACTGTACGGGTTTGTGGCCGAGTTGCACCCTACAGCACTCATCAATCAAACTCGCGTGGGGGTAACATATCCCATGACATCAGAAGGCATTCATCTCTTGCTTAAAGATTTAACTTGCCTCCAGTGTCGAGCGGTACTCTTAGAATGGCAACATCAGCTTATTAGCTGCCAATGAGAACCCGAAATCAAGAAATGAGACTCCATTCATAAGGAATGCTTTCATCTTTCTTTGGAATGAGAAAGCGTTTATTATAAATGAGACTCCATTCATAAGGAATGCTTTCATCTTTCTTTGGAATGAGAAAGCGTTTATTATAAATGAGACTCCATTCATAAGGAATGCTTTCATTTTTCTTTGAAACGAGAAAACGTTTATTATGAATGGGAGTTCAAATTCAACGAATGGGAGTCCAAATTCAACGAATGGGAGCCCAAATTCAACGAATGGGAGTCCGTTCGTTATCATTCGGTTCACTTTCCTTTGAAACACGAACAGCTTACCTAAGAATGGAAACCCAAAACCAAGGCAGAAAATCCCGGAGGCATGGAACCTAAACCTACAGACGTGCCAAGCGATCGCCAAAAAATATTCAATATGTGCGATATGTGCGATCGCTTGGGATAATCAATCTCGTCATGACAACAAGACAAGAACACAATTGGGACTATCATTATCAAGTTGGGGGAAGTTTACCGATTAATGCCCCCACCTATGTGATGCGGCAAGCCGATACTGACTTCTACAACGGCTTGAAAGCGGGACAATTTTGTTACGTCCTCAACTCGCGGCAAATGGGGAAATCTTCTCTGAGAGTCCGCACGATGCAGCGATTGCAAGCTGAGGGAGTTGCTTGTGCAACGGTTGATATTACGGCAATTGGTACGGCAGATATTACACCTGAGCAATGGTATGCGGGAGTCGTTGATAGCATTGTCAGTAGTTTAAATTTGTACGATTCGTTTGATTTAGAACAGTGGTGGATTAATCATAATACGCTTTCTTTTGTCAACCGATTTAGTAAATTTATTGAAGAAGTTTTACTGCAATTAATTCCTAAAAATATTGTTATTTTTATTGATGAAATCGATAGTGTTCTCAGCCTAAATTTTAAGGTTGATGATTTTTTTGCCTTGATTCGCGCTTGCTATAACAAGCGAACAGATAATCCTGATTACCGACGGCTAACGTTTGCTTTAATTGGGGTAGCAACGCCTCCGGATTTAATTCAAGATAGGCAAGGGACTCCCTTTAATATTGGCCGTGCGATTGAACTCACGGGTTTTGAGTTAGAAGAGGCTCAACCTTTGGTTGTTGGGTTGGTTCAAAAAGTCAGTAATCCCCAAAAAGTTCTTGAAGAAATTTTGGTTTGGACGGGTGGACAACCGTTTTTGACTCAGAAGGTTTGTCAGTTGGTACTGCAACAAGATGAACTCCCCCAACCTCTACCCCCCCTAACCCCCCCTTATCAAGGGGAGGAACAAGACAGGCTCAAGTCTCATGTTGCTGAGTGGGTGGCGAGTTTCGTGCGAAAGCGGGTGATTGAAAACTGGGAATCTCAGGATGAACCGGAGCATTTGAAGACGATACGAGATCGCATTCTTTGTAGTCCGCGCAAAGACCCATTGCTTCACCTCTATCGGCAAATTTTACAACATTCCTTCGCCTGCCCTTACCAAACAGGGGATGGGGGGGTGAAAGCTACTAATGAGCCTGAACAAATGGAATTAAGGCTGACGGGGTTAGTGGTCAAACAACAGGGTAAATTAAAGGTTTATAACCGAATTTATGCCTCGGTTTTCAACGAAAGTTGGGTGGATAGTCAATGTCCTCTACCCTCGGAATTTGATGAACCGGAAGGGCAAGTGCCGTTGACTTCTCCCTTTTACGTGGAACGTTCTCCTATCGAGTCTAATTGTTATGAGACGGTATTAAAGCCCGGTTCCCTACTTCGGATTAAAGCGCCCAAGTTAATGGGTAAAACATCACTACTGAGTAGAATTGTTAATGTTGCTGCCCAGCACGGCGTTCGTACCGTCCAGTTAAATTTACTACTAGCCGATAAAGCGGTTTTAACGAATTTAGATAAATTTTTACGCTGGTTTTGTGTTAGTGTGGGTCGTCAATTAAATATAGAAAATCAGTTAGACAATTATTGGGATACGGAGCTTCTGAGTATAAATTCTAATTGCACGGCTTACTTTGAAGAGTATTTATTGCCCCAAATTAATAGTCCGCTCGTTTTAGGTTTAGATGAAGTTGATCGGATTTTCCCCTGTACGGAAATCGCACCTGACTTTTTTGGTTTGTTACGAGTCTGGCATGAGAAAGCCAAAAATCTTGATATTTGGAAACGACTGCGGTTAGTGGTAGTACATTCAACCGAAGATTATGGACTATTAGATATTAATCAATCGCCGTTTAATGTGGGAGTCCCAGTGGAATTATCCGAGTTTACTCCTGAGCAGGTGCAGGATTTGGCTGGGCGTTATGGACTGAATTGGAATGATACTCAGGAAGGCTTTGCGCCTTTACTAGAAATGGTGGGAGGACATCCTTATTTAGTGCAGCAGGCACTCTATCAGCTTCGGTGTCAAGGCGTTAGCTTAGAGCAGTTGTTGCAAGATGCTCCTACAGAAGCGGGGATTTATAGTAACCACCTGCGGCGTCTTTGGGAAAATCTGCAAAAGAATCCAGAACTGGCTGAAGCCTTTAAAAAAGTTGTTAAATCACCCACGCTTGTAGAGTTGAAACGAGTGCAAAGCTATAAATTACGCAGTATGGGACTGGTGAAGCAGCAAGGTGATAAGGTAACGCCTAGCTGTGATTTGTATCGGCAGTATTTCAGCAAATAACCGTAAATCAGATGAGAGGTAGCTGAGATGGCACAACCCAAGTCGGGCTACGAATATCAAGTCGGGGGCAGTCTACCCGCAGATGCTCCTAGCTATGTGAAGCGACAGGCAGATGACGCGCTCTATAACGCTCTAAAAACTGGGGAATTTTGTTATGTATTGAATTCCCGGCAGATGGGCAAGTCGAGCTTGCGGGTGCGAACAATGCAACGGTTGCAAGCGGAAGGGACAAGCTGTGCTTTTGTTGACCTGACAGAGATTGGCAAGCAGGTAGACACGCCAGAAAAGTGGTATGCAGGTGTTGTTCAAGGGTTGGTGAGCAGTTCTCAGCTTTCAGGCATATTTCAGTGGCGTTCTTGGTGGCGCGATCACAATTTAGTTCCTCCTGTACAGCGGTTGAGTGAATTTATCGGAGAGGTGTTGCTCGGCTCAGTTGAGCAAAATCTAGTGATTTTTGTCGATGAAATTGATAGTGTTCTGGGACTGAAGTTTTCGCTTGATGACTTTTTCGCGATGATTAGAGCCTGCTATAACAAACGGGTCGATCAACTAAAATACAGGCATCTTGCCTTTGCCTTATTAGGTGTCGCCACACCTTCGGATTTGATTCAAGATAAAACTTGGACACCATTTAATGTTGGCAGAGCGATCGAACTGCGTGGTTTTGAATTCGAGCAAGCTCAAGTTTTGGTCGAGGGGTTAAAGGGTAAGGTAGACAATCCCCAAGAGGTTCTTCAAGAGGTGCTGAGATGGACAGGGGGTCAGCCGTTTCTTACTCAAAAGTTGTGTAAGCTTCTCGTTCAACAGGCAGAACTCGATCCCCCCCAACCCCCCTTAGAAAGGAGGGAGAAATCCGCAATTGCTGAGTGGGTTGAAGATGTGGTGCGATCGCGCATTCTCGAAAATTGGGAATCTCAAGATGAACCGGAGCATTTGAGGACGATACGCGATCGCATCCTCAGCAATGAAACACAAGTTGGTCGATTATTAGGAATTTATCAAGAAATTTTGCACCAGGGAGCAGTGCCATTTGATGATAGCTCTGAACAAATAAAATTGCGACTATCGGGGTTAGTCGTTACGCATCAGAACCAGTTAGAAGCATACAACCGCATTTACGAGTCCGTTTTCAATCTGGGTTGGGTGGAGAAGAAATTAGCCGATCTGCGACCTTATACTGAGGCAATAACCGCTTGGTTGGCTTCCAATTGTAAGGATGAGTCTTGGCTGTTACGAGGTCAAGCGTTACGGGATACTCAGGCATGGGCGGCACAGAGAAGTTTGAGCGATCGGGATTACCAGTTTTTAAGTGCTAGCCAAAACTTGGAGCAGCGAGAAATTGAAATTGCTCTAGAGGAAGCAAAAAAGAAAAGTCAAATCCTGGATGATTTAGACGATGATCTGAGTTCTGAACGAGGAATAGACTACTCTCAGCTACAAGCTCTGCTGGTATTAGAGAAGTGGCTTGAGGCAGACCAAGAAACCAGGCGACTTATGCTTAAGGCAGTGAATAGAGAGTGGGCAAGATCGCTTGATGTAAAGAGCGTTGAAGCATTTCCACTTACCGACCTCCGTACCATCGATCAACTCTGGGTAAAGTATAGTCAAGGGCGATTTGGCTTCAGCGTTCAGAAGCGTATCTGGCAGGAAGTCAAAGGAAATCCTAGAAAGTATTGGAAGCGTATTGGCGGGGCAGTGGTTTACTCACCTAACCTCACCCAGAGCAATAAGCACGAGTTTCTCCAAGGTCAACTTCCGTATCGAATATTGCCCAAAGAAGGTGCAATGAGGACTAACCTTTGGCGCGTTATTGCTTATTTGGTCGCGCTTTTCTCTTTTAGATTGCTGGGAATTTTTGTTGTTTCTATAGTGTGCCTAACTCAAGACAAATGGTATAAAACAGCGAGAGAAAAACTTTTTATAAAGCTAGAAATGAGCCGAACTACAGGTACAAATAGTCAAATTAATCGCTTGCCTATTAATTTTTTTTTTTATTGAAAAGCTACATAGCACGTTTATTTCCTCCGATTTTTACTTTAAAAGGAGCAATAGTAAACTTTATTTTTTGGTCTTTTTTGACAATAGTTTTTATTGCCTTAGTAACGGCTTTTTTGGAGAAACCAACATCGCAAAGGGAGGCATGGTCTTACAATCACTTCATTCAAGAAGTTAAAAGTGAAAGAGTAGAAAAAGTTAAAGTTGCTGATAATTGGTCAAAGGCATTAGTTACAACAAATGATGGTAAAATAATTTTAGTTGAAATACCCATTGACCCTAGTTTGAACAAGATTTTGACCGAAAATCAAGTTAAAATTGTTCTGCTACAGGATAGACCTGTCTTAATCAGTCTTGCAGTTAATCTGTTCCTATTAGTTGCGTTGATATACTCAATAGTTGCCTTTATAAACTCAGCATGGCGTTGGCTCTTTATTGGTATGATTGTGTTCTTACTAATGATGATATTCATTACAGTTATAACTGTAATTCCAATAGTATCTCAACGAGAAAAATGGTCTTACAGTTACTTTCTTGAAGAAATAGAAAACGCAAGAGTAGAGAAGGTAGAAATTGCTGCTGATCGCTCAAAAGCATGGGTTAACAATAAAGATGGTAGCAAAATTTTAGTTGATCTACCGAATACACACAGTTTGAGCAAAATATTGGTTAAAAACAATGTTAAAATTTATATTTTACCCCGAAGCGATAATAGCCCCTTATTTAGGGCATTAACTAGTCTTTTCTTACCAATTTTATTGCTTATAGTACCGATTGGAGTAGGTGTGTCAGTTTATCGATGGTGGTGGGAACGTTAGTTAGGGTATTAATTACTATGACTTAGGCAATAAAAAGTCAGTACTTGAGGATTTTCAAAAAGCAGCAAAACTCTATCAAAAATAGGGACAGGAGGTAGTAGATGCCTTACCCTTATCCCCTAAAATCAAACTATCACAACCACTGAGACTAATGATTCAAGTAGAAAAAACATCCAGCTTTCAGAAAGTCATTGAGGCAGTAGAAGCCCTATCACCAGATGAACAGGCAATTTTGGTAGAGATAATTCATAAACGTCTGCAACAACAGCGACGGAACGAACTCTTGCAAGCAGTTGCAGAAGCGCGTCAAGCTTATGCTGAGGGCAACGTGCGTAGTGGCTCAGTCTCTGACTTATTAAAGGAGTTAGACAGCGTAGAGGAGTTGGATAGTTGACGCAACTGCTCTGGAGTCCAAGATTTATTCGAGATTTCAAGCGTATAGTCCGCCGAAATCCACAACTACGCCCTTTAATTGAGCAAACCTTACAACAACTAGCTGTAGCATCGTTATCTACCGGGTAAAAGGAAATGCGGTAGAAATTCTTCGCGTCCTTCATAGGGCAAGGAAGTATCTAGATGGCTAACCGACTGGGAGCAACAAAAAAAGGCGATCGCTCATAATGCATCTTCTCTTTTGAAGTGCGATGTATGGAAGAGAGAAGAGTGCGATTAGCCGAAGGCTAGCGCTAGCGCGATCGCGTAGTTACGACACAATTGGTTCATCGTCATTGAGCCAGAAAGTGAAGACTATTTCATTGATGTAGACCAAGAAATTGCCACCCAAAAAGCTTGTCAGAAACACCCCAATAAGGAACTTGGTGCTTTCCGTCTCAATGAGACAGGAGCTTGTGGCAAAATATGATTTCAGTCCGATTTGGTGAGGTTGGTGAGCTATTCTTTGAAATCGATGTAATTGCTGCTGATAGCGAAAGGTTTCCAGTTGAAGTCTTATTAGATACAGGTTTCACCACTGGCTGGCTAGCAATGGATATCCAAGATATCGAAAGTTTAGGATGGCCTCTGATTCAACCCAGACAGGCTATGCAAACAGCAAGGGGTGAAGAGTTTTTTAGGCTTTATGCTGGACAAGTGATAGTAGATGAACAAGAGTTCACAATTCCCGTTATTGCTGCAATAGGAATTCCCGACAACTTACTGGGTTTGCAGTGGTTAAAAACAAAGCGGTTGGTGGTAGATTTTCCATCGGGGTTGCTGACGCTGGGAGAAAATTGAGCTTTGTGATTGGCCTCGAGTAAAGCTGTAGGCAATCGCTCTTTCAATTTTTATCAACAAATGGTCAGAATATCGCGCATGATTCCTCTTCTCTTTTGAAGTGCGATGTATGGAAGAGAGAAGGGTGCGATCGCTCTCCCTAACTCTTCTAACCTGAAATCATTCATACTCTTCCTCGAAAATGCTGATGATGTCGCGTGCGCCATGAAGCACCCGAACAATCAGAATACCGTCAGAGATAGGGCGATAGAAAATGACATACTTGCCAACGGGCAGACTGCGTAATCTAGGAGCAAGCTCTTCGCGCCTTCGTCCTAGTTGAGGGGACTTTGCTAACAACTGAAACTTCTCGTTCATGGTATCAATGAAGCGCTCTGCTGCTGCAGTGCCCCTATTTTCTGCAATGTAGAGCGACACTTCAAACAGATCTTGGTCTGCCAGCTCTGTACGTTCACACCGTCTGCTCATGCGCTTCTTCAGTACTGTGACTGTTTTCAATCCGCTCTCGAACTCGACGCTTTAGGTCTTCCGCATCAAAATTCCCGATTTTTCCCTGCTCTGCCTGCTCAATACCAAGGGTAATTTCGGTTCGCAGTTCTTCCAGTCGTCTTTGTCGCACAATGTCCTGTTCGCGGAGGAGCCGCAGTGCTTCGCGGATGACCTCGCTTGCTGAATTGTATAGACCACTTGCAACCTTGTCCTGCACAAACCGCTCAAGTTCTGGGGTGAGGGAGACATTCATTGGTACGGTACTCCGTTTAAAGGGGTAACTAGCCCTAGTATGGAGCAGATAACAAAGATTAGCAATCTTTGTTATTAAAAGCATCTGATTGAACACACACAAGCTCGATCAAAATTAGACGCATCAAAAGATTTCGCTGTGTTGAATTTCCGCCTAACAATGAACAATGAACAAGGACGAGAGAAAGAGCGCTCGTGCCATGTTGACTTTTTAGCGAGATGAGGGATCGCTCATGATTCCTCTTCCTTTTGAAGTGCGATGTATGGAAGAGAGAAATGTGCGATCGCCCCCCAACTGTAGTAGATACCTTACCATCAGACTTATCGCCTAAAATCAAACTATCGCAACCACTGAGACTAATGGTTCAAGTAGAAAAAACATCCAGCTTTCAGAAAGTCATTGAGGCAGTAGAAGCCCTATCACCAGATGAACAGGCAATTTTGGTAGAGATAATTCATAAACGTCTGCAACAACAGCGACGGAACGAACTCTTGCAAGCAGTTGCAGAAGCGCGTCAAGCTTATGCTGAGGGCAACGTGCGTAGTGGCTCAGTCTCTGACTTATTAAAGGAGTTAGACAGCGTAGAGGAGTTGGATAGTTGACGCAACTGCTCTGGAGTCCAAGATTTATTCGAGATTTCAAGCGTATAGTCCGCCGAAATCCACAACTACGCCCTTTAATTGAGCAAACCTTACAACAACTAGCTGTAGATCCATTTCATCCCAGCTTACATACTCACAAACTCAAAGGAGATTTATCTAGTGTTTGGGCGTGTTCCATCGACTACAGCAACCGAATTCTGTTTGAGTTCGTTCGGAATCCAGATTCAGAAGAGGAAGCAATCTTTTTGCTAACCCTTGGTTCCCACGATGAAGTTTACTAAATGATTGATACCAACAGGCGATCGCTCATAATGCATCTTCTCTTTTGAAGTGCAATGTATGGAAGAGAGAAATGTGCGATCGCCTAAAACGTCCCAGTGTCCAGTAGGAAATTATCATTAGAATATATAGCCAAAAGTAGGGACTGGATATGCCCGTTGAAACGGTTACACTTCAAATCCCAGAAATGCTCTATCAACGCTTGGTCAATACTGCCCGTGCTACCCAGCGCTCCCTGGAAGAAGTGATACTCCATGCTTTGCAGGTAGGTAGCCCCCCTGAGTGGGATGATGTGCCAGAAGAGTTTCAGGCTGACCTTGCCGCCTTAGACAAACTCGATGACAATACGCTTTGGCAGATTGTCCACAGCCGCAAAACCTTAGCACAGATGGAGCGATACAACACCTTACTTGAGAGTAACTCCAGCAATACACTAACTGAAGCAGAACGATTAGAGCTAATGGCACTGCGACACGAAGCTGACCGTTTCATGTTACGTAAAGCCCAGGCAGCCGTATTACTTCGCTGGCGGGGACATCGGGTGCCAACCCCTTAAGTTATTAGACCTCTTGCATAAATCCTGGAATGCCCCCTAAATCCCCCAAGTTTGGGGGAC
>CAZPRJ010000088.1:0-30917 GCA_964588805.1 uncultured Microcoleus sp. | reverse complement strand
CATGAATGATAGAGGCTTCCAGTTTCCACCCTTACCAACCCCGTTTTTCGGTGAAAGCCTTAATCGAAGCCTGTCAGTATTGCGCCAATCCCGCTAATGAATTAGAAATCCGTAAGATTACGGCCCAACGGGAGTATGTCAGTACAGATATGGCTTACGTCCATTTGGGCGACCCCAATGCCGCCTCCTGTAATTTGGATAAACCCATGCGCGAGTATGGCCATCACCTCTTCTTTGGAGAAGGGGTCAATCGTCCTAGTCGCACCGAACAACTATGGCACATGGCCCAACTCGCCCGTTGGAATCATACACCCTTCCCCCGCAACTGGGTGGAAATTTTGGAGCGAGTGTGTCGAGTCAACGTATTTAGTATCGCAGCCCGAGAATTGGGGCTAGTTGATATTAGCTACACCAAAGGCAAGATTCAACTGTTCGATGGCACAACGTTTAATGCCGAAGACCCCCTTGGCTATCTCAATGATTTGAAAATTAAGCGCAATTACAGCGTTGCAGAAGTCATCCTCGATACCCGTCCTAGCCTAGCTGCGTAGTGATTTTGTTCGTAGTAAGGGCTTTAGCCCTTCTTTCTTCAGGTGTCAAGTCCTTACTAAGAACTGAAAATAATAGGCTAGTTGCATAAATTTTCAACAAACCCACTTAATCTTAACGAGCTCTTGCAATACGCAAGAGCTTAACTAGAAGCAACTAGCTATTAACAACTTATCCTCTTTCTTTAATTCCTAATAACCAATCATTCATAACGAGATCGATGTTCAACCGCCCTCTTAGCTTTAGCGATACCGCAACTGTTCCAACACGACAGTCATTGAATACCAAAAAGCGCGAATCATTCTTGTCGATTGACAATGTTTCTAAAGTTTATCCCACTAAAAACGGTCCGTTTACTGTCCTTGATGGGGTTAACTTAACCGTCAATGAAGGTGAGTTTATTTGCGTGATTGGTCACTCAGGTTGCGGTAAATCTACACTCCTGAATATGGTATCTGGTTTTGCTTTTCCGACTTCGGGAGAAGTACTCTTACAAGGAAAGCGTATCACCCAACCCGGACCCGATCGCATGGTGGTATTTCAAAACTATGCTCTCTTGCCTTGGCGCACGGCATTTGAAAATATTTATCTAGCCGTTAATGCGGTTCATCCCAATAAATCTCAGGCAGAAAAGCGAGCCATTGTGCGGGACAATCTCGCTTTAGTCGGACTTTCGGAAGCCGCAGATAAGAAACCTCCACAACTTTCCGGTGGGATGAGACAGCGTGTTTCTATCGCCCGTGCATTATCGATTCGTCCCCAAGTTTTGATTTTAGATGAGCCGTTTGGGGCGTTGGATGCGATTACCAAAGAAGAGTTACAAGAAGAACTGCTAAAAATTTGGAATGAACAACGCTGTACCGTTTTGATGATTACTCATGATATTGATGAAGCGTTGTTTTTGGCAGATAAATTGGTGATGATGACCAATGGGCCGTCGGCAAAAATTGGTGAAATTATGGAAATTCCTTTCCCTCGTCCCCGCGATCGCGCCCGGATTATGGAAGACCCAGAATACTACAAGTTACGGAACTATGCTCTTGACTTCCTCTACAATCGCTTTGCCCATGATGATGTGGAGTAGAAGTTAGTTCTATTGGCTTGAAAAAGTCGTCTCCACCATCGTTCTACGCGCTATCCAACGTCCCATTGGGACGTTTTTTTTATGGTTATCCCTCTTGTGTCACTTTAGGAAAATTCGATGAATTTGCTTTATTTCAGCCCACGAAAAAACAAGGTTTCCCCCTGTTTGACAGAAGAGGGATTAGTAGCGAGCTTCTTGTAGGAGTTGTAACGTTCTTTTTCTAATCGTGAGTTGCGATCGCTTGAGTTTTACAATCATTGATGAAGTTTGATGAAAATTCTGAAAATGACTCATTCTACCGACATCGCTACCTTAGCTCGTTGGATGGCAGCCGATTTTAGCAATCAACAACAGGCGTTTGACAATCCTCCTCTGTTTGCTCATATCCGGGTGTGTATGCGTCCCCTGCCTTTGTCTGTCCTCGATGGAGTGAGTTTTATTGTCGAACAAGCTTACGACTATATGCTGAATAACCCTTATCGGGTGCGGGTGTTGAAGTTAATCACAGTAGGCGATCATATTGAAATTGAAAATTACACCCTTAAGGAGGAAGAAAAATTTTACGGTGCCTCCCGTGACATCAATCGCCTATCTCAATTAAAAGCCGAGCAATTGGAGAAACTTCCAGGCTGTAATATGGTGGTGAAATGGACGGGAAACAGTTTTTATGGAGAAGTAGAACCCGGTAAAGCCTGTAAAGTTGTTCGCAAAGGGCAAGAAACTTACCTCGATAGTACATTTGAAATCGACCAAAACCAATTTACTAGTCTCGATAGAGGACGTGACTTAGAAACTGATGAGCATGTCTGGGGTTCGGTTGCAGGCGCGTTTCACTTTATTCGTTGGGCGAGTTTTGCTGATGAAGTGCAGGTTTAATGCCATCGCTGGACTCATCTAAAGTGAAACAGAAAACAAATGTTATTCCTGGTAATCGAGCGATTCAAAAACCGTAACCCTAAAGAAGTCTACTGTCGATTCCAAGAAAAAGGGCGAATGATGCCAGAGGGTTTGGAATATATAGATAGCTGGGTTGAGGTTAATTTTGACCGTTGCTTTCAACTCATGGAATGTGATGATTTGCGTTTATTTCAACAGTGGATGACTCAGTGGCATGACTTGGTAGATTTTGAGATTATTCCGGTTGTCCCATCCCAGTAAACTACGGAGTTGATGAGTAAAATGTTTTAGATTGCTAGCAGTATCTTGCTTTTCTTGCAGCTAGCTTCAGCATGAATGATGAGATACACTTCTATCTCTTGATGAGAGGTTAAAGATGCGAAAATTAAAATATTATGTTGCGGTTTCTGTGGATAACTATATCGCCCATGAAGACGGTACATGGGAGGGTTTCCTCCCGGAAGGTGAACATATAGGTGATTATCTCGAATCTTTAAAAACGTGGTTTGATGTCGTTATAATGGGACGCAAAACTTATGAAGAAGGTTTAAAGCTGGGTGTTACCAATCCTTATCCCTACCTAAAGCAATATGTTTTTTCGCGCACGATGCAAGAAAGCCCGGATGAGAATGTTGAACTGGTTTCTGAGAATATTGTTGAATTCGTTAAACAATTGAAAAAAGAAACAGGTAAAGACATCTACCTCTGCGGTGGCGCGAATTTAGCTACAATGCTTTTTACCGAAAATTTAATCGATGAAATCATCCTCAAGTTAAATCCATTTCTGATGGGTTCAGGAATTCCCCTGTTTGCAGGAGGAATTCAGCAAACACAGTTGGAACTTACCGATAGTAAAATTTACCCGAATGGTGTTGTGTTTCTTTTCTACCGTGTGAAAAATGAGGGGGTTTAGTTTGTAGTAGCTTATGCCATTCAGTAGGCGGACATTAATCTATTAAAAATATGGCAGACAAGAAATATTTTATTTTACGGGCGCAACAAATTGAGAACAATTTGCAAACATTCTCACACCCCTGGAATCCTAAATCCGAAATATCAGGGACACATTTAGGACGTACACTCGGACTCAAGCGCACTGGAGTCAACTTTGCTAAAGTTCCTCCTGAAAAGGAATCGTTTGTCTATCATTCCCACTATCGTGAGGAAGAATGGATTTATATTTTATCGGGTTGTGGAATTGCTGAAATTGATGGCGAAGAATTTGAGGTGAGTGCAGGAGACTTTATGGCTTTCCCGACTCCTTCGGTAGCGCATCATTTAAGGAATGCAGGAGACGAAGACTTAGTTTACCTGGCGGGAGGAGAAAACTTGGATATAGAAATTGCCGATTTCCCACGTCTGGGAAAACGTATGTTTCGCCGTGAAGATGCAATTGAAATTTTTGAGCTTAAGGATGCTAAACCGTTTGGAGAATTAGATACTTGATTTAAGCCGTTTGTAGTAAGCGCTTCAGCGCTTTTCGCACGCTCAGTGCAGACTACGAACTTATTGATTGCCGTCTCATTTTGTTAACTTCCAAAACATAATAACCAAATTGGTAGCGTTAACAACAACCCGATTGAGCCAACGGCCAATGCTGTAACCGTTAAATCGCGTTCTAACTCAAACACTTCTGCCAAGACTAATGTCGCAAAAGCGGGTGGCATTCCCATTTGTAGAACAATCACCAACTGCGGTAAACCTGTAATTCCCAAATACCCTAACCCGACTCCCAAAATTAATGGAACGAAGAGCATTTTAATTGCCAAACTTACTGATGCACGTTTGAGGTGATGGCTGGATTTTAACTGACTTAACCGCATTCCAATCAGTATCAACGAAAGTGCGATCGCACTCCAGGCCAATGTCTGTAAACTCTGTTCCGCTAACACCGGAAGCGAGACTTGACGAAAGAGTAACCCAAAACCTAAACTCCACAACGCAGGATTTTCGATGAGCGATCGCACTAATTGCCACTGGCTCTTGACTTCTTTGCCAAAACGTGCAGCAATAAAGACCCCTAAACCATAGGCTCCAATGGTCGTTCCTAACATGTCATAAAACAACGCCCAACCAAAGTACTTTTCTCCCACCAATGCCAGTGTCACCGGATAGCCTAAGTAACCCGTGTTACCTACCATCGCGGACAACAAGAAACTTCCCTGTGTCGGTTTGCTCCAAGTTGGTAGCGATACCCTAGGCCGTTTGAGATGGTTGTATTCAGCCGTTTTAATCCAACTCCACGCTAATCCAGCTCCTAAGAAAATCGCTATCCATGCCGCTACCGGGGCAATCCAAATCGCTCCAGATAAATCTGCGCCGCGTAGAAAAGTAATAATACTGAATGGAACGCCAATCCAAAAGAGATATTGACCGATGATCATCGGCACTCTTGCAGGTAACAAGCGTCCCAAAACCCACCCCAGTAGGACACCCCCTCCTAACTGTACATAAAGCCAAATCAAAGGTTGTAAAAGCTCAGTATCTAGACTGGGCATGATTTTTTTTGTAGACAGGCACCTGTACGATGGTAAGTCAGTCTCTAAAAAATAGGTGTTTCAAGAAACACGCTAGTCAACGGCTGCTAGACTAGCACCAGACTCAAAAATGCGGGTAAATTCAGTATCCATTTCAGTGCAGGAGTAGATTCTTGAATAACGAGGAGTTCCCAGGAAAACCAGCAAACTTCTCAGTGACACCAGACGACGATATCCCGGAGGCACAGAGAGATACACCCACGATCAAACGCCGTTCGCGTTGGCAACCAATCTGGGTAGTGATTGGGCTATTGGGATTTTGTGCGATCGCCGTTGGCATTGGTTTATCGAGTTCTACTCCCAAACCTCAACCCACTGTAGAATCCACAACGGCAGCCAATCAAACTCCAGCGAGTCCCAATACTGAGCCTGTTGATAACTTATTGGGACATTTGCCTTATTCCGAAGCCCCCCCATCAGAATTAAAACCCATCACAGCCAATGGCCAAATCCAACTCCGCCAAGCGGCCGCCGAGAAATTTAAAGCCATGTCTGCTGCTGCTGCCCGACAAGGTATCGTTTTAGTTCCGATTTCGGGTTATCGTTCTATTGCCGACCAGAAGCACTTATTTTTCGATATCAAAGCGCAACGAGGACAAGTCACAACCAAACGAGCAGAAGTCAGCGCACCTCCAGGATATAGCGAACACCATACGGGTTATGCGGTTGATATTGGAGATGGCAAGACACCCGCAACTAACCTCAGTCCTCGCTTTGAGAATACCGCCGCCTTTAGATGGCTGGAAAAAAATGCGCCGTACTATAGTTTTGAGCTATCCTTTCCCAAGGGTAATCCTCAAGGGGTAACTTATGAACCGTGGCACTGGCGTTTTGTGGGCGATACCGACAGCCTCAAAACGTTCTACAAAGCTAAAAACTTAGTTCGTACAACGTCGCCTTCACCCACGCCACCGTCGGAAACACCGGACACTTCCACTACTCCAGAGTTATCGACAGAATCTTCAGAGACACCGACTCCAGCTACACCTCCAGCGACTCCTTGAGGTTATTGGGCGGGTTGAGGTGAAAACATATTTGTGAATCTTGATAATTTCTCGCTAAACCCGCCCCTACACTTATTCTGGATGTTTAACCGGACATGAATGGGGCGGAAACAGAGTAATGCAAATTTTATTAAATATGGCTACTCTTTTACCCCCCTAACCCCCCTTATTAAGGGGGGAATAAGAAAGGTATCTGTAACAAGTGTTTAGTGAATGGATAAAACCCTGACTCCTAGTTTTAGCGCACACCATTGGTTGTCGCTGCGGAATTTTCTTCAGATGATGTATCTAACCCAAACACCCGACTAAAGGCTTTCTCCACTTTATAACCTGAATCAATTGATTCTAGTGGGTCTTTCCGTAGGCGGTGACGCAGACATAACACAATGACACGACGGATATCATCAACAGTCACTTCATTACGTCCTTCTAGTGCGGCGAGGGCTTTGGCGGCTCGATTGGTGACAATATCACCCCGCAGTCCATCCACATCCAGTTCCGAACAGACTTGAGAGATTTTTACCCGCAAATCATAGTCCATTTCAACTTCAGGCAGACGTTCTTGAGCCGTGACGAGCTTTTGCTGCATGGCCTCTTGCTCAGGTTGATGCTTCTCCATGAAGGATTGGGGGTTTTGGTCGAAGGCTGCTCGTTGCTCTACAATTTCCACCCGTAAAGGTGGCTCTTTAACGGTGCGGATTTCGGCGTGCATGCCAAAGCGGTCAAGCAATTGCGGTCGTAGTTCGCCTTCTTCGGGGTTGCCGGAACCGACTAGAACGAATCGCGCTGGGTGGCGAATAGAAATACCTTCCCGTTCTACGGTGTTCCATCCACTGGCCGCAGAGTCTAAGAGGACATCTACTAAATGGTCGTCAAGCAAGTTGACTTCATCGACATAGAGAATGCCACGATTGGCTTTGGCTAAAAGTCCGGGTTCAAAGGCTTTGACGCCTTCGGCTAGGGCTTTTTCAATATCAATCGTGCCGCAAACTCGGTCTTCGGTTGCCCCAAGGGGGAGGTCAACCATTGATACTTTTTTCTTGACAATTGGACGGGATTGTGAATCAGAATTTTCACTCATCCAATCGGGGTCGTTGGGGTCGCTGTTGAAGGGGTCGTCGGCAACTACATCGATTTCGGGTAATAAGTCTGCCAGTGCACGAATCGTGGTAGATTTTCCGGTGCCGCGATCGCCCATGATCATCACCCCGCCGATTTTGGGGTCGATCACATTTAACAGGAGAGCCAGTTTCATTTCTTCCTGACCCACAATTGCCGTGAAGGGAAAAACCAAACGGCGAACAGTTTTGGGCGCTTGGGCAGTTAGACTCACTATGTTATTACCTAATCGTTAATTTTTTTGATATGCCTTATAATTTTGCCACACTGCGGCCAGCCTTGATCTCAAAGCAGGAGAGCTGTAGGAGACAAGGAAGACAAGGTTAGGTAGCATCATCATCTCGCCTGCTCCCCCGCTCCCCCGCTCCCCCGCTCCCCTGCTCCGAAAGAGGGGGGGCAGGAACAACGATATAGCCGGTGGTTGTGTCTCCAAGTACCCAATTGCGATCGCTTCCCCAATACCACCAGTGGGCGGCGACATAGGCGCAGATGAGGCTATCGAGTTGGTCTTCGATAGCTTTGAGGGCAGTTCCGGTGGTGGGAATTTCGGGGAGAGAGGAAAGATTTAGCGTTGGTTCTCGGTGCGGTAAGTCGTTGAGGATGTATTGGCGAAGTTTGATCAGTTCTAATCGGCGATCGCTCAGTTTCCCTTTTTTGTATTTCAGGATGCGAGTGAGTCCAAATAAATGCACGATGGCAGGATGGGGATAGACTTCGATTTGGTAGCGTCCTGGAATTTGGGGGATAAGGGTTGGGGCGTGGGTAAATCCTCGTAATTCTAAACTTAAGCCGAATTCTACGGTGCGCTGAGCAAAGGGGCGTCCGAGATTAGCGGGGTAACATCCGGCGTGATAGTGACGAAAGTGCTTGTGGGTGAGTTTGTCGGGGAGGCGCATCCCTGTGGCGTTGGGGATGAGGGTGGGTGCGTCTACGGCAATCATGGCCGGTTGGGTGGGTTTTGTCCAGGTGTCCACCCAATTTAAGATGTCTGTTGTTGTTAGCTGCCGATTTAGATCGAGTAGATGCAGGGTTCCGGCTGACCATTCTAGGCAGCATAGGCCACTTGCTCCCGATTTCCAGCCAAGGTCAATTCCTAAAAATTTCATTAGAACAATCTAAAAATAGGAGTTAGGAGTCAGGAGTCAGGAGTCCTATTTTTCTGTATTGGGTTGTGGTGAAACCTGCTGCAACCAGGCAACTAAATCTGTCTGATCTGAAAAATCCAGCAATGCCTCTGCCAAATGTTCTAACTGAGGCAATGATAACTGGCGAATACGTTCTTCTAACTCAATGTCAATCAGACCAAATCGACGAGTAAGTAAGCGCAAGATTAAAGCTGACTCACCTTCTCGCCGCCCTTGTATTAATCCTTGTTTTAGTCCTAGTTGTAATCCTTGTTCCAGTCCTTCCTCTCTTCCCTGTTGCAGTCCTTGTTCTATGCCTTCCCGCATCCAACTGGTAACAATTTGCATAACGGCCTCCTGCTCGATTGGTTCAATCCTAGCAATCTCGGCTCTTAAGAGCGCTTCCTCTTCAGTATTGAGTGGCAAATAGGTGTCAATAAATCCGGAAATTAGCTGCATCTTTGCTGGATCGAGTCTCAATGTTGCCAACAACCTTAGACATTCTAATTTCACTCTGGGGCGCTCTTGGGGAGCAATGTTCATTTTAGCCATCAGGGCGCTTGCCACTGGGTTGGGGTTGCGAACAAAGTCTCGCCAATTGAGGCGATTAAGTTGAACTACCTCATAGTTGAACTGCAAAACAACTTTATTGGGAAACTCTACTTGGTAAGAGTTCGGCTCTGAGCGACGGGGGGTATTGTAAGAAAATAAGGCAATGGGATAGACGGGCAAATCGTATTTTTCAGACAAACGGGAAAAATAACGAAACATTCGTTTGCCAAATTGAGCTTGATTTTGAGCTTGATGTTCTAGATGAATGAGGAAGAAGGAATCTTGCTCTTGAAATCTTGCTTGAACAACTAAATCGGCTTCATATCGTTCTCCGGCGGTGACATCTGTAAATACTTCTTTGTCTAAAAATTGTACGGAGTCGTGCTCTAGATAGGCAGCAACATCTGGCAAAAATAACTCTATGAATTCTACGAAAAAAGTTGTGAGGAGTTCTTTGAATAAGCGGTCATGGTCTAGCATTAATCGCTTTGGGTTTCTCTGTTGAGTTCGTTAAATGTGTTTTTCTAGGGTTCGAGTGGTAATGACTGGGGCGTAGGCAAAACTTCGTGCTTTTAGATTCATGCCAAATTATACCGTGTGCTGGGGAAAGGAGCGTCTGAGATTGGCGGGGTAGTCAGTTGTCTAATACTAAAGATTTGAATTTTCCGTAAATTTACGGATGCATGTGTGTATAGCATCTCCTGATGATGAGTTGAGAGCCGTGTAATTACTATAGAGCGGGGATTAGTCTCTAAAAATCTAATTATTTTCCTCAACCTACCTGAAATTATCAATATGACAGCCAAAAATAAAGCCAAAGCTAGTGATTCTAGTATCAATGAACTCCAAGCTAAAACTCGCTTACTTCTCGCTTTGTGGGATATGGGCGGAACTAAGACGGAAGTGATGAAAGGTCAACTGACAAAACGAGTTGTACAAAAAAGTCACAAAGCATCAGACTATCAAGGAATCTTTGATGAATTAGAACAGGAGGGTGCGATCGCAAACAACAAAAATAAGTTCTCTCTCACTTCTAAAGGCGAGGGAATGCTAGGCGAGATGCTGAAACATCCTGACGTGAAGTTTGAGGGGACGATTGTGGGGACTTGGGTGGCTAATGCCTTAGTCAGGTGGATTGCTCAGACGAATGGCGCTGTAAGCATTTCTACTACACCAGCGAAGACTAAGGAAAAGGCGATCGCATCTTACGACGAGTTTAAGCAAGTGGCGCTGGATGTTTACGACAAGCTGAACCGTGACTACAACTTGGATGATTTGGTGCCGATTTATCGGATGCGACGGGAAATAGGCGATCGCGTTAGCCGTTCTCAGTTTAATGAGTGGCTACTGGAAATGCAGGCTAATGACATCTTTCAGCTCATGGCGGGAGAGATGCCAGACATGACGCCTGATAAACATGAGGACTCAATCACTATCCCAGGAGCAGGATTGCGCTACTACGCTAAGTGCTTGATTTCCTGAGATTGCTCTAAAACCTGTTGAAGTTCGTTGTCTCACATCAGTTCCTATATGCACAGTTCAGCTATTTCTTCGATAGACGCCCTCAACGCCGCTATTCAAAGACACAATCCATTTACTAACGCTGGAATTGCCCAAGAACAAAATGTTTGGGGGAAGGGATTTCCTGACGTACCTACCCTGAATGCTCACGCTTCTGATGCAGTTTTTCGAGCAATCGAGCTAGTGCGAACCAGCCAATCTAGTCAAGACAAAGTGACTTCAATTGCTATCACTGCTCAACAGGGAGTGGGTAAAACTCACCTGATTAGTCGCATTCGACATCGCTTGGAACGCGAGGGCGGTGCGTTATTCGTCTATGCAGGTGTCAATAACTACACAGATTTAGATCTGGTTAAGTACAAATTTCAGCAAACCTTGGCAGATAGTTTGAGCTACACGGGTAGCCAAGGGGTCATGCAGTGGCAGGAAGTGGCAGCAGCAATGGCAAACGAAGGCTTTAAAGCTATCAATTCCAATGCTCCTAGTCTTTCGTCACAGGAGCTAGTTAATAGGTTTGATAAAGTTTACACAACTTGGTCGGCTAAAAATAAGAATTTAATGAATACGCTGACCAAGCAAGTTCTTAAAACCAAGCCTAATGCAGACCCCTATATTGTTCGGGCTATTTTGTGGACACTTTCTGAAAATCAGGCATCTTTTGCTATCAAATGGTTGTCGGGTGATGAGCTAGCTCAATCTAATGCTGATCTTTTAGGCTTACCTAATCCCAGCAAAACCACTCAATATAGAGAGGCTGAAGCCCTTAAAATCATCAAGCAAATATTGAATTTGGTTAGTTATTATAACCCCGTCGTTATTTGCTTTGACGAAATAGATGTTAAAAACAATTCTACTGATGATGGGCTACCCACAGAACTTGTCATTGCTGATTTAGTGAAGCGCTTGCATGATACGCTCGAACAATCCGAACTTAGTCAAGGAGTTGTTATTCTCACAGTCATGTTGCCTGATACTTGGATAAAAAAGGTAAATTTAATGCCTGGTGGAACACCCGATCGAGTTTCCAAATACACGCAACGAAAACCAATAGATTTAAAATACCTTGGTGGGGATTCTATGGTTGAATTAGCCACTCTTTGGCTGACTGAGTTTTATCAAGCAAGAAATTTAACTCCTCCTCATCCATTCTACCCATTTGAGGAAAGTCAACTCAGAGAGTTTGGTAAAGGAAAACCAACTGTCAGAGAGGCGCTGAAATGGTGTGCAGGAAACTTTAAAGTTTATGAGGAGCCACTTCCATCCGATCCACTTGAGCGATTTGATCTGGCTTTGAAAAATGAACGTGATGCAGACAGAGGAGAGTATCTGGAGGATAATTCTCTAATTGCTGAGGCTTTAT
This sequence comes from uncultured Microcoleus sp., assembly GCA_964588805.1. GTDB lineage: Bacteria > Cyanobacteriota > Cyanobacteriia > Cyanobacteriales > Coleofasciculaceae > CAZPRJ01. Next base: position 19,170 of record CAZPRJ010000088.1, on the reverse strand, counting down.
GCTTTGCCTTTCAGAATTTGAAAGGAGAGAAATTAGAGGGTGAAACAGCAACCGGTGAGAAATTGAATGAAGTGATCATTGAAGATGTGGCTGAAGTTGAACCAAAATCTAAAAATCAAGGATGGATAAATTTTAAGATTATTGGTAAGGAGAAAAACAAAGCTTTTAACATAGGTGTTGCTGTCTTACAGCACTCGCATGGCAAAGCAGTTGGAGCAGGAATGCAGCGTTTAATTGATTACCAAAAATTTAATTTAACCAGAGGTTGTCTAGTCCGCTCCAAGGCAAAAAAGATTCGTCGCCAATGGGAATCCTACATATATCTCAACGAACTCGTAAACAACTTGGGTGGAGAGTGGGTGGACTTAAAAGCAGAGGAAATTAGACCGCTCATCGACCTCTATTCAGTGTATCAAAAGCGTGAGCGCTATCAGCTCAGTGAGGAGCAAATTCGTGATTTATCAAAATCGCTAACTCTTGAGAATGAGCTGCTGCGAGAAATTTTGAGCGATCCATCTGGCGAAATTGATGCAGAGACTATCGAGGATAACTCTCAACTCTTAGAAGATTTCATTAACACTTCTAATCTCGATAGCACCGATGATTCGGATGATTTAAGTGACCTATTTGGGTAAGTATGACCGAATCTGTTTTACTTCAAACCGCTCTACGCCTACCGACTCCAGAAGTTGAGGCTTTAATTCAAGGGCAAATGATCGCAGTTATGCCTCGGAAATTTATTAATCCGGGGCTGCAATTTGCCCTTTATCCCACCAATGTTTCAACTAATTTACTACCCCTTGAGCAACACTATCGCTCAATTTATTTGCCCATTGCCCAGAATGCGATCGCTCAATTAAATTCTGAGACAGTTTCAATAAAAGCTTGGGCTAGGTGTGAACTGTGTCAGATGCTGAGTGAGCCTGACTTATTAGAGGTGTTATCACAGTTAACTGTTTGGACAACAGAGGCATTACAAGAAACCCTTGGGCAACGGCCTCGTATTTTTCTAGCTTACTTGCGTGTCTATCTACTACCTCAACCAATTGAGGTGCCGGTACATGAACAACAAAACCGTCAGTTTGTACCATTGCCGCATTCATTGAATGTTTCTGATGCTTCGCCTGTATTAAGCGATCGCATTTTCAACCAACGCCGCCGCCAGTTAGAAAAACTAGAGCCTCCATTACATCCAGAATTGGAAGAATTACAGAGTGCGATCGCGCAACTCAATCACCCATCTACCCAACAACTCTCGGATAAAATTAGTCAACTTTTAGGTTGGACAAGCCAAACACCTGCCCAGGCAGTCGATCCAAATCTTGCCTGGATTAAGGCTATTGCTGAATTGGGCGATCGCAGCCAAGAACTAGATGAAAAGAAAAGCAATTATCAAGCTGGAACAGATTTTGAAAATATTGTACGTCAAAGCCTTGAGTTTTTAGGTTTTACAGTTGATGAAGCTTACAAAGGTGGCGCAGGTGGATTAGATTTATTCTGCTCCAAGCCCTATCCTCTAGTTGGTGAATGTAAAGCAGGAAAAGGCATCCCCAGCCGGACTGCTGAAGAATTAATTAAACTGGGCGGAATGCGTTTAGAAGAAACTCAATTTAAAACAGCAGCAAAATTAATCATCGGGCCGGGTAAGCCGTCTAAAGATGTATTAACAGCCTCCCAAAAATTCTGCATCAGTATTATTAACCCAATGACTCTTCAAAAGCTCGTTGAATTAGAAGCCAAGTATCCAGGCTCAGTTAACCTAATCGAGCTGAAAAGCTATCTAGAACCTGGACAAATTGATACTCGAATTGATGAGTATATTCAAAAAATTGAGACAACTATAAAACTGCGATCGCATATCATCGGGCTAGTCAAAAAGTACCTAGAAAACACAGGCTCAGATAGCGTTGGGGTTGATTCCCTTCATGGAGCATATATTTACTCTAATCCGCCTGTACCTTTACAGCCTGAAGAACTGCACGAAATTTTGATTGAACTTTCCTCGCCTTTAATCGGTTACTTAGGACGAATCAGGGGAAGTGATAGGAAGAGCGATCGCTTCTACTTCCTACGCAAATTGAAGGTTGATTGATGAGTTAATTTATAAATGTTAATCCCATTTATCAGCTAATGCCCTTCCTAAACTTCATGGATTCTGAGTCCGCTGTCGAGATTCTACAAGTTCTCAAATCTATCTGCAAGCTTCAGAATCCTATTGAGTTATAAAGCTGAATTATCAAGGAAATAAAGAGCTTGAAAGTAAAAGGTATTACCCATTACCTCAACAAAAATCAACAACTTTAATATTACTCCCCTGACTTCTCCCGCACTCCCTGAACAATACGCGATAGCTCGTTCTTTTCATCAACAGCAATACGTGTGGGAGCACCACTAATAATCCTTTCATAATTACGGAACGAATCTTTAATTTCTGGCCCATCCTTACTAATCGTATATTCACGAATCCCTGTATCGTGCCAAGAACCTCGCATCTTAAACACATTGATAGCACGAGACATTTCTCCTCTAATCTCCACGTATTGCAGCATCAAAATTGTATCTGTAATCGTAGAAATATGGGAATCTGTAATCGAATGGGAACCCATAAACTGGTCAGTTGTATTCGTGAAAAATCCAGTAATTTCTTCTTGCTTCGCGTATCCCGTTACTCCAATCACAAACTGTCGAAAAGCATTATTACTGACTCCTCGTGCCAAAGCAGAAAGTGAATCAATTGCAATCCTAGACGGTTTAAAATCAGCAATTTCTGATTTAATGATTTGCAAGTGGTCTTCTAAACCTGCTGATTCTGGATAGGAACAAAGAATTTTTAGTAACCCTTTTTGCTCCATTTCTTCAAAATTAATTCCCCAAGAAGAAGCATTACGAGATAACTGAGCTCGAGATTCTTCGTAGGCAAAAAGAATAGCGCGTTCTTCATGTAAGCAAGCATTTTGTAGAAACTTGCTCACTAACAAGGTTTTACCCGTTCCCGTGGCACCAGTAGCCAGGATAATTGAATCTTTGAAGAATCCCCCGCCACACATTTTATCGAGAGTTGCAATACCCGAAGATACCCGATCATTAGATGAACGCTGAGTCAACCGCATCGCTCCTAAGGGGAAAATATTAATACCTTGATTAGTGATTGTAAACGGGTACTCTCCTTTCATGTGCGTCGTACCACGCAGTTTGAGAATTTCAATGGTGCGGCGTCGGCGTTCCCCTTCTAAAACATTACGGACAATTACCACATTATCTGAGACAAATTCTTCTACTCCAAATCTCGCCACCGGGCCATACTCTTCCACTCGCTCTGTAGTCATGACCGTTGTCACACCAATTTGTTTCAGGCGTGCCACCAAACGAAAAATTTCTCGTCTGACTACAGAAGCAGCATCATATTGTTGAAAGATGGCCGTGATGGAATCAATAGAAACCCGCTTCGCTTTATATTTACGAATGGCGTATTGAATTCGCTCGATTAATGCCGAAAGATCAAAATTTCCAACTACTTCTTGCCCTTCGGGATCGGGAGAAGCATCTAGAATAAAGAGCTTGCCGCCAGTAATTAACTTTTGTAAATCCCAACCAAAGCTATAAGCATTTTTAATAATATCTGTAGGAGACTCTTCAAAGGTCACAAAAACACCAGGGTCATCAAAATAACTAATACCGTTGTAGAGAAATTGAACAGCTAACAACGTTTTTCCTGTACCAGATGTTCCACTGACTAGGGTGGTACGACTAACCGGTAGACCTCCATGACTGATATCATCGAATCCTTCGATCATCGTCCGTATTTTGTGAACTCCCATCAATGCCGATTCGTCTTGTTGTGGCTCGGTTGGGTTAAGTTGACTCATGTTTTGGGTCTTAGAAGAGAAATATTACTCAGAGAAATTATTAATTTTACTATCCTAGAGAAGTTTATCGTTTAGTCAGCTCTCAAAAGCTTTAATCTAAAACTCGGTTTCTTCTTCTCGGAGTTCTTCGTAGAGAAGATCTAATCCAATCAGGACTTTTTCTCGATCTGAAAGATCGCCAATGATTTTTCGCACTGGAGGAGGCAAGACTTTCGATAAAGTGGGAGTCGCCAGAATTTTATCTTCTTCAGCTAGTTGGGGGCTTTTTAAAACATCAATCACTTTCAGCGCATAAACTCCTTGAAATTCTTGTTCGAGAATTGTTTTGAGGGTTTTTAACGCCCTAACTGAGTTGGCAGTGTTTCCAGCCACATAGAGCTTGAGCACATAGGTCTTCTTGAGTGGACTCATAAAGAAAGCAATTAGCGGTGAGAATCAGTAAGGAAGGAGATAATTAGGTAATAAACTAGAAATACGTACAAACCGGTAGGATAAGTTCCAAGTCTCACTAAAGCTTATCGCTAAATGCCGATGTTATGACTCTCGCGGGATAGAGCGGCGATACATTTCCCCTAAGTGAGCGATTACGTCGATTAAGGTCAGGCGATAGTCTAGTAAAATCTCTTCACTTCTCCCCTCTAGCTTTAGCTGCTTGGAAAATTCTTCCATTAATTCCATATGAATTTCAACAATCCTCGATACTGATATATCGGCAAAGAACGCTTTATCAACAAAGTTATCAATTTTTTGATTAAGGGTCTGATCAGGGGAAAAATACTTTAGAACTATCTGACGATACTCTGATTTTAAGTTTTCTAATAACTTTTGCCTTTCGTTTTGAGGCAAATGGCGCAAAAAAAGCTGGGGGTTTCGTTTGTAGTACACACCTAAGTACCCAAGTCGCTCCTTAAGTTTTTCAGATAATCGACGCTGCTGCTGGAGCAAGAAATTACGATGGGATAACTCGGTGACGACCTCAGCCTTAGTCGATGAATTCGTTACGCTAGAAGCAGGGGACAAAGAGACAAACTGAGCGATCGCCTTGTCGATAAAAGTCCCGATCTCCGATAGCTGACTCAGCTTGATCCAGACTTCCGCCGGGTGCAACACCGGCTTGACCTGGGCAGAGAAACTATTACTATTATCAAAGAGTGGGCTAGTTATGGGTTGATGATTGGCGCTCGGGACAAAGGGAGTTTCTTTTAATTCCTTAGACAAAATTACAATAGGAAACAACATTCCTTGTTCAGACAAGTGATTAATGAGCCTTGCTCGTGTATCGTCTTCCTGTAGTATCAAGCAGTCGATCTGATCCTTGTGTTCCTCAACCACGTCGAGAAAGTTAGATTCTGAATGAGTGACGTACAAGCTATAGCGATCATCACTTAAAACCTGGCTCAATGACTGAGCCCAGGCTTCAGATTTGGCAAATGTACAGATAGTCAGTTGGGGAGGCAAATCAATACAAAAAGATAATTAAGGTTTTATTGGATTACATCATTCTTATGATGTATATTTTAACAATTTCTTTAGGAAATTACTTAACAATAATTTAAATCACCGATGAATTGTAAGCAATTGTAATTGCTATGCCATCTTAGTACCCGATCGGGGGCAATAATTAAGCTGTAGCTGCTCCAAAAGCCAAAGAAAGTTCAGTTTAGCTACTTGGCTTCAGTGAGCCTCTTCAGTTGGAACCCAACGAGGAGGTACTGCTTGAGTAGTAATCATCCTCTAGTTCAGCAAGATTGGCTTATGACCATACCAACTCTCAGTCTAAAAGAATTTATTCGAGCCATTCCTGTTTGTTCTCAAGCATCTGGTCTTGCTGACGTGCTGGAAATTTTTCGCTCTTCAGGGTGTGATGCGATCGCGATCGTCACCTCACAGCAGTTTCCCCTGGGAATAGTAAATTCAACCAACATTATGCCCTACCTGCTTGAGTCCCCGCAGACAGGAAAGACTCCTCCAGCTAGGATAATCCGAGAGACCAACCCGCCCATCTCTCAGCTAGATCCGCCCATTATCGAACCCTTGGCGGTGCTATCAGCTCAGCTCAGTTTAAACCAATTCTGGCTCCATCTCCAGCAAGCAGAGGACGAGACACAAAGATGGGGACAAACAGAAGCACAATTATTTCCTTGCTCCTCTTACCCATCCTCACAACAATGGGCATTAGTAGACGAAAACCAAAAATTTCTCGGACTGCTCAATAGCGGACACCTCTTAAAATCTGTAGCCCCTCACCTGGCAACCCCAAAAGCCACTCACCCACAAGAGCCGGCACAATCTCCTATTCTCACACTTTTAGTGCAACTGCTCGAGCACTTGCCCTTACCCTTGAGCTTACAAACCACTACAGGACAAGTGCTAGCTCAAAACCATTCTTGGCGTCAGGAGGTAGGGACATCGCCTAACTTAGATTGGGTGAGACGCACAACTGCAGCCATGTTAGAGAGCTCCTCCGATAATTGCGATTCATCCCCTACTAGCCTCTCTATACCCCAAACCACAATCTCCCGAGAGCAGCAACAAACCGTAAAACCGGGACAATCCATCTTGGCAACTGCCAGTAAACCGCGAGGCAAAATAGGGACTCCCGTGGCAGTTCAGCATTTTTGTGCGATCGATACTCCCCGGTTAGCAGCAGCCGTCTCTACACAACAGGTCATTTCATCTGTTTCTCCTATTGGCCAAACCCACGAATCTCAACCGATTTGGAGGACATCTAGTCCCTTCGCCGAAACCTCTAGAGCTAGCCAAGAGCGAATTTTCTCATTCGTCAAAATTCCCCTATCTCCGGCCGTGTTTGAAGGCGAAGAAGCGGCATTGGAGAACCAACAAGACCCTAACTACTATCATCCCAGCCTTTGTGACCTGTGTGTAGTGCTGGCTCAAGATACTACCGAACAGCAGGAAGTAGCCAAAGAACTGGCGGCCAAAAATGCGGATTTAGTCCACCTCAACCGCTTGAAAGATGAGTTTTTAGCTTGTATTAGCCATGAGCTGAAAACTCCCCTAACAGCAGTTTTAGGTTTATCTAGCTTATTGAAAGACAAAGCATTAGGAGAACTCAATGACCGTCAGTCCCGCTATGCTCGGCTTATTTATCAGAGCGGACGGCAACTGATGACATTGGTCAACGATATTCTAGATTTGACTCGCATGGAGACCGGTCAATTGGAATTGACCTTGGAACCTGTACAAATTCAGAGCGTTTGCGATCATGCTTACTCCCAAGCACGCCAATTCCAGCAAGAAAAAGATCAGGAGGATGAATCCACCCCAGAGCGGCAATTTATTCTAGAAATTGAACCTGGCTTAGAAATGCTCGTAGCGGATGAGCTGCGCCTGCGCCAAATGTTGATGCATTTATTGGCCAATGCCCTCAAATTTACAGATACAAAGGGGGATATTGGTCTGCGGGTTAACCGTTGGGAAGGTTGGATTGCCTTTACCGTCTGGGATACTGGCATTGGCATTCCCTCCGAGAAACAGCACTTAATCTTTCAGAAATTCCAACAACTCGAACAACCCCTGACTCGTCAGTTTGAGGGAACCGGCTTAGGCTTGGTATTGACGCAGCGCCTGGCTCGATTACATGGCGGAGATGTCTCGTTTATTTCTAAAACTGGTGAAGGAAGTCAGTTTACCTTACTCCTACCTCCCTGCCCACCTCAGGTTAAGAAAACAGAAACGGACGGAGAGTCAGAGCCATGCTCTATTCCCAGGTTCCGATGCCCGGTTCATAACCGCTTAGTGCTAATTGTCGAAACTGTTCCTCGCTACCTAGAGAATTTAACCGAACAGCTCGAAAGTCTGGGCTATCGAGTCATGATTGCCCGATCAGGGACGGAAGCGATCGCCAAAGCTAGGGGACTACAGCCCCGTGCGATTATCCTCAATCCCCTTTTACCTCAACTTTCCGGTTGGGATGTCCTTACCCTGATTAAATCCGATGCTCAAGCTCGTCATATTCCGGTTTTGGTGATGGCAACGCAGGCAGAAAAGCAGCAAGCTTATCAAAATAAAGCGGATGGCTTCTTGAACTTGCCGGTGAAAAAACAAAACCTACTCCAGAGCCTGACTTGTTTAGAGCAACAAGAATGTCCTACCAGTCGGGGCTTAACCATTTTACATCTGAGTCCGGCTGAAAACTCTAGTATCTATGTACCCCCCCAAACCCCTCCTGACTCACCCGAATTAATTTGTAAATTAACAGATATATTGAATCAGCAGCATTCAGAATTCAATTGTCGGGTGCTTGAAGCAGACGATCTAGACCAAGCTGAATTACTCGCTCGGGTTTGGCAACCCGATGTAATCATCATCGATGCGTTTAGAGTAGCTGATCGACTGGCTTACTTCCAACAGCTCTCGCAACACCCCAACTTGATCGCTTTACCCTTGGTGACGCTAGATCACCAAACCACAGAGGCCGCTAACCAAATTCCGGAACTTTTGGTTTATCCTTGTTTAGCCACCGATAGCTCCTCTAAAATAGCGGCCTTAATGCAAGTCATTCAAGTTGCGGCCGGTATTAGTCGGATGCCCAGCATTCTTGTGATGGATATTGGAGAGCAAGGGTTGACGAAAGTTGATGACAATGTTCAATCTAAAATCCCCCCATTCCATTGTCCGAGAAATAGAGATATTTATTTATCATCTCCCGCTCTGGAAAAAACCATTGAACATAAAAATGCTCCTTCAATAAAGCAAAGCCCAGGGAGAAAGCAAACCGCCACTCAGAAAATAAAAGCTGAAGTTACTACTTCTTTGGCTCCTCAATCAACTTGGCTGCAAGCACTGTTGCAATATCTACAAACGGCTGGTTTTAGAAGTGTACTCTCCTATTCTTGGGCAGAAATACACCGTCAAATTCAAGCGCAGAGTGTGGACTTGTTACTGATTCGCGTGAAAGATATCGATGATTTTTCAGAAGTAGTGCCTGGACTGATGGCTCTGGCTCAACTTCAAAAATTACCACCAATTTTGGTTCTCGATCATCGCCTAAATCAACATCAGACAGGTATCATACCCGAGATATCATCAATTAATCAATCTTCGATACCTCAGCGTGAAACAAGGTTCAATCTAGATTCCATACTCCAATCCATTGCCACCCAATTTCTGCGCGGACATTCTATATCTATGACACAGTTATTAGAACACATTAATCGAATTATGGGGTATTAAATCTGGGGTTTTGTGGAAAAGCTTGAAGTAAAATCAATTCAAAAATAAATTTATTTTTGAATTCAAAACCAACAATGGTCAAATCAACTCTCCTATGAAACCTGTAGGGGAGCCGAGGCGTAAGAATTGATTCCATCCTTAATGGATGCAATCGCATCCGTGCTACGCTCTAAAATAAATAATTGCAGAATTAGTATACAACTTCGATCTTGACTCAAACAATCCGCTTATTTCTCGATACTGCCGATACCCAGCAGTGGCAAAACTGGTTGCCAACGGGTTTATTCTATGGGGTAACAACTAATCCTCTATTATTAGAACGCGCTGGAGTTTCTTGTTCTGTGCAGGCGTTAAAGGAAATCGCTCAAAAGGCTTTTAATTTAGGCGCAAAAGAAATTCAGCTTCAGACATGGGGAACTTCAATTGAATTGTTAGTAGAAACGGGTAAAATGTTGGCAGCCATCGATGATGGCATTGTTGTTAAAGTCCCCATTACTCAATTAGGAACTCAAGCTGCTGCTCAATTGATAGCTCAAGGCATTCAAATTACATTAACGGGAGTTTACGCAGCCCATCAAGTCTTGATTGCGGCGGCTGTGGGGGCAGATTATGCCGCTCCCTATCTCGGCAGAATTAACGATTTAGGGCGCAATGGCCGTGAGGATTTAGTGACGATGCAGCAAGCTATCACTGGTGTAAAAAGTAATACTCGCATTCTGGTTGCTAGTATTCGCAGTGTTGAGGATATTCTGTGTTTAGCGACTCAGGGATTGGATACTTTTACATTTTCACCAGCGATTGCAGCAGCATTTTTCGAGGTAAGTGCAACCAATCAGGCGGCGGCTGAGTTTGAGCAAGCAGCTTGTCGCATGGGTGCTCAATAGTTCAATTTCACAGCAATGCACGCCCCTCAATTTTAATGGTATCAACATTAACAGAACTTACGCAAATTGGACTTTGAACCACCTTAACGAGGGTAGATTGCATTGCCATACACCCTTGCTATATGTGGCATTTATCCGTAAGCACTGACTAAGATAATCAATACAGGACATTAGATTTTAAGGTAATGTGCTTTGACCATTCAGCGATTGAGCCGGCGTCAGTTTCTATTCCATAGTTGTGCCACCATTTCAACAGCTTTAATCTTAAAAGCTTGCCGCCAAGATTCCTCATCTACCCAAGCATCCATGCCTTCTCCCTCCCAAATGCAATCTCCTTTTAGTGTGGAGCAGCCATCTCCATTATTCACTCCTTCTTCTCCTACGCCTGCTCAAAAGTCTAAAGGGTTAATTGTCAGTGTGCATGGTAACGGCAGCACTCCTGAGTTTATGGCCGCGTTTTCCCCCCTACTAAATCTTCCCGATTATCAGTTTTTATTTCCTAAGGGATTGTTTTCCCATCCCGATGTACCTGGGGGAAAGATGTGGTATGACCTAAGTATTCAAAATAATAAGCCAAAAATCGAGAACTCTCAGCGCTTATCAGAAAGTCGGCAATGGTTTATTACTTGGTTAAAATCCTTAGAAGACACTGTAGGTATCCCTCTATCACGGACAATTTTGATGGGATTTTCTCAAGGGGGGGCGATGACACTAGATGTGGGTTTGACTTTGCCGTTAGCTGGATTGGTGTGCATAAGCGGTTATTTGCATTCAAAGCGGCCGCCAACGCTTGGTAAGGCTTCTCCTCCTACCTTAATTGTGCATGGTACAAAAGACTCAATCATACCGTTGGATGAAGCGCATGTAGCTAGAGACACCCTATCGGCTTTAGGCGTACCTGTAAAGTATCAAGAGTTTGATATGGGGCATGAGATTAAACCGGAAGTTTTGGTATTAGTGCGAGAGTTTATTTTAACGGTGATGCAGCAATAAACGTTCTGGGGTTCAAGTGCTGATCAAAAGCTGAGTTATCTCAAAAATATTCGGTAAAATAATTTACCCCAACGGCCAGCTAGAAACAAAACCTTGGGGAATGAAGGAATTTGTTGTACTCAATCCAGCAGGTGTTTGTCTGACTTTCTGTGAACCGAGTTAATCAACAATTCAGATGAACTCAATCAATTATTCTGGAAAAAATAACTAATTCCGAAGCTGCACAGGCATCACCAAATAGGTCATTTTCCGACCTCCCAGTGGAGTCAAAATCACAGGACTATTTGCCGTATTCATCTGGATCTGAATATCCGATGTAGACAATGCCTTTAATCCATCAATCAGATACTTCACATTAAAAGCAATATCAATACTATCACCGGAAACTTCTGCCGACATAGACTCCTGACCACTTCCCACATCTTGAGCTTCCACCGATAAAGAAAGGTGTTGATTCACACTATCAATGGTGAACTTCACCACATTATTTTTCTGGTCAGCTAGCACCGCAATTCGCTCCACTGCGCTGAGCAATTGCCGTCGATTAATCGTAAGCTGGCGCTGAAATTGATGAGGAATTAATTGACGGTAGGCTGGATATTGACCTTCTAACGTCCGACTCGTTAAATGCTGGTCTCCACCCTGAAAAATAATTTGACCCTGCTCAAAATGAAGTGCCACAGTGTCCGTTGCTTGGCGGCTGCCTAGCATTCGCTCTAACTCCCGTAAGGCTCTCGCAGGAACAGTGAGTTCTAGCTCTTGCAATTCATTCACTGATTGTCCATTATCAGGTGCAACTTCTGCTTCTGTCTCCTCGGGTGTATCACTCATCTCACGATGAACTGTTTCCACTACTGCCAATCGATGTCCATCCGTTGCCGCAAATTCCAAATTGTCTTGCTGCATCGTCAGGTGAACTCCTGTCAGCACCTGTTTGGTTTCATCAGAACTGGTGGCAAACAAACAACCCCGTAATCCGTCAACTAAAGCCTCTACGGGAAGCTGAACCGAAACTCCTTCTTCAACTTGAGGAAGTTCTGGAAACTCCTCAGAATTCATTCCCCGAACTTGGTAACGTCCGGAAGCACAAGTCAAGGTGACAATCTGGTGAGCGCTATCACTCTCTGATTCGCTTTCTCCAAAGGCAGCCTCTAAGGTAATTTCTCCCTCTGGCAAACGTGAGATAATATCATTGAGCAGTTTGGCGGGTATCGCTAATTCTCCATCTTGAACAACTTGAGCCGCAAAACTCGTCTGAATCCCTAGACTAAGATCAAACGCTGTCAGCCGTACTTGCTGGGTAGTGGTATCTGCGGCTAATAAAACATTCCCTAAAACTGGATGGGTAGGACGAGAGGGAACCGCTCTTAATACCAGGGAGAGATTAGAATTCAAGTCACTTTGACTACAAATGAGTTTCATAGAAATTAAAATAGGTTAATCAAGCTCGTGTTGAACGAATTATTTATACTACAGGACAGGGTCATGGGAGAACTGAAAAAGACTGTTCATCGCTTCAGATAAATTGCCCAGAGCTTTACCAGAATAATTCCGGGATGGAATCTGGTCAATGTATTGATTTTTATTCGCCTTTCCCTACGCTTGCACCTTCAGTTCTTGGGAAAGAGTATAATATCTAACCTTTCTTCGTCTGTACTTCATAGCTACCTTTCCATTTCAACGGTTTGTTCACTTCATTCGGAAAGCTGTGGAAACTGTGGAAAAAGTATACACACCCGTTTCCAATCAATAGTTTGGGAATCTAAAATTGTGGAAAAGCTGTGGAAAAGCCACTTGACTTTTCCTCAAAGTATTTCTACTTAGCCAGATTTTAACCTAGACTTTTCGGCTTATTTTTGAAAGTAGGGTAGGGCTGTTTTCAAGCTGGAGCAACTGATTTGATTAAGAATTATTAATTTATTGACTTCCACACTTATACCTGATGTGTTGGCGGGACGAGGGAAAATTTCAAGATGGGTTTTGCGTCCTGCTAGTTAGGTTAATGCGATCGCTTAACTGACGCAATGTCTGGGCTAAAGTGGCATCACTTTCCCGGAGTTGCGAGATTTTATCACAACTGTATAGCACGGTCGTATGATCTTTTCCGCCAAACTCCTCCCCAATTCGCGGTAAGCTCAAATCTGTATGCTGCCGCATCAAATACATAGCAATTTGCCGTGACCAACTAATTTCTCGGCGTCGAGAATTGCCCTTCAAATCATCAATCGAGACATTAAAAGCATCTGCCACCGTCATCAAAATTGTATCGGGGGAAGCGGGAACCTTCTGAGTCTGCGGATTCAAAATTGGTGCAATATTCTCTACCGTCATGGTCAAACCGGAAATGGAAACATAAGCCACAGCCCGAATTAAGGCTCCCTCCAGTTCCCGAATATTGGAAGTGTAATTGGTCGCAATGTATTCAATCACCGCTCGCGGCAAGCGCATATTTTCATATTCTGCCTTCTTTTGCAAAATTGCCATCCGCGTTTCCAAATCAGGCGGTTGAATATCCGCAATCAACCCCATCGAAAAGCGAGAACACAAGCGTTCCTGCAAGCGAGGAATTTGATTTGGGGGGCGATCGGAGGCCAAGACTACTTGCTTACCCGCTTCATGCAAAGTATTAAACGTGTAGAAAAACTCTTCCTGAGTATACTCTTTGCCTTCAATGAACTGAATATCATCAATTAAAAGGATATCTGCTGCCCGATAATGCTCTCGGAAACTTTGCATACTATCTTTGCGAATTGCAGCAATTAGGTCATTGGTAAACTGTTCAGTCGAGACGTAAAAAATCTTAGCATCTACGTACTTTTCCAAACGAAAGTGACCAATCGCTTGCATTAAATGGGTTTTACCCAGTCCAACTCCTCCACATAAAAATAGAGGATTAAATTCTCGCCCCGGAGATTCAGCCACGGCTAAAGACGCCGCATGAGCCATGCGATTATTCGAGCCAACGACAAATCGAGAAAAAACGTACTTATGATTAAGTTCTGGCAACCTAGGTGGGGAGTGGGGAGTGTTTTTAGAAATACTACTACTAACAGGCAGCGACCAGGAAACATCTGTATCACTCAATGGAGAATCATCATCTCCAGCAGTGACCAACAACTGAATCTCCACAGGCTGACCTAAAATATCCTGTACCACATCGGCGATAGTTTTGATGTAGTACTTCTGTAGCCAATTTCTGGCAAACGGGTTAGGGGTGCGGAGTACCAAACAGTTATTTTCTAGCTGTTCGGCGCTAGCAGTCTTGATCCAGGTTTCAAAGGTGGGTCGGCTTAATTGTAGCTGTAGACGCTCCAATACCTGACTCCACAGCTTTTCTGGGGACGTTTCCACGGGCTTTCCTCTTCCGTAATCCTAACGTTGTTTTCTATAGGAAGGAGCGCTGACTTGATATTGCATTGAGTCAGCTTCGCAGTATGGGCGTCTTATACTACCACTCTCTACCTGATGCCCCTTTAACTCTAAACCCGACAAAAGCCTCCTCTGGCAGGAGAGTACAATTTTTTTCCATTAGGTGGCTGATGTAGATGAGCCAGTGGCAGTCGTTTCGACATTTTATAAGGTCAGTGAGTGTGTCCTGGAGGGCATTCCGGCCTCTCCCTACTCAAACAGCAAGCTCAACGATTCAACATACGTATTATTAATATAATGATATATTTTTTTCCTCAGGTGTTTCTCCAATGATGAGTCCATCCCGTGCGATCGCCCAGTTAGGTAATCCTATTCTGCGGCAGCAAGCTCAACCCATCGATACTATTGAAGATAAAGGATTACAAAAGCTTATTGATGATCTGATTACGACGGCTCAAGTCTCCAATGGTGTGGGCATTGCTGCCCCTCAAGTGTCTGAATCTTATCGCTTATTTATCGTCGCCTCTCATCCTAACCCTCGGTATCCCAACGCACCGATAATGAAACCAACGGCGATGATTAATCCTCGGATTACTGCCCACTCATGGGAAATCATCAAAGAATGGGAGGGCTGTCTGAGTATTCCTGGGATTCGAGGGCTAGTACCCCGATATCAGACGATTGAGGTAGAGTACATAACACGGAATGGCCAACGGCATAAGCAAACATTAACCGATTTTGTTGCCCGCATCTTTCAGCATGAATATGATCATCTAGAGGGAATTGTCTTTTTAGACCGAATAGAGAGTATTCAAGACTTAATGACCGAGCAGGAATATCAACAGCGAATAGTGCAAAATCAAAGCTGATGCGAATGAGTCTATATTAAGATGTTCAAAACATCGTAGATTGGACAAAAATAACTATTAATTGTATTTGAGAGCCAAGTGCCTGGGCTGCCATTGGGTAAAATAGGGCTTTTGTCTACCCCACTGAGATATTTTTTATTAAGCAATCCCTAAGTTACAGTTTTTTAATTATAGATTCTTTCTTAGAATCCATCCTAAATTGCACAGGGAAGCACCACTACCAACGTGCCATGTACCCGATCCGACCTTGGTTATATGTCGGCAAATTCAGAGAAGCGCTAGATTATAACCTGCTGTATTGCAGTCATATCGGTGCGGTTTTGCAACTAGCTGAAAGCACACAACATCCGGGTATTTCATCGTTATATATTCCAATTGAAGACGGGCAGCCACTACCCTTTGATCAGCTTAGACAGGGTGTGGAGTTTGTACGGAAGAAAAAAGCTAAGGGTAAGAAGGTGTTAATCGCCTGTGGCGCGGGTATTAGTCGTGGCGTCTCTTTTGCGATCGCATCTTTGAAGGAAGAAGAAAATCTTAGCCTACTAGAGGCGTTTGAGCAGCTTCAAGCTGAACATCCCCAAGCCAGACCCCATTTAGAATTGTGGAAGTCGTTGTGTGATTATTATGGTGAAGATGTACCCTACAAGGTAATTTTGAAGCTTATTCTCAAGCAACTTTCCACAACTAAACGGCTACCCATAATTTCTTGATTCATGCTTGAGGGTTCCTGATCGCATGAGATGAGAGTCAAGAATTCAGATTGCAAGAGTACTATCTGTTGATTAGCTCAAGTTTGGTGAGATGGGAGGAAGAATCCGCCCCAATTGTACTGACTAAAAGTCGAAGATACAGGTACTTTTCTTATCTTATTCCCCCCTTAATAAGGGGGGTAGAAATGTATCGCTATTTTATGAAATTAGTATCACTACATTCGTTCTAACACCGAAATCCCCAGTAAGGATAATCCTAACTTCAAGGTTCGGGCTGTGACATCGCACAATACTAACCTCGATGTTCGCTCATTTTCTGATGCTTGAAGTACAGGACACTGCTCATAAAACTGATTAAACTTCTTGCTCAATTCGTACAAATAATCACACAAACGATTGGGTAACAAATCCTCCTCGACCGTTTTAAGAATCTCGCTGAGCTGTAAAATATGCTTTGCCAGTGTTAATTCTGCTGCTTGGTCTAACACAATTTTGGCATCTGCTCCCAAGTTCTCAAAATCAATGTTACCCTTGCGACTAATGCCTTGAATTCGGACATAGGCATAAAGTAGATAAGGTGCTGTATTCCCCTGGAGGGACAGCATTTTATCAAAGCTGAAAATGTAGTTGCTATTGCGATTTTGGCTCAAATCAGCATATTTAACTGCACTGATACCAACGACTTGAGCCACATGCGATTTAAATTCTTCAGTTTCCTCGCGCCCTTCATCTTTGAGTCTAGCCTCTAAGTCAGCACGGGCGCGTATGATGGCTTCATCCAACAAATCCCGCAACCGCACCGTTTCTCCAGAACGAGTCTTTAGTTTCTTTCCATCTTCCCCCTGCACCAAGCCAAAGGGAACATGGACAATCTCAATTTTATCGGTCAGCCAGCCAGCCCGACGGGCAACTTGAAATACTTGAGTAAAGTGATTAGCTTGTCCAGCATCCGTTACATAAATAATTCGCTCTGCTTTGTCTTGCTCAATTCGGTAACGCAGTGCTGCCAAGTCAGTTGTGGCGTAATTATAGCCACCATCCGATTTTTGCACAATTAAGGGTAGAGGTTCTCCCGCTTTGTTAGTAAACCCTTCGAGAAAAACACATTGAGCTCCCGCATCTTCTACTAATAAACCTGACTCATCAAGGTCTTTTACCACATCAGGTAACAGGGGATTGTAAAATGATTCACCTCGTTCCTGGAGTTGAACATCTAACCAGTCATAAATTAGTTGAAACTCACGCCGTGATTGCTCACACAGTAATTCCCAAGCTTTGCGACTATCTTCTTCTCCGGCTTGCAGTTTAACGACTTGTTTGCGGGCAATTTCTTGAAACTCCTTGTCAGCATCAAATCGTTGTTTAGCTTGCCGATAAAATGTAACTAAATCACCTAATTCTAATGCATTGGATGTCGTTAAGGCAGTGGGGTAAGCTTCTCGCAAATAGGCGATTAACATCCCAAATTGAGTTCCCCAATCACCCACATGATTCAACCGTAGGACATCATGTCCCCAAAATTCTAATATACGAGCAATAGAATCACCAATGATAGTTGAACGTAAGTGTCCAACATGCATCTCTTTAGCAATATTGGGGGAAGAAAAATCGATGACAACTTTTTGAGGTGATTTGACTTTTTCAACACCTAAACGTGGATCGCTTTGAATTTCTCTGAGTTGTGCTTCTAGATAAGCGGGTTCTACTGTTAAATTAATAAATCCAGGGCCAGCGATCGTTGGGGGTTGACAAATACCGGAAACGTCCAGATTTTGAACAATAGCTTCTGCGATCGCACGGGGTGGTTTTCCTAAGCGTTTACTTAAAGATAAGGCCGCATTAGATTGATAGTCACCAAATTGAGGATTACTGGCAGGAACTACCATCGGATCTGCTTGCGCCACATCTAACCCAAAAGCTGTTGTTAATGCTTGGGTAACTTTAATCCTTAATTGTTCAATTATAGAAGTCATGATGTGAAGTAAAAATGTTTCAACCCGCATTGATAGCGTGAGTAATCATCATAAATAAATAGATATCTACTATTCTCACCATAACGTTAGCGTTGAGCTAGCAGATAAAGCGTCTCGATAGACTTTTGAAAAACTCACGTCAGTCAAGATGTTCCTGAAATGGCTGATCTGTTGTTCACTTTTATTGTGACAAAGGTACAAGCCTCATTTGGATACTCAGTTAGGCCGCTCTCTAGCTTGATATATTCATACTGAGATCTAACCATGTAGAACGCGTAACTGGAGCGCTAGTAGAGATAAAGTCTACGCCCGTTTGTGCAACAGCACGAATGGTTTCTAGAGTGATATTACCTGATGCCTCTATTTTGACTAAATGCGAATAAGAACGAATGACCTGCACGGCTTGATGCATGAGGTCAACTGGCATATTATCCAGCATGATAATGTCAGCTCCGTGGTTCAGTGCGGCTTCCACTTCCGTTAGGTTTGTTGTCTCAACTTCAATGGTTAGAGGATAAGGCATTCTTTGTCGAATTTGAGTAATCGCTTGGCCAATACCACCGGCCGCCGCAATATGATTATCCTTAATCATCACAGCATCATCCAATCCCATGCGGTGATTAATGGCTCCTCCAACTTGACAGGCGTATTTTTCTAACATCCTCAAACCGGGCGTTGTCTTACGAGTATCTACTAATTTTGCTGGAAAATCGGCTATTTTCTCTACATACTGGTGAGTGAGTGTAGCGATACCACTGAGGCGCATAACTATATTTAGCGCAACCCGCTCTCCGAGTAGCATGACATCAAGGGGACTTTGCAGTTGAGCCACAACTTGTCCTGGATGAATAATTTCCCCTTCGGCAACAGTCGCCGTAAAAACCCCATTGGCTGGCTTTTGATGTGTTGCCCAATGAAGTTCAGCAGAGCTATTAGTATAAGCCGAATAACTCAATAACTGAAATATTCGGGCTGCGATTGGTAATCCTGCAATCAAACCGGATTGCTTGGCTGTCCACTCCGCTTGCCCAAAGCCAGATTCTCCTGTTAGCAAGCTGCCTGTGGTGCGATCACCACGTCCAATATCTTCTAATAACCAGCAGTGTAACAGTGGCTCTAATACTATCCAAGGAGGCAGAACAGCAATATTACTCATGGACTCGTTCTCTATAGGTCTCTATATATTTTCCGTTGTTTCAGCCCTATATTTACCCAAAAGCCCTATATGACGCCATTTCAGCCCGCTCAAAAAATTTTTTTTGATTTTAGTTGACAGTTTAAATTGGATGGCGTACATTGGTAAATGCGCT
>CAZPRJ010000087.1:0-33326 GCA_964588805.1 uncultured Microcoleus sp. | reverse complement strand
CCCTGCTCCCCTGCTCCGTGAGCAAACCTCATGATGCTTTCTTAGATGCACAACAACTTATATCCCTTCTTCCTTCTGCCCTCTGCCTTCTGCCATAAATCGGTATCATGGGAAAAGATGTAAAGAAATGTAACAAACAATGCAGGATAAAGTTGTGGTTGTAGTGGGTGCTACGGGTGGGATTGGCTCCACCTTAGCCCACAAATTAGCCCAAGAAGGGGCAAGTCTAGTGCTGGCAGCAAGAGATCATTCTCGTTTGGCAACGTTGGCGTCTCAGCTTCCTGCACACAGTAGGGAGCAAGTTTTGGCTGTACCCACCGACATCACAAACCCCTCTCAAGTGGAGACACTGTTCTCAAAAGCGATCGCCCAATTCGGTCAAATTGACGTTTTGGTGAATGCGGCGGGTGCTGCCATTATGAAGCAATCCAACAAAATTGCTCCCGAGGATTTAGACACGATGCTAGACCTAAACCTCAAAGGCAGCTTCTACACCTGTCAAGCGGCGGCTGAGGCGATGAAGGAGAAAAAATCAGGCCACATCTGTAACATTGTGGGAATTCTAGGCAAGCACTCGATGGTGATGGCCTCTGCTTACTGTGCGTCCAAATTCGGTGTTGTAGGATTTAGCAAGTGTATGGCAGAGGAACTGAAGCGCTACGGCATCAAGTTCACCCTATTCTACTTTGGCGGCGTTGATACCCCCTTCTGGGACACCGCTAATTTGAAGGTAGACCGCTCTAAGATGCTAACCCCAGAAACGGCTGCTAACGCCATTCTCTTTGCCCTGAGTGCCGACCCCCAAGCCGTACCGATGGAAATTAACATTCAGCCAGAAAGTCACCTATTCTTTTGATACCATTAACTAGCCAAGCAAAAAGTTTCTTCTTTCTTGGGAATGAGCTGAAAATCATCAAAAAACGGCAAAATTGACAGGCAGGTACGTTCGCATTGGCGATAGTCAATGAAAATTGATTACATTCACTTCTATGTCAAAGACGCCAGAATTTCCCAGGCTTGGTTCGTGAACCAGATGGGCTTTCAATCGGTGGCATCTGGCGCAAGCTACCATACTCAAATCACTGTTGTTAACAGTGGTTCGATTTACATCGTTCTGTCTTCCCCTCTCACGCCGACAAGTCCTGTTGCTCAATTTCTTCGTCTCCATCCTCCAGGGGTTGTAGATATTGCCTTTACGGTTTCAGACTTAGAAGGTGTGATGGAGAAAGCGGTTGCTAAAGGTGCCAAAGTCTTGCAACCCATTCGGCAACAACAGCTAGTTCCAGGAAGCGTGAAATGGGCAAAGATTGCGGCTTGGGGTTCGCTCAGTCATACCCTAAGCGAATATGCTGGCAAGGCTTCCTTTTTGTCAGTCTTACCCCACTTGGGAATTAGGTTGGATTTAGAGAATCCTGCCAACTTTCAAGAAACCATTCCTAATTCATACCAGGAGAAATTACCCCCAAACCTGGCTTCTCACTCTAGGCTGTTTACGGGAATTGACCATGTGGTTCTGAATGTGGCTGTTGGGGATTTAGAACAAGCATTAAGCTGGTATGAAGCTGTTTTGGGTTTCCAGCGCCAGCAAACTTATACGATTGAGACTGACCGCTCGGGACTTCGCTCTCAGGTCATGGTTCATCCTGATAGTGGTGTTCAATTTCCCATTAATGAGCCAACGTCACCCAATTCTCAAATTCAGGAGTTTTTAGAGATTAATCAAGGGGCGGGGATTCAGCACATTGCCTTACAGACTCCGAAAATTGTGGAAGCGATCGCAAAATTGCGAACCCTGGGTTTGTCTTTCCTGGCCATTCCCTCGGCTTACTACAGCCAATTAAGCACCAGCTCCCAGCAACTTCCCTTATCTCCGGCAGAATTGACCGAAATTGCCCAGCAAGAGATTTTAGTGGATTGGCAGAATGATGGGTCTCAAGCGTTGTTACTTCAAACCTTCACCCAACCGATTTTTGAACAACCGACCTTTTTCTTTGAGTTGATTGAGCGCCGTCAACAAGCGCAAGGTTTTGGCGAAGGAAATTTCCGCGCTTTATTTGAGGCCATTGAACGGGAACAATTAAAGCGGGGTAGCTTGATGACGTAAATAAATAATAAGTTTTATTATTCAACATTGAGGAACAAAAACAGGGTATCGCCAAATTCAGAAACTGAATCAAGGCGATCACCATTTCTGTGGGCAATCGCGCTCAGGCTTCCAGCGCCATTTCATAGATTACGCTGGTGTATCAACAGTCTGAGTGAGTCCCCTGGTACTGGACTTGCCCTGAGGATTTAGGTTCAATGTTTGTAGGTCAATCTAAAGTCAAAAATTCAAAAACTCAATAAAATTGTTGGGGTCAACGCAGGAAGCTACTAATCAGCCATAAAACCAAAAAGGTCACGAGCGTAGCCAATTGATCAGCCGTTAAACCAATGGCTTGAATCTGCGTGGATAGAGAACTGCCTAACACGCTCCCCAACCCCACACCAACTAATAAACCTACCAATGTCAGCAATACAGCGCGACCAAATTGCCGTTCCTTGCGATTGAGGAAGTAAACATTACAACCCACTCCCAACGCCAAGACTAGCGAGAGCATGGAGGCTTCATCCTGCGCTCGATAAAAAATAGTGATGCCGCTTAGCACCAAATATGAGATAGCCGGCCAAAGCATATCTCCTGGAGTTGGAGAATCCACCAACCTTTGTAGCCAAGCTGGAGAGTTATTAACGGGCGCTTGGGGGAAACTTGGCGGCGCTTGAGATACTTTTTCGGGAAAGCGAATGCGTTCAGGAACCTTGATTTTGCCTTCTTGACGCATTCTGAGACGATCCATAATAATCGCATCATAAGCAGCCTCGACAGCTTCTACAAGCTTTTGGTCGCCGCGATGCTGCTGCATCAGTCTTCCTTTGGCATCCTGAATTTCATCAAAAGAAGCGTCTTCTGTAACCCCCAACTTTTCATAGGGACTTTGATCGCTCATTCAAACCTCCGAGAGATCCCTTCTTTGCACTTGTTTGACACCAACTTTACACTAGTTATTATGTTAGGCATTACTCAAGCTCAATGTTGCTGTTACTACTGACAGGGTAACAGGTTAATGATGATTGAGTGCTATGCCAACTCCCCTGCAAGCTAGTTTAGCTTGATCTTAACTTTGGAAGGCAAGTGATCTGACCCAACCGACACTTTTAGGTTTTGAGAAACCCTTCATCAAGTGCTAAAAATGGTTAGGCACTTGAGAAACTCCTTAGCTTATCCTACCTAAGCAGGATGTCAAAACTATTGGCATCCCCCAATTCTACGACGGATAATTGTCTAAAATGCTCAATACACCATTTGGTGTAAACCATCCTGCGTGTTGATTCCGAAAATCCAGTTCTCTGTGAAAAGCTATGACCATGGCCTCTGCCAAGATTCTTGTCGTGGATGACGACCCGGCCATCCGAAATTTAATTCTTCGCTTTTTAAGCAAGAAGAACTACCAAATGCAATCCGCTCATGACGGGAAGACAGCTCTTGCCCTTTTTGAGCAATTTAATCCAGACTTGGTAATTCTGGACGTAAACTTGCCTGACGCCATTGGTTATAACCTGTGTCAGGAAATGCAGAGCCGTACCGATGTTTTTGTCCTGATGCTCACCAGTCGTGGAGATGCGGCAGACAAAGACCAAGGGTTTAAGCGCGGTGCGGATGACTACCTCACGAAACCCTTTGATTTACAAGAGCTGGAAAACCGAGTTGGGGCGATTTTGAAACGCAAGCGGGAAGTCACTCCGACTGAGCAACAACGCCTCGTATTCAACAATTTGGTTATCGATCCAGGTCGTCGGGAGGTGACTATTAACGAAGAGATTGTACCGTTAACAGCCCTAGAATTTGATCTCCTCCATTTTCTTGCTTGTCATCCCGGTCGAGTCCTGCGCCGCTCCGAGCTGATTCAGGAGGTTTGGGAATATGATTATGTGGGAGATCAAAGGGTCGTAGACGTTCATATCGGTCAAATTCGCAAAAAGATCGAGATAGATTCCAGCCAACCGTCACTCATCCAAACCGTGCGGGGTGTGGGTTACAAGTTTGAGGCTCCTAATCATCAAAAAAATGGCAAGTCTGAACCCTAAATATGAGTCCTTTCAACCCCGATCTTGTCGTCTACCCAAGATTATTTTCACTCACAAAATGCTTGACTATTGAGGGATTTTAGTATAGGTGAAAAGGCAGTTGAACAGGGTGCCCCAACTCTTGCCTTGATTCCTGCAATTGTCAGACTACAGATTAGGGAAGGTTCCAGAAAAACATTATTTACTGATGTCATAGATAGACAAGACTTCTACACTTAACTCTCACTACACTTAAAGCCCACGTATGTGGGCTTTAAGTTAAGCAGTCTGTAGAAATAAACCTAGCCTTGTGATGATGAAGTCGTTGCGTGATTATTCGACTCTACCGTAGTAGTTTCCGGGGCTGAAACCTTCTCAGCTTCAGGAAGGGTTGCTGTCTTGGCCGCTTGCTCTATTTGTTCAGCTTCACGCTTAAATTCCGATTCAAACTCCTTAGAAGCCTCTTGAAAGCCTCGAATGGCTTTACCTAAACTCCGACCAATCTCTGGCAATTTTTTCGGGCCAAAGACTAAGAGGGCGATGACTAAAATCAGCGCCATTTCCGGTAGACCAATACCAAAAACGTTCATTTGATGCTCTCCTTAAATTTTTTCAATTTACAGTCCTTCGCCTTAACATCAGCCTTAGCCCTCAACCTTCGGATTTTGCCACAGTTGAGTCAGCCTATTCCTCTGCTATAAATTCCCATGATAGATGCAGCAAAGACAATTAAGTTTCTACTATAGAACAGTGTTTATCTCTGTGAGATGCTTACTCCATGGTGGGGCTTGACCTTATTTTCCTTCAAATATCGGGGACGATTAATATTGCCGTTTTGATACTTTTACACTTTACACAAGCAAGACTTGAGGAATTGGCTTGTATTTTCTCACCTATACCTAAAAAGCAGCCTTGACTTAACCCTGTTTCTCGAACTTGTCCCTAGATTTCGTTACAGATTTGGATTTTGACTAAAAACCAGGATAGGGGAATCAAGCTGGGAAAGGCAAGTCAACAGAAGTAAAAGAGTAGAGAAATTTCTCTTTTTTTCACCGTCTAGAATCAATGTCTCCTGCCTGTGGCGAAAAATGGTTTGACTCCTTCTCTATCTATGCCCCAATCTTACTGAATTTATCCTCCACTTACTAAAAAACCCGGCCTAGCCGGGAAGAGAATGACGGAATAGAGACTTACAACGAATGACACTGAATTAATTTGAGCCATTCATCCCCCTCAACCCCTGCACAGTGTGCTTAGGGAATACATTTGTCCTCCCATTAGGATTGAGCTATAGATGAAGATTTTTAAATTAAATCAGTAGCATTCGACTGAGGACAAAAGCTTACTGACCCAAGCTTCTCCAATCGACATTGATGCCATTCAGGAGCAGTGAAGAGTTATAAAGCTGCAAGATAATCAGTAGAAAGACCAAAAATAACAGCATGAAGACTGCCATCAAGGGGGTAGTGCCCCAACCGGGAGCTACTTTACCATATTCCGAATTAAGGGGTTTGAGAATATCTCCTAACCGCGTCCGTTGTGCCATGACTCACCTATGATCGATCTCAATAGATTTTTTGTAACTTTCCGTAATATTATAGGGGTATAAAACTCATAATTTATAGAGATTATGGAACCCGCAACAGTTCTTAGCATTTCCATCGGTGTGATTGTCATAGCCGTCACTGGCTTCTCAATTTACACCGCTTTCGGCCCTCCTTCTGCCGAATTAAGCGATCCGTTTGAAGACCATGAAGACTGATTTCCCTCCAGTATTGTTGAGTCGCTGTAAGCTAGGTTGAACCGACAGAGCAATACCTGAAAGGTTTTCACCTATCTCAAACTAACTTTACAAAACGCTATGCAACTTGTAAACACGATAGCGTAGCCCAGTAGTTTGGATATTAAGCGACTCTTCACACCTTACTAAAATGCTAGCCATCTTAACCTTTCGTTCTCCTCGAAGCAGTATCAATTGGTGATGGGCATTTTTGGGGTAAGAATCAAGCTAGATCAAGCTAATCACGCAATTGCTCAGCGTGGAATCACAATCACGTCAAATAGCCCACCCCTGTATTCTTCACAGGCTAAAGCGGCTGCCTCAGCCGTCATTCCCGATCGAATATTGCCAAAGCGATCATACAGGGTTTGTCGGACACAATCGCTGGCAGCGTTATTATAAGTCGTTCCTCGGCAAGCCCAGGCCGCTGCCTCAGCCGTCATTCCCGGTCGAATATTGCCGAAAGCATCATACATCGTTTGTCGGACGCAATCGCTGGCAGCGTTATTATAAGTCGCCCCTCGGCAAGCCCAGGCCGCTGCCTCAGCCGTCATTCCCGGTCGGATATTGCCGAAAGCATCATACATCGTTTGTCGGACGCACTCGCTTTGTACATGACCGGAAGTTTGTGCTGTAGCTGGAGTCATCAACAGCAACGGCGTTAGAGTCAAGAATACGGAAACAGGAATTAAAGAAAGGATTGAGGTTGAGGTGATAGTTGTGAGTTTCATGGATGCTGCCTGGGAAGAGTGCGGTGTATCAAGTCGCTTTTGTACTTAGATTTTAGGTTGCGACTCAATCTGTACACTTCATCCACTTGTCTCACCCAACTTGGTGACTGACATCTTGCACCATTCTCCATAAGCCCGATAACCCGCCAAGAACTTAAGTTCTTGGCTAATAACTCAAGTCCACTAAAGTGGACTAAAATTCTCATCCAGTCGTCTTTAGACGACTTTAACTATTAGCCAGGGGTTTAAACCCCTGGCGGATTCTTGCGACTGGTGCAAGATCTGAGGTGAGAAAAAGTACCCCTCAAAGCAACGCTGACAATTTTCCAGGGAGAAACGGTAAAGCTTTGTCCATCGGGTAATAACTCCGGTGTAGCAGTTGGCTGTTCTAACAAATCAACCGAATGAGCGATCGCTAAATCTAAATCACTCCCCAGACAAAACTCAGCCGACTTACCCTGACATTCATAGCACCTCAAAATCCACTGATTAGAGGCGTCTTCTGAAGGCTTGAAAGACATCAAAATTAAATTGGACGCTTTTAAATCTAAAAATTGACCTGTCGGTTGTAGAGGCTTAGGGCTACAACTCCTAAGTACAGGAGGATGGAACACAATTAACGGCAAATTTAATTCATAACCCCGTTGTACAGTGCTAGCTGAGTGCCAACTACCAGCATGAGGGTAGAGTGCATAGGTAAAGTGATGGATACCGCGATCAGCTTCTGGATCAGGCCAATTAGGGCTTCTGAGTAACGTTAGGCGTAGTTGTGAGGGTAGAGCATCGTAGCCATATTTACAATCATTGAGTAGGCTCACACCATATTCATTTGGAGTTAAAGAATTATCAGTTAAATCTGCCCAGCGTAAGGCCGGAACTTCCCATTTAGCTTGTTCTGCAGGGGTTTGGGGTTGGGTAGGGCGTTGGATAGCACCGCAGGCAGTCTCATAGGTGGCGTAATTCGCTTCTAAGTTTAAAGGGAAAGCGGCTTTGACTAGAACATGGCGTTCCTGCCAGTCTACAGTTGTCGCAATTTTGAGTACAGGTGATTGGGTATCAAGGATATAATCTTGGCAAAATTGGGACTGCCCTAACTCACGGACTACACGCAAACGCGATCGCACCACACCTCGTTCTAACCACTCAATGGATTTTAACTGCGTTGGGGGTAAAGGATGCTGATTATAATTAGGGTCGATGTTCCATGCATCCCAGTATTGACCTTTATCTTGGAACGCTTGTAGCTGATTTCCTGGGCTGCTGAGGATTTCACGCTGATAGCTTTTATCAAAAACGCTGCTTAAGTCTCCCGTATTCGGGTCAACCACTACCCTCAGAAATTCATTTTCTAACGTCCAATCGTTTAGAGAATCGGAAAGAAGGAAAGGGGAATGAGGAATTGAGGTTGGACATAACCAAAACACGCGATATCCAATCGAAGGAATATCTTGGGCGAGAAATAAAAGCGTTGATTCTTCTGTCAATTGAGAGGGAAGCTTTTGTCCTGAAAGGTCGTAAATATCCCAAGATAGTGTAGAGGCAATCCCTTGTGGTTGCTCATTTGTAGTCCCTGCAATAGAAACCATAACGACTTCAGAACGCTTCCAGTTAAGAGGGTTGAAAATGATAATAGGTTGGGCGTCTGGGTGAGGGGGTGGGGGGAGGATGATAGAGTTAGCGATCGCATTTAATGACTCTTCTAGTATCTTTAACCCAACTTGCTCGACTTCTTGCCAAGCTTGATTCGCCTCCACAAAAACCTCTGGGATTGAGGTTCCCGGCAAAATGTCGTGGAACTGATTAAATAAAACTTTTTTCCAGGCATCTTCTAGCTGAAGCTTAGGATAAGTCAATTTAGTGGTTAAATTGGCCACAGAAGCAAATAATTCTGCCTGGTATAGTAAATCTTCGCATCGACGATTCCAGCGCTTTTGGTCGGCGTGAGTGGTGTAGCAACCGCGATGGAATTCTAAATACAGTTCGTCATTCCAGATAGGAATTGGATTTTGGATTTTGGATGGGGCATTTTTGGGTATTTCTGTTTCTAAGTGTTTCTCAATACGGTGTAAATAATTTTGAGCGGTGGTAAATTCTAGATTTGGAAAGAAGGGGGAATTCTGCCAACGTTCTTGCACTTTGAGCATATCGCGAGTCGGTCCACCCCCATGATCGCCAACGCCTGGAAGCCAAAAGACATCGTTGAGATGAGTTTGAGTTTCCCATGCGATCGCATAAGCTGCCATTGTTAGGGGATTGGTATCCATAACGCCGGTGGTGTTGGGGGGAGACATCAAGCTGAAGATTTGAGTCCCATCAGGCGATCGCCACCAGAAGACACCATAGGGAAACTTAGTGGTATCATTCCAGTGCAGCTTTTGGGTGACAAAGTACTCAATCCCTGCCTGTTTCAGGATTTGTGGCAATTGCCAACAAAAGCCAAAGCTATCTGGCACCCAAGCAACTCGGGTTAATTCGCCAAATTTCTCTTGGACATAGCGCTGAGCATAGAGTATTTGTCGGACAATCGATTCACCGTTAATTAAATTCAGTTCAGGTTCAACCCACATACCACCGACGACTTCCCACCGACCTGCGGCAATTTGTTGTTGAATGGCAGAAAATAAGTCAGGACGATGCTGTTCAATCCAGGCATAGAGTGCAGGAGTGGAATGGCAGTAGGTGAGGTGGGGAAATTCTTGTTGTAGATTTAATACAGATTCAAAAGTACGCTGGGCAACTTCCCAGGTTTCATTCACCGTCCACAACCAAGCTAAATCGAGATGAGCATGACCTAATAAATGGATTGTTGATTGTGGATTGTGGATTTTGGATTGAAGAGTGTGGCGTAATTGGGAGAGGGATTGCTCAAATTTTTGGGGATGGGATATTGTCTCCCAATCAATCTCAGCAATGGCTATTGTCAGGTGATCTAATTTTTCAGGTTCAAAGGTTTTTAGATACTGATGTAATATTGCTAATTCATCAGCCACAAAACCTGGATCGATGCCATTGACTAATTCGTACAGGCAGATAGAACGCATTAATGCCCCTATATCATGACCTGGACTAACTAACCGTAACACTACCGAAATCTCTTCATTCGGTTGTACACTTTCACTCAGAAGTATCCTAGTAGAGGAATCAAATAAATCTCCCTCCTGTACAAGTTGGCCATTGACAAAAATCTGAGCCAACTGAGCCCACCAAGTGAGTGCGAGTCGTAAGGATAATCCAGCTAAAGGATATCCTTGTAAATTGTGAGGGACGATAAATTTTTGACCCAGCCACATCACTTGCTGTCCGGCTGACCAGACAATGTAGCCTTTTGAGTTGAGTTCAGCAATAGGCCAATTTTGCCAAGTTTCCCATTGAGTGGCAATTTCTTTAGCTGGAATGTCTTGTGTACAGCATCGCCATTGGTTCTGAACCTGGGCTTGAGTTAAGGCGCGTAGCTTTTCAATCGTGTGCTGAATAGAAGGTAAAGTTTCGGGGTCGGTCATTTTCAAAGGTAAAATCTAAAGCACCTACTAGTGGTCTATTGCAATAGTTATCATGGGTTCGTAGTAAGCGCTTTAGCGCTAAAGTGCAACTCGAAGCTTTTAAGTTTGCTAATTACTCGCCTATTCGGTCACTAACTATCATGCCCTCTGCTTCTCCCGGTCGCTACCAAAGCCGATTGTTCAATTTCCTGAATCGGCAAACGCTTCGATTCACTGATAAATTCGATCGCACAATCCGACATCTGAAAGTTGCAGCCACATGGGGAACGCAAATCTTACTATATCCGGTCTATTTACTCGTGCAAACGGGCTTATCGCTAGGGCGTCAACTGACAGCAGAGGCAGAAGCGGGATGGCCGAGGTTAAAGGAATTTACGAACAAAGAGGAAAAGCAGCCAGAAACGCCGCTAACGACTGACACCCCGATTCAACAAGTCCTCAACGAGGTGAATACATTATCTCTTCCACAACCATTAGGGTTAGTAATATCACCGTCTGGGGGTTTGACAGGAGTCGGAAATCAGGAGTTAGCCCAGAAGCAAGATGCAACGGCAACCGGAGAATTATCGACTGCATCAGCACTAGTGCCGCCTCCAGATTCGAGTCGCGATGGGCGTTGCTTAATTCAAGGAGTCGCCAGTCTTTTAGACACCCATAGCTTGGTACTGGTTACGGTTGATAATCAAATTCTGGATATTTTAACCCCAGAGCAACAGCGAAAACTGACGGCTAAGATTAGTTGGGAAGTGGCTAATTTACTGCGTCAGAGGCGTTTGGCATATCAATCCAATCAATCTGTCCCCCACCGGCTGACTTCTCTCAATCGGCAGAGTGTTTTTCTGCCTATTAAAATTTTCTGGCAGGTGATGGAGTGGGTGCAAACCAGCCAGGTAGCTACTACGGCGAATCTTTTCCAAGAATCTGCTTTAATCCAGGCTGAGGCTCTCAATTCTAGTCAAATCGTATCTCATCACCCCACGTCTGGATCGAACGACCCAATCGTAGAGGATAGGCTAGCGCTCCTGGATATGTTAGCGTTTCTCGATCACACAATAGCCGAATTGGAATCTCATCAGCTAGTGCCTGGGATAGAAGCCTTAATCACACTCCGCGATTCTCTACAAAATAGCTGGCAGTCGTCCTCCTTGGCTCAGGTTCCACGCACGGCTATCACATTACGTACTCGCACACAGAAACTCACTCAGCAGTTAAAAACACCATTTATAACGCCAAGAGAATCAGATCTATCGCCTGAGGCATCACAATCACAAGCATCGGGAATAAAAGCCTTAATTTATGCGGCGATTGAGTACTTTTTTGGCAAACGTGGCTCTAATTTGTCGGGAACGGATGCTCAGGAGCGATCGCAAATCCTCGCTAAGTCCCAAGGGGAAGTGCATCAAATTGCGGGTAATCATTCTCCTGCCTTAAATCCAACTCAATCCCATCCAAACTCAGAACTCGCTAATACGGGTGAATCAGGATTTTGGTTATCGTGGAGCGATTTATTTGGCAACTCCGATTCAGATGCATATAATGAGCAGATTTGTCAAGGGTTAGAGCCAACAATCCCAAATTCCAACTCTCAACCACAGCTACCCGAAGCTTTCAATAGTAAGATACCTGCAAGGCCAGGAAATTCAGTTGGGGGTTTTGTTAAACGGTTTTTAAGTTTCAGGCAGTCTCCAGGTAAATTATCTGCACCAAGTACAGAAGAAATTACCGATGAGTCTCAAACGTCAGATATCCAGACTGACAAACTCACAACCACTCAAAAAGCACCTCCTCTATCAACTCAGAAGAAAAGCAAAGCCAGCAACTTTACAACTCGTCAGAATTCCTCTTCGGTTGCTGTTGCTGCTCAACGTTCAACAAGTATCTCGTCTGCCAAAGAAAAGAGTAATGCTCGTAGTATTGCAGAGAAACCAACAGCTCTTGATAAATCTCCCCAAAGTACCGAACTCGAGCCAGCACCGGATTGGATCGAAACTCGGGCAACGACAACCGGATATGTGAAACACCCACTTGAGCAATTACTACAATGGTTAGACCGCTCTATACTGCGGATAGAGGAGTTAGCCGTGAAAGTCTGGCAATGGGTAAGGCAGTTGGGTAAGTAGGGATTAGGGAACTTTTCTTGGTTTTTAAAAGCCTTAATTTTTCCCTGCTCTTTTAAGAATTAGATTTTATATACTGGAGTACTTTCACTGTTCACAGTTACCTGTTTTTAAGTGAATTGTTTTGACTCCTTACCTTGTAAGTTAGGAAATGTGAGCGGAATTTCTACCACAAACTCTGTTCCTTGTCCTGGTTCTGAAAAACATTGCAATTGTCCACCATGTTTTTCAACCACAATTTGATAGCTAATCGATAACCCCAAACCGGTTCCTTCTCCGACTGGCTTAGTCGTGAAAAAGGGGTCAAAAATCCGTTTCTTAATTTCTTTAGCAATGCCTGGCCCGTTGTCAAAAATCCGAATCACCAAGCGTTTCAAGCCCTCCAGTGCATCCGATTGAGTGTCGTGAGTCTGAGAACCTTCTACAACAGCCGTTGTGATTTTAATCATTTTAGGTTCAGACTGATTAGCAGTCGTCTGATGCTCGGAATCCGATTTTTCTAACGCATCGATAGCATTATTCAAAAGATTCATAAACACCTGATTGAGCTGCCCCGGATAACACTCTACTAGTGGTATTTCGCCATATTCTTTAATTAACTTGATGTTTGAGGCTTCAGGTTTTAATCGGTGCTGCAAAATCAAGAGAGTATTTTCAATTCCCTCATGAATATTGACGAATTTGCGCTCCGCTTCATCCAATCTAGAGAAATTTTTTAAACTCAATACAATTTGACGAATGCGGTTTGCCCCAATCTTCATCGAATTGAGTAATTTAGGAAAATCTGCCTCCAGAAAATCAAAATCAATCGCTTCTATATACTCTTCAATTTCTGGTACAGGTGAGGAGTAATGTTCGGCATAAAGCCGCATTAATTCCAATAAATCATGAGCATATATTTCAGCATGGGTAATATTGCCAGAGATAAACGTCACAGGATTATTAATTTCATGAGCAACGCCTGCAACTAACTGCCCCAAGCTCGACATTTTTTCGGTTTGAATAAGCTGAATTTGGGCTTGTTTGAGTTCTTTAAGGGCTTTTTTGAGCTGGCTGGCTTGTCGTTTGAGGGTTTCCTTCGACTTTCGCAATTCAGCTTCAGCCGCTTTTCGTTCTGCAAGTTCAGTCGCCAGTTGCTCAAAAAGTCCAGCTCGCTGAATCGCGACGCTCAATTGCACACTCATTTGCCTGAGTAATGCTACTGTTGAATCCTTCCAGTGGCGAGTTCCAGAACATTGATGAGCAATCAACAATCCCCAAAGCTGATCGTCGAGAACAATGGGAACCACCAGGTTAGCACGGACTTGAAATTGTTCTAAGAGTTGAATATGGCACGGGGTAAGGTCGGTGTTATAGATATCATTAACTGCTGAAATTCGCCCTCGTCGGTAGAGCTCGGCTTTGCCATCACGAAAACATTGATCCATAATCGTTCTGCCCAAAGCCGCCGTCCATTGGACTCCCACCGATTCCACAACAATGGTGGCACTGCCATCGGGGTTGAATTGGCAAATGAGTGTGCGATCGCATGCTAGAAACTGCCGGACTTCCTCTACTGCCGTATTCAGGACTTCATTCAGATTCAAAGACTGACGGATACGCAAATTTATCCCACTCACCAGTCGCTCTCGCTCAGCTTGCAACCGAAATCTGACTTCGTTGTGCTTGCCTTCGGTAATATCACGAAATGACCAAATTCGACCATAGTACTGGCCATTAGGTGCAATGACTGGAGCCGAGTAACAATCAAAGACTCGTCCGTTAGTTAAATAAATTTCCTCCCGACTCACCAAAGTTGGATTTTCTTCTAAATACTCGACACGGCTGAATACTTTTTGCGGTTCTTGGATTAAAGGCAGCACCCAGTTGAAAATCGACCGTTGTTCTCCTGAATTGCTCACTTGTTCAGGAATTTGCCACATTTCGCAAAATCGCTGATTAAAGCTGGTAATGTCTCGTTTTTCATCAATGACTAAAATGCCATCCAATGCTGCTTCATTTTGTGCTTTCAATAAAGCATTCGTTCGCTGTAAATTCCATTCCGCTTGCTTGCGTTCGGTGATATTTTGAGTCATCACCATCCCGGCAAAAATTTCCCCTTCCTCATTGGTGACGGGTAAAGTGTGGACGAGGTAAATGCGTTCGCGAAAGGAACATTCAAAACTCCTTGATTCTCCAGCGAGTGCAGCACGATAAGCTGGTTCTAGGGATGTACTAATTTCTGGCCCAAACGACTCCCAAAGCGTTTTACCTTCTAATGCTTGTTTAGATAACCCCACATCGTTTAACTCTCCACCTTCTGCGATTAGGTGGCGCAACTGTCGATCAAACAAGAGTACTGCTCCATGAGGAAAGTTTTTCGCCAGCGTACGATAGAGTTCCTGGCTTCTACACAGAGCAGCTTCTGTTTTTTTGCGTTCGCTAATATTGCGAACAAAGGCACAGCTATATTCTTGAGTATTAAATTTAAGATAGTTAAATGTGATCTCGACGGGAAAGACTTGGCCTTTTTGGGTGCGATGTTGAGTTTCTAGCTGAACAGAACCGCGCTCTTTGATGTCTTGCCAGTGAGACTGCCACGTTTCTACAGAAAAGTCTGAATCAATATCCCAAATGTGCAGCGATCGCAGTTCTTCCTGAGAATATCCTAGGGCTTGGCTAGCCGCTTCGTTCACGTAAAAAAATGCCCCATCTGGGCGAATATAAAAGACGGCATCGGCAGTACGATCGATGGAAAACTGCATTAATTGTTGGGCTTCTTCTGCCTGTTTGCGCTCGGTTATGTCAGTTTGGATGCCGATAAAGTGAGTAATAACGCCTGAGGCGTCTCTTACTGGCGAAATCGCTAGATCATTCCAGAAATAGGAACCATCTTTGCGATAATTCTTTAATGTGACTTGAACTTCTCGCCCATTACGAACCGCTTGGCGAATTTTTTCCACTGCCTGACGATCGGTATCAGCACCTTGTAAAAATCGGCAGTTTTGCCCGATCACTTCCTCTCGATCATAGCCTGTAATGTTCAGGAAGGCTTGATTACAATACAGGATGGGCTGATCGAATGAACGCGCATCGCTGATTACTATGCCGCAGCTTGTGGCGGCTAAGGCACGTTCGTATAGCCAGAGCTTGCCTATATCCACTCCCTCGGCTCGATTGGCGTCTAAGGCGCTACAACTAGCGTGCTCGCTGGCTAGAAAATTCATATCTGTAAATGAAAACAAATAGAAAGGAACCAAGCTAGTAATCCCTATGCTTGTCCTAACCTTAAACAAATCTAAAGATAGATTAATGCACCCAAAGGGAGAATCCGCAGAGGCTCAGTATAAAAGTTAACAGAGCCTTTATTTGAGAGGCTTTCAACAATCACTCCTGATGCTTACACTGACAGCTCAACCTTCACCTATGTTAAGGAATTGTTGGTGTTTTGCCCATGCTCAAACTCGGTTGACTGGTTGAGTCTGTAATGTTGGCTTTTACACTTATATAGCGATTTGATGAGTCTGTAAATGGGCAGACTCTCAACGATTGAGAGTGGATTAAACGTACTCATCGTTCTTACACCTTAAATCTGGAGCCGTCAATAGACCTGACACCGGATGTTCTCATCCCTTAGAGAACTACTATAAGTAATATTCCAACATTTGATTGAGTCTTACATTTTTTATACCAACGGATGCCTAAAGGCCAGCTTTTTATTTTTTATGAATGGATAGGGGTAAAGTATTGCTATCAAAAATCATCCGGTTCAAGGTGGTTAAACTGAGAAGTCTGCCTAAAGAAGGTCAACCGTGTAAGCTGGTCATAGGTCGTTACTGGCAGACTATTCCAGGATTTAGGCAAATTCATCGTTTATACCTTACTCCTAGGGGTAGTGTGGGCAATGCCTGCCTTACAGATAGGCTATGTGCCTCAGTCCTGTACTCATTACTCCTTCCTCTTTAAACCCCAGTGATTGGGCAATGTATTACCATGATTAACGCGAAGCTAATCACTATTTAAATTGCATCATCCATTCTCCGAGAGTTTCCTAGCTTTGAGAGCCAACCTCATCATGCAAATTAAATGCATAACCGCAGATGAGCGAAGCTTTATTTTCTAACTCTACGGTGAGTTCTTAAAATTTTTTTGCCTTAAAATGTCAGGTCAAACTGTAACCCCCAAAAAACCTCTTCACTTTCAACCCATCGATCGCGTGGCGTTGGGTGTTATGGCCGTGCTGAGTCTATTGATTGGGATATTGTTGTTAGGCGGCGATCGCACTGCACCCCGAGTCCGTGAGTTTAGTTGGGAAAATAAACACGTCAGTGCTGAAGATACAGCATTTATCCTGACCTTCTCTCGCCCCATGAATCACAAAAGTGTTGAAACCCATCTCAAAATTGACCCCCCCATTCCCGGCAAATTTAGCTGGGCAGGGCGACGTATGGCTTATACACCTCTAGCTCCCGTTCCCTATGGCAATGAATATCAAATAAAGCTGGAAAAGGCAACCGATAAAATTTTTGGGACGCCAGAGAGAGGCACACCCATGCAACCCTTTGAGGGTTCCTTTCGTAGCCGCGATCGCGTCTTTGCCTATATTGGCATTGAAGGCTCTGAACAAGGGCGGTTGATTCTGTACAACCTCACCACTCAGAAAAAAAGTATCCTGACGCCAGCCGATTTAGTGGTGATGGATTTTAAGCCTTACCCCAATGGGGAGCGAATTTTGTTTGCGGCCAGCGATCGCCGAACTCAGGAAAAGGGTTTACTGCACCAACAACTCTACACCGTGACGACAGGACTATCCTTCGAGTCGTTGTCAGCCCAGCCCCAGCCGCAGGGTAAGCTAGATTTGGTTTTGGACAGTAAAGACTACCAAAACTTGGAATTTGACTTATCTGCGGATGGGAAGACGATCCTAATCCAGCGCCTGAATCGACGCAAACCCTCTGACTTCGGACTGTGGATTATTCAGCCCGAGGCTAAACCGCGACCGTTAGACAATCAACCGGGCGGAGATTTTGTGATTGCTCCAGATAGTGCTTCTGTCGCCGTGGCACAGGGACAAGGGATTGGAATTTTACCCCTAAAGCCAGGGGCTAAACCTCTAGAGTTTCTGCCCAAGTTTGGAGTGCTGCTTAACTTTGCCAAAGATGGTTCAGCCGCCGCAATGGTCAAATTTAATACCGATTACACGCGATCGCTATTTTTAGTCACCACCCAAGGCACCCAAAAAGAACTCCTACGAACTACCGGTTCGATCCAAAGCTGCGAGTTTGCCCCAACACGAAACAAACTCTATTGTTTGCTGACTCAACTTATTAAAGGGGAACAATACTTAGAAGAACCTTTCCTTGCCGCCATTGACCTCAACCCAGATTCAAGTGACTCTTCAATATCTGTTAAGCCATTGGTGGTGTTACCGAACCAACGAGACATTCAAATGAGTCTATCGCCTGATGGCTTGGCTTTGTTATTTGATCAGATTGGCACCCGCCCCCCCGCAGAGACAGATACTCTGAGATCCAATGATGGACAAGCCATTACAGCCGGTTTTCTTTGGATGCTACCGTTAGAGGATATTAAATCCTCTGTTCGCCCAACTCAGGTTAAACCCGAGCAGTTATTGCCCGGATTTCATCCTCGCTGGCTACCTTAAACGGGAGCAGGGGAGCGGGGGGGAATGGATGATGTATGAGCTAAACATCTAAAAAACTTGGCTATAAAGCCGATTTTGCCTCCCTGGCCACCTCTTCTTTTTCATCCTTCGCCAAAGCTTCCAGCGTTAAGTGAGCTTGTTCGCCTCCTAGCTTACTCAGCGCTTGCGCCACCCGATAGCGTATCTGCCAGTCAGAATTGGTGGCAAAAGGAATTAACAGTGATACAGCACGTTCATCACCTAACTCCCCTAATGAACTAATGGCCGCCGTTTGTACCAAGCTAATCTCAGAATTGAGTGCCTCCTCCAACAAATCAAACCCTCGCGGATCGCCCAGTTCTCCTAAGGCAGCAATAATGCTAAACTGAACCAGCCACTCTGGAGTCCGGCGATAAAGATGCAGCATATCTTCAAACGCTTCGGTAAGCTGGAGCGCTCCTAAAGCATCAGCCGCCGCGGCCTGAACATCGGGTTCTTCGTCATTGATCATACGATCGCGCAACATAGCCAACGTTGCTTGTAAATCTTGATTTCCCAAAGTATCAAGTTGACTTACGGCTGCATAACGAACGCGAGTATTTTTATCATTTACAACCGGTTGGATTAACTCAAAGGCCACCGAGGGTTCTAATTGGCGGAGCTGATTCACTCCACTGATACGCTGGCCAAAGTCCTCAGAACTGAGTAATTCTTGGACAGACTCACGAGTAACGTTCATTGGTATTTGTTTATTATTGGTTCTTTACAGATGAACAAAGCAGCAGGACACACTGGGCTAAGCTCCAAGTTCGCTGCTGCTCTTCTCCAATATTGCAGGAATTGTACCCCTAATGCGAGAACTTACTTTTATCAAACCTTGCGCGGGGGGTCTAGGGAAGACGTATATCCCCCAATGTTAGGGGGAAGATCTAACTCCCCCTAACCCCAGTATTTGCGGGCTACTAGGCCGATGAAAGCCTAAGTCCTATTGGTATTAAACAAACTGTTGTTGCTGACGCCGTTGTTCTACATAATCAAAAATTTGATTGCGATCAGACATCCACATTTTATTCAATTCATCACTAAAACCAGCTATAACCCAAGGAACTTGATGCGTTATAGTTTGCATAACTTGCTCTACATCTTGTTGCCTCCCTGGAATAACTAAAGATTCCCCCTGGCGATTGTAAATAATGGCAGTGTAAGTCGTACCAGCAGGAAAACCATTTCTTTTGTGTTGGGTAATTTTGGGATAAATCCAAACAATTTGGTCAAGCTTCATGATGTCTAAACCAAAGGACTTACGCCTGAGTAACCAAGAGGGTGTAATTTGCAGCGAACCCAGAGATAATTTATTAGTTTCCGATTGAACTTCTGCATCAATTTGAGCTGTAGCAACTTCCGGGGAATCACTAATTTTTGAAATAGATTTCGCAATGGGATGGAGTTGGGGAGAATTCCGTCTCCTGAACCAATTTTGCAAATTCCACGCACTAATCAATAAACACGGAAGTCCGATACCCAATCCCATATATCCAGGCAAGCGAAAATCACCTTGGCGTAACATAAAGGGTATAAATATGCCTTTCATATTAGGATTTACAGCTTCAGCTTGGTCAATTAATCGATTGCGAACCTGTTCAGGAAATTTCTCAAGTGCGCCTGTAAATGTCGTACCCCCACTGTCTGCTGTAGCTTTAACAATCAGTATCTTTTCTCCAACTTTCAGAGCCACATACTCTGCCGTTATTTCTTCACTTCTAACCTGTCTAGTTCTTTTACTAACGCGTTGGGTAATTTCCTGCAATCCAGTTGTGATGGATTTATCTCCCTCAACAGAGACAAAATATTTTTTTTCTTGATCTGGATTATCAATCGATAATAAAGTTTGCTTTTCTATAGGAAAAGGGCCAAAAGCAAAGTTGTACCAATATCGCGGACTGATCAGGCCAATTGACAACGGCACTAACAATAATCCTAAATTTGTTAATAGGAGATTACGATTACTACGTCGGATTTGCTTGCCAATAAAACCATCCCGCATTTGAATTCTCCTTGTTTCCTTGCAAATAAGTACGTTTGCTTGCTTTTTTGCGTGATACTTCTACTACTAAAAACTTATGCAATTGCAGTTGCGTTGAGTCACTACAACCGTTTGCAATATCAGTTTTGTTCCGCAGCTATAGTACTTATCGGATAGAGCGTTATTCTTTATGCAAGGAGCGGCCGCAAATATTCAGTTCACAGGTTGATACCGTTGTGAGTCGGTTTCCCGCCTTTACCAAATTGCTCAAAATCTTCCGGAAGGGGCTACCCAATATAGGAATAAGGGAATGGTAGATGCACCCTGATTCATATCCCCAGCCCTGTTAAGAGCTGGGGATTTTCTTTTTCAGTCTATTGCTGAATTGAGTCTATTGCTTAAGCTGTTGTAGGTGAACTGATGCCCAAAAACTCCTGAACTCGCTCTAAATAAACGTCTGGCTTCTCAAGCATGGGGAAGTGTGCCGTACCAGAAACTTCAAAATACTCGACGTTTTCACTTAATTGAGCTGCCCGTCGCCCTAACTCGGCGGGGATAATCTTGTCGTATTCACCCGAAATCAGCAGAGTGGGAACCTGAATCTGTGCAAATTCTTGGGGCATTGTTTCGGCCGCATACTGACTCACCGCCGTTAGCATCGTACCCAAGGCGGCCTCATAATCAGCATCCAAGAAATCTTCCAAAAATGCACGACTCACCACCGCAGGTAAGGGACGATGCAAAAATCTGGCCATGAACAACCGACCAGCAAAGGGAATGGACAAGAACCAACGGGGACGAAACTGAACCACATACTTGCCAAATTTATGGAAAGCGCTAAAAGATTTCTCGTCGTATTCAAAAATACCGCTACAAGTCAATACTGCTTGCTCAACTCGCTCTGGATAACGGTTTAGAAACAATACAGCAGGGGATGCCCCCAGTGAGTGAGCCATGATGAAGACACGCCTAAGTTCTAGAGTGTCTAACAATACAGCTAAATCTTCGGCGTATTCCTCCATTTCATAGAGCAACTCTATCGGTTCTTGCGGGAGTTTTGATCGACCAAACCCCCGTAAATCGTAGAGTAGGCAATCATAGGTATCGGATAGAGCCTCAGCCGTACTTTCCCAGTATCGAGCTGAACCGCC
The DNA here is from genome assembly GCA_964588805.1 of uncultured Microcoleus sp. GTDB lineage: Bacteria > Cyanobacteriota > Cyanobacteriia > Cyanobacteriales > Coleofasciculaceae > CAZPRJ01. Next base: position 12,297 of record CAZPRJ010000087.1, on the reverse strand, counting down.
CCAACCATGAATGAATACCATCACGGGCTTTTTTTGAGAAGTCTGGGGTTGGCGTATCCATTGGTAGTAATGCTCGACGCCACGAACGTTAATCAAGTGCATATTAAACGTTTTAAGTCAAGATAATCTCGAATAATTAATAGGGACGTATAACTAACTATACGTCCCTACAATCTGCTATTAAGATTTTCCTACTCCATCACTCAAATCTTCTAGCTTTAGCTTGATTTAAGCCGACTCTGGCTTCGGGAGCGAGGAGGGATGAACGAGAAGTTCTGCGGTTGAACGCTTCTCCACCATTTCCTTTGTAATCATGCAGCGAGTCACATCCTTACGAGAAGGCAACTCATACATCACATCCAGCATCAATTCTTCAACGATACCCCGTAAGGCTCTAGCTCCAGTTTTACGACGATAGGCTTCTTGGGCGATCGCACGAATTGCTTCTGATTTAAACTCAAGCTGTACGCTATCCATCTTCAGCAGTTTCTGATACTGCTTGACTAAAGCATTGCGAGGTTCGGTCAAGATTTCCATCAATGCTTCTTCATCCAAGGGGTCAACCACTGCCACAACGGGTATCCGACCGATAAATTCAGGAATCATCCCAAACTTCACTAAGTCATCCGGCTGTAAATGCCGTAAGATATCGGCCGTCCGCTTCTCCTTAGACTGACCCTCTCCCGGTTGAATAAAGCCAATTGATCGCTTACCGATCCGTTGCTCTACCACCTTATCCAGTCCGACAAAAGCTCCTCCACAAATGAACAGGATATTGCTCGTATCGATCTGAATGCAGTCTTGATAGGGATGCTTACGTCCTCCTTGCGGCGGCACGTTGGCCACTGTCCCCTCCAACATCTTCAGCAAAGCTTGCTGAACGCCTTCACCCGACACATCGCGAGTAATCGATGGATTTTCGCTCTTGCGGGCAATTTTATCAATTTCATCAATGTAGATAATGCCGCGTTGAGCTTCTTCCACATCGAGGTCTGCCACTTGCAGCAGCCGGAGTAAGATATTTTCCACATCTTCCCCGACATAACCCGCTTCAGTTAGCGTTGTGGCATCAGCAACGGCAAACGGTACATCTAAGACACTGGCTAAGGTTTGAGCCAGCAGCGTTTTCCCGCAGCCGGTCGGCCCCATCAGGAGAATGTTCGACTTTTGCAGCTCAACCACATCCTCCAATCCGGCCTTGCCATTGCTCTTGGACTGAATGAAGCTTAAGCGCTTGTAGTGGTTGTAAACTGCCACTGATAGAACCTTTTTCGCTTCATCTTGCCCGATTACATGCTCGTCTAAATACTTTTTCAATTCCCTAGGTTTGGGAATCTGATTTAATGACAAGCCACCCGTCCGAGCACGACGTTTCTGCGGAGGTTCTCTTGGAGGAACCGGCTGAGGTGCCGGCCCACTGGAGTCTAGCAACTCCTCATCTAGAATTTCGTTACACAGGTCAACGCATTCATCACAGATGTAGACTCCCGGCCCTGCAATTAGCTTACGCACCTGCTCCTGAGACTTGCCGCAAAACGAACATTTTAGATGGGAGTCGTATTTAGACATAAGAAGCCTCTACTTGATAGGTGTGACAGCTGCTTCCGACTTAGGAAGATTCTGCCTGGTGATGACCTGATCGATCAAGCCATAATCTTTTGCCTCATCAGCTGACATAAAGAAGTCACGCTCAGTATCCGCTTCGATTTTTTCAAACGGCTGATTTGTATGATGAGCCAAAAGCTGGTTGAGCGTCCGCTTGTGGTAAAGAATTTCTTTGGCTTGAATTTCGATATCCACTGCCTGTCCCTGAGCACCACCTAGGGGTTGGTGAATCATGATTCTAGAACTTGGCAATGCCATCCGTTTACCTTGAGCGCCTGCTGTTAGCAGAAAAGCTCCCATACTGGCGGCTAAACCGAAGCAAATTGTAACCACATCCGGACGAATCTGCTGCATCGTGTCATAGATGGCCATTCCTGCCGTTACTGAACCACCGGGAGAGTTGATGTATAGCTGAATATCCTTTTCCGGGTCTTCGGCGTCTAGAAACAGCAATTGAGCAACAATTGAGTCGGCTACAGTGTCATCCACCGGTGTGCCTAAAAAGACAATGCGTTCTCTCAAAAGTCGCGAGTAGATGTCAAAAGCCCGTTCCCCCAACCCAGACTGCTCTACTACCATCGGGACGACACTACTCGGATTCATGGAGTAAATGTCAAAGGAACTTAGGCTATGGAATTGATAGTGGTTGGACTGGGATTGCAGCATACGAACAAAAGCTCAGGCATTTGGTTAACAGTGGTGCTATCTCACCCCAGCATAAAAGGGGGAATATAACAACTATTCTTCTTAGTGATCATTATGCCTCAACTGTACGAGGACTTACTGGCTAAGGCGTTATTTTGCCATTGGGAATTGAAGTTTTAACGATATTTTTGGGGGCTTCAATCCCCAATCCCTTCACTATTCCGCCGCTTCCGCTTGCACGTCAATCGTTTGGGAAGCCGCATCAATTTCAGGTGGTGCTTCTTTGGCGATCGCATCAGGCTGGTCTTGAGCTTCTGAAGAGGGGGTTTCTTCTCCTTGTGTTTCTTCCTGTGTCAGCGAACCTTTGGGTACTAGTTCTATTGTGGCGTGCTCTTCGAGCCATTTAATGGCTTTGGCTTTGATTAAATCGGATTCAACATACTGTTGCAGCCGCTCTCGGTCAATATCTTGCCCCGAAAGCTGCTCCATAACTTCTTTAATTTTGGCTTCCACCTCTTCTGGAGTGAAATTGAGAGATTCACGCTTGGCAATTTCTTCTAGTGCCAGGGATTGCTGAATGCGAGAAATGGCATCGGGACGCGATCGCTCTTTGAGCTGTGGGATAGTTTCAGCATTAAACATCTTGCGGATATCCATGCCGTAGCTTTCCATCTGGATCGCCGTTTGCGTCAAAATGGTCTGGAGTTCCTGATCGATCATTGTTTCGGGGAGGTCGATCTCCACCTTCTCCAGTAATGCTTTTAACAACGCTTCTTCTTTACTCGTTGCCGTTTCTTGCTCGGCTTTTTCCCGAAATTGTTGTTCTAACGATTCTCTCAATTCAGCTAAGGTTTCTTTTTCACTGATTTCCTGAGCAAAATCATCATCTAATTCGGGTAACTCTTTTTCCTTAAGTTCTTTGACCGTGACGGTAAACACGGCTGACTTTCCTGCCAAATCTTCTCGCGGATATTCTTCAGGAAAAGTCACAGGGACTTCTTTAGACTCTCCAGGACTCATACCCACAATTCCCTCAACGATATCCTTGAGGAACTTTTCTTGTGCCAACTCTATTTGAAAATCGGTTGCCTGAGCGCCGGATATTTCTGCATCGTCCTCTTCTCCCTCACCGACAAATCTGCCACTATAGTCTACTACCGCGACATCTCCAAGTTGAGCCGGGCGTGATTCTACTGGGATCAAAGTGGCTTGCTCAACTCGGCGCTCTTGTAGGAACTTATCTACTGCCTCCGGATCAGGTACTGTTTCCTCGGCTTTGATGCTCAATCCACCGTACTCTCCTAAATTAATTTTGGGAGGCACATCAACCGAGGCTGAAAAGGTGAAGGGTTCTCCGGGCTGAAACCTCCTCATCAATTCCTCATAGGTAGAGGTAACTTTATAATTTCCCAGAGCCTCTATGGATTCTTGCTCAATGGCTTTGTTGAGTCCATCTTGCACCAAATCTTCCAGCGCGGCTTCTTTGATTCGCTGCACACCGAGTCGCTGGAGCAAAATTTGACGAGGGACTTTGCCTTTGCGAAACCCAGGAATGTTGGCAGAACGTGAGAGGTTCTGCACAACCTTTTCGTAGACCTGTTTGGTCATCTCGGCAGGAATTTCAATTTCCAGACCCACTTGGCTCTTGGGGAGCGTTTCCTGAGTAACTTTCATGGACGATTTCGTTTTTGACGGTTAATAGATTTTTTAGGATTTAGAACGGATAGTGCAAAAGCTGCCCGATATTCTCAAGGAAGTTAGAGGTCAAGGCAGGACTCTCGTGGTATTCTAGTTGCAACTAGTCAGTATAAGCATCTAGCCTTTCTTCCCTAGTGATCGTCTTTAGAGATCGCACTCTAGGCAGTTCTTGTAGTTTCCGTATCTGATGATAGTACATAGGAGCCAGTATTAGCGTTAGCATTCGGGAGTGCAATACAAAGTCGCTGGTGTACAGTAGTTCTAATGTATCGGTGTACCGGCTAAACTTAAACGGATTAAAGCGCTGTTAGCTATTGCTGGAATTGAAATCAGCACAGTGATTAGAGTTCCCTCCGGGGAAGGGTTTTAGGGGACCTCTAGACCCCAACTAACAAGGGCTACGATCCTAAATCTTGTCAAGACCCCTCAAAGGGTAGAGCAAGAAACTAAACTCAGGCGTGTTAAGACTGATAATAGGAATTCAATGAATTTCATGAACTTTTAGGATGAAAGTGTATTTATAAAGCAACTTAGTTATCACTAAAAAAAGTACCAAGTAAACTTAAAAAAAATTAATGAACTATATCGGCTCATTGAGCCAGTGTGGAAAGTAACCCTTGATTAACTGGAGGAAATTGATTTGTCTGGTCAAGTTCGCGTTGCTATTTTAGGTGCAACGGGTGCAGTCGGCACAGAGCTACTAGAATTACTGCAAAGCCGAAACTTCCCGCTTGCTGATCTCAAGCTTTTAGCCTCACCTCGCTCGGCTGGACGGACTCTTACCTTTCGCGATGAAGAATTGCCCGTCGAGGCGGTATCTGACACGTCCTTTGAGCAGATTGATATCGTTTTGGCCTCGGCCGGAGGGTCAACCTCAAAAGCTTGGGCACCTAAAGCGGTTGCGAGTGGCGCGGTAGTGATTGACAACTCCAGTGCGTTTCGGATGCATCCCGATGTCCCGTTGGTCGTCCCTGAGGTCAATCCTGATGCGGCCGCGATGCATCGAGGTGTAATTGCCAATCCCAACTGTACGACCATTTTAATGGCGATGGCAGTTTGGCCCCTGCATCAGGTACAGCCAGTGCAGCGAATTATAGCGGCAACCTATCAATCGGCTAGTGGTGCTGGGATGAGAGCCATGGAAGAACTCAAACACCAAGCACAGGCAATTTTGCAGGGTGAACCCCCATCTAAAGAGTGTTTCCCGTACCCCTTGGCCTTTAACCTATTCCCCCATAACTCGCCCCTGAATGAGCAAGGCTATTGCGAGGAAGAGATGAAGATGCTCAACGAAACTCGCAAAATTTTTAATGAACCTCAGTTACGGGTGAGTGCTACCTGTGTACGGGTTCCTGTACTTCGTGCTCACTCTGAAGCGATTAACCTAGAGTTTGCACAACCCATGTCTGTTGCTAAGGCACGAGAAATCTTAGCCAATGCCCCCGGAGTGCGACTGGTGGAAGACTGGCAGGAAAATTACTTTCCCATGCCAATCGATGCCTCAGGACAAGATGATGTTTTAGTCGGTCGCATTCGTCAAGACTTATCCCACCCTTGTGGTCTAGAACTCTGGCTGTGCGGGGATCAGATTCGTAAAGGTGCAGCTTTAAATGCGGTGCAAATTGCCGAGTTGTTGGTGGCACGAAATTTAATTCAACCCATGACAGCAACGGTTGCTCATTAGTGTTTGTTGTTGGGGATTTGTGATTTGTGGTTTACTGCACAACAACACTGAACCAACCCCTGATAACCGATGACCAAGGAGGAGCCAACAAAAGGTGGTCAATTTTGGACGTGTACTGACGGCGATGATTACGCCGTTTAAGGACGATGGCAGCGTTAACTACGAGGTTGCAGAGCAGTTAGCCGCTCATCTAGTGGAGCAAGGGACAGATACCGTTGTGGTGTGTGGTACGACGGGCGAATCTCCGACTCTGACGTGGGATGAAGAGTTCCAGCTATTTCAGGTGGTACACAAAGCGGTTGCCGGGAAAGCCAAGGTTATGGCAGGAACCGGTTCAAATTCGACCCAAGAAGCCATTGCAGCAACTCAAAAAGCAGCTAAGATAGGGTTAGATGGATCGTTGCAAGTTGTACCCTATTACAACAAACCCCCGCAGTCAGGACTGTATCATCACTTCCAAGCGATCGCCCAAGCCAGCCCTGACCTGCCTCTAATGCTCTACAATGTTCCCGGTCGTACTGGTCAAAATCTCCAACCGGAAACCGTTGCCCGATTAGCCGAAATCCCCAACATTGTGGCAATTAAAGAAGCCAGTGGTAACTTCGAGCAGGCCAGTCAAATTCGCCGTTTGACGCCACCTGATTTTGCCATTTACTCGGGAGATGATTCCTTTACCCTTGCTACCCTGTCTATTGGAGGCAGTGGAGTTGTCAGTGTTGCCAGTCATTTAGTGGGGCTTCAAATCCAAGACATGATTCAAGCCTTTGAAGTGGGAAAAACTGACCTCGCTAGGGAGATTCATCTCAAACTTTTTCCGTTATTTAAGGTTCTGTTTTGCACAGCTAACCCTATCCCTCTGAAAGCAGCATTGAGACTTCAAGGCTGGGAAGTGGGTTCTCTACGTCCTCCTTTGTGCGATTTGCCAATGGAATTAAAACCAGGGTTAGAAAAGGTTATGATTGAGCTTTCTTTACTTTAAATTGTTCGGATATTACTCCAAAAAATTTCTCTAAAATTGAAAAAAATTTACTTATGAATTATTCTTAAAAAAAACTATTTATTACCCCCTGATTGAGTTATTGAAGACATTTTTGGACTCAAGGGTACAAGGTGTAAAAAAACAAGCAGTATGCGGTTAGGCATCGTCTCCTCGATTGGCAATTAGGCTAAAGCAACCCTTATTAATTTCATTTCAGTGATTTGATAGAAGTGCAGGAAAAGGCTTTCATGATGCCTACTGTTTCGGCTAACCCTACATTTTTTCAATCGACTCTGCTCAACCCTTTTGTTTGTATAGTTTTGAATGTTTTTATCCATGAAAAAAAATACCTCAAAGGAGGCAAATGACTAGTAATAAAGAATCTAAACCGACCTTAAAAATTATTCCCTTGGGTGGGTTGCATGAAATTGGTAAAAACACTTGTGTTTTTGAATTTAACGACGAAATAATCCTTTTGGATGCTGGACTTGCCTTCCCTAACTATGAAATGCATGGGGTTAGCATTGTTCTGCCTGATATCACTTATCTGCGGGAAAATCGTCACAAAATTAAGGGCATGATCGTCACTCACGGTCATGAAGACCATATCGGCGGGATTCCTTATCACCTCAAGCAATTGGATATTCCCCTGATCTATGGTCCTCGGTTGGCCATGGCCTTACTGCAAGGGAAGTTAGAAGAAGCAGGAGTTGCCGATCGCACAAAATTGCATACGGTGGGGCCTCGTGATATGGTCCGAATCGGCTCCTCATTTTTCGTCGAATTTATTCGCAACACGCACTCAATCGCCGATAGCTTTACTGTTGCCATTCATACTCCCATTGGTGTTGTCATCCATACTGGGGACTTCAAAATTGACCATACCCCTGTAGATGGAGAATGCTTTGATTTTCATAGACTGGCAGAACACGGACAAAAAGGTGTTTTGTGCCTATTAAGCGATTCCACCAATGCTGAAGTTCCAGGACACACCCCTTCAGAACAATCGGTGTATCCTAACCTGGATCGCGTTTTTGCCCAAGCCCCCGGACGCCTGTTGGTGACAACTTTCGCCTCGTCAGTCCACCGCGTCAATATCATTTTGCAGCTTGCCCAAAAACACAAGCGGGTGGTATCAATCGTAGGGCGTTCCATGCTTAATGTGATCGCTCAAGCTCGGAATCTGGGCTACATTAATTGTCCAGATAGCTTGTTTGAACCCTTACACGCCGTTAGCAATCTGCCTCCCGAAAAAGTCTTGATTCTGACAACCGGTTCTCAGGGAGAACCGATGGCAGCCATGACGAGGATTGCCAATGGTGAACACCGACAAATTAAAATCCGAGAGAAGGATACGGTGGTATTTTCCGCCAACCCCATTCCTGGCAATACCATCGCCGTGGTGAATGTCATCGATAAACTGATGATGCAGGGAGCGAATGTCATTTATGGGCGTCATCAGGGCATTCATGTCTCTGGACATGGCGCACAGGAAGACCAGAAACTGATGCTATCCATCACTCGACCCAAATTCTTCGTCCCGGTACATGGTGAACACCGGATGCTCGTACAGCACGCCAAAATGGCACATTCAATGGGTATCCCTCCCGAAAATACCGTCATTATCAATAACGGGTATGTGGTAGAGGTGACAGAAGACAGTATTGGTTTGGCCGGCAAAGTTCCAGCAGGAGTGGAACTGGTGGATCGATGCGGCATCGTCCACGATAACGTACTCAAAGAACGGCAACAACTCGCAGAAGATGGTGTACTCACTGTCGCCGCCGCCGTAGATTGGGAAGGCAAGCTGTTAGCTAAACCCGAAATTCACCTGAGTGGGGTGGTATCTGCGGTTGAGAAATCCCTCCTAGAACGATTGGTCGTCCGCACGATTGAAAAGACACTTACTGATCGCTTCAGTGAGTTTGCCAAATCCTTTAACGATAGCGAAGTGGATGTTGATTGGGCTGGATTGCAGGGGCAAATTGAGAGTGATTTGCGCCGCTTAGCCCGACGTGAACTGCAAAGCCATCCCTTAGTCATCTTCTTGTTACAAGCACCTGAGGAACCCCCTCTTAAGGTCACAGGTAGACGCCGACGTTCCTCCACCACAAGAGTCGCTTCTTAGCTTTCAACAATCGATTTACTCTCGCCCCCGTACTCTCCTACGGGGGACGCAAGTATTATTTACCCATTTGTGTCCACCGGGGCTTTCCCCTGACTGACTTTCCATTCCAGAATTTAACTCTGGGAAAGTCAGTCTTTTGGTGTATGCTGTTGGATGCCATTGATGGCACAAATCAGTTATCCTGTTAAGTGATGTTACTGAAACGCCAAAACCCAACGTCACCAAAGTTCAGTAGGATTACTCAAGCGTTGGCTTGGGGTTTCAGAGAACATATCAATAGTACGCAGTGTCCTTTTAAAACTTTTGATAAACACGTTATTTACATTCGCCTGGATCAATTAGGATTTTTTACCTGCTTACACTGCTGCTGTTGAAACTGCACCTACTTAAATCAATTCAGTTTTAAGATAAGCTGCTGAAATCAGCAGCGATTTGACCCCAGCCCAGTTGTAGGGTCTACAGCCCAGAACCAAGACACCTGTAATAGCAAAAAATATTTTGCTCTTCTAGACAACTAGAAGCGCCTGCTTGAGTTTGACTATTTAACCCAAGCAAGAAGATGCCGGAATTCATCCGGTATGAGGTGCTTAATGGTTGTAGGTAAATTACAGGCGATCCAAGTTCGCTTTTTCCGGACACAGGAAAGGAACTATGAATGTATTCGAGTATACAGTACAGCATCTAGGGATTACCAGTTGGCATTGGACAGATCCAACCAACTCATCCCCAAAGCCAGCCACCCCAACGCGATCTTTCTCGGCCAAAAAACTCTTCGATCCACTACAACCTTTACGACAGTGGGTTGACAGCTTGGAAATCAAACATTCTAAAATGGCGCACCAAATCTGTAAAATGATTCCCGCGCAGTGTCCCTTTGAGCGAGATGTTAAGATTTTTGGACGTGTTTGGTTTCATATTCCGCCCATGTGCAAGCTGAACCCCCTATATGAGGAAGTGGTCGGGCTGCGCTTTCGGGCTTTGTGTTATCTTGCCGATGAATGTGGTGAAGATATCTCCGCTTACTGCTAAAATTCGGGTTCAAGAATTCTAGCGTCGGGCGTCGGGTGACCCCGTGCATCTGTTGACATCATGGCCATTATTGCCCTTAAAGCTTGGTATCTCCAGAATTACGAACCGATTAGAGAACTGGAGAAACGACCTCATGACCTGCGTTTGAGCAAGAACAGCTTGCTGAAGTCGGGTTTAAGAGCTGATTTCCTCGACGATAGCCAGGATGTCAAAAACTCAGTCTGGTTTGGACGCTACCTGGAAGGAGAAACCATCGAGTTTTATATCGAAGGGAGTGGCGGCTATGCGATTTCCAATATTGATTTGATCTCGCATGAGATCTATTTCACCAAGCAAGAAGTGATGGCGCAACTAGAGCCGATCATGTTTTTGAGCTATCAAAACGAATACACTGCCTCTAGCGACGCACTCCGCAATGCTCTAGGGAAAACTCTGGAATCCTTCAATCAGCGATCGCGTTTGCCCCTCATCCTAGAAGAATCCCGACGCCCTACTGGTGAACCGATGCGTTTAAGCAGCACCCAAATGCGTAAAATCCGTAAAAGCCTGCTGTTTATCGCCGATACGACCTCAATCACTCGCCTAGAAGGGGAAAATACCTCCCTATTAATCCCTAGTCCCACCGTTAGTGTAGAAATTGGCTATGCTTTAACCGCCAAGCGCACAGAACAGATTTTGCTGGTACAAATGGAGCGAGAAGACTTATCTGGGCAGTTTCCTTTCGATTTGCCCAATTACCAGCAGCTTTTATTTCAACAACCAGCAGATTTACAGCAAACCTTGCCCTCGGTGATGGAAGGCTTACTGCAACGGTTTAATTTATTCTAGGGATCAGGAGTCTCCGAGTCAGGTTTTCTATGACTTTTTTGTGCTTGTAGCACATAGTGCCTCATAATGATTGGGGTGGTGGATAAAGGAAAATGCTCCATGCCAAGAACCCCAGATGAATATTCCGTATATATCTTTTTGTCAAGCGGACACCGAGAAGAAGTCCGCTTTGCGACCATTCAAGAGTTTCAGAAATGGTACAGTGGCGAACTCATGCCCAAAGCCACGTCTGAGGACTTTATCAGCGTACCGATCAAAAATATCCAGGGCGAGTACATGGTAATACGTCCTTCTAGCGTTACAGCCATCCGTGTGGAACCTGTTTTCGCCGGGAGCGTCGAGCGCTATTAGTCATTTGTTGTTTGTTGTTTGTTATTTGCGAATAACCCACAACTAGCAACCTATCAGTAATGTTGTTGAGTATGCGAAAGTCACTAACTGGAATCTCTCTAGGTGTAGGGATAGCTTTTCTAACTGGGAATGGTTTAGCTTTGGCGCAAGTTTCGCAGCCATCGTCCGTTCCGATTACTCTCAATGTAGGTCAAAAAGCATCTGTACCCCTACAACCCATCAATCTGGATGATTTAGGTGCGTTGGGCTTGGATGAGCAGTTATGGGGGAGTTCAGGGAAACCAGGGGATCGACAGGCTCTGCTGAAATCGATTGATTACAGCTTGCGTTATCTCAACTCACCTAAAGCTGTTGAGGCTTACCGCAACTATAGAGTACCGGGGATAACACGCGATCGCGTCCGTCGCTCCCTGATTCGCTTTCGCCAACTGTTGGTCAATTCCCGTTCACCAAAAGAGTTGCAAGCAGCAGTTAAACGCGAGTTTGTTTTGTACAAGTCTGTTGGCAAAGATAATCAGGGAACGGTTCTGTTTACAGGCTATTACGAACCCATTTATGCTGCCAGTCGTCAGCGCACTGCCGAGTATCGCTATCCTCTCTACAAACTCCCCACGAATTTCAAACAATGGAAGACACCTCATCCTACCCGTACTGAGATCGAAGGGGAAGAGGGCTTAGGGACAAACCGCCTACGTGGGTACGAACTGGTTTGGTTGCGCGATCGCTTCGAGGCGTTTCTCGTTCAAGTCCAAGGTTCCGCTCGCCTGCTATTACCAGACGGAAAGCTGATGAGCGTAGGTTATGCCGGCAAGACGGATTACCCCTATGTCAGTGTTGGGCGGGAATTGGTGAAAGATGGCAAGCTTCCCTTAGAGGGCATGACGTTAGCTGTTTTGATCGAATACTTCCGCAAGCACCCCACTGAAATGAGCCAATACTTACCCCGGAATCAAAGTTTTGTCTTCTTCCGGGAAACCAACGGTGCACCCGCTACCGGTAGCTTGGGTGTACCCGTCACAGCCGAACGATCGATCGCGACGGATAAATCCCTGATGCCACCGGGCGCTTTAGCGCTGATTTCTGCTCCGATCCCCTTCTTAAAAGCGGATCGCCAGCTCGAAACCCAAACGGTTAATCGTTTTGTCCTCGATCAAGATACGGGTAGCGCTATTAAAGGTGCCGGTCGTGTTGATATCTTTATGGGAACGGGATTAACGGCGGGCGATCGCGCAGGGGCAATTAACGGAACGGGAGAATTGCATTACTTATTGCTCAAGTAGTTTTAGGCTTTTTGAAGAAGGCAGGAGTCAGAAGGCAGGAGTCAGAAGGCAGGAGTCAGAAGGCAGGAGT
>CAZPRJ010000086.1:0-34007 GCA_964588805.1 uncultured Microcoleus sp. | reverse complement strand
TTTACCTTTTATCTATTCTATCTGATTTCTCGGAGAGTGACAGAAGAGGGATAACCCATCTATAGTGAACAATTATACCCATCACGGTTAATGACATGAACCACTAGTGATTCATGTCATTAATTTTAAGCGGTTAATTGTAGTGCAATTACGAACCGATTACAACTCATGCTATGGAGTACTAGTACCGTTAGACGAAATTTTTCCATTCACAATGCTTACTAGTAAGCGTTGTGTTGATGCGTGAACGGTAGCTTTATTTCCGCCGTGCTGTACTAATGTACTGACCAAGACTGGGTAGGCTGTAACGGTACTACTTTAACTTTAGTAGAGGATTGTACCGCAGTCGGGCTTCCCTGATTTTTGGCGGCTAGTGCGGTTTGCACAGACACCATCTGAGCCATCAGTTGTTGCAGTTGAGCTTGGAGTTGCTCCACATCCTTATGGGTCTGGCTAATGTTGGTGTCTGGCTGATGGGTTCCTTTGCCCTGAGCATAACCTAGGAAGGTTTGGGTACAAGCAAACTTAGCCGTTGTGCCTTGCACACTCATCTTAGGTGATGCGGTGGTCTGAGATGGCAAAGATTGAGGAGCGATCACAAATTCCTCAACCACGAATGGAGTATCAGCCACAATCGCAGGAGTTTCTTGAGGAGATTCTTTAGTAGTTTCGATATAAGGCGCTTCCTCATCCAAAAATGCTCCTAGTCCCGACGCTTCAACGCGAGGTTCCGAAAGCTTGAGCGCTTGCAACTGAGCTTCTTTTTCTTTTAGATGTTGAGTTAAACCTGATAGTTGGGCTTCAATTTGTTCTGATTTGCGCGAAGACTGCTGCCAGCCTGCCATTGCCACACTCGCAACCCCTGCGCCTAACGCAAAAATACTGGCTAAACCCAGGTAAGGTGACGCGACATCACGCAATTTTCCATAAAATACGGTATCCTTTTGCAGTTGGATGGTAATTTGTTGATTACCTAGTACAGCTAAGGGCACGGTCAGGACAGCAAACACTGACCCAGAAATGATGGCAGGTGTGAGAATAAATTTTTTTAGGGGTGATCCAGACATGTCTGCTAATATCCACTGATTACAGGTCGAACTCTCCGGAAAACTCACTGTATAGAGGAATACAATGAGCCAGGTGCCGCTTAATCAAAGTACTAGTCCAATAGGGATTTCAGTAAGCAAGTAATACATTTATTACTTACTTTTCATTAATTATTACTAAGTTAACTCTTCTGCGACCTAATGTCTGTAAAGCGGTTATGAAGTGAGTTTAGAGGGTATAAACTTCCACTAAAATCCTTCAAAAGGCGTACTTTTTTCTCTACAAACATTAAATTAAGTCAAGAAAATGAGACTATATCGGTTTGAGCATGAGCTATAAATTAAGTCATAGAGATAACTACAGATAAATGTTATAGCAACAGAAAATTTATGAACAAAATAAAAATAGAGAACTTGCTATCCTCAGAATAGAAAACAACATTTGCCATCAATCGGTATGACGACGGGAAACATTAACCGCTCAATGTTGTCAGGTTAGGAAGGGTAGCAGACCACAAAAGCCGCAGAACAAAAAGCAAGTCATACGTTGAGTTCACGATTGTTCTCTCGTTCTGACCCGAATCACTGCTTTACTATTACAACAATGTCTAAATTTTTTCTGTACCCAATCTTACACTTTACCCGCATTGTATCAGCAAGTCTGTTAACCGTTTTCCGCAACTGGGGACGTTCAACACAGGCATCACATCGGTATGGCGTGAGAGCTACTCCCTCCAATCGGCAACGCAGGGGGGCAAAACCTCCTAAATTGATTGCATTAGGATTAGCCATTGGATTTCTTTTGGCCATTGGATTAGGCTGGCCATCCCTCAATCGTGTAGACGCTGCCTCTGCCAGTACTCTACGGCTGCCGCTTTCGGCTCAAGGCGCAAAACTAGTCGATGCCAGTGGTCGGGCAGTGTTCCTCAGAGGCGTCAACTGGTTTGGGATCGAGACTGAACTCCACGCGCCTGATGGCTTGTCCAGCCGGGACTACAAGGAGATGTTGGCACAGATTAAAAGCTTAGGCTACAACCTCATCCGTCTTCCGTATTCTGTAGAATCTCTGCGTTCCTCAGAGGTACAGGGCATTAACTACCAACTCGGTAGCAATCGGGAACTCGAGGGCAAATCGCCCTTGGAGGTGATGGATGCTGTAATTCAGGAAGCTAATCGGCAGGGCATCCTGATTTTATTAGACTCTCACCGACTCAATGACGAGCGCATTCCGGAATTATGGTACGGCGATGGATTTACCGAAGCCGACTGGATTGACACTTGGAAGATGTTGGCAACCCGTTACAAAAAGTATGCCAATATTATCGGAGCCGACTTGAAAAACGAACCCCACGGCCGAGCAAGTTGGGGGACAGGCGATAAAGCCACAGACTGGCGACTCGCGGCCGAACGCGCAGGTAATGCGATTTTGGCCATCAACCCCAATTGGCTGATTGTGGTCGAAGGGGTGGAGAAGAATGTTCCTGGACAGAAACTCGCTGCCCATTGGATGGGTGGTAATCTCGAAGGGGCCGAACGCTTCCCCGTGCGCTTATCTAAAGCCAACAAACTGGTATATTCTCCCCACGAATATGGAGCCGGGGTTTACAATCAACCTTGGTTTAATGAGCCGAGTTTCCCCAATAACTTAGAAAAACGTTGGGAAATTGGATGGAATTATCTGGCCACAAAAAACATTGCTCCGATTTTGGTGGGAGAATTTGGCGGACGGCAAGTAGACAATCGCTCTAAAGAAGGCGTTTGGCAACGTAAGTTTGTAGATTACATCCGCCGTAAGGATTTAAGCTTCGCTTACTGGAGTTGGAATCCCAACAGTGCAGATACAGGGGGCATTTTGCAAGATGACTGGCAATCGGTTCATCAAGACAAGCAAGCACTGCTGCAAGGATTACTGGTCGCTAATGCATTTGCGCCCTCGACAGCCAGTACACCCGTGATTGCCCAAACTCCTAAGCCTAAGCCTCCTTCTAGTCCAGTTGCTGTAAATCCGATTCCCAATCCTCAACCAATTCCCCCCTCACCCACGGCCAGTTCTGCTCAACTTCAGGTATCCTCGAACATCAAAGCCAATTGGCAAGATGGATTTTGTACCAATATTATGGTCACGAATGCGGGGAGTACACCGGTTCGAGATTGGCAAATCTCATTCCAAATGAATCAGGCCGCGATTAATAATAGTTGGAATGGTAATTTTCGACCTCAAGGTTCTCAATATACCGTCACGCCCTTGGATTGGGGACGAGTGATTGAACCTGGACAAAGCCGAGATTTAGGATTCTGTGCCAATAAATTGGGTGGGGATTACCAACCCAGACAATTCTCTGTATCACAGCGCTAAACTCTCATTGGTTCATCTGTAATGAGCAAGCTTATCCCCCAGTGTCTACCGGGGGATTTTTTGTGGGGGTTAGGACTTACGCCAATAACCTTTAAAGCACCAATAGCTAGAGTGGGGTTCCTTGCGTAAATCCTGTACTAACCACTAACTACCCGATTGTTCAGACCTAACACAGTTAAACATCCGCAGTGTTGCGGCGGTGGCATAATTGCGTCGAGCTTGAGCATCAGGAGAAAAAGCACTACCCGTTTCGTTGACTGGGGATGCTACTCGACAATAGGAAGACATTTGGCTAATTAGCCCATCCGCCCAATGACCTTGAGTGTCAGAAAATTGAATCGGGGATTGCTTGGCAGTAAGCGTGGGTTGCCGTCCTTGCAGGGTTTGAGCAAATTCAGCCGCCCGTCGCTCTACTGCCATGAGTTCAGCCCGAGTCACGGGTTGAGTGGGTCGAAATGTGCCGTCCGTATAGCCACTAATAATGTTATTGTTCTTAGCCCATTGTACTTTTGCGGCACTCCAGCGCGATACATCCACATCGGGATACGGCCGCGACGAAACTTGAGTAGGAACCTGGATATTAGAATTTGGCAGCTTATCTAAGGCTTCGATCACAATTGAAACTAATTGCTCTCGAGTTAGGACATTTTGAGGTCTAAAAGTATTGTCTTCACTAAACCCAGCCACAACACCCAAATTGACGGCCTGTTGAATTTCGGAGGCATAGATATCGGAGGCAATATCTCGGAATGTATAGTTTGTTCCTGGAGTGGGAGTGGGAGTGGGACTTGGAGTGGGAGTAGGAGTAGGAGTGGGAGTAGGAGTAGGATTGCCCACCACACTGGCTAAGGTTGCATCATTGGTGAGATAGACGTGACCGAGAGTTTTTCCCTCATAGGTTCGTTTTGTGAACCGCCAACCAGGTTCTAGAAAGATTTTGGCAAAGCCATTGGTAGTACCCCGTACTCTACCGATGAGAAGTTCTGGAGCATTGCGATTGATGCGGTTAGTACCTACTAGCAATTGTTCACCATTGCGCTGCACAATCCTAAGGAGATAATCTAACCCCAAGTCTTCATCGGCCATCCGGATGGAGTAACCATTGGAATCCGTACTACGTCCACAAATCCCGGTAAAGTCAAATTCAGACAATAGGGGATTAACAATAACAGGATTACTGCCACTTTCACTCCAGCACTGCCGCTGGGATGAAATTTGTTCAATGATGAGCAGTTGATGCTGGTTGGTGCCAAAGGGTGCAGCAACCGCAATAAATTTGTCTTGCTCAACTTCTTTTTTATCAAAAGTAGCGGCATTGACAAGGTGGCTAGCACCCATCGCCGTCATTAATACAGTGGCCAATGCCACTACTGTGCCTCGAAATGAAGTCTTCATTCTGTCTTTGTGTTGCACAATCAAGATAGATGTTCGTGTAGAGGGTAAATTCTTTACTCAGATTATTTGAAGAACCTTACCCTCAAAAGTTTCCTAAATTAGTCAGTGACTTTAAACAGTAACCCATGGCCAGCGACCCGTGATTGCTGTTGTGATTAACTCAGGTTTCGATGGTCATCTTATATTTCCCTGTGCCGAAAGACAAATCGGGACTGTTATAGCAAAAGGCTCCAAAGCAGCAGACAGAAGGTAGAAGTTGTTTTACTGGTACGCGGTCGTTTTAGCCGTTCAATCTGTCCTACGCTTTATGGCGACAGCTACATCCAATTTGCTCAATGCTTGCTACAGACTCTGTGACAGTTGTGGAAATTGTCCATACTCCAGGTTCCAAGTCAACGGCGTGGAACATCACGGAGCTGATATTGAGCCACAATTGGGTGTGAAGCTCCAATAAGCAGCACAAACTGACTCGCTGTTGCTATCACACTCAGCCAGGATAAAGCCATCTTCTCGCTGGAGGCTGACTGGAATGTACTACAACTTCTTCGGTTTCAGTTTCGGAATCGGTGTTTTGGTGCTGCTGGTGTTTGGGATATTGCAATGGTTGCATATACCAGCCGGTAGCTTTATTGATTGGGTGATTGCAGTAGCTATTTTTGAGTGGCTGTTGGTGATTGTCACTGTGCCCTGGAATATCCATTTTGAAGCTAAGGCGGTTTTAGATCAGGCGGCGGTGTCTGCTCAAAAAGAGATTCAAGTGGATGCCAAGCAAGTTGAATATGCTCAATTGATTGCCAAGCGATCGCTCAGGGTTGCCATTGCCCTACATCTGCTCTCTGCCCTTGGGTTATATGCCTTGGCGGCAACCGGGATTAGTGTCCTAGGTTACATTAGTTCAGGTGCTGCATTGCTCTTAACCGCTCTACGTCCGGCCGTGCGAACCTATGAATATCTTGCTGCTCGTTTATCTGCGATGCGACATGAGTTTAGCTATCCCAGAGAAGATGTGTGGGAACTGCGAAATAAAGTGAATACTCTAGAGGAATCCCTCAAGCGGGTGGAGGAGCAACTCGATCCAGAAGAACCTTACTCTTGGGTGACAACCTCCCAGCGTTTTCAGACGGAAACTCGTAGAGAGTTAGCGCAGCTTACTACAGCGCTGGAAGAACTGCGGGCGAACAACGAAGCTCAACACGAGCGTTTGTCTAGAGAAGCCAGAAATGCGATCGCGCAGCTTACCACTGATGGTCAATTCCTCGACCATGTACGGGAAATTATCCGATTTTTCAAGACAGCTTAAGAGGTTTGCTCATGGAACGGGGGGCGATACTTCACAGTCCCTCTCCCAACAAGAGAGGGATTTAGGGTGAGGGCTTCCCATTGGTGACATACTCCCAATCCGCTTAAGCACTATTAAGCACTATTAAGAATATCGACAATATTGAACTGACGTAATTGCTCTAATTCCTTGAGGCGTTGATTGGCTTGACAAAATTCCTGCCAGTAGTATTGTCTACGTTGTATATCGGTGGAGAGGTCAAGCTTTTGTAATTGTTCGAGACAGTAACGCCGATGTTTTTCATACGTAACCATCTCTAAGCAAGCGGTCGCTGCCTGAATCAGTAGAAGACTACGTGCTAAGTCTTCTCGTCTTTTTTCATCTAAATGAAATAGATGGGTAATTTGCGCTATTTCTTCAGGAAATTCGATGCTACGTTCTTGCAAGCGTGAGATGAGAGGGTCAGGTGTCTGCTCGATGTATGTTGGAATTGTGGATTGCACCTCTAAAATTTGCTGCCACAGAAATCGATGGGGAGAAAGACTAAAAAGTAAATCTTGGGCTTCTAACGTGTCAATAATGGTCTGTCGATATTCAGGGCGATGGAGGTAGATTTGTAAAATTAATTCTTCGGCTTGTTTTAAAAGGTTGCGTTCTCCAAATGCGGGGATATTAAATTCATCATTTTTATTTTTAGATTTGGGTGGTTTTGAGCTAGCTTTTTTTGTTGAAGGGATGCGGGGCTGTTTGAGTTGAGCTTGTAAGTTTTGGACGAATAAGGGAACAATTTTCGCTTGTCCTTGGCTCAAAATTTGGGCGCAATAATTAATATAATAAGTCCGTTTGTTGAGGTCTTCTAGTTGGTTGAGTAACTTCACAATGCTTTGAGCAACGTGCTGAAACTGGTCAGCTTGGTTGAGGTCTTGACCGATGAGAAGTTGACTAATTTGCCAATCTAACCAGAGAAGAGCGCTATTGAGTAAGTCTCGGTATTGTTCAGCCGCGTTGGTGTGTCCTTTGAGAAATTCATCGGCATCTTTGCCATTGGGTAAGTTGAGAACTCGGAGCTGAACTTGTCCGGTGTAAACTAGAGTGGCAATTTCCTCGATCGCTCGTTTAGACGCTTGAGTACCCGCCGCATCAGCATCAAAATTGAGGATAATTTGTTTGGATTCGGTGTAACGTAGAAGCTGCTTGACTTGCGCTTGACTGAGTGCTGTACCGAGGGAAGCAACCACATTATTAATGCCTGCCGCATGCAGTGCGATCGCATCAAAATACCCTTCTACAACTACCGCTTGGTCTTGCTTGATAATCGCATCTTTGGCTTTGTCGAGTGCAAATAAAGTTTTACCTTTATCAAATAGTGGGGTTTCGGGAGAATTAAGATACTTAGGTTGCTCATCTTTGAGGGTTCTCCCCCCAAAACCAATCACTCGCCCTCGTGTATCGTGGATGGGAATGATCAGGCGATCGTGAAAGCGGTCATAATACCCTTTACCTTCTTTGCGAGGCGAAATTAATCCTGCTTGTTCTACTAGTTGTACGGGTTTACCTTTTTGTTCAACTAAATACCGATAAATGGTTCCCCAACCTGCTGGCGCAAATCCTAACTGAAACTGCTGAATGGTTGCTTCCGAAAGACAACGTTTAGCAAGTAAATACTCTAATGCCGGTTGTCCTTGAGGTTGTCGCAGAGCATGTTGATAAAAAGCTGCTGCTAGTGCCAGAATCTCATAGAGTTGGTCTCGTAGTGATAGCTGACGTTGGAGTGATTCCCGTTGTTCGGGTTCGAGCGTTTTCACTGGCACTTGATAGCGTCGCGCTAACTCCAGTACCACATCACTGAAGGAGCGCTTACCCACTTCCATCAAAAATTTAACCGCATTGCCCCCCGTATTGCAGCCAAAGCAGTAAAACATTTGTTTGCTAGGGCTAACGCTGAAACTGGGCGTCTTTTCATCATGGAAGGGGCATAACCCGACATAATCCTTGCCACGCTTGCGTAAGACAACATGTTCTGAAACAACGTCAACAATGTCAACTCGTTGTTTGACTTCATCAACAGTGTCAGGATGCAGGCGCGGAATGTCCACTCTGGGCAGGCTACTACAAGATTCGGGTCGGTTATTCTAATGTACGGTATCGCTGCCCTGTTTTGCTGCTGCCAAAGTGCCGCTTTAGTCGTTGTACCCTGATATCCTTATGCTGGAAGATTGACAGTGAGTGCTAATCACAGCGCTAAGGAAAAGAGCGAAAGATGGGACGAATATTTATTAGTGCCGGTCATGGCGGTATAGAACCAAGTGGTCGCGATCAGGGTTCGGTTGTCGGTGACGTTACGGAAGCGCAACAGATGATTTTGTTGCGTGACTTAGTAGTACCCGAGTTGCGTTCACGAGGGTTTGAAGTCCTTTCTGTCCCTGATGAGCTCAGTTCTAGCCAAACGATTCAATGGATTAATGCGCGTGCTCGCCCTCAGGATGTGGCGTTAGAAATTCATGCCGATACGTTTTCCAATCCTGCGACTCGAGGTGCGATGGCCTTTTACATTGCCAACAATACAGACCGCAAAAATCAAGCGGAAATGTTGTTGTTTGCTCTGGTGCGACGGGTTCCTTCTCTGCCAAACCTAGGGGCTAAACCTGATACAGCGACGGGGATTGGGCGTGTTGCCTTCTGTCGTGATACGGTTCTGCCCTCTATTTTGATGGAAGTGGGATTTTTGAGTAATCCGGATGATCGGTTTTTAATTGTGAATCGACGCCGTGATATTGCCTTAGGTCTTGCCGATGGACTCGCGGCTTGGAGTCGGGCGATTTCGGGTACGGGAAATGGCTTGGATACGACCTATCCAGTCATTAATATCAGTATCAATAATCAGACCTATAATGAACAAGGCATCTTGGTCAATAGTAATGCTTATATTCCCATCGATTTAGTAGATCGGCTGGGGGTAGATTTGACAACGGTTCCCAATGTGCGGCGGGTGCAATATCGAGGTGTGGTGTATGTGCAAGCGATCGCACTCCGAGACTACAATATTTCAGTCAAGTGGGATAATAACACCCGTACCGTTGTTTTACGCTCCAATTTAGCCATCTGCCCCGGTCAGATTGACAAAATCATGGCCCAGGGAAATACGTCAGAAGTACAGTTGATGATGTTTCTCAAAGCCAACAATGAGACGGCTTTAACTCAGTTTTCTGAATTACCTAAGCTTTATCGAGAAGAGGCTGCTATTGAAGGCGTCAACTATGACATCGCCTTTTGTCAAGCCTGCGTGGAAACCAACTTTTTACGGTTTGGGGGTGATATTCAGGCCAGTCAAAATAACTTTGGGGGTTTAGGGGGTGTTGGCACCGGTTCAGAAGCCGCCACATTCCCTAGCGCTAGATTGGGGGTTCGTGCCCACGTTCAGCACTTAAAAGCTTACGCCAGTTTAGAGCCGTTGGTACAAGAAATCGTTGATCCTCGGTTTCGCTTCGTCCCTCGCGGTATTGCACCGTTAGTGGGACAACTGAGTGGCCGGTGGTCAGCCGATTTACAGTATGGCGATCGCATTATAGCGGTTATCCGGACTTTATATGAGTCTGCGGGTTTCCTGTAATCGCTCGCCTACTCATCATAGTCGTATCCCTCGTTGTAGTAACGGGGGTGCGAGAGAGATAATGATGTTACCCAAGTCTTCCTTGTCGCCTGACTCGGAGACTTCTGACTCCCTATTTTCAAGCTAGGCTAAAAATATTTTTTTGTTAAAGGTAAAACAGCCAACATCATTCAGCTTCTCCCATCAAGGTAAAAGCCGCCCAATTAATAGGTTGTGGATAGTCTTTCATCGTCGTCAGCATGGCATTTCGCAAAGCTCGTGCTTTATTAGGATTAACGGTTAATTCCCGATAAAACTCACTCATCAAAAAGCTGGTAGGAGTATCAGGAACCGCCCAAAGCGATACGATAACACTAGGAACTCCTGAGGTAATTAAAGAGCGAGATAACCCAATTACGCCATCTCCTGTAATCCTACCTTGCCCTGTATGGCAAGCACTTAGAACCACTAACTCTGCATTGAGTTTTAAGTTTAAAATTTCACTGGAAGTGAGGAAACCATCATCATTATTAGAAGGAGCTAGTGCAATTGCACCGGGTACACCTAATTGCCGAATGTCATCGAGTAACCCATGAGTGGCTAAATGCACAAGTCTTGCTGTCGGCAATTTTTCTAGGATTCTATCCTTAGTTGCTTGGTCGCCAATCAGGGCTTGTGTATTCAATAATTCAGCTATAGTTTGAGCTTCTTCTTCAGCCGAGGGGAGAGGGGATAATTGCTTTTTCTTTTCCCCTTCTTTGAGAACAGGCATAGTCGGATTTCCCACTATTAAAGCATTATTATCCAGGAATGAACCTGTATATTCTGCCTTGAGGCGTTGTTTTTGTTGATAGGTCAAGGCTAATACTTGAATAGAAGGAGCCGTTAAAATAGTATGTTTTTCAACTAAGTATTTACCTGAGGCATCTTGGAGGGCAACAAAAGGCACTAAAAATAGTGAATCTTGCGGAACAAAGATAACATTATCTTCAGGGTTATTTGGGAGTAAATCTGCAATAGGGGCAATCAGCAGTTGATGTAATTGCTGGCGTGCCACTTCTCCTTGATCGTTTCGAGGCCCCCCTAGAATTCGGCTAGTACTGACAAGTGATGCTAAAGCCGTTTGAGTGGTTTTGCCTAACCCTTGTTTCTGCCATAAAGGTTTTAAGTCACTGCGACGAAAGGCAACTTCACCATTTGGCTGAATCACCCAAATGTAGAGTTCAGACTGTTTGATTTCTCGTTTATTTCGGATATCAAAACTATCGGAAATAATCGAATATTCAACGATTGTGGCATTGCGTTGGCGGGCAACTTGTTGGATTTGTTCAATATTAGGAGGCGTAACGGGTTCTGCAATCGTTTGACTGGTGTTGATGCGTCGTGCTAATAGCTCTACAAATGCACGAGATCTTCCCCGTTCAGAGGTTTCTAAAGCCGATTTGATTTTATTTTGTTGACTTTGGACTTCTTGAAGATTGCGGTAGCTTGCCGATTGAATTTCAAAAATTGATATTTTATGAGCATCATTATTACCTAATCCAGCACGTAATGATTCCCAAACTTCTACGCTATCGACTAATTTTCGTTCAGCTTCCACAACTTGCTGTAAGTGTAATAAAGCATCTCCCAGATTATTTAGGGCAATTCCTTCTCCTAATCGAGCACGAAGTTCTTGAACAATCACTAAGCTTTGTTGATGATAATTTAGAGCTTTGGCATAGTCTCCAAGGGTAGAGTAAGCTGTACCTAGGTTCAGTAATGCTTGGGCTTCTTGGAGACGATCGCCAATTTCTTGAGTAATGCTTAAACTTTGTTGGTGGTAATCAATTGCTTGTTGATAATCGCCTAAAATTGAGTAAGTATTTCCCAAATTGCCTAATGCCTGAGACTCGCCGTAGCGGTCTTTAATCGATTGAGATAATGCTAAACTTTCTTGCTGATATTGAATGGCTTTTTTAGTATCTTCTAAAGCTAAATAAGCATTACCTAAATTTCTTTTTGTCAAGCTGACCCATTGAGGTGCAGATAAATTTGAAGTAATCGCTAGGCTTTTTTCATAGTAATTAATAGCCTTTTGATAATCTCCTAAAGCTCCATAAGCGGCTCCTAAACTTCCTAAAGCGATACCTTCTCCTAAAGGATTTTGAGTTTTTTTCGCAAGTTCAAGTTGTTGCTGGGCATACTCAAGCGATTGAGCATAGTCTCCGGTGATAAAAGATGCGATCGCTAAATTATTTAGAGTATAAATTGCCCATTGAGCATTGGGCGCTTGTTTGGCAACGGCTAACGTTTTTTGGTAACATTCAACGAGTTGATTATAATTGGCTTGAGTATGGTTTCCAGTTGGTTTTTCTTTGAGAGATTTAACCTGCTGTTGACATTCTCGCACCTTTTGAGCAACAGCAGCAGTTTGGCGATCTACTGAGGGTAAAGAATCTGTTGTACCTGAATTGGAACCAGAATTATCAATCGTTTGTGAAACAGTTGTAGAACGATTAGGATTGCTTGAATCAGTGGTTGTTGAGGGTTGATTATTTCCATTAGAAATTGGGGAAGAATCATTGAATTGGGGAGAATTGGGTGAGGTTCCTGGGTCAATTACAATAGGGGATACAATACCTTCCGTTCCACCTCCATCTAAGGATGATGGATTGGGGTTAGTGCCAGGTTGAAGAGGGACAATTGGAACGGGTATAGGCTGATTTTGTCCAGTAAAAGAATTAGAACCTGGTGAAACATGAGTGGAATATAAATATCCAGGGTTGGGATTTGTAAAATCAAAAGGTTCCGGTAAGATTCCTCGCCAAATTAATAAAGGCGTGATAAATGCTGATTGTGGCGGACGTTCAGTGACGAGGGGTAGGGAAACTCGACTACTGGCAAATTGGGGGAGTGAGAGTTGTTCTGGTGGCGCAACTTGGGGGAGTATCAGTGGTGAAATGGGACTAATCGTCGGCCGTGGTGTTGGCGTCGGGGATGGGGATGGGGATGGGGATGGGGATGGGGATGGTGTTGGTGTGGAAGTGATGTTAACGCCAACTTGAACAGGTGCTGAAGTCGAAACGCGATCGCTTACACTGAAAGTAAATGCATTAATTTGTCCGATAGCATCCGGTGCTGGAGTGTAGACCAAAGTATCATCAATCGCAATGATATCTCCTACACGTAGCTGCACTCCATTTCTTGTTAATGTTCCTGATGGAATAGAATCAATGACCAGTAAGGTATTATCCTGATTGGCATCATTAATATTAGGATTTAAATCAGCAACGGTCAATGTTATGGATTGATTTTGAGGAGTATCTGATACTTGTAAATTAGCTGTGACAGTCGGTGGTGTATTAATAGACCTAATCGTGATTCCATCTGGTGTTCCTGTTGCATTACCCCCATTGGGAAGCACAGGAAATGAACCCGATGTGAGTGTTGGCGCAGTCGTATTCGTGTTATTTATTGTGCCTGCTGTGCCATTAGTACTGGGAGTACCAACCTGAAAGGGGACATTATCCAATCCCCCATCATGTTGAATTGTAATAGTCCCTCCTGCGGTTGCTCCTGAACTATTAATCGTAGTACCCGCGCCTGTTCCTTGAACTAATCCATTGGCAATAATGCGGACATCACCCCCAATCCCAATAGGAGCACCATTATTAAAATTACCTTGAGTATTGATGCTTTCAAAGGTAATATTGCCGCCAGAATTTAAAATAACTTGGCCTCCTTGACCTCCGATGTTACCATTACCAATTGCGGAGGTATCAATAGCACCCATTGCAATATTACTTCTAGCATCGACAATGACTCCACCTCCTCGACCATCATCACTAACTGTATTAGTATTAATATTTCCTACTTGGATAGTTCCACCTGGCAAAGATAAATTCGGGGCATACTGATTGGTTAAAAAGACCAATCCATTGGGATTAATAATAGTAATACTACCAATGCTAATATTGGCATTAGTTGGAACAACACCTGTAGTCGGAAGATTCGGATTAAACCCAAACGGATTTCCGGGAGTGATGCCTATAGGATTAAAATTAGTCGTTCCTGCACGAATATCAAGCGTAGGTTGAAGACTACCATTAATAGCAACAGTTGTACCATCGGAAAGAGTGACATTCTCAACAATAGAATTAGCAGGTGTATCTGCACCTCTAATAGTAATATTGCCCTGAATATCAACACTACCGCCTGCAAAAATATGGAGAGAATTTCCGGCGTAGCTATCGAAACTCACATCTCCACTCGCTCTAATAATCGGGTCATAAGGACTGAATAAATTACCCGCCGTACCATTTAATTGTTCAATGCGAAAATTGCCCCCAGTGGTAAAGTATGCATCACCTCCAACCGTAGTTGCAGAACGCAATACCATATCCCCATTAGAGAAAAATCCACTCGCCTGATTATTCAAAGCAAAAATATCAACATTTTGATTGCCTTGAAGTAGAAAATTTCCGCCAGCAGAGGCGATAAACGGATTAGTGGCTGTATCGCGTACCCGAACTGTATCTTGTGCTAGCAGTTGTAAATGATTTGTTGTAAATAACTGACTTTCGACTAATGTTAGATTATTTTGGGCTTGGATGTTTGCAGTATTTCCGTTCAAATTTCGGATAGTTACATCACCTGATTCTACTGCTAATCCTGAACCCGTTAGTTCAACTTGTCCATTATTATTTACCGTTAAACCAGTGGCACTATCTGCCAGTCCACCGGTTAACATTTGGGGTAACGATACTACAGGTAATGTCCAGTTTGATGTGGGACTATTAGATGAGTTTAGGGCTTGAATCTCCAAACTCAAGACATTTCCCGGTTGGCTGATGCGAACTAAATTTTCACCTAATACAGTACCGACAGTAATCTGTCCATCGGAGGCATTAAGTTCTCCTGTACTTGCGACAGTTCCTCCTAATAAAGTTAGGTTTCCCTGAGATACAGTGAGATTGCCTGCATTAAGAATTGCCCCAGGTTGTGATGTTGTAAAGGCAAAGGTGCTAGGGTTTCCAGTGAGTAAATTATAGTCATTGGTTCCCATCGCATTGAACCAACCATTACCAAATCCAATATTTGTAGCGGTGGTAGCGGTAAAGTCAGCCGATACATTTAATCGGGCTCCTGCACCAAAAATTATGCCAGCAGGATTCATTAAAAACAGGTTGGAATTCCCCCCACTGACTTGAATTAAGCCGTTAATCACAGAAGGATTTCCACTCACAACTCGACCCAAAATATTTTGAATGGCTGGGTTAGAAAGAAAGTTAGCGGTTTGATTGGAATTGATGCCAAATTGTTCAAAACTATGGAAGAGATTGCCACCGGATTGAATCCCTCCACTGATATCCAAACGATTACCCTCTGGAGTAATCAGGGTGTTTGTGCCGTTAGTCCCTAATTCTGGTGTTATAGTTTGTGCTTGTGCTTGCTTGTACACCATTTCTACAAGAACCAGGGAAAGCACCAAACTCAGGCTTTTGGTGGATACGTTCATTGTGCTGTCCTTTGGAAGTCTTAAAAGTTAGCTATCTGCTTTGAGTCAATCTGGCGACGTTGGCCCCTGGTTTATCTGCCAGATTGCTATGTACTGAGGTTGCGGTGTAAAAGATAAAGTATAAGACACTTACTACTCGATAGGTTTTAAGTTTTGCATCGCACCTAGAGTACTTATCTGTAAGTGTGGTGTGTTTTATGCGAAAGTTTGGTTTTTTGTTTGTGGTTAAGAGTTGAACCGTTGATTAACCCGATAACAGGCTAAGTCAGGAGTTAGGTTTTTTTTGCCTGAATACACTAACTTCCTAGAGGCAATGAAAATTCACGGAATATTACGGGCAGAACTCAGATCTAGAGTTAAACAAAAAGCTTTCATAATGCTCCACAGTCGGAAATGGATCATCTGCATCAACCTACAGCAAACTCTGTGTAATGTCGCACATGAGGTGCATGATATGCCAACACAATGTCTTGTTTCGGCACTCCCTTAGCTACTAACTGATCGGCAATTGCGTCTTCAGTCCCATCATGCTGCACCCAAATTTTCCCATCTATAATATCGACATGCAGCGCACAGCCATAGATGCGAGTACTGCTATCCTTCCATCCCAAGTGTACAAGCTGATAGTGATCACCCTCCCGATCAAAAATCGTCTGACTTTTGATTGGGTCACTTGGAGAACGCAATTTTGCTCTCTCTAGTAGTGACTCCTGAATTAATTGGCGATACAAATTCAACTTATCCATTGAGCAACCTCCTGCTTTTCGGTATCGTATACTAATAACGGAATTTGGTTGCGGTGAATCACGGTTTGAATAAATGGATACTTAAAGAACCGCTTGTAAATATCTAATGGAACTGCCAAATAAAGCCGTCTGTCTGCTTCTTCCTCCTCCAGAGCAATACGATAATTAATAAATTGTCCGATTGCAGTATGAAATTCAGAAATTGTTGAAGCTGCCAAAAAAGTCTTGATTTCTACAGCAATTTTCTCACCATCTCTCATCGCTGCAATTAACCGCTCTGCGCCTAAGTCGATGTAGAAATCAACAAATCCTAAATCGATATGATACGGATCATGAGTTATTGTCCACCCATCATGCTCAAGGGCAGTTCTAACAAGCTCATGAAATGCATCTTTGGCAGGCATTATAGGCAATTCACTAGAGGTTATACTAATTCACTCAATGCTTGTTACAGATACCTTTCTTATTCCCCCCCCTTACTAAGGGGCTAGGAGGGTCGATGTGTAATACCTCTAATGCGAAATGGTATTAGAAACGGTTGTTTAAATTTTATCGTGCATCACGCTTAGACTGTACCATTCTCTAATGACGTTGCCTAAAATCTAATCGCAGAATAATGTCTCACGAGTATCACGTCCAGTTGTGGAGTTAGTACCACTGGCCACCTCACACAATTTATCTTGCACATCTTGGCGCAACAAAACATCCGTGAAATCTGCCCCTTCAATATTTGCACCTTCAAACTTAGTATTGAAGGCAAAAGCCCCCTCTAACACAGCATTCTTTAAATTTGCACGAGTTAAACGCGCTGTGTCTAATGTGGCATAGCGGAGGTTAGCGCCTTCCAGATTGGCCATTTCCAGATTAGCGCTAAAGAAACTAACGCCCTCTAAATTAGCATTGCTAAAATTACTGCTGCGGAGATTGGCTTTAGTAAAGCTAGAATCAGTCAAGTCACGCGCCGAAAAATCCTCACCGATTAACGTTTCTTTGTTGTAATCTAAAGCCAAAACAGGTTCTGCACTCGCCCCCAGCATCCAAACACCAGCAAGCAAGACGAGGACAATATTGAACACAATAGCTGGAAAACGCAGGGATTGAGGACGAGTCATACGGTTTGAAGGCACTAAAAACTGTATTTTATATTAGGAGTCAGGGGTCAGGAGTCAGGGGTCAGGGGTTTAACCATTTAGCTTGACTCATGAGCATTTAACTCCCAATAACCAGATCAATATTATCAGTAAGGAGCATCATTGAACTTTTGGATTGACCCCTCACCCACCTCTGGGAACTCAACCCCCACAGTAGGAGAATTGGGAGAACAACTAGTCGCATTCTGGTTACAGAGCCAAAATTGGGTTATTCTCCATCACCGTTGGCGTTGTCGTTGGGGTGAAATTGACTTGATTGCACGTCAAGATGAAGGCAGGAAACTATCCAGTACTGACAAGCAACCCCCAACTAGTTCATCTCTATTAGCCTTTATTGAAGTCAAAACTCGCTCGTCACGCAACTGGGATGCGGATGGACGGCTGGCAATTACACCACAAAAACAAGCTAAATTATTGCAGGCAGCAGAACTATTTCTTGCAGAATATCCCGATTTAGCTAATCTTCCCTGTCGGTTTGATGTTGCTCTCGTGAACTGTCAACGTACTTCTCAGCCTGATAGCAATTCTGTATCTTCTTTACCCTTACAACTCGGTCAACCCATATTTAAGTCCGGATATCGCTTGATTTTGCAAGACTATATTCCCTCAGCCTTTGAATAAATCGTAAAAAGTTTGAGGATGGTTGACTGACAGAACTTCTCAGCCAAAACTCCGAAAGCCCTCACCCTAGCCCTCTGGAACCAGAAGAATAGATTGGCTCCCCTCGCCCTCTGGGAGAGGGGTTGGGGGTGAGGGTATACAATTTTTGTCAGTCAATCAGAGTTTGAGGAGTTATTGCTTAAGCCCAGTGAAATGAATATTCTTAAGCTAGGTGAAGTATACTCATTTCTTCCCTGAATTTTGGCTCCTGACCCCTGACCCTACTTGATTTTTGTTTAAATAAATAAGAAAATAATTATAGGATTAATTTTTTATTGAAAGACGTTAAGGTTAGCTGTCTAAACTATGAGGAGAGCATCCAAATCATCACAACTAGAATTATTTAAATCAATAGGTTCTTTAAGTTTCGATTTTAAGTTTACCTTTCAGCCATCGGCCTAAGCTTATAGATGTTATCGATGAGATTAAAAATTGTCAGCCTATTGAAAAAATAAAACTCGATTCAGATATTTTATTTGGAGGTAAAATTCCTCCTTCTAGAAACAGGCTACAGAAAGATGATGAACTCAATGATTTTTTCATATTTTCTGATTTAAGAAATGGTCATACCACCATACATTCCTGGGATATTATTAGAACTACGCAGAGAGAGCAATTAATTTGTTCAACTCTTTTAAAGAATAGGAGAAGAAAGCAATATGGTGATAAAGATGGCAATCCCTTATCTTTCCAAGATTTAAGTCAATTAATTCCGAATCTCAAAATTGGTGAACTGGAAAAATTGATTGCAAAAAATATATTCCGCAAAACAAATGATGGAAAATATGAATTTGTCAATTCTAAAAATTTAGCTGGAATTAATGGAGTCTATAAAATTTTCCTGCCTAACTCAGACATTATCACGACTCTAACTGCAACTGGGACAAGAGATTTTATTGCGACAGCTTCTATCAGTGCCAGCAACCCCGACGATTATAAAAAAACCTTTATTAAAGAGATTTATAGGAAAAATAAATTTAAGCCAATTACAGCTAAAGATGCTTGTAAGCTTCAAGGCTTTCCTGATTGGTTTGAGTTTCATGAAAATGAAAATATTGCTAAAAAGCAGTTTGGAAATGCCGTTTCAGTGCCGGCGGTTTATCATGTAACTGAAGAATTACTGAAAGTGATCTAATCTTATTTCACCTTAAAAGTAAAAGTGTTACCCATTCACCCCCCTTAGTAAGGGGGAATAAGAAAAGTAGTTTTAACACTCATTTAGTGAATATTCCGGCTCAACATCACAACTCGTCAATACAGCCTTAATCAGAAAAGTTATCCTGTATACCCCAGCAATGTGAGTTTCTCACTTTTGAGAGAAGAAAATCTTTCCATCCTTCCTCAAAATCAATACTGAAAGCATAACTATACAATTATGTTTTCAAATGAATAACGGAGGACTCTCATGGATAACGTGAAAAAGATTAATGATGAATTGGCGATCGCCATGAATCAAGTTACGCCAGAGCAACTGCAGCAGGCCGCGCAGGAGGGGTATAAATCGGTACTAAACCTAAGAGCACCCAATGAACAAGGATTCTCCAGCGAGGAGAAACAGCAAGCTCAAAATGCGGGACTACAATACGTCAACATCCCCGTCAAAGTGAACGAAATTAGTGACGAACTCGCTGATCAGGTGCTTGAGCAGATCGAGCAACTACCCAAACCGACCTTAACACACTGCAAGAGTGGGATGCGTTCTGGAGCAATGACATTGATGTACGTTGCCACTCGTCAAGGCATGAGTGCGGACGAAGCTTTAGAAAAAGGCAAAAAAATGGGATTCGATTGTGATGCCTATCCCGAAATGAAGCAATTCTTTAAGCACTACATCTCCACCCACCAAAAGGCAAGTTAAGCCATATCAAATCCCGTTAAATGTCCATAAAACCTGTAGGGGTGGGTTGAGAAATCAAATTTGGGCAGTACCGAAAACATAACATCAAAACCCATCCTTACGGGAATGTGGTTATCCAAACGGGTTCATATCATTCAAACATTACTTGTAAAGAGAGAGAAAGCAAAATGGCATTAGTTTTAGAACAAATCAATGTAGAAGGATTGGCACATTTATCCTATTTAGTCGGAGATGATAACGCCGGAGTGGCAGCCGTTATCGATCCACGTCGTGATGTAGATGTGTATTTGCAGATGGCACGCGATCGCGGAGTCAGAATTACCCATATTATAGAAACGCACATTCATGCTGATTTTGTCTCCGGTTCCCACGAACTTCAAGCCCGAACCGGTGCACCCATCTACGGGGGTAAAAGTGACGATTATCAGTTTAAATTGCAACAACTCAGTGAAGAGGACTCGCTGCAATTAGGGACTGTTACCCTTCGCGCTTTGCACACACCTGGGCATACACCCGAACACGTTTCATTGCTGATTTATGATGCCAAACAAGGCCAAGAAGCCTTTGGTGTTTTTACCGGCGATACGCTGTTTAACTTAGATGTCGGCCGTCCTGATTTATTAGGAGGCGGTACAGAGAAAAAGCTAGCCGCCAAACTCTATCATTCATTATTTGATAAATTGTTGCCCTTAGGCGATCGCGTGGAAGTATATCCCTGTCACGGTGCCGGTTCATCTTGTGGAAAGTCAATCGGCGATCGCAGACAAAGTACCATCGGTAATGAGCGGATTTTTAGCCAAGCGTTTCAAGAACGTACCGAACAAGAGTTTGTCGAGTGGATTTTAAGCGATATGCCCGAACCCCCGACACACTATCCCCGTCTTAAAAAAGTCAATGCCAAAGGTGCGCCCGTCAAAGGTTGTGTACCCACACTACAGCCCCTCTCACCCCAGCAATTCCAAGACATGATGGCAGATGAGAATACCCTTGTCTTGGATACACGCTCAATTCTCGCCTTTGGGGGTGGACATATTCCCGGTGCCATCAATATTGCCCTACTCCCCGCCTTCCCCACTTGGGTAGGCTGGATGATTGACCCTGAAAAGACACTATTATTAGTCGTAGAAAGTGAGCGAGATGTCAAACTGGCTACAGAACAATTATTCCGGCTCGGCTACGATAATCTGGGAGGGTATTTGCATAGCGGCATGACAAGCTGGCAAAATGCAGGACTACCCCTCAAGCACGTCGGCGAGTGGACGGTACATCAGTTGAACGAACACAAAGAAGATTCCCACCTCACCGTGTTAGATGTTCGCACCGAAAGCGAATACCAGCAGGGCTGTGTACCGGGAGCCAAGCACATTTTCGTCCCTCATCTTGAGGAACATTTGGATGAACTGAATCAATCCCAAACTATTGCAACTTACTGTGGAACGGGCTATCGAGCCTCCATTGCAGCTAGCTTATTGAACCAGCATGGATTTGAAAAGGTAATCAATATCCCAGGTTCATGGAAAGCTTGGAAGGCTGCCAATCTACCCGTGCAACAGCCTGACAAAGTTCGGGCCAAGGTAAGTTCTTGAAGGGACACTTCAGCCGACAGTATATATATGTAAGCTTACTCCCGGCTGAAGCACGGGAGCTTTCGCTACGCCTTCAGTACGGTTGTTTTCAGTAGCCCTAAGCCGTGTATCCCTTCACGTTGCCGTGGGACTGATACAAAACTTGAGCCTCCAGGCTGGCTTACGTTCTGGATTCTCTTCAACACAAAAGCGCTGGTTTGGACTCCAGATATTTTTTCTACAACCGAGATACCTCGGACAGCCCCATTTGCTCTGTGCAAGCGTATCATCTCGCTTGATACTAACCTACTGGCGATAGCTGTTTACTCCAGAGCTAAGAGTGCCTTTTGCTCATTTCAGTCTATGCTAATTGTAGTTCATTCATACTACGATGGCAAGACGAAACGTATTCAATTTAAGGCTTTCTAATGAAGAGCTAGAAGTCCTCAAGTCTTATGCAGAATCAAAGCAGATATCGCCAGCAGAAGTGTTGCGAGATTATATAAAACGACTGCCCAAAGGAAAAAAGCCGTCCTAGAAGGACAGGGCTTCAGACCCATTAATTTTCGGTGACGAAAACAGCTAGGGCTGCCCTGTGACTACAGCAAGCCCAGCTTATACCAATGGGTAGGGCTTTGGCAGTCAATTATCAAGGAGCCAATCTATAAGGATCTTTTTTTGAGCTAGCCGAGTGAGTAGCAGTTACCTTGGCAAAATTGTTAGTTTGAGACCAATCCATAAAATTAGCCGAACAATACAGCTAAAATTATGCTAATGTTTCTGGGCAGTATCCTAACCCCATTGTGAACTGCTGGCGAAAAGCTTCTATATCGCTTTTGTCAGGGCGACCGTGAGAAACCACGGCCACTTGATAGCGCCGCATGACATCAATGGGTGATTGTCCTGTTTCCAAGCTCCAAAGAGCCATCTGTAGGCGAATTTCGGGGTCGTAGGGAAATCCAATTTCGCTCATGAATGCCCGAAAATCTCCATGTAAATGAGGGGTTAAAGGACAATTCATTTTGACCTTTACAACCCAGCCATCAATCTGATGAATCACCGTCATAGATTGAATGGGGAGCTGGGGCATCGAGTTTAGATACTCAACAACTCTTAAAGTTAAGCTGGCATTAGCCAGAAAGTACAGGTAATCCATAGTATTTCTTGGCTTGGAGGTCCAAGGCGTTTCTATACCTTCATTCTGGCAAGGAGAGAGATAAAAGTGTTAGGGGAAAAGCCCCCGATATAGGGTGGGGGACATTACCCAATTTTTGGGTATCCAATTGCGGGATATCTTCTCAGTAGAATAACGGTTGACAGGAAATAATAAAAATACTAACCAATGGCTGATGCTCGGGTTCAAAACTCTAATGTCTCTATTGAGGCTACAACTCCTCTCCAGACTGACACCCCCTCTCATCCGGGGCTGAGCCAGAGCAGCGAGATCGATCGATTGCTTTCTAGCTATGATTACGATCTACCCCAAGATCGAATTGCTCAACAGCCCCTTGCCCAAAGGGATGGTTCGCGACTGTTGGTCATCGATGCACCAACGAGCCATACTCACTGCATCTTCCACGATTTACCCCAATTACTCCGTCCGGGGGATTTGCTGGTGCTTAATAATACCCGTGTCATACCGGCACGACTGTACGGACGTAAATCGACTGGAGCTCCGATTGAAATTTTGTTACTCGAACAGCGACAGGACAACTGTTGGTTAGCCTTGGTTAAACCGGGCCGGCGTCTCAAACCAAAAGCAACGATTTTGTTTGACCCACCTGTACCTATAGAGCAGACAATTGAGAGAAGGGGGGATGAGGAAGGAGAAGAGAATGCTCCCACCCCTCTACTTCCATCCTTGAGTGCAACGGTTTTAGCCCGTGATGAAGCGACGAGTGGGCGTATCATCCAGTTTCATATCCCACCAGGGGAATCGTTTGAGACTTTATTAGCACAATACGGTCAAGTTCCCTTACCTCCGTATATCACTGATACTCAAGCTTTAGCAGAACAGTATCAAACCGTATATGCTCAAATTCCAGGGGCGATCGCTGCACCAACAGCAGGGCTACATTTTACGCCAGAACTGCTCGAACAATGCCGAGAAGCGGGAATTAATCAGGCATCCGTGACACTACATGTAGGTGTGGGGACGTTTCGCCCCGTAGAAGCGGAGGATATTACCCAACACAAGATGCACGGAGAGTGGCTGGAAGTCCCTCAAGCGACGGTAGAACAGATTCGGGAGACGAAAGCGGCGGGAGGCCGGGTGATTGCGGTGGGAACAACAGTAGTACGCGCCTTGGAGGGGGCTGCTGCTGGGGGAGAGTTGCAGCCGTTTGGCGGGAAGACGGAGTTGTTTATCTATCCAGGTTATGAGTGGCGGGTGGTGGATGGGTTGATTACCAATTTCCACTTGCCGAAATCGAGTTTAATGATGCTGGTGAGTGCACTAGTGGGGCGCGATCGCTTGTTGGAATTGTATCGGGATGCGATCGCTAATGATTATCGCTTCTATTCGTTTGGGGATGCGATGCTGATTTTGCCGGAAGCGAAAACTTGTCCTCAAGCTTAAAAGATAAATTTGCCGAAGTTCTGATTCCCTAACCATCGCCAGAGTGATGAAAATGTAGGTACAATTTGGTATCTCAAAGCTAGTCGCTACTGGGGACGGTCTTCTACCCATGCTTAAACACTTCCTACGCCTACCTCTGCTGGCCACCGCCATCATTAGTCTGAGTTTGAGCGGTACTTATCGTGCCGTCGCTCAGCGAATTGAAGGGCTATACAGTGAAAATCTCGAGGCAGCTTCTTCCTTCCAAGTGGGATTAACCCTGTATAACCGCAGTGACTTTGATGGAGCGGCTAAGGCGTTTCGCAGAGCGCTACAGTTTGACCCGTTTATTCCAATGGCGCATTACTTGCTTGGAAATACGCTGTTTCAGCAAGGCAGAACAGAACTTGCTGCCGAACAGTACCAACGTGCCATTGCCCTAGACCCAGGTATTGCAGAAGCTTACTACAATCTAGGGTTGGCACTTTATCGCCAAGGCGATGTTAGTGGGGCAATTAACCAATATCAACGGGCGCTTTCTCTCAACCCCGAAATCCCCGATGCCCGTTACAATCTTGCTTTGGCCTATGAATCTCAAGGACGGACACCGGAAGCGATCGCAGAATATGCCCAAGCCGCTAATCTCAATCCTGATAACGTAGCAGCTCAATACAACATGGGGCTGCTTTATGTCAAGCAAAATCGCGTTGAACCCGCTATTTCAGCCTTCCAAAAAGCTGTGAGCCTCAATCCTGATTTACTAGAAGCACACTATCAATTGGGACTGTTGCAAGCCCAACAAGGTCAATGGCAACAGGCTGAAGAGTCATTAAAACGAGTCGCTGAACTCGACCCGAAGTTTGTGCAGGCACAGTATCAATTAGGGATGATTTTGGCAGAGCGAGGAGAGTTTCAACAAGCCGGCGATCGCTTTACCTGGGTGACAAACCTCGAGCCCAATAACGTGGATGCTTGGGGACGGCTAGGGGCGGCACGGCTCAAAACTCGTCGGTACGATCAAGCCGAAGTTGCCCTCCAGAAAGCAGTGGAACTCGGAGCTAATGACGCGATGACTCGTTATAACTTGGGAGTTGCCTTACAAGAGCAAAAGAAATACCCAGAAGCTGTGTCTCAATATCAGCAAGCGATCACGCTTAATCCCAATCTGCCAGACGCCTTTTTTAACCTGGGTGTCACACTAGAAGCCTCCCAACGTCGCAATGAGGCTATGTCGTTTTTACTGCAAGCCAAAAACTTGTATACCTCCACGGGCAACTTTGCCAAAGCCGAAGAGGTGGATCAGTATATGCAGCAGCTAGCTGCACAGCCCACTGTATCCCCCATTACCGAAACAACGCCAGCCCCAGCCATCTCGCCCACCCTATCCCCCATACCAACACCTGAGGCTCAACCGCAACGGCAACGGCTGCAACCGTTCGTACCTCCTGCCAATAATCCGTTCCTCCCCCCTCCCACCAATCAAGAGCGATTAGATCGGTAAGCGGTCAATGTCTTCGTTCGAGCCAATCACAACCATCGCTAAGCCTTTATATAGGCGTTTGTGGGGATCGGGGTTAATTTCAAACTCGTCGTTTTGACCAATGGCCAGAAGATTCACACCATAACGGCTGCGTAATTCTAATTCTGTAACCGTTTTGCCGTGAAATTCTTCTGGTATTAACACTTCTACAATGCTGTGATTGGGGTCTAGGTCAAATCGCTCCAGAATTGAGGGTTTCGTCAGCAATCTCGCCAGCGAACACCCAGCCTCATACTCTGGAAATACTACATGATCAGCTCCCACTCGTTGCAACAGCTTGCCGTGTACTTCGGTCGAAGCTTTAGCCACAACATAAGCAACCCCTGCTTCCTTGATGTTGAGTGTAGTAATAATACTTTCTTGCAGATAGTTACCAATGGCAACAATTACGGTGTCAAATTCAAAGAGTCCCGCCTCTTTCAGGGCGGCGGGTTCCGTAGAATCCAACTGCACGGCATGAGAAACAATTTGGTCGGTTAAAACTTGAGCCACGAGTTTCTCATCCACGTCTGTTCCTAAGACTTCGTAGCCTAGCTGATGCAAGGAAGCACAAACCGCTCGGCCAAAACGCCCTAAGCCTATGACCGCAAATTGTTTATTTTCTCGGCGTATATTACGAAAAAATCTCAACGATGACAGATTCACACTGTTTCCCTTTCCTGTTATTGTTTCTGGGCGTAGCTGATCATCGGCCTCCCAATGACTGACTTAATTTCGAGCCGAGTTGTCTCATTAGTTTCAAGATTAGCAAGAGATGCTCTACCTTTGCGACTCCTCGGCCTCAACTAATCGATAGTTTTGCTGTTGGGCAATTTTCACCCCACCAATAAATTTTCTTCGGGATAATGAATCCGACTGGGGCGGGGGTCTCCTAAAATTGCCGCCATTAGCAGTAAAACACCCACTCGTCCAATGTACATTGTCCCAATTAAAACTAACTTGCCTGCGGCAGAAAGACTGGCTGTGATACCGGTAGAAAGCCCGACGGTGGCAAATGCAGATACTGCTTCAAAGAAGACGGCAATAAACTCAATGCCTGGATCGGTAAGGGTGATTAACATGGTCGAGATAATTACAGTTCCCACTGAACCCACCAAAACAGCAATCGCTTTGAGAATAAGTGTAATTGCCACTTGCCGTTCATAGAGATGAACTTCTTCTTTGCCTTGCAAAATCGTCCGGGTGCAACTGGTTAAAACCCTGAAGGTTGTGGTTTTCATCCCACCTCCTGTCCCTCCTGGACTCGCACCAATAAACATGAATGCAATGGTAATAAAAAGAGCAGCCGTCGTCATTTTTCCATAATCAATCGAATTGAATCCGGCCGTTCTAGGGACAACGGATTGAAACCAGGCTGTGAGTAATTTCCCGGCTAAGTTCAAACTCCCTAAAGTATTGGGATTATTCAGTTCAGTTAAGAAAAATGCAATCGTTCCCGCTATCAAAAGGATGCATGTGGTGCTAGTCACGACTTTGAAGTTTAGAGAAAATATAATCCTCTTGGGGTTTTTACCCAGGCGATCGCGAATCCATAGGTACATCTCTAAGATGACCTGATAACCAATGCCTCCAAAAATGATTAAAAGAGAAATAGCCAAGTTAATCAAACCTGAAGTTTGATAGCGAATTAAACTATCTGGAAATAAGCTGAATCCAGCATTGTTCCAAGCGCTAATACTATGAAATATCGACTGCCAAAGTCCATAATCCCAACCAAAATCTGATACAAATACGGGTAGCATAAGAAAAATTCCCGTAATTTCAAAAATCAGTGTAGTGGCGATGACTGAGCGGATGACTTGGGTACTGCCTTGTAAACCCGGACGATCCATTTCTTGTTGAATCGCAATTTTATGGCGTAATTCAAACCGATAACCTACTAAAAGAATGAGAAAGGTGGTGGTTGTCATGTAGCCCAACCCGCCAATTTGGATTAATAGTAGGATAAACAATTCACCCCAAAAGGAAAAATGAGTCCCTGTATCAACAACAATCAAACCTGTAACACAGACAGCGGAGGTTGATGTAAATAGGGCAACCAAGGGATTGTTCCATGTGCCAGTAGTCGTCGAAATCGGTAGCATTAGTAGGAATGTACCGAGGCTAATTACGGTCAGGAATCCAAGACAAATTGTTCGTGAGATAGTCACAGATAGAAAAGTTGAAAGAATGGATAAAATTAAAGATGATTGTATTAGAGATTACCTTAAAGGGGGGACTTCATCATCAATGATAGAAAAAATTAAAGGCTTAACGATGAATTCAAATCAAAAGCTTGGTCACTTTTATAGTTTCAATCAATAGGCAGCGAATAGACCCGAAAAAGTAACAAATTCAGTTTACTCTAAATCACTCAATCGAAAATCGCATACCTAGAAAGTACAATTCCATCTAAAATACATAATTAAAAAACCATAAACAAATCAATGACTTCTACTCTCAAGCAGCAAATTCAACAATTTTATGATGCCTCATCAGGGTTGTGGGAACAAGTATGGGGCGAACACATGCACCACGGCTACTATGGCCCCAATGGCAACGAGAAAAAAAACCGCCGTCAGGCACAAATTGACTTAATCGAAGAACTTCTAGGTTGGAGTGGAGTAGGGCAAGCACAGGATATTCTCGATGTTGGCTGCGGGATTGGTGGCAGTTCCCTTTACTTAGCTCAACAATTCAAAGCCCGTGTGACTGGGATTACTCTCAGTCCGGTGCAAGCCTCCAGGGCGACTGAACGGGCACGAGAAGCTGGGCTACAAGCAGACGTTCAGTTTCAGGTTGCTGATGCCCTCGATATGCCTTTTGCTGATAACTCATTTGATTTGATTTGGTCGATGGAAAGTGGCGAACATATGCCAGATAAGGAGAAGTTCCTACAGGAATGCTATCGGGTGCTTAAACCTGGGGGAACATTTTTGATGGCAACCTGGTGTCACCGTCCCATCACGCCAGCAACCGGAGAGTTAACACCGGATGAAAAGCAGCATTTAGCAGAAATTTATCGAGTGTACTGCTTGCCTTATGTGATTTCGCTGCCGGAGTATGAAGCAATTGCCCAAAATCTTCCTTTGCAAACCCTTCGCACTGCCGATTGGTCAGATGCTGTGGCACCCTTTTGGGATATTGTGATTGATTCTGCATTTGAACCTCAAGCCCTATTTGGGTTGCTGCAAAGTGGTTGGGGTACGATTCAGGCTGCACTGTCTTTAGGGCTGATGAGTCGAGGGTATCAACGGGGGTTAATTCGATTCGGGTTGCTTTGTGGGTACAAGTCTACTTAATTTATCTTCGGTTTAAATGAGGGGGAATTGTAGTTAAAGCCAATGGCACTGACTTAAGCCAAAAAAAATATCAGACCAACCATTTCAGCACGTTCTCAAAAAAGGCAAACCGTTGGGGGATTAACCGGGCAAGTTCCCTGTACTCCTTCGGAGCTATCTGAAGGAATCGGATTACCTTTAAGCCAAAGCCACTTCAGGTTTGTGAGACCTGCAAGAGGACTTATATCTGCGATTTGGTTTCCGCTGAGGCCAAGCCCACTCAGGTTGATGAGACCTGCTAGAGGGCTGACATCTGTAATTTGGTTGTGTTCGAGGCCAAGCTCATTCAGGTTGATGAGACCTGCTAGAGGGCTGACATCTCTGATTCTGTTTTGGTGGAGGTAAAGCTCATCCAGATTTGTGAGTCGCGCTAGAGGACTTATATCTGTGATTTGGTTGCGGCTGAGGACAAGCACCTCCAAATTTATCAGTTGCGTTAGAGGAGTGACATCTGTGATTTGGTTGCTTTCAAGGTAAAGCCGCTCCAGATTTGTGAGTCGGGCTAGAGGAGTGACATCTGTGATTTCGTTGATGCTGAGGCTAAGCTTAGTCAGGTTTGTTAGTCCTGATAAAGGACTCAGGTCGCTGATTCCTTTCTGACCGAGGCTAAGCTCAGTACGACTTAACAGGTTCTTAGCAGCAAGTTCACAATCACTTGTACTTGCTTCTTCTAAGAGTACCTTTACTGTTTTACTTACCTCGACTGACAAATTAGCTTGCTGTTGACACCATTGTTCAAAAGAACTTTCCTGGTTGAGTTCAGTAGCTTGAGTGACTGACCATCTACAGCCATTAAACACCCACATACTAAGTATCATAGCAACTGCACTAGTCGATTTCATGGTGGATGTGTTCCTCTCGTTATGAGTAGTGTTTATATTGGCGTAGATATCATCCTTGAGCTTCAAGTCCTCCTTTTTCAGAGGGATGCGGGGGGGATTGAGCGTACCTCATACGGCTGAA
The DNA here is from genome assembly GCA_964588805.1 of uncultured Microcoleus sp. Classification (GTDB taxonomy): domain Bacteria; phylum Cyanobacteriota; class Cyanobacteriia; order Cyanobacteriales; family Coleofasciculaceae; genus CAZPRJ01. The sequence goes on along the minus strand of CAZPRJ010000086.1, from coordinate 4,482 downwards.
AAATGCTATATAAACTTATCCATGGAATGAAAAACCAAAATTAATCGACTTTTATAGCGGCCAATGTTCAAAACTTGCAAACTACTGAACCACTAACTGGACAAGTGGGCTGTGTAAGCAGATTATCTGCCAAGTAAAGAGTCGTCAAATTTGGGAGTTCTGCTAGAGGACTAAAATCCGTGATGGGGTTAAAGCGGAGGTTTAGGGTACTCAAGTTAGTGAGTTTAGCAAGGGGGCTAACATCTTTGATTGGGTTGCCTTCAAGGTTAAGGAAAGTCAAGTTTGTAAGCCCCATGAGAGGACTAATATCTGTGATTTGCTTGCCTTTAAGAATAAGGGATTTCAAGTTAGTAAGTTTTGCTAGAGGGCTGATATCTGTAATTGGGTTATTGCTGAGGTTAAGGCTAGTTAGGTTGGTGAGTTCTGCCAAAAGGCTCACATCAGTGATTTGGTTGTTGCTGAGAGTCAGCCTAGTTAAGCTAGTGAGTCTTGGCAGAGAGTTGATATCTGTAATTTGGTTATTTTTGAGGTTCAGTGAGTTTAGATTTTTTAGCCCTGCCAGAGAACTAACATTAATTTGGTTGCCTTCCAGGTTAAGCTCTTGTAGATTGTTTAGTCCTGCAAGAGCGTTAACATCAGTGATTTGGTTGTAGTCTAGGTCAAGCCGAGTCAGGTTTGTTAGCCTTGCCAGAGGGCTGACATTTGTGATGTAGTTGTCTTGAAGGTAAAGATCTGTCAGATTTGTAAGTCTTGCCAGAGGGCTGATATCTGTGATTTGGTTGAAGCGGAGGTTAAGCCAATCTAGGTTTTGTAATCCTGCAAGAGCACTAACATTTGTGATTTGGTTGAGAGTGAGGATTAGCCGAGTGAGCTTGGTGAGTTCTGCCAGAGAGCTGATATCTTTAATTTGGTTGTCTTCTATGTAAAGCGATTTCAGGTTTTTTAGTCCTGCCAGAGGGCTAATATCTGTAATTTGGTTTTCACCGAGGCGAAGCTGATTTAGGTTTTTTAGTCCTGCCAGAGGGCTAATATCTGTAATTTGGTTGCCTTCGAGGCGAAGCTGATTCAGGTTTTTTAGTCCTGCCAAAGAGCTAATATCTGTAATTTGGTTCTTGTCGAGGTCAAGCCCAGTCAAGTTTTTGAGTTGTGCCAGAGGACTAGTATCGGTGATTTGATTTGTGTGAAGAGAAAGCGATTCCAGGTTGATGAGTCCTGCTAAAGGACTAACATTGGTAATTTCGTTGCCTCCGAGACTAAGCCCAGCCAAGTTTGTCAGTCTTGCTAGAGGGCTGATATCAGCAATTTGGTTGCTATAGAGGGAAAGCGATTTCAGGTTAGTGAGTCTTGCTAGAGGACTAACATCGGTAATTTGGTTACCTCCGAGGCTAAGCTCCTCCAAGTTTGTTAGTTCTGATAATGGATTTAGGTCACTAATTCCTTTTTGGTTAAGGTAAAGTGTAGTGCGATTTAACAGGTTCTTGGCAGCAAGTTCACAATCATTTGTGCCTGCTTCTGCTAGCAGCACTTCTACTGTAATTCTCGCTTCGGCTGACAAATCGGCTTGCTGTTGACACCACTGTTTAAAGCTAGGTTCGGCAGCTTGAGTAACTCCCCCTCCCCACCCAGTGAATATCCACGCACCAATTGTTATAGCTACTGCGCTAGCCAATTTCATAGTTGATGAACCCCTCATTCGTTGTGTCTAGATCTTTGCTGATATAGTACTTATCGCTTCTAGCTGTAACCTTTATTCAGGAAGCCTGCTTAACCGAGATCTTGCACTATTCTCAGTCAGTGACAAAACCCACCCAGAACTTAAGTTCTTGGCTAATAGGGAAAGTCCATTTTAATGGACTAAAATCCTTGTTCGGTCAGCTTTTAGTCCTCTTCAAAGAACCCGCAGCTATTAGCTAGGGGTTTAAACCCGTGGCAGTTGTTGCAACTCGTGCAAGATGTCAGCTTAACTAAAAACCTCGATGCTTTAAAGCTTCATTCCAGAGTCGTACTAACTCTGATTGAAGCTTGTTATCGGCTTCTATGCAAAGATAAAAGGTTTTAGCATTTTTTTATCTTCTCTTAATTGTGTTTCATAACTCGTTATTACTTGGACGCTTCGGCAATACAGCCTGCCGCATCAAATTGTTCAATTATGCGATCGCCTTCAGTCCAATAGCTCAAAGATTCACGGGTTGGTACTTCAACAGGTGCAATCAAACGATAAACATAAACGCCTGTTTCATTTCCCTTGCTCCATGCAACTCCCGCATAGTTACCTTGCTGGATGATGACTTCACCCGCACCAGTATATATTTGCTGATTGAAAACATTACCTAAACTAAAGCTAGCTTCAGGTTCCGATGTATGAATAAGACAGACCTGACCCTCTGTTGTTGAAGGATAAATGTCCATTGTTTCTTCGATCGCCCCCCATTTTCCCAGAAAAGGAGCTACCGTTGGATCGCGGTGTGACCAACGTTCTGCAAACGTCCTGGCTTCGCTCTGACGTTCAGGTTTTTCGTATTGATTCCAATAGTCAACTTGACGCTGAAAGTCAGGCATCAATTTTTGGAGTTCTTCATCGGTTGGATATGATTGATTTTGTGAATAAGCAAGCTGAGGACTTATGCTGAGGGCGATTGCGAGTGCAATGTAAGGTATCGATTCCTTCATTTATTTTTTAACCCACTTAACAGAAAAGTATCAGATTATTTTCTTTGACCGCTAACCTAATAGTTATTCTGCAGCAGCACCTAGAAAAATTTGATTGACCCTACCATTTTCAAATGAGAAGATTAGACCCCCATAAATCGAACCAGCTATGAAAGATTCATAGGGAATAGACATTTCCCGATCTTCCTCATCTTTGTACGCTTGCATTACCTCAGTGTATGAGTCACCAATCCCCATCCCACGCTGAGTTTTAAGTGTTGAAGGTGAAGTTAGCGTAATATTAAAAACTGTCTGTCTTTCTCCTGATGTTTCTGAAGCCATGTTTAAAGTAATTCCTTGTTGAGGATAGTACCAGTCTTGATGATAAAGTCCGTCCGCTTCCCATAGCATAGTCTCGCCTTTTGTTTCTGGACTTCCCAAGATTTCTAAGACTTGCGAGGCTATCAAATCGAGTTTTAATTCTCCAAAACCTTCTGATTGCATCAACTCAAAAGGATTGGCAGCTTCAGAAGTAGAGTCGGCAATTTCAGTTAACGGCGTACCATTAACCCGGCTATTGGGGGTATTATTCACATTAAGTGGATTTTGAGTTGGGTCTGTTCCTTGACCAACCCTTGCTGCTTGAGCTGGTAGGATTAAAGCCGATACAGAAACCGTAATTGTGGCGAAAAAAATTGTTAGATTTTTCATCGGAATAACTCAACTATTTTGAGCGGGTTTGTTTGGGTTCTGACGGGTTGACATTAGAGAACTTAGTTTAGCGGCTTCATTGATTGCAAGACCTTAATGAATTCTTCCATGCTGACAGGATCGCACCCATTGTTGTAACCGGAAATTAATGTAAAATAGTAAGTGGAGGGTAAACCAACCTGTTCCCCATTTACCTGAGCAATGATCATCGGTTTGCCCTCCACGTTACCGGAATAAACAGTGACTTCACCTTGCAAAACATTCACCGAAGTTTCTGATAGTCCTAAATCTTCAAACGATGTACCATCAAGAACATCATAGATTTCTAAACAGGTATCTTTTTCTCGTTCTCGATACATAATTAAGTAGCTAAAAGGGTTTGGATCGTTTATGTAATAGTTTTCCAACGCATGAAATTCCCTCAGATAAAATCCAGAGGGGAGATACGTTGGTTTAAAAATGGGAATATTAAATCCCGGAATATCTGCGGTTGTAACTATGGGAATACTTTGTTGAGACTGTTGTATTTTTTGAGCGAGAGAACGGGAATTTACCGTATTTTGAGCGATGGATGTTTTAGAGTCAGCTTCCCTAGTAATTGAAGGAGGCGAATTTGTTGTTGAAATGCTTAAGTTGTCGGATTGAGCCGTTGGCGATTGAGTGGCTGTGGAATTCCTTGCATAACTGCTAAGAGAGAGCCATGCAACGGTTGCTAAGGCACAAACGATGGTTCGATAAAGCTGGTTCATCTGAAAATTCCTTCAGTATTCGTGGTCACAAAGATAAAACCTTTACGCTGGCTCAAACGCACGGGTCTTGTCCCCAAGGGTATGGACTACCTCGCTCAGGATCGTGATCTACACATTCAAACTTTTGGATAGTGCCATCTCGCATCAAACCAATGGTATTCAGGACTTACGCAAGAACTCCACATATAGTGAGGGCGCACGGGAGAGCGCCCCTACCAATGGTGCTTCAACGGTTAATTTGCGTAAGTCCTGGTATTAATCCACCCAGTGTGAGATACACCAAAGGAAACTGCCCCAACAGAATTGCAAGAGTTGATGATTTCTGATGCGATCGCTCTTTGAAACACTGGCGATTCCATCACTGATTCAGCCG
>CAZPRJ010000085.1:0-34198 GCA_964588805.1 uncultured Microcoleus sp. | reverse complement strand
CGTTGGCTCCCCACTGACCCAAGAATCCCCCCTTTTCTAAAGGGGGGAGTGTCAAAGTACAGCGACTTCAACGCTAGTTTGGACACAAAAAGTGCCGTGGGTGCTGTTTGTGTTGCAGCAGACCCGTTCTAGGAAACCCTTGCATATTGTCAATTCTTGATTAATATAGAAGAGGTATTTAGCTCTACCCTTGAACCTTGGCAACTTTATCCTCTTTTCCACCATATTCCCGAACATTTGCTTTTTTTCTTTGTCATGAGCCAGATTAATGTGCTATAAATAGAATCTTTGAGACCTTATAGGGTGGAGTACAAGAAGTAGAATGAAACAAGTGGGAACTCATCTGGTCGTTGACGCATGGGATGCACCGGAAGACCTTCTCAATGACCCTGAGGGAATTCGCCGCGCCATAATCGATGCAATTGAAGCTGGAGAAGCTACCCTAATAGATTTGTGTGTACACCAGTTTAGTCCCCACGGAGTGACGGCGACGGCAACTTTAGCAGAGTCTCACATTGCCATACACACCTGGCCCGAACATGGATATTTTGCTGCCGATTTGTTCTTTTGCGGTAGCGGTAAGCCCCAAGAAGCAATGGAACTTCTACAGACAGCCCTGCAAGCCAAGCAGGTGAGAATGAGAGAAATCCCTCGCGGCTTTGATAGCAGCAGTCTACAGCGCAATGAACGATGGGAAGAACCGATTTTTCAGACCGTTGGATAAGCTGTTTGTTGACAATTCAATAAACATACCTGAATGAAATGAAGGGCAAGGATAAAAACCTTGCCTTTTTTGCTGTATGGAAAATAATTAAATCATGGATTAATCTCTATTTTCCTTACATCTAACGACTTAGGGGTTTATCCTAAAAAAACAAGATGTGGAGCTAATTTTCCTGACCACACCATAAATGTCAGCATACAGGGTCTATTAGTCAAAACCAAAGCACTCTATATTATAGCGATCGCATAGCAAGCTCCAGTCACCCCTAAGGAGAAAAAGAGGATGTTAGAGACTATCTTAGTTTTTGTCTTGGGCTTGACACCACCCATCCTTTCTTTATGGATGATACGAAAAGCCAAAGAACGAATGGAAGCAAGACTCTTGGCAGCAAGAGAACAATCTTTTGTTAGAATTCCCTCTAGCAATCAGCTACCTTCAGACCGTTATTATTTAGAAGGGGTGGGTTATTTAATTGGTGACATTACTTGCCAATTTAATGCACGTTCGGCTTACATTCGTTGTGCGGTAAATCCAGATGGCCCATGTGAGCAATGTCGTCATTACGAACCCAGACCCTGAAGTTGCAGCTAGCACAACATAAACTGTTGTGCCTTTCATTCGGATTATCAAGTTTGCGGACGAACTGTCGGAGCAAAGGAGGAATGAATTATGAAGTTGACTTAATTTTGAATTTGACCAAAGCGACTGACACATTCAATGGGTCATTTTGAATTCCTAAAGGGAGAAGGAGAAGGTACTTCTGACAAAAACCTCAAGCCTATAAATAGAGCCGCAATAGTTCCAGAAACACAAATTTCATTGGTTGAGATTTTGGCTAAAGCTTCTTCTATGGGTAATACAACTACTTCAATATCTTCTGTGGCATCTAATTGTTGTGTACTGGCCGGTTGGACATTCTCCGCCAGGAATAAATAAATTTCATTCGTGTCTTTGACTGGATTATCATACACCTTGGCAAGCTGAATGAGCTGAGGCGCTATATATCCAGTTTCTTCTTCTAATTCTCGAGCCGCAGCAATTTGCTTATCTTCCGTTTTTGGATTAAAAGTACCCGCCGGGAGTTCCAAAAGAATTTGACCCACAGCATGGCGATATTGGCGCACAAAGACAATTTCTTTTTGAGGCGTAATAGGAAGGATAACCACGATATCAGGTCTGACATTGACATAAAAATCACCAATCACTTCACCCTTCGGTAATTGCACTTCATCTTGCCTGACTTGGCACCAAGGATTATCAAATACAGTCTGAGAACTAACGATTTTCCAGGGTTTTATGGAACTCATAAGTATTTGTTGTTGGTTATTTGTATTTTTAATATTTGTGTATTTATTTTAATGTTGCAACAAGCAACTAATAACAGTTGCGTAGCGCACACGCCGCAGGAATAGGCTGTTCGCCGCTTTGAGTGAATAACGAAAAAATAGAGCCAGGTAAAAATATAACCTGACTCCAAATTGTACCAAGTCTAACAATGGGACGTACTACTATAATTTTTGTTTCATATATTTAAAGCGCTTTCAAAAAGCCAACCAATCCTTGTCCACTGAAGGCTTCTAAGGCTAGCAGAGCCAAAAATCCAATCATCGCTAGACGACCATTGAGGACTTCAGCATAAGGAGTAAAACCGGTACGGGGGTTTTCTTGTACATATATCTTTGGTTCAATAGCAAAGTTGTTTAATTTGCCTTGGTCGTCCACAATAGCTCCATTACGGCTCATGAATCTTTCCTTATTGATTGTTGTTTATCTATGTTACTAAACTTAACAAATAAATTAAGTTATGTAAAGCAGAGGGGCAAAGCTCACGAAATTTATGCAGATTGGCGTTGAACTGTTCACTGTAAGTAAACGATTTCCCTTGACCATCAGTCGAGGGACAACAGCCCAAACGACAAACATTTGGGTTCGGGTTGAGCAGCAAGGAATCGAAGGTTGGGGGGAAGCTTCACCGTTTTCTGTGCATACAGAGGATTCAGCTCGGCAAAGCACGGATCTACTCATCGACGCACTACAATTGGTTGCCCCCATGCTAGAGTCCTTTACCCCTTGGGAACGACAGAAAATCGAGCGGGTATTAGCAGACGCAGACGTTCCTTCAGCCGTCGAGGCCGCGATTGATATGGCATTGCACGATTGGCTAGGAAAGTCGTTACGAATTCCGCTGTGGCGTCTTTGGGGATTGAATCGTCGCCGGATTGTACCTACATCAGTCACGATAGGGATTAATTCCCCAGAGGGCGCAAGACAGCGAGTACGGGATTGGTTGGCGTTGACGGGGGCAGGGATGTTAAAAGTCAAACTTGGCTCTCCCGAGGGGATTGCGGCTGATCAGGAGATGTTTTTAGCGGTTCGGGATGAAGCGCCCACCGCGCAGTTTTTAGTCGATGCCAATGGGGGTTGGAGCCTAGATGAGGCAGTGCAGATGTGTGATTGGCTGGCCAGTCAGGGGGTTAAATATGTAGAACAGCCGCTCGCGGCCGGACAAGAAAACCAGTTGCCTATGCTGTATGCGCGATCGCCTTTACCCATTTTTGTGGATGAAAGTTGCTTCAAAAGTGAAGATATCCCCAAGCTAGCCGATTGTGTACATGGAATTAACATCAAATTAATGAAGTCCGGAGGTTTAACTGAGGCAATGCGGATGGTACATACCGCTAAAGCTTGTGGATTGCAGGTGATGTTTGGTTGCTATTCCGACAGCACCCTCGCCAATACGGCGGCCTCGCATTTAGCCCCCCTAGCAGATTATCTGGATTTAGACAGTCATTTGAACTTAGTCGATGACCCCTTTATCGGTGCAACCCTGCAAGATGGGCGTTTGATGCCTAATGATTTACCTGGACTAGGAGTAACTTGCCGTGCGTCTAACCCCTAATCATCGCGTTGCTGTTTTGTTACATGAAGGAATTCGTGGTTCTAATGGAAAAACAGGATTAACGTTTTTACGCTACGGGGAATCGCCTGTAGTCGCTGTAATTGACCAACAATGTGCTGGGGAGTCCTTGTCTCAACAGACTGGTATACCCTGTGACGCTCCGATTGTGGATTCAGTGGCCTCGGCTTTAGCCTATCATCCGGATGTCTTGCTCATTGGCATTGCGCCTTCTGGAGGAGCTTTACCGGAGGCATGGTGGCAACAAGTGAAGCAAGCAGTCGCGTCTGGATTGTCGGTGGTGAATGGTTTGCATACCCCTATGGCTTCCAATCCGGAGTTACGAGGTTTACTGCGAGAGGGGCAGTGGATTTGGGATATTCGTCAAGAACCTACGGGATTGGGTGTCGGGAGTGGGAAGGCGCGATCGCTTAGTTGTCGGCGTATCCTAACGGTAGGGACAGATATGAGCGTGGGCAAAATGTCCGCGAGTTTAGAATTGCATCGCGCTGCACGATTTCAAGGCATACGCTCGAAATTTTTAGCAACCGGTCAAGCGGGGATGATGATTGCTGGCGAGGGAATTCCTTTAGATGCGATTCGGGTAGATTTTGCCGCCGGAGCAGTCGAGCAAATGGTGATGCGTTCCGGTGAAGACTACGAGTTGCTGATTGTGGAAGGGCAAGGTTCACTGCTGCATCCGGGTTCAACCGCAACCTTACCTCTAATTCGAGGCACTCAACCCACAGGGTTAGTGTTAGTGCATCGGGCAGGACAAACTCATATTCGCCGCCATGAGTATGTGCCGATTCCACCGTTGACTGAGGTGATTGAGTTGTATGAAACAGTGGCACGGGCAGGAGGAGCATTTGCACCTGTACCTGTTGTGGCCATTGCCTTGAATACGGGTCATTTGGATGAAGAGGGGGCATTAGATGCGATCGCGCAAGTGCAAGCAGAAACGGGATTACCTTGTACGGATGTTGTGCGGTTTGGAGCGAATATCTTGATGGATGCTGTGATGAAATGAATAGATTATTGATAAAATGTTCTTAGCAAATGTTGTATGGCCAGCCTTATTTTTAACTGAAAGGATTCTGACTTGGTGGGCAATAGGATTAGGTCTACCCATCGAATATTTAGCTGTTCGACAAATAACACAATTCAATCCCAAAAAGGCAATTATTACCCTAGTAGTAATAAATTTAGCTTCTTCTCTTTTAGGAATAGTTTTGATTCCATTCGTTGGAATTATTTGGGAAGTTTTTCCGGGAATATTACTATTTAAGCTTTTCAACTGGGGAACATTTAATCCTCTCACCTGGATAGCTAATTTATTTTTAGCTGGATTAGTCAATGCCTTTGTTGAAGGAGAAACTATAAAGCGTATTTTCAAGTATAAACTCACCAGAAAAGAATATATCTTGCTTTTTATCGCCAATTTAATAACGGTGGGAGTAGCTTTGGCAAGTTTAGCTTTATATCCACCTAAATATTATCGATAAAAGAACTTCCCTAATAGCAACAATTTCGATTAAATTTTAGGGATAATTTTAGATATAGTAGTTCTCACTGACATAACTCACATCTTGCTTGTCACCCCTTCAGACCAAGCCCTCAGAATAGAATTCTGGGGCTATTGCATTCTAAGTCCGCACTTCGACAAGCTCAGTGACCACCTGCGCGGACTAACGGAAAATAAAGGGTTTTGTAACCTGCGGAGGCAGGTTTTGCTTGTATAGTTGCGGTTTCAACCGCCAGGTGCAAGATATGAGATAAGGTATACTCTCATTTCTGACTCGGAGGCTCCTGAATCCCTCACTGAATCAATTTGTACCTCGCCAGTATGAGAAGGCTATAGGGGTTGATGATTCACCGAATTAGATTTTTTTGAAGGTCAACTCCATTGTATTTGAATGTACTTTAATCAATCTTAATGGCAGCAAATAACGCTGAGTAATCTACATCTGTTAAACCCATCTGTTGAGCATTTTCCAAAATTTCGCGAACTCCTTCCAAACTGCTGACATTCAGATTTATGGAATCAGCCTCACTCAAAAACAAACGAGTATCTTTAAGCAAGTGCTTAGTAGGAAAATTGGGGTCATCATAATTACCCTCAAGCATTCGTTGTAACTTTTTATCAAACGTGGGAGCATAAAGAGCGCTGTCTCGTAGAATTTCCATAAACTTCTCGACCTCAACGCCTTGTTTTTGGATAAAGCCGAGACTGAGGGCAAAAGCAGAAGTGAGCGCTGCAATCAGTTGATTAAGTGCCAATTTCATCGCAGCAGCAGCACCGACAGCACCAATAAGCATCGGTTCTGGCCCAAAGTGTTTGAGCAATCCCGACCATTTTTCAAAAAGTTCTGGAGTTGCCCCTACCATTACCTGCAACTCACCCGACTTGACTTGGGGGATACTTCCGAGTACAGGTGCTTCTAAATAGTCACCCCCAGCCGCAATCACAGACTCACTAATTTCTCGGCTTTCCGTGGGTGTGATTGTACCCATCTGGATAATGGTGCGCCCGGACAATTGCTGGCGAGAGGTGGATGATAACAGCACCTCTCGAATCGCTGCTGCATTAGTGAGCATTAAAATGACACAATCAGAAGATGCGATCGCTTGTTCCGGAGTGTTGACTACCTCTGCCCCCGATTCCCGCAGGGGTTCGAGTTTCGATTCAGTACGATTGTACGCAACTACCGACAGCCCCGCATCCAATAATCGTTGAGCCATTGGCTGTCCCATCAGTCCAGTGCCGATAAATCCTACCTTAACCATTAACTTCAAAACGTTAACAACTGATAAGCTCGTTGTGCAGTCCAATGTCGATCAGACGATGCATAAACCTTAATGCCGATAAGTCCCGCCTGCTGTAATAAGTCCTGCACTTCCTCTAGGGTAAAGGCGGCGTGGAGAGAATCGCGAAATAATCCTTTCTGACGCTCATTACAATCTCCAGCTTCCCGTTCTACAATTGCCTCTAGAGTTTCTAGCGAATCAGGCCGCATCAAATCTCGTAGGAGAATTCCACCATTAGGCTTGAGGACTCGCTTGAGTTCGCGCAAAAAGGGTAATGGATGGGGAAGATGGTGAACGAGACTATTAGAGACGACCATATCAAAATGGGCATCTGGATAAGGTAGCTGCTTGGCATCCACTAATTCCAACTGAATTTGGAATTGCAATCCTGATTGCTCAATATTTTTTTGTCCTACTTCCAGCATCGATTGCGCCAAATCAATCCCGATAACCTGCCATTGAGGACGCTGCTGAACCATCAAAATAGGAATGCGAGCAGGACCCGTACCCGCATCGAGAATCAGTCCTGCCGGGAGGCCGAGTTCGACGGCCAGTTGGGCGAAAGCGGTGTTAACCTCCAAGAAATCCATGGCATCATACTCGATTGCCTCTTGGGGGCTATCCATGACTTCCGGTTCAGTGACTCGTTGCATAGTAGATTGCGGAGCGATCGCCAATCCTTTAAGGGTTCATCAAAATTCTACCTCTATTTCTGTACTTGGCATTCTCAAGCCAGTTAGCGGAGCCGTTTTATTACTATTTAAGAATTTGTCGTATCCAAACAACTGCTAAAACTCCTAAAAGTAACCAAATAGCAACAATAATAATAGCAGCTATCTTGCTTTTAGGTTTCCCTTCAGCCATAACTGCCTTTGCTTGTGCGCGGCACTCTTCTAAAACCTCTGAGGGCATCATTTTTAGAACTAGAATTATCCCTAAAGGTACTAATACCAAATCATCTAAATAACCCAAAATAGGGATGACATCGGGAATCAAATCAATGGGACTGAATGCATAAGCGACAACAAAACCTGCAAAAACCCTGACATACCAAGGCACTCTAGGGTCTTTACAGGCTAGATAAATTGCATAGGTTTCCTGTTTAAGTTGCCGAACCCGTTGTTTCCAGGTTTGCATATTAGACCTCTCCAAAACAGAGTATAAAACTCTTATACTCTCTAGACTTAAATCTAGTGGTTCATGACATTAATTTTGAGCAGTTAAGTCAAGTTTGTAGTAAGCGCTTGAGCGCTTAAGGGCAACGATGAACTTATGACAACAAATGACATAAACGGCTAGTTTTTGGAGAAATCAAAGACTGTACACAGAATATTCCTGATGCTCTTAAATTAAAGCAGAAGCGGGTTGTCTGAAGGCTTCTTTCAATAATTCTGCTTTATCCGTTTGCTCCCAAGGCAAATCCAAATCAGTCCGCCCAAAATGTCCATAAACGGCAGTATCTTGATAGAAACGGCCTCCTCGTGCTGCGGGCAATCGCCGTAAATTGAAGGTCTGAATAATTCCTGCTGGACGGAGTTCAAAGTGCTGCTTCACCAACTCCAGCAAGCGCTCTTCTTCGATTTTGCCCGTCCCAAAGGTTTCTACCATGATACTGACAGGACGAGCCACCCCAATTGCATAACTCACCTGTACTTCACACTTTTCGGCCAAACCGGCTGCCACAATATTCTTGGCTACATACCGACAAGCATAGGCCGCAGAACGGTCTACCTTGGTTGGGTCTTTGCCGGAGAATGCGCCACCGCCGTGACGGGAGTAACCCCCATAAGTATCCACAATGATTTTCCGCCCCGTCAGACCGGCATCGCCTTGGGGTCCCCCAATCACAAATTTCCCGGTTGGGTTGACCAAGAAGCGAGTTTGGTTATCGGGTTGAATCACCATATCTGCGAAGACTGGTTGCACCACGGCTAACCATAGGTCTTCTTTAATCTTGGCTTGAACGGCTGCCTCGTCCGTGATCGTCCCAATCTCAGAAGTATGCTGGGTAGACACTAAAATTGTGTCAATCCCAACGGGTTTTCCGTCTTCGTAGGCGATGGTTACTTGAGTTTTACCATCCGGACGCAGATAGGGTAACTGACCGGACTTCCGCACACTGGCCAAACGCCGAGACAATCGATGAGAAAGACTAATCGGCAACGGCATCAATTCCGGTGTCTCGTTGCAAGCATAGCCAAACATGAGACCTTGATCTCCTGCCCCGATGGCATCGAGTTCATCTTCGCTCATCTCCTCTCGACTTTCTTGAGCAGTGGTGACACCTTGGGCAATATCGGGAGATTGCTCATCCAAAGCCACCATCACCGCACAGCTATTGGCAGAGAAGCCATTGTCAGCGTCGGTGTAACCAATTTCGGCAATTTTTTGACGAACTAGATTGACGAAATTGATATGGGCTTTAGTGGTAATTTCACCAGTTAGGAGTACCAAGCCTGTGTTAACAACCACTTCAGCCGCCACACGGCTATGGTCATCTTGCGTCAGCAGGGCATCCAGGATGGTATCAGAAATCTGATCACAAATTTTGTCAGGATGACCTTCAGTAATCGATTCAGAGGTAAATAGGTAGCGACGAGACAACGCTAATTCTCCTTCAATATATAAGCTGAGCAGTGAGAGTTGGGCAGGGTTTAACGAGAATGGGAGTGTAGGGAAAAAAACGACCTACTCTGGGAGCAAGAGCCTGGGGAGATTCATCCGTGTAAGGGTTGAATGCTTGATGAAATGGGGGATTCAATCCCCATCTCTGCCCTATTTTTTCTCCTACTTCTCAGGTTGACCACTGCAACCCTCGATTTTAACAACGTTAGCCTGAAATCATAACAATCTTTTGCACTTTTATGTAACTTGGTCAACTGTTTCGTTAACCAATTTCTGTCTCAGGACGACGTGATTGAACTAGCTATGGATGGCTGGGCTGTTTCAGTAATATAGATAATAGAAATTTTGGATGGCAATTTTAGCGATAAGCTAAAGTGCATTTAACTTGCATATTCTAAACGCAGAATCAAAACGCTCAAATTCTCTCCCCTGCTCCCCTGCCCCCCCGCACCCCCGCAGCCTCAATATGAAAATTAGATGCGTAACAGCTTAGCACGCCCGCCAAGGGCGATCCCCCTATCGCTAAAAATCCCCCAACACCGCATATAAGGTGTCGGTGGAATACTGGGGAAAATCCCCAAAAACCTATGCCTGACAATTCTATAATTTTTGACTAGAATTTGGATATCCTGCAAATCTTAATGAAGAGATGGGCAACTCATCGACTCTTAGCTTAGAAAATATTCACCTATCCTTAATCTAAAGCCTAAGGTAACTCATTACAGACGCTGTAACAAATTCGTGCCGTGAGTATCTGTACCGCAAGTATTGAGCAAATTGTAAGCCAGACTCAATTTTTTCACTAGCTGTGTTTGCTTTGGACTGGGGTGCCACGGATTGGGATTTCCGTAAGCATAGTAAGTTTCAACCCCATCGATTCCTAATTGTGCGACAACAGGAATTAACTCTGTGGCGGGGCGACGGTAGCGAGCTGGGTGAGCCAAGACGGCTAAACCTCCAGCCTGCTGAATCACATCAATCACTGTCTGTGCCCGAGCCTCGCTAGATCGAGGTGCCTCACCTTGAAGATAAGGTTCTATAGCGGGATGCTTGGGATCAAAAGCATAGCCCAAGATATGCACTTCAGTTCCCAAGAGATTTGCTGTGATTTCCACACCTGTCCAGAGATAGGGAAGTGTTGAGAAAGATTCTTGCTTTTGCCAATATTCCAACCAACCTTGAGCGATTTGGTAGCCACCAATCGTATGGTGATCGGTAATCGCAAACCCTTCCAGGCCAATCGTGATGGCTTGCTTGAGCAATTCTTCCGGTTTGAGCTGACCATCTGAATAGATGGTATGCATATGGAAGTTGTAAGAATACGGACAACTATCGGGACGAATGTTCTCCCAAACCCATTTCAGTGCTTGTTTATCTTGTGCTGCTACCTGGGGAGACGCTAAAGCTTGAGCGCTGTTGACCGCCATAACTGCCTGCTTTTCGTGGTGTGATTTAGTTGTTCTGTTGTTTACCTTGATTGACTTGATGCTCCCCTCAACGATGGAGGTAGGTGGCAATTGTTTTCAATTGTTAACCTTACCTTAGCAAAAGGGAGTCGAAATGAACCCTGAAAAGTCAATAGTAGTTATGAAGCTTTGATGAAGCCTATGTAAATCAATTTCTACTTTAATAGAAAAGACTAACAGGTGTAAACGATAAGTATTTCATTGTAATACAGAGTTAGAAATTTGACTTCATCCGTGAGTAATTTTTGGTTTAGAAACAGGATAGCAAGAAGAAGTCGGTGTGAGCAAAAGTTAAGAGTTGACCCATGAGATGGGGTTATGAAGTTACTCCGGTTCAACTCTTAACCTTAAACCACTTACTCACACCTTATGCCTCACTCTTGCCTGCTGTGTTACGAGTCTTCCAAGCGAACTCTAACAAAGCCGTCCAGCGCTTTTGTACCTGCTTAGGAGTACAGCCTAAGGCTTTAGCAATTTCTTTGTCAGTCTTTTGGGCTCGCTTGAGAGATAATAGCAGTTGCTGCTGCTCGTCAAGTTGCTCGACAAATGCATTCCAGCGATCGGAGGACATCCCTAGCTTCTGATCTAGGTCTGCACCCAGCCATTGATGTACCAGCTTCCAGTGGGAGGAGCGAGAAAACTTCTCGACATGGTACTTAAAGCGCTGTTGCAGGTAATCCCGCTCTCTAGGTGTTAAACCCAGAATCTGATCAATATCCGGTGCCGCCAGGTCTTGTAACTTTAAGACTAGGTAATCAGCACAGTCGGAGTGGCCTTGAGCCTCTAGGTATTGCACGAGTTCATAGACAACGCGATCGCGTAATACGGCCTCGCTAGGGTCAACTGTTTCTGAAACCAAGCGAGAGCGAACCTGTTGCATCGCAGCCGAGCGGCTTTGCTCTTGCGCTTCCTCGCCCTTGGCAAACTCGACAGCCTGTTCGATGTCTAGGGGAGTTTCGCTGGGTTGGCGCTTGGAAAAGCTTTGAGCCCTCAGAACAATTAACTGCTGACTATGGCGATTGGGTAATTGAATGCGCCGCTTGGCATATTGTTCGGTGAAGGACATATACTCCGCCAATTCGAGTTGGGTGCGAGGTGAGTAGTCCTCCACCACATCATTTTCCCGACGGAACGCTTTGAGGGATTCGGCATAGAAGTCTTGCAAGAAATCCTCAATTAAGTTGTAACGGGCGGAAAAATTGAACTGAGCTTGAGCCGGTGCCACATGACGATAAATCATCACGCTGAGGTTGCTGTGCAGTTCAACTCGGCCTTGCTTTGAACCAAGTTTGTAGTAAGATAGACACTTCTGCAATCGATGACGCGCCAACGTCAGTTGCCAGGAGCGGATTTGACCCGAGGTTTGAATGCGATCGCTCTTGCGGCAAATCCGTTCTACCTCCTTGACGATGCGATCGACCACAGCTTGAACTCGGCCTGATTCCAATTTTGCAGGAGGTAAGCCATTGTTCTGTAGTGCCGAACGCAGCTCTTCAAGTAACAATTCTCTCAAAGTCTGGAATTCAGTTCCTTGAAGAATTTCCGGAGCATGAAGTTGATTTTCAGAAGTGTGGTTGATAGAGTTAGCTGTTTTGACGTTCATGGTATTGCCCCTAAACATTACGGTCACGAATGGCGACAACGCTCACCTTTTGGGGAAGGAGTGCCGTTGGGTGCTTGCCGTAAGGGTTCACCCTCTGTCGCTCTCTACACTTTGAATGTAGGCTGCTACCCTGAACTGTGTTGGACTGTCAGTGCCAGAATGTGCCAGAGAACAAGATTTTGGCGGCTTCTAGGGCTGGGATTGACTAGCTCTAAAAGGCTTACACCCATTGTCCTGTCTCCATTTGCCCGATTTTGGAGCATGGTATCTACCGTTTGGCTGGAGTAGGACGTTTTCAGAACTGGATGGAGATGTGTCCTGTCGTCTGTAATCGCCCATCCGCCTCTTGTAGTCTCCGTTCCGGCGCGGGAAAGTGTTGGTGTCGAAGCCAATACTGCTGACACCCAAGGTATGCAGTCATCCTCTCAGTCACTTGCCCTGATTCATCCGTCCTTAACCTGCCCCATCAGACTTTTTATAAAAGTTGGGAACAGAGAAGGGAACACAAACAACTCAAGCTGAACCTGAGCAAGAGGTATGCTCATTCATGACTTCAAGTTTGACTGCCCGGTGGCATTTTATTGCCTTACACCCTTCATGAACTAACCTGTGATGCCCAAGCTGTTGCTGCCTCCCATCCCTGACCTTTGCGTAGGATAATGGGTTCCTTGTTGGTCATGTCCACGATAGTAGATACCTGTACGCCTGGTTCGTTGCCATCGTCCACGATAATATCCACCAAATTATCGAACTCGTCAAATAATCTGGCGCGTTCCAGATCTAAGGCTGGAGTATTACCCTCCTCATCGGGTAGATGCGCGGAGGTAGAAATCACGGGATTTTCTAGCGCCGAGAGCAACGCTTGGCAGATGGGATGATCGGGGACTCGAATGCCTACGGTTTTGCGTTTGGGGTCCATCACTAACCGAGGCACTAATTTGGTTGCAGGGAGCAAAAAGGTATAGGGTCCTGGAATTAGACTTCTCATAATGCGGTAAGCGGGGTCACTCACCGAAGCATAGTGAGCGATATTAGACAGGGAAGAACACAGAAACGTCAGGGGCTTATCATTGGATAATTGCTTCAAACGCCTCACTCGTTCTATCGCTGACTTCACATTGAGGTCGCAACCAATGGCATAAACAGTGTCAGTGGGGTATAACATCACCGCACCATCTTGCAGGGCGTCCTTAATTTCCTCTATTCGTCGTATTTGGGGATTTTCCGGATGGACAGTGTAAATAGTAGCCATCAGATCTTTTCTCTCGACCGTCAAATAATATAAAGTTACAGCTCATGAATAAAAGTAACGAGTCATGAATTATTGATTAATGCTCCCCTTGATTGCGAAGACTCTATGACGAAGTTAGCTTACTTGGATTGTCAGACAGGGATTTCCGGCGATATGTGCCTAGGAGCACTGGTATCGGCCGGGGTGCCGTTGGAGTATTTAAGCGAAACGCTTAAACGATTGGGAATTGAGCAAGAGTACCATTTAAGGGCAGAAAGCGTTCACCGTAACGGTCAGTTTGCAACAAAAGTTCATGTCGATTTGTTAACGTCTGACAAAAAGCTTCACCACCCTGATCAAGAGCATCAGCCTTCTCATGCCCACGAACATGATCATAAACATGACCACAGTTCAAGTCATTCTCACCATACCTCTGAACATCCTCCAACCCGTCACCTGCCTGAAATTGAACAGTTAATTACAACTGCTAATTTACCACCACAAGCTCAAGAGTGGAGTCTGGCAATTTTCCGCAAACTGGCAGAGGCAGAAGGAGCGGTACATGGCATTCCCCCCAATCAGGTTCATTTCCATGAGGTGGGAGCCACTGATGCCATTGTAGACATTGTGGGTACTTGTTTGGGGTTTGACTGGCTAGGAATTGACCAATTTTACTGTTCGGCTCTCCCCACCGGTGGTGGTACAGTCCGAGCAGCACATGGCCGTTTACCTGTGCCGGTGCCTGCGGTGTTGAAGTTGTGGGAAATGCATCAAGTTCCGATTTACAGCAATGGTATCGAGCGGGAATTAGTGACGCCTACCGGAGCTGCGATCGCCGTGACGTTGGCTACTCGCTTTGGTGCGCCACCTGCGATGACGATGCACAAAGTGGGTTTAGGTGCTGGTTCGTTGCAATTCTCTATTCCCAATATTTTGCGCCTTTGGATTGGGGAATCGGAAGCGGGGGAGCAGAGGAGCGGGGGAGCAGAGGAGCGGGGGAGCAGAGGAGCGGGGGAGCAGAGGAGCGGGGGGGAATGTTTCAATTTCCAATTCCCAATTCTCAATTTCTAATTCTCACACTCCTCAACTCGAAACTATTTCCGTACTGGAAACTCAAATTGATGATTTAAGTCCTCAAGCGATTGGTTACGTGTTTGAGGCACTGTTTGAGGCGGGAGCGGTGGATGTTTTTACTCAGGCAATCGGCATGAAAAAATGCCGTCCGGGTATATTACTTTCAGTCATTTGTACCCCAGAAAAACTATCAGCTTGTGAAGCTGTTTTATTTCGGGAAACAACTACATTAGGTGTCCGCCGTCTGACGCAACAACGAGCTATTTTGCATCGAGAAATTCAGAGTGTGCAAACTCAGTATGGCGAAATTCGGGTCAAGGTGGCTCGGAATCATGACTCGCCTCAAGCAACCATTACTAATGTACAACCTGAATATGAAGATTGTGCCAAAATTGCTAGAGCAAATCATTGTTCTTGGCGCGAGGTACATCAGTTAGCGCTGCAAAGTTGGTATCGCCAGCATGGATTTGTATAGCAAAAGGCAGACAGCCAAAGGTTTACTACTGATATGTGGTCATTTGGGTTATTAAATATGTCCTAAGCTTTATGACGATAGCTATAGCTGATATCAATCTACTTGAAAACTAGCTTGTGACACTTGCTCAACCCACATACTTTTTAGCTGTTTAATTGTTGAGGTTGTAGGTTAATCAAGTTTTTTTTTGTGCCAGTTCAGTTTCTGAGCCGGAAATTCTATAAGTTTCGGAAATGATTTTTGAATTGATGGAAGAAGGAATTAAGAATTCAAAAATCGGGATACGCTGGCATGAATTGGAAAGCATTCAGTTCACGAGTTATATTGATTACTTTTTCTGCTATCGTCACAACTCAATCCCCTTTGTACGGCGAGACTCTCCTACCTCTAGATAAAGCTGTAGACAGTAGGAATCAGCAATTGATTAACAATGATGATGTGCCTCAGAAAAACACAATTCAGTTAGTCAAAGGGAGCGGGCCTGAAGTTTTTTTGATTCAGGACGGAGAACGCAGATGGATTACTGATTCAAAAACGTTTGATGCTTATGGATTTAAATACAATGAAGTCGAAGAAATTTTCGACTACCAACTAGATAACTATGAAGAGGGAACGCCAATTAGTAAGAATGGAACTCTTTTAAAAGGTAGTAGTTCTGAAGTTTACATCATTATAGATGGAACTCGACGATTAGTGAGAGAGAGTATTTTTGAAAAGTATCAGTTTCGGCGTGAAGATATCAATTCGGTCACCGATGAGAAATTATTGTCTATTCCCAAAGGAGAAGATTTTCAGTAGGGGTAGATTGCTTTGAGATATATGTTCACATCAAAAAACCCAGCTTTTAAACTGGGTTTCTGTTAGTTTTTTGAAAATTAATGGTTGGCTAAGCTGATTCTAGTCGATCGCATCGGCAGCGTTATCTAAAGCACGTTGAGTTCTATTGATGTCTCGGTTAACTTTGTACTTGACGGCATCACCTGCATCTTCAGCCGTGCGTTGAATTCTCTTGCCTAAGTCTTGGCTAGCATCGGCAGTATCTTCAAATGCACGACGTGTACCTTTGGCTGCATTGTTAATTTTGGCTTGGGCTTTATCGATATTGACATTAGCCGTGTCTTCGCCCACATCTTCAACATAGTCAGATGTATTGCGAGCATTTTGTCTGATGTTTTCAAGACCTTGCTTTGTACCTTTGGCCGCACCTTCTGCAAGTTCTTCAGCAGACTCGCCTACATCTTCTCCAAGTCGCTTTACTCTCTCACCAATGGGCGTTCCACTTCGATAGTTTTCACCATATTGTTGGCGGCTATCAGCGCTTTTGGTGTCTATATTTCTTTGGGCATTTTCAATTAGCGCCTTAGCTTTAGAATTTGCCGGTGCAGTACTTCTTCTGGGATCGACATCGCTGTATTCGTTCATCCCACCTTGATGGGTATTAGTCACAGCACTTCTGGGAACTTCTGGTCTAACATCATCAGCAGTTTTTGCTAACACATTAGGGGTATTGCTGCAAGCTGTAGCAACAAATAGGAAGAGACTCGCTAAAAAGCCAGTGACTATCCGAGTGATTCGGATGTTTTTTATCCCAGTGATGAATTTGTTCATAGATTTTTCTCCGATTTGATTTTGTGTTAATGATGAACAGGTTGGTTGGTTTATCAGGCAATCAATGTTTTGAGTGAATGAATGAGTTGCCTATAAAGCTTCATTGAATCTTCAATGCCTCAAGACACTTACTTAGTGCTTTAGTTATCAAAACGAGGTTTGGTGTAGATGTCGTGTTTTGCTTTCGCTTCTTCAGCGTTTTCGTTAATAAATTCCCCAGCCTCATCAAAGGTTTCTTTAACCGCTCCTAAGCGATCTTTAATGCGCTCACCTAAGTCTGATTGACGCTGAATCTGTCCACCAGCTTCATACGTGTCATAATCTTTTAGATTTTTATAGGGTAGCGGTTTCTGTTCATCGGTGGGTGAACCCTTTAGCTCACTGGTTTGTGGATATTGTCGGGTTTCACTAGTAGCAATAAGCTGATTGGAGAGCAGTTGTAAGTCTGCTCTACCCCGATTGTATTTAGCGGTTTCATTGCTTACTTTAGGGTCAGGAGACATTTTGTAGTTAGTATTTGTGTCTCCACCCATTTTGTAAGGATTGTTCTGTCCTCCAGCTTGTACGGGAGGATTGTTAGGACGTGCACCCTGGATGTTACCGCTATTGCAAGCCGTGCTTACAAACAGAACAAAAGTGGCTAAAATAGCAGTCAATAATTGACTCAACCGAAACTGTTTGAAGAAAGCTGTTAATTTCTTCATAAAATTATTACTCCTTGTCAGCCTGAATCGGGCTGATCATTTTTGCTTGAAAGCTCCTAGCCTTATTCTTTGACATCAGAAGGAGGGCAGCTTGGTAACATTTGTTTTATCCAAGCTGCCGATCGCAACTCTTTTCGTGCCAGAGAGTTAAGGCATCACCTTTCAGTTACGCCTGTCAAGAATATCGAGGAAAAGGTGAGCGCTTCCTCTAACAAAGGAGACATTCTGATAGATTTAAAAATTACTCTATTTTCTAACTTGCGATAGACGACAAGCTCAGTCATAAAAGTATTGTCCCGATAACTGGATACAGTAGAGAATGGATTGGCAAGATTTTGCCCTCCTAACTCAAAGGGGTATGATTTCCTCAATCAATGCAATGGCTGCTTCAATAATGAAAAAAATCTGGTCATCGCTCAAACCCTATTTGCGCTGGGTAATTCTAGGCAGCACCCTGTTCTTTTTAGCGAAAGCATTCAAGGAACACTGGCAAGAAGTCGCAGCAATTCGGATTAGTGGTGCCGGATGGCTAACCCTGTTTGTAGCCTTTTCTATTACTTTAGTGGCTCATATCTGGGCTGGCTTAATTTGGAGTTGGATTCTCAAGTCTTTTGAGCAACCCATTCAGTACAGGTGGGCACTTCCAGTTTATTTGAAAACTAATGTGGCCAAGTATTTACCTGGCAATGTTTGGCATTATTATGGCCGTGTTTGGGCTGTGAGGGATGCAGGGGGTTCCTTAAGTGCCGCAACCGTCAGTGTTTTATTAGAGCCCTTGTTAATGGCTGCTGCCGCATTAATCATTGCCTTGACAGGTAGCCAACTAGGTTGGATAGACATTCAAGGGAATAGTTCGACTTGGGGGTTACAGATTCTTGGTTTGGTTGGGGTTCTACTGGCTGTTCATCCTCGGGTATTAAATCCTGGATTACAAATATTGAGGCGGCTAAAGGACAAAGCCACCGATACGGAAAGCTTTACAATTAAGCGTTATCCTTTTTTACCTTTGTTAGGGGAACTAGGTTTTTTAGGGTTGCGGGGGACTGGTTTCTTGGTTACTTTTTTAGCTCTTAATCCCATTAATCCTAGCCAAATTCCATTACTTTATTGTGCCTTTAGTTTAGCCTGGGTGTTAGGTTTGGTAATTCCTACCCCAGGCGGTTTAGGTGTGTTTGAAACGACAGCGATCGCGCTTTTGTCCTCCTATTTTTCTACCGGAGTGATTTTGAGTGTGGTGGCTTTATTCCGTTTAATTAGTATTTTGGCAGAAGTTACAGGTGCCGGGATGGGGGTTTTGAGCGATCGCATGAGCCGTTAGCGGTTAGGAATTAGCCTAGAGTTAATATTCAACAAATCCGCCAAATACGGCTAATCCGTAATATTTCCAAGGTACAGCTACAAAATTAAATCCTGCTGTTTTGAGGAGTTCTAAATGAGCCTCTAACGTTGCTAATTGATCGGGTTGAGAGAAACCGTAAGGTATACTTGTGCCAATCTGGGCGCGAATTTCTGCTAATGTTGTACCTTGTTGAATTGCCCATGCCTCGCGAATAATTTTGTAAGCATTTAAAAGTGCAGGTGATGGAGGTAAAACGGGGTCAGCATTCCAAAAAACACCTCCCGGATTAAGACTCTCAGCAATTTTACAAAAGAGTTTCAGCTTCATTTCATCGGTAAGATGATGAATTGCGAAGGAGGAAATACAAGCATCAAAACCACCTTCAAGAGATAACTGATGATTAGCCCAATTTCCAAAATCCGCTTCGATACCCATCCATTGTTGCCCATAACCTGCGGCTTCTAGCTTGGCTTTGGCAAACTCCAGCATTCGAGGTGAATAATCGATGGCAAGCACTTGGACTGTAGGGTAGCGCTGCAAGACTTTGAGGCTCAGTTCACCCGTACCACAACCCAAATCAAGGATACGTTGAACAGTGCCAGGAAGGCAAAGCGCAATCGCTTCCAGCATTTCCTCATATCGCGGCAATAACTGGCGAATCCCTCGATCAAAATCAGCCGTCTTGGCAAAAACTTCTCCTGGAAATATCGTTTGGGGTTCTGCTGTTGATTCTGGAGTCTGTTTAATGTTGGAATTCACTTTATATCGAGAATAAAGGGCTATGATTAATATCCTAACGGATGTTAATCAGGTGGGCTTAAAATATTCTCTGCCTAGAGAAATAAAAGTTAATTAATCCGTTACAATTGCTCGTCCTTTTATGGAATTAACTCTGAACTGTTGAAGTGTTTAATTAATCCAAAAGCTTTCTCTAGTAATAGATATTATGAGCAAGTTTATAATTCAAATCTGGACAATGCTTAGCAATTTGCTTTACAAGCGAACGATTCTGATTTTGACACTGCTATTGTGTGTAGGAGTGGCGGCGTCTTTATGGAATACATCACGTCTTTCCATGAGCTTGGTGAAATCACAAGCACTCCAAAATTCAGAATTGTATGCACGAGCAATTGTAGAAGCACGGACACTTTACAGCGATCTTGCTTTTGAACATATCAAAGCTGCACAAGATATCCATGGAATTACTATCACCGATAATTATGCTGATAAAAAAGGAGCCATCCCTGTACCTGCAACATACTTAATCGAACTTGGACATCGCTTGAGCCAGAATAATAATGGAATGTTTGTCCGATTATACAGTGATTATCCTTTTCCTTATCGGCGTAAGGAAGGTGGCCCTAAAGATGCATTTGAGTGGGAAGCACTTAAAGCTTTGAAACAAAAACCTAATCAGTCTTTTGTTCGTATTGAAAAATTTCAAGGCCGTGAAGCATTACGCTACGCGCAAGCAGACATTTTAAAACCAAGCTGTATTAGTTGCCATAATAATCTCAGCGATAGCCCTAAGCGAAATTGGAAAGTTGGCGACGTGCGAGGGATTCTAGAAATTACAACTCCCCTCGATAATTTCATGGAACAAACTAGAGGAGGTGTGCGACATTCCTTTGTTATGTTAGCTATTTTATCGGTGTTAGCCATTACTGGAATCACGGTAGTGATTGGTCGATTACGCCAAACTTCAAAAGAACTAGAGCAACGGGTTAGGGAACGTACTGCCCAATTGCAGGAGACAAATGAACAGCTATCTCAAGAACAAGAAAAATCAGAACGATTGCTGTTAAATATTTTACCTGAACCGATTGCTGAACGATTAAAAGATGGCAACAATCATATTGCCGATGGTTTTCCAAATGTGACGATTTTGTTTGCAGATATTGTCGGCTTTACCCAACTTTCAGCTCAAATTCCTCCCACACAACTTGTACACTTGCTTAACGAAATTTTTTCAGCTTTCGATCGACTCAGTGACCAATATAATTTAGAGAAAATTAAAACGATTGGGGATGCTTATATGGTCGTGGGAGGTATTCCTATACCTGGCGATAACAATGCAGAATCGATCGCTGAAATGGCATTGGAGATGCAACAGGAAGTGACTCGATTTAATGCCAAACATAATGTAGCGCTTAGTATTCGTATTGGCATCAATACAGGTTCTGTGGTTGCAGGAGTGATTGGTACTAAAAAATTTATTTATGACTTGTGGGGAGATGCCGTCAATACAGCTAGCCGTATGGAATCCCACGGTTTACCGGGATGTATTCAAGTCACCGAATCAACCTATCAGTGCTTAAAGGATAAATATATTCTTGAGGAGCGTGGAGTCATTCAAGTTAAAGGCAAAGGAGATATGAATACTTATTTTCTCACAGACAGGAAAGTTGATAAATTAGTAGGTAATTTGTAGCAATTATTGAAGTGTTTAAAATTAACAACCTGAATATTTTAAAGGCGTTAACTTTAAATTGTTAATCTCATAAAGCTTCATCTTTGGCAAGTCTTCCATCTTCCATGTGTACAATGCGATCCGCAATATCTAAAATGCGATTATCGTGAGTGACTAACAAAATTGTGCATCCATAATCCTTAGCTAATCGCTGCATAATTTCCACTACATCACGCCCAGATTTACTATCAAGAGCAGCCGTAGGTTCATCCGCGAGAACGAGTTTGGGGTGACTGACTAATGCACGAGCGATCGCCACACGTTGTTTTTGCCCCCCTGATAAATTATCAGGATAGTAATTGGCGTGACTTCCTAACCCAACGGCCTCTAACATCGCTAAACATCTATCCTTGCGTTCTTCTAGAGGAATATCTGGGTGTAAATTTAAAGACATTCCTACATTTTGCTGGGCAGTTAGACATCTTAATAAGTTGTGTGCTTGAAAAATAAAACCAATCTTACTACGAATCTTTACCAGTTGTTTTTGACTAGCACCATACAGTTCTTGTCCTAAGATTTTGAGGCTTCCTTCTTGCACAGAACGTAAGCCACCAATCACAGTTAACAAAGTAGTTTTACCACTGCCAGATGGGCCAGTGAGAATTACGATTTCACCCGGATAAATATCCAAATCTACATTCATTAATATAGGTTTGCGAAGAGAACCTTTGCCAAAAGCATGATTGAGATTTCGTATATCGATTGCGGGTTTCATCAACATAGTTAAAGGTTAGCAGTTATGAGTTATATTTCTATACATAAAATAAAATTCATAGTTTTATTAATGTCAAAATTGTTGCGACATTAATAATGATAAGCTGTCGCGCCTAGAATTTGCATTGTGGCAGTTGCAAAAAGACTGGCTAGCCTTAGCTTTCTTTATCGGAGAATTTTAGATGGCTTAGTAGCTTGTCAAATATCCATAAAAAAGAGCCACTCAATTCCTTATGCTGAAAAGAGAGGAAAGCCTTAGTGCAAGGAATGGAATATGACAGAAGAATCCTATATTTTTCTAGCGGGTGCTAGCCGAGGTGTGGGTCGAGAAATTGCTAAATGCTTAACACAGCGAAGTCAAAATGTCAAAGCATTGCTGCGCTCACCCGAGTCTCGCCCGGAATTAGAAGCAATGGGGATTACAGTCGTAATGGGAGATGCCCTAGATGCAACGGCTGTGCTTGCGGCAATGCAGGGAGAACCTATCTCGGCTGTAATTAGCACCATCGGAGGTTTACCCAAAGATGGGCAAAGGGCAGACTATCTGGGTAATAAAAATCTGATTGATGCGGCGGTGCAAGTAGGAGTACAAAAATTCATCCTAATTTCTTCACTAGGAAGTGCAGAAAGTGCCGTTGCCATACCCCCGCAAGCACTAGAAACGTTGAAGCCGGTTTTAATTGAAAAAGAACAGGCTGAAAAACACTTGATGGCCAGTGGCTTGACTTATATCGTTATTCGTCCAGGTGGGTTGAAATCTGAACCTGCAACGGGAAATGGCGTACTTACCGAAAACTATAAAGTAGCTGGAACCATTCATCGGGCTGATGTTGCCCAGTTGGCTTGTCAGTGTCTCGATTCGGATGTAGCCAACAATAAAATTTTATCAGCCGTTGACCGGATGCAGATGTATGGTAATCCTGAGTTTGAGGTTCTCAGCTTCACTTGAACTCGTGAACTGTTATCGTTTTTTGTGTACGGGTCATTGTTCAACCATAATCGCGAGATTCCCCATCCTCAAAGCTAACAAGCGTTCAGCTTGTGTTGCGTAGGTTAGGGAGGGATAGCGAGAGCAACGGAGGTACCTCCGTTGCTCAAATTATCCATCAAAGCTTCATCAGTATGATACTATATTTATGTCTGATGAAGATTTACCATGCTCCAAGTCTTAACGGCAAAACTCAAGCTCTTAGCGACTCCTGAACAAAAGGAAGCGCTAAGAGCTGTTTGTTTAGCTTATAGAGATGGGTTGAATTTTGCTTCTCAGATAGCTTTTGAGAATAACAAGCTCAGTAGTGGCATTAAGCTCCAAAAGCTTGTGTACAATGACTTGCGAATTCGTTTCGGCTTGGGTTCTCAAATGGCTTGCAATATCCCTCGACAAGTAGCTGCTACTTATAAAGGGTTGTGGACAAAAGTTAAACAAAATTCTGCACATATAAAGGAGAGACAAACTAAAAAAAGATACAAAGGCTTAGATAACCCTCCAAAGTTTGTTTCTCGTAGTTGCACTCTTAATTATGGCAGAGACTACTCTTTTCATAAAAATCAGCAAGTAAGTGTTATCACCTTAAACAAACGAACAAAAATTAAATATGAAGGATATTCTAAGCATTTAGAATATTTGCAATCTGAGCAATCTGATCATGTCAAAATAGGTGCGGCTAAAGTTTATTACTCTAAGTCAACCAAAACCTACTATCTACTTGTGAGCTTTGAACTTAATCTAGAAGAGATTACAAGTGCCGATATTAAGGGTGTACTAGGTGTTGATGTCGGGCAAAGATACTTAGCAGTAACAACTACAACAAATAATCAGACTCAGTTTTTCTCAGGCAAGCAAGTGATTCATAAGGCAACTCGCTATGTCAAAGCGAGAAAACGCTTACAGAAGAAAGGCACTCGTTGCGCGACTAGAAGGTTAGTTGCATTATCAGGACGAGAGAGACGGCTAACTTCTGACGTAAATCACGCCCTTGCCAAGCGCATAGTTAAACCTAACACCTTAATCGGATTAGAAAATCTCGCGCAGATTCGAGAACGTACAAACAAAAACAAAAAAGGTAAAAAAGCATCTAAAAAACAGAGGAATGCTAATCGCAATCGCGCTAAATGGGCTTTTGCTGAGCTGCATTTTTATATTGATTACAAAGCAGTCCTTAGTCGTTCCCTTGCTACAAAAGTAGATGCTCATTACACCTCGCAAATGTGTACGTGTTGCGGATATACAAGTAAAGAAAATAGACCTAAAAAAGGTTTACTTTTTGTATGTAAACAGTGCGGATTTACCCTTCATGCCGACTTGATTGGTGCTAGGAATATCGCGCTAAGAACGCTCATTTCTCGCCAAGAGTGGGAAGTGACAGGGCGCTTTTCAGCCGTCCTTGATGCGTCGTCGGAAGAAGCCAAAACTGAACGCCTCTTGAGGTATTCAGGGCTGAGGTGGACGGCAGATGCAATCCCTAACTTCAAAGGTGCTGAGTCTTTAGACGAAGCAACTTAAGTTAGGGTCGTTGAAGGCTAACTCGGGAAACGCTTAATCCAATGGTGTTCGATCGCCCAATCGAGGGCAAAACGGGCGATCGCAAAACACACCACACTCTCAATCCCCCATACAGCTATCAACCCGAATGCCTCAGTTAAATTCGGCTGTGCTTCAATCGGCGCTAATCCCCGCACTAACCCAAAGGCCAACACGACTCCATCTTGAAGATGAGGATTGTTATCTTCCCGAATCGCGTAACGGTAAGTAACGCCAAACAGAAACCCACTCAATCCAGCAACCCCTACCTTCACTAACCCATTGAAAAGGGTAGAAATTTCTAAGGCCGCCAATGTCTCAAATCGATTAGCTAAAACGAAGTGGTTGCCGAGGGCGATGAGGCTGTAGGCCAGCATCAAGCAAAAAGCCCCTAAAGTAGCCGCTTTCAGGGATTCAATGCGCTCAGCCGTTGGGTCAAAAGTCTCATTCACGATGTTAGCCTTGAGTGTAAAATATGGCTCAAATTGAACTATCATAAGCCTTAGAGTCGTTTGTGTACTTTTTTATATATCGCTATGGATATTCTGACATTAGGTTGGGTTTCAACACTGGTTCTGTTCACTTGGTCAATTGCAATGGTTGTTTGGGGTCGTAACGGTTTCTAGAGGGATTGTGGAAAGTTCTTTTGTAGCTGTCCTATTTTTTGCTGCCATCGGATTATTAGCCTTAGTAAGTGGCGGCGTCATGTATTTAACGGCGGTAGAATGGCGCGATCGCCGTCGTCAACAACGAGATAAAAAAATGTAACTATGTTCGACTTGAGTTATTCTTGCTCCTTATTAATGTAGGGAATTGCAAGATAGTTGAGAATGCGCCATTCAACAATGTTCCCTCCTTATCATATAGGGAGGGAATATTTTCAGATAACTGCTCCTGCCAACTGAAGACGATGATCTAAGCTGATGTGCATCTAATTCGCATAATCACCGACGTGCAAAATGCCCATCCCACAAAAAAGAAGCTAAACATTAAGTTGCAAGTTAACTGCACGACAGCTTATTACTTGATGGTTACTCGCCACCTTCAGTTAATTTTGAAATAAGATTTTCACTATTCTTGTTTCTTGGAAATAGACGCTCTAAACTGTGTTGAAGATTTTTGTGAGGATAAATATCGGCTTTTTTAGTCCAAGCGTACTGTAGAGCCTCCCGGTAACTCCACAAAGAATTTTTATAATAACAATAAGCCACACCAACTGAACCACTCCTGCCAATTCCAGCCCGACAATGAATTAAAATTTTCTTTTTTCCGGCGGCTAGTTGTTCATCAATCCATCGGATAGCTTCTGATAATAACTCATCCGATATTGGATGTTGCGCCCCATCTAAAGTTCCCAGTTTTTTATACAAGATATTAGAATTAGCAGGTAGCGTTACTGTAAGTTCAGAAGCCATGTTTAGGATAGCATCGATTTCTAATTCTTCTGCTTGGCAGGCAGCAATAAAATTACCTACATAAACACCCGGAAAAACTTCAACATAACTTGGCCCTTGTGTCCAAGTCATACCAGCCGCAGGAGGTTTAATCTTGAGGTGTCCATTCTCCCAAAACTTCCCAACCCATTGCCATTGGTTAACATGGTTATTTAGACCGATTCGATAAGTAAATTGATAGTTACCTTCGCTGGTAGGCAAGAAAGACCCTTGGAAGATATAGGTATTATCGAATTCTTGAGATTGGTAAGCAAGGTCTACAGAATGCCAATTTCCTTCGGGGTTGAATTTATTGAGAGCATTTGTCCATAGTTGAACAATTAACTCTTCGGGAGAATAAGGACTCTTAAGCTGAACCGTTGCCCCAAACGTTTCTAACATATAAAGTGTAAGATGAGAGTTGAGGGGAGGGTGCAGGCTTTCGATCTGAGCAAAAGAATTTTTAAAATTGAAGACCATTGGATTGAACGTGCGAGTTAGAAGTTAGTATTTATTTTACTTGGAATGAATGTATGGGTTGGCTAGTTTATTGCATAAGCTGATATGCATTTAATTCGCATTAATTATCAGGTTCGCTCTCGGAGCAGAGGAGATTTAGAAATTTCAAGAAATATATTGACAAATAATCAAGGAAATGCATAATCCGAATAACTGGCCGTTGCTCGGTGGCTACATCACTTAACGTGCCACTTCGTTAAAATCTTTTAATGTCTAGGGCGATGCATCACGCATCGTCTGTATGTCTAAAAACGCGATGACCACTCAGCCCGATCCTCCTCCATCTAGTCCACCCACCAATGCTCCGTATCCTGAAAGTGGCAATGGTGCCACACCAAATTCTGATGCTTCTACCCCATCCCCAGAAGCAGCAAAGCTAACTTCCCAACCAAATTATCATGCTGCCTTACCGTTGTGGAGTCGCACCACTCCACAGCCTGTTACCCAAAATCTTGCCCCAGCGACAGCTTCCCTGATTACTTTCACGGCGATCGCTATTTTAATTGTGGGGCTAAGCATCAATAACTTCTGGATTGGACTATCGGGAGCGATTGTCGCCTTAGCGGTATCCCTGCCGGTGATTTGGCCACCCGTGAAGCGCTTACTCCTTCAGTCTCTATCCCCACAGGAACGATTGCAATTGGTTGCCGTCTTTGGGGTGTTAGCGGCAATCGTAGGACTAGCGACCCTAACTGGTGTCACTGGACGGTTTGATCGGGTGCTGAAAACCCTCGATTCAGACTCCATTGGCTCGATGGCGGAATGGATTGGAGCTTTGGGGCAGATTCTCATTGCCGTTTTAGCCGTTTATATTGCGTGGCGGCAGTATGTCATCTCCAAAGACCTGACCATTCAGCAAAATATCATTACCCAACAACAAACCATCGATGCCTACTTTCAAGGGGTTTGTGATTTGGCATTGGATGATGAAGGCTTATTGGAAGATTGGCCTCAAGAGAGAGCCTTCTCCGAAGGACGGACTGCAGCGATTCTCGGTAGTGTAGACGCTTTGGGCAAAGCCAAAGTGCTGCGATTTTTATCTCAATCTCGATTGCTAACCCCTCTCAAGCGTGATACTCACCTCGGCCGTCCGATGCTAGATGGCCACGGAGGTTATCAGGAAGACCGCCTCTATGGGGTGCGTGTGATTGACTTAGGCGTAATGTTAGCCGGTGCAGACTTATCGGGGACTGACCTGCGCTGGACGGAATTGAGTGAGGCGAACCTGGTTCGAGCCAATCTCAGCCTTTGTGATTTGGTCAAGGCCAATCTGTCGCGTACCATTTTGTACGACGCTAATCTCTCCGGTGCCGATATGAGAGGAGTGCTTCTATTCTACGGCTCACTCGAAACCGCCAGTCCCCGCAGCCGCATTAAACCGCCTGATTACAGGACAGGCGAACATACCGGTGCGGTGGTAGAAGGCGCAAACTTTACAGGCGTTCAGCGATTAGGTGAAGTCCAGCGCAAATACTGCTGTTATTGGTGCGGGGAGCGATCGCGCCGAACTATTCCTGGGGGATGCGATGGATTGCCGAATAAACTAGGGCGTTAACAGAATTCAAAATTCACGCATTCAAAATGAACAGGAAGGATTAAAGCCCTATATAAAAATGTGATGAATTGAGAATTGTCCGGATAGTCCTGTTAGTCCTGTTGATAGGTGTCTTATTCTGATTACCAAGATTCTGAGGATGGATTAACTGTGTACCCGAAGTATTCCTTTATCATTCCGGTATACAACGAGGAAGATACGCTGTTGGAAATGTACCGTCGGGTAAGTGCAGTTATGAACCAGATGGACGGTGCAGTAGAATTAATTTTGGTCAATGATGGTAGCCGCGATCGCACACTTTCCATCCTGCGAGATTTGCACGAGAAAGACCTCCGTGTTTGCTACATCAGTTTTGCTCGCAACTTCGGTCATCAAGTCGCCGTTACGGCTGGAATTAATTTTGTACGTGGTCAAGTGATTGTAATCATGGATGCCGATTTACAAGACCCACCGGAGTTAATTCCAGAGTTAGTAGAAAAGTGGAAGCAAGGTTATCAAGTAGTCTATGCCCAGCGTACCAAGCGCCATAAAGAAGGCTGGTTTAAACGTCTTCCTGCATATATGTTTTATCGTCTTCTCCGGCGTTTGGCAGATGTGGACATTCCTTTAGATTCGGGTGACTTTTGTTTAATGGATCGGTGTGTGGTGGATGCCCTCAATGCCATGCCAGAACGCAACCGCTACCTGCGGGGACTACGGGCTTGGGTGGGTTGGCGACAGACCTCTATTCGTTATGAACGCAATCCTCGTTATGCAGGTGAAGTCAAGTATACGTTTCGTAAATCTTTATCCTTAGCCGCTAATGGTTTAATTTCCTTTTCTAGAGTGCCATTACGATTGTCTACTTATGTGGGTTTATTAGCGGCAGTGGTTGCAGTTTTGATGGCAATCCTCGTTCTCTATTGGCGCATTGTTGCTCCTAATTCTCCCTTAACGGGTTTGGCAACTATTATGATTGCTATGTTTTTTTTGGGAGCAGTGCAGTTAGTCAGTATTGGTATTTTGGGTGAATATATAGGACGGATTTATGAAGAAGTAAAGGGCAGACCGCTGTATATTTTGTCGGAAGTTGCTGGTTTTACTGATGAGCATTCTGTTTGTAAGAAGAGAAATTTGCAAAAGGAAAGTTGAATGTAATCCACTTATTTGAGAACCGCTATATTAAGTTCATTTAGAGCTTTCTACTGAATTCGTAAAAACCATTTGAGGTGCTAGTAACAGCCCATTTTCTGAAGAAATTATCTGAGCAATACCTAAAAATTCACCATTTTCGTGATGAACTCGTAGGGCTGTGGTAGTTGTATCAGCAGGGTGATCATTCCAATCAATACGCTGTCCCAAACACCAGCGTCGTGCATCTTCTGTGGTTAATGTGACTGCGGTTAGATGCTGTAAGGCAACGGCGGGTGAAATGGGTTGAAAGGTTTCTTGTTGAAGTTGAGTTTCTAATTCTTCTAATGTCAGGCTATCGGATAAATTAAAACCACAGCTTTGGGTACGAATTAAACCGGCTAGAGTACCCCCTGTATTGAGTAATTCTCCCAAATCTCGGGCGATCGCACGAATATAAGTTCCTGCACCACAGGCAATTGACACATCCAGTTCTGCAAATTCACCCGGACGCCAATCCAATACTTGAATTTGGTAAATTTCCACCGTTCGCACCGGTACTTCTGCCGTTTCACCTGCCCTGGCCAAATCGTACAAGCGTTTCCCCTGAACTTGAATGGCGCTATACATCGGCGGGACTTGCTGAATTGTTCCCTCAAATTGTTGGAGTAAGGGTAAAATCTTGTCCAATGTCAACCCTTTTGCGGACTGAGTAGCGACAATTTCTCCGTCCAAGTCATCGGTTGTCGTCTTGACTCCCAATCGGATTCTAGCTTGATATGCCTTATCTTGAGGCAGGTATTGCAACAAACGGGTAGCTTTACCGAGGGCGATGGGTAAGACTCCTGTGGCGGCTGGATCTAAAGTGCCTCCATGTCCCACCCGTTTTAGGTGCACCAACCGTCGCACTTTGGCAACGCAGTCATGAGATGTGAAGCCTGTTGGCTTGTTTAAATTTAAAAAACCTTGCACAGTCTACATACGATGAATTTTATTTAGATACGCCGAACCAATATAACTGCTGCTAACGGGTTTGCTCAAGCGATCGCTAAATTATAAGGTACAGTCAGCCCAAAACACTAACGTACCTCCTCGCCTCATGATGATGCGTCTGGTTAGGAAAAAGTGTCTTTGAGGTGATTAAGGGTAGGAGGATGCGATTCGCTTACGCGATAGCTCCGCTTCACGTATGACAGTGGAGGGTTAGGGGGAGGTGCGATCCTTTTATGGCGCATTATGGCACAATAACCTGATTGATTGGTTTACGTCGTGCCAACGCTACCATAACCCGATCAAGAGGAGGGCAAGTTGGCGCACGAATTATATCCTGAAAACTTGGCATTGGTGGAGTAGAATCTGCGGTCGTTGAGGCTATTAGACCAGCAAATAGTTGTGGATTTAATAGCTCTACGACTCCTCTGGTAATTTCAAATCCTGTGCCGTAGGAGAAACTCAGCATATTCACTTGGGAAGTATTTTCAGACAAGAATTGCCGAACGTTGAGGGCAGTGGAAGCACAGATGTAATCTACAAGCAAATCTTGTACAACCCAAATTGTCTTTCCACCCCAACTTAGTGCTATTTCACTTTTTACAATTAGTTGGCTTACCATCCGCCAAACAATCCAAGGGGCTGTGTCGGCTTTCACCTGTATGGAACAGACGCCAGCAGCAACCTTGGAACGGTTTGGAAATATCGCTTTTAAAACTGCATTTCGAGATAGGTCTATCTGTGAGAGATAGCGATTTCCGCCACCGTCACAATCGCGATTCATGAAAGGACAGTGAGCAGCTCTACGATTCTGCTCTGCTTCTTCAGAAAGGTCATCTATCGGGTAACCAAAGATTTCAAAGATTTTCGGCACTCTAAAGTCCTCTTGATGCTTAAAGAAAGTACGTGAGCAACGGGTGGCGGTACGGAATTAGCAACTTGTCTATGTTGGTCGAGATGTCGTACTCTACCGGAACGACCTCTGATTGGTCCTTTGAGCAAATACTCATCGGGATAGCCGTGAAGCCGCATATACTCGCGAGGTGTTAAATATCGGTCTTGTGTGGGATGAAAGAAAATTTCTCCACAGCGCAAAGTTATGGCAGGTTCCTCACGAGACAAGCGACGAAATTTAGTTGTATCTTTCTTCGTCAATTTGCAGCGCTGTTCAGCTGGTAGGTGCAACTCTTTGGCGAGGTGAGAACCTTCTGGTACGCCATGTATCCGCTGTCTATCTCCAGCAGGGGTTACATCAATATGGCTATCATCTGCTTGTTCGCTTTTAGGTTTTGGTTTGCCTAATCCTTCAAGAACTTCTCCTACTGTGATGTAGGGGGGTAATGGAAATAGAGGCATTACTTGTTTGGAGCCGCAATGCGTAGGCAGAGGAAACTCGAATTCGTAAGATTTGAGAGTGCTGATGATAAAAACTCTTTCGCGCATTTGCGGCACTCCGTAGTCGGCGGCAAGGATAACTTTCCATTTTGGAACGTAACCAAGAGCTTGCAAGCGTTCCAATAACTGTTCAAAAACACCACCAATTTTGCCACTTCGATCCGGGGCGTTTAGGAGTCCCTTCACCTGCTCTATTAAAATCACCTTAGGACGGAATACTTCGGCAAAGCGTGTCATTTCAAACAGAAGCATTCCGCGCTCGTCCTCAAGGCATTTTCGCTTTCCAATTTGAGAGAATGTCTGACAGGGGGGGCCGCCACAGAGTAGATCGAGGTCGCCTGGTTCCATGCACAAATCGCGCATGAGGTCTATAGAATTAATGTTGCGAATATCGTCCTCAATAATGCGGGTTCTGCGTTGTTCGCGGGTGACGGCAGCACGTAACGTTTCGCAACAGTAAGGGTCAATCTCCACGCAAGCGAGAATATCAAACCCTGCTTGCATGACGCCGATATCCATCCCTCCAGCACCAGAAAAAAGAGACACAGCAGACAGACTGTTCTCTAGTCTACTTGGCACAACCACTCTAGGATTTTTCTCTGACACTGGCTACTATGCTCAAATTACTTCTGTATAGACTAGCAACAATACGTTTTGCATGAGACGTATATCCTCATCTTGCACAATACACAAAACGCGATCGCAGATTAACACCTGTAACTATTCTTCACTTTTCGATGACATATCTGGTTGAATGTTGTCTCAAGCAACCACGTTTACAGTAAATCAGGTGAACTCGAATGCATGAAGAATTTCTGCCGAATGAGAGTGAAGTACCCTTTGCTGAGGTTCCCACTCCAGCTTCTACCCATCCAGGTTATAGAGTGGCACTGCCTACAGATGAGTGAAGTTAAAATTGCAGTAACGCTTACGGGTAGCCTTAACTGATGACCGCTTCCATTCTGACAGCCATCCAAAAAGCTGACACCCTAAAAATCCCACAATGGCAGCCAGCTACTTGGGAGGATTACTTACGCTATCGGGATGATTCTACTCCTGAGAGAATGAGGTTGTTTTTTAATGGTAACTATCTTCTCGTTGACATGGGTTCAGAAGGCATCAACCATGCTAGAGTTAGTGACCTGTTTACTTTATTGTTTTATATCTGGTTCAGTCGCTTTGCAGAGCAAACTGCGGAGTCTCTGGGGCGCTGTTTACTAGAGAAGCCAAATAAGCAGGCAGCATCACCCGATTTAGTCCTGTACATCGATGAAGGTGTTCCACAATGGCAAGAAGGGGAACCGCGTCGAATTGACTTGACTCGGTGGCGAGTTCCGGATTTGGTCGGTGAAATCTCTGATACTACGATGGCGACTGATTTAGATGAAAAGAAAAAACTCTATGCCGATCTGGAAATCCCCGAATATTGGGTAATTGATGTTCTAGGGAGACGTACGATCGCGTTTCGTTTACAGTCGGATGGAAAGTATCAGCAATGTGTTTACTCTGTGGCTTTGAATGGGCTGCCAATTCCCCTTTTAGACCAAACTCTAGAACGCTTAAGTGAGGGAACTAATATTAGTGCTGCTACCTGGTTCGCTCAACAAATTGCCAATCTTACTATCTAAGTGAAGTACCTTTTGCTACCCGCAACTGAGCGGGTTATAGTTTCGCTTTTTTTGACTGTTCACCTGCAAAAAGAAGGGTTATCGCATCCCCTAATTTCATAATTCGTTCCCTCGATTAATCCAATAATGCCAGTCTGCGATCCCTTCTTGGGTTTCGGAGTCGGCATCAACTGGCTCAATATCGAACAGGCGAGCAGAAAACACATCTTCAAACTCACCTTCTTGGTAAAGCACCTCAACAAACATTTCGTTTTGGCACTCATCCTCAGGCGACATTTCCAGCACTACAACCTTTCTGTCTTGGAATTGTCCTCTTTTGTTGAGCCATTTAGCCCTAAAAGGGAAGTCGAGTTTATCTTCAAGGTAATAATACCAACTTATTGCCTGTTCTTCTTCGTTGTAGGCATCGACAATAATCTCCATCTCGATGCGCTCCTCTCGAATTTCGTCGTATTCAACACTGGACATAAACCGCCTCCTGAATGGGACGGAATAATGATATGGCAAATTTTGGGAACAATCGCGCCTTCATCCCTGTAACTATTCTTCACTTTTCGGTGGCATATCCGGCTTAAGGTAATTCCCCACATACAGCCGGATAAATTCTGCTGCTGCATCAGGATTAAGGTTTTTGAGTGCCTCGGCAATCTCCACAACCGTTTGAGCTGAGGGGTCTCGATTTTCATGAAACCAGTGAAAAACAACGGAACGGTCAACTCCTAGAGTTACGGCTAATTTGTTTTGACTGATGCCGTATGTCTCCAATGCCTGTCTGAGAGCTTTTCCCGCGTTTCCCATGCCTCTAATCGTGTCAGAGGATGATGAGCAAGTAAATGTTGATTGAATCAACAACGTATGCAACACTAAATGTTGTTGGAAACAACAACGTCACTTTAAGTAATCAGGTGAACTCGAATGCATGAAGAATTTTT
Source organism: uncultured Microcoleus sp. (assembly GCA_964588805.1). Lineage (GTDB taxonomy): Bacteria > Cyanobacteriota > Cyanobacteriia > Cyanobacteriales > Coleofasciculaceae > CAZPRJ01. The sequence goes on along the minus strand of CAZPRJ010000085.1, from coordinate 378 downwards.
GCCTCATGACAGTGAAGTACCCTTTGCGGAGGTTCCCACTCAGCCTTCTACCAATCCCAGCTATGGAAATGAATATGTCAAAGTGATGGTGATCGGTTCTCGCAAAGGGATAGACATTATTATCAAACGGTTGCACAGCCTGGGATTTGCCGAGGTGAGTGAGTGGACTCCTCTCTTGCCTTATGAAGATTCAGGCGAGATGATGCGTCTGGCGAGGAAAAAAGTAACTTTGAGGTGATTAGGGATAGGGGGATGCGATCGCACTTTGTGGAGGGTGGGGGTGGTGCGATCGCATCTATGTCAATTTAAGCCCTAACGAATGGAATGAAGCTGTTGGCGAATTAGCGGAGGGTTAAGCCCCGCAGTGCAAAGCCTGGG